>USBB01000001.1 GCA_900552795.1 uncultured Eubacterium sp.
AGAGCAGAGGACTGAAAATCCTCGTGTCGCTGGTTCGATTCCGGCTCTAGGCATTTGTGAGATAATTACTGCATTTGTAGTGGTTATCTCTTTTTTTTATTTGAGTAATATGGTATTCTAATAGTGTATTTGAAATAGGAAAAAATAGAAACAGAAAGTTATCTAATGAAGTGTTTAGGGGAATAAGGATGAGCAGAGGCAATATCAATTACAAATATTTAAGAAGACGAAAAAACTGGTTTCAGAGAAATTGGGCATTATTGCTTGTTATTGCAATTATAGCTGTTATTGTCGTTATTCTTGGAATTTGTTTATTTTTATATATTCAGTAATTATGGAAAATAAAGATTTATTAAGTATATTGGAAGATTATTGTGGTGGGGATTATGTGCCGATGCATATGCCGGGTGCAAAGAGAAATGCATCTATGTTTAATATGAAAAACCCATATAGTCTTGATTTAACAGAAATAGAAGATTTTGATAATATGCATCATGCAGACGGTATTATTGCTGATGCTTTTTTTAGGTGTGCAGAATTATTCGGAGCTGATGAAACACTGTACCTTATAAATGGAAGCAGTGCAGGTATTTTGTCGGCAATTTGCGGTTCTACAAAGAAAAATGATACAGTAATTGTTGCGAGAAATTGCCATATTTCTGTATATAATGCAATTTATATTAATGAATTAAATCCTGTATATATTTATCCGATGCATGATTTATCAGAGATTACTGCACAAAATGCAGGAATATGCGGAAGGATAAATCCGGATGATATCAAAGCTTCGTTTGAACGGAATCCGCATGCTTCTGCTGTTATTATAACTTCACCGACATATGAGGGCTTAGTATCAGATATAAGAAAAATAGCCGATATTGTTCACTCTTATGGTGCCGTTTTGATTGTCGATGAAGCACACGGAGCACATTTTAATTTTCATGAGGCATTTCCTGATTCTGCAAATAAATGTGGGGCGGATGTTGTGGTGCAGAGTATTCATAAAACGCTGCCGGCTTTTACGCAGACAGCACTTTTGCATATGAATGGTTCGCTTGCTGATCGACAAAGAATTAAAAAGTATTGGAGTATTTTCCAAACGACAAGTCCGTCATATCTTCTTATGGCGTCCATTGACAGATGCGTATCTTTAATTCGCAGCAATGGAAGACAGCTTTTTGAAGCTTATGTTAATAGACTTTTGGAATTAAGAAAGAAAATAAGCGGATTAAAGTTTATAAAGCTTATGGATACGGATGATATTTCAAAAATAGTTTTATTAGCTGATGACGGAAAAGAGCTGAGCAATATTCTTCGTAAGAAATATCATATAGAGCTTGAGATGGCTTCAATGAAATATGTCATTGCAATGACGAGCATTGGCGATAAACCTGAGTATTATGAAAGGTTTTACGATGCACTTTTACAGATAGATATTCAGCTTGAAAAGGAAAAAATGTTAAAGCGCAATGAAGATGATTTAGAATTAAAGAGAGTTGAAGATTGCCTAAAATTAGAACAGGTTGTAAGCGTGTATAAAGCTGAAAACATGGAAAATGAGGATGTTAAGCTGTCTGAGGCGGCAGGGAGGATAAGTGCGGGAAAAATTTGTTTTTATCCTCCGGGTGTTCCGATTATAAACAGCGGCGAGCAATTCAACGAAAAGGTGATAGAAGAAATTACCGATGCCGTTAAAAGCGGCATTGAAGTTATGGGGATTAATTATAAGGAAAAGGAAGTTATGGTGCGATGCCTGAAATAGCATTTATTATAGGAAAAAGTGCTTCTGGAAAGGACAAGATATATAAAAGTATTGCAGAAACCGGGGAATTTAATTTAAAAACGGTAACAATGTATACGACACGTCCGATGAGAGCCGGGGAAGAAGATGGAAAAGAATATTATTTTGTGGATAATGATACTGTAAAAAAGATGGAATCTGAACAAAAGATAATAGAAATGCGTTGTTATGATACGGTTTATGGTGTTTGGAAATATTTTACGGCTGATGACGGGCAGATTAATCTGAGCAGCGGAGATAAATATATTATAATAGGTACACTTGAAGCATATGAAAAGTTTTGTGCATATTATGGAAGAGAGCATATTTTGCCGATATATATAGAAGTAGACGATGGTATTCGTCTGCAAAGGGCATTAAATAGAGAAATGAAGCAGGAAAATCCCAAATATGACGAAATGTGCAGGAGATTTCTGGCTGACAGTAAGGATTTTTCGGAAGAAAATATTAAAAAGGCAGGAATAACAAAGAGATTTTATAATAACGGTGAACTTGAAAACTGCATAAAAGAAGTAAAGCAGGCAATATATGAGAACCTTGTATAAAACGATAATGTTTTTTGTTGGTTTATATGAAACTATGTGTTATACTTTACATGTTATGGAATTGTGAAAATATGGAGTATGTGAATAATATTTTTGACATTTTTTACTGGGCATCTTGTATACTGATTACTTTTTTATGTGATTAGAATTTTTCACAAGAGGTATTATTATGGATATTAAAGTAAATGAAATTGCAATGGCACAGCAGGTTGAACAAAAGAAAATTGATTCTCAAAATAGTGAGGATTTTAAGTTTACTCTTATAAGTAATATAGAAGAGAAAGACCTGCAGGAAAAATTAAATACAATGATGCAGCAGATAACGGCTCAGGGAGAGAAAATCTCAAAACATATGGATATAAAGGATATGAAGAGATATCGTGATTTGGTAAAGGGATTTTTGAATGAAGTGGTGAACCGTTCTCACAAGTTTTCAAGGGAAAATTTCCTTGACAGGAGAGGACGTCACAGAGTTTATGGAATAGTTAAGCTTGTAGATAAAAATCTTGATGACCTTGCAGGTGAGCTGATGAAGGAAGAGAAGGATCATCTGGCTATTATAGGCAGGATTGATGATATTCGGGGATTATTGTTAGACATTTCAACATGATGCAGGAGGTACGCAGGTGAATAGTTTTGGCGAGATATACGGACATGATAAGATAAAGAATCATTTACAGAATGCGATTGAGCTTGATAAAATTTCTCATGCATATATATTTAATGGCGGACTTGGCTCAGGAAAAAAGTCGGTTGCACAGTTGTTTGCAAAGACTTTGCAGTGTGAAGCAGGAAAAACTGAACCATGTAATGAGTGCCGTTCATGTAAACAGACCGAAACTAAAAATCAGCCTGATATCATATGGGTTACGCATGAGAAAGGCGGAAGTATAGGCGTTGATGATATAAGGGAACAACTTATAGGTGATATTCAGATTAAGCCTTACAGCAGCAAATATAAGATTTATATTATAGATGAGGCGGAAAAGCTTACTGTGCAGGCACAGAATGCAATGCTTAAGACTATAGAGGAACCGCCTTCATACGGTATAATTATTTTACTTACAACAAATGCAGATATTTTTTTGCAGACGATTATTTCAAGATGTGTAAAGCTTGATTTTAAGCCTGTTTCCGATGAGCTTGTAATAAAATATCTTCAAGATAATTTTAATGTTACAAATCATGAGCAGCGTTTTGCAGCAGCTTTTGCGCAGGGAAATATCGGGCGTGCCGTGTCTATAGTAACTTCAAGTGAATTTGGCAGACTCAAAGATGATGTTATGCATGTAATACGTTATGTAAAGGATATGTCTGTATCGGAAATTATATCAGAAATTAAGAATGTATCGAATTATAAGCTAACAATAGACGATTATCTTGATCTTATGGCAATGTGGTTTAGGGATGTTCTTATATTTAAGAGTACAAACGATACAAATCACCTGATTTTTTCAGAAGAGATTTCTCTTATCAAAGAGCAGGCGGTTGCCAGTTCATATGAGGGACTTGAAAATATTTTGAAAGCTATAGATAAGGTTAAGATAAGATTAAAGGCAAATGTTAATTTTGAGCTGGTTATAGAATTGTTGGTTATGACAATACAGGAAGCATTATAGAAACGGAGATAGAAAATGGCAAAGGTTATAGGGGTCAGGTTCAGACAGGCAGGTAAAATTTATTTTTTTGCACCGGGAAAATATACTGATATTGAGGCAGGTCAGCATGTTATCGTTGAGACGGCAAGAGGTGTGGAGTACGGAAATGTCGTACTTGGTATAAGGGAAGTTGACGATGGAAAAGTAGTTCAGCCGTTAAAGGCAGTTATAAGGGTTGCCACTCCGGATGACGATGAGAGAGAAGAAAGAAATCGTCAGAAAGAGAAAGAAGCATTTGATATCTGTCTTGCAAAGATAGCAAAGCATAAGCTTGATATGAAGCTTATACAGGTTGAGTATACTTTTGATAATAATAAAGTCCTTTTTTATTTTACGGCTGATGGAAGAATAGATTTCAGGGAGCTTGTAAAGGATTTGGCTGCCGTATTCAAGACAAGAATAGAATTAAGGCAGATAGGCGTGCGTGATGAGGCCAAAATTATGGGTGGAATAGGCGTTTGCGGCAGACCGCTGTGCTGTGCGACATATATGCCTGAATTTGTCCCTGTTTCAATAAAAATGGCTAAAGAGCAGAATTTGTCGCTCAACCCTACAAAGATTTCGGGCGTTTGCGGCAGACTTATGTGTTGCCTTAAAAATGAGGAAGAGACATACGAGGAGCTTAACAGTAATCTTCCGAATGTAGGTGATTTTGTTACAACGAGCGACAATCTTAAAGGAGAAGTTTTAAGTGTAAATGTATTAAGACAGCTTGTTAAGGTTGTGGTAACTCTTGACGGTGATGAGAAGGATGTTAAGGAATATCCTGTAAAGGAGCTTAAATTCAAGGCAAAAAGGAGACATGAAAAGGTTCAGATTAACGATTCTGAGCTTAGAGCGCTTGAAGAGCTTGAAAAAATGGAAGGAAAGTCACATATAAATGATGACTAATGAATTTGACGATAATGCACTTAATGAAAATGAAAGAATAGATGATTTACAGTGTAAGGGCTTAAGACTTATACAGAATACTTCATGTTTTTGTTTTGGAATGGACGCAGTACTGTTATCTTCATTTGCAAGGGCGGAGGCTGAAGACAGGGTACTTGATCTGGGCACAGGAAACGGAGTGATTCCTATACTTATGTATGGAAAAAATCCCGGAATAAAGTGTGTTGGTCTTGAGATACAGCCGGTTAGTGCAGAGCTTGCAAAAAGAAATGCACAGATAAATGACATTTCGCATGATGTAGATATGGTTATGGGTGATATAAAAGATGCCGTAAGTATTTTTGGTGCAGGCAAGTTTGACGTGGTCACGAGTAATCCGCCATATATGAATGAAAATCATGGTATAGTAAATCCTCAAAGTGTAAAAGCTATAGCAAGGCACGAAATATTATGTACGCTTGACGATGTGGTTAAAGCTGCATCGGGCTGTCTTAAGGTTAAAGGACATTTTTTTATGGTTCACAGACCTCAGCGCCTTGTTGACATATTTGAGGTGTTAAGAAAATATAAGCTTGAGCCGAAAAGGATGCGTATGGTACAGCCAAACAGTAAAAAAGCTGCCAATATGGTGCTTATTGAGGCTGTAAAGAACGGAAATTCACAGCTTATCACAGAACCGGCATTATGTGTTTATAATGAGGACGGAAGTTATACAGATGAGCTTTTAGCAATGTATGGAAAGGAATTTTAAAATGCCGGACAGCGTAAAAACAGGAACATTATATTTGTGTGCAACACCTATCGGGAATCTTGAAGATATAACGTACAGAGTGTTAAGAATATTAAAGGAAGCAGATTTAATAGCGGCGGAGGATACGCGCAACAGTATAAAGCTGCTCAACCATTTTGATATAAAAACACCTATGACGAGCTATCATGAGTTCAATAAATATGATAAAGCGCGCGTTCTTGTTGAAAAAATGCTTGGCGGTGCGAATATTGCAGTTATAACAGATGCAGGAACACCGGGTATATCTGATCCTGGGGAGGAGCTTGTAAGACAGTGTCACGAGGCCGGAATTAAGGTTATTTCTGTTCCCGGAGCAGCAGCTTGTATAACAGCACTTACAATGTCTGGTCTTTCGACGAGACGTTTTTGTTTTGAGGCATTTTTGCCTGCGGACAAGCAGGATAGGAAATATATATTAGATGAGTTGAAAAACGAGACAAGAACAATTATAGTATATGAGGCTCCGCACAGGTTAAAAAAGACGCTTGCAGAGCTTGCGGAAAAATTAGGTAAGGACAGGCAAATTTCTATTTGTAAGGAGCTTACAAAAAAACATGAAAATACATTTTTGACTACTTTTGAGGACGCTTTAGTGTATTACGAAGATAATGAGCCAAGAGGAGAGTATGTGCTTGTTATTGAGGGAAAATCGAGGGATGAGCTTTTAAAGGAAAAGATAGCAGAGTGGGAAAAAATGAGTATTGAAGAGCATGTAGACATGTATATTGCAAGGGGAATAGATAAGAAGGAAGCTATGAAAATGGCGGCAAAGGACCGCGGAGTATCGAAAAGGGACATATACAATGAGTACAACATTTAAAATAGGATGTCATTTGTCGACATCGAAGGGATTTTTAAATATGGGTAAAGAAATCATTTCTCTTGGAGGAAATACATTTCAGTTTTTCACAAGAAATCCAAGAGGCGGTGCGGCAAAATTGCTTGATTTGGACGATATAGAAGCATTTAAAACATTTGCAAAGGAAAATGGTATAGAGGTTATACTTGCACACGCACCTTATACGCTAAATGCGTGTTCTGCTGATGAGTCGACAAGAAATTTTGCTAAAGAGACATTTGCAGACGATTTAAGAAGGATGGAGTATATTCCGGGAAATCTTTATAATTTTCATCCCGGCAGTCATGTAAAACAGGGCGTTGATACGGGAATTGACTATATTGTAGATATGTTAAATGAGGTTATTAAACCGGATCAGACGACTACGGTGCTGCTTGAAACTATGGCAGGAAAAGGCTCTGAAATAGGTCGCTCTTTTACGGAAATAAGAAGAATAATTGACGGAGTTTCATTGAACAGTCATCTTGGAGTATGCCTTGATACATGTCATGTTTATGATGCAGGTTATGATATTGTTTCAAATCTTGATTTAGTTTTGGATGAATTTGATAAAGTTATAGGAATTGACAGATTAAAGGCAATTCACATTAACGATTCAAAAAATCCTTTTGAGAGTCATAAGGACAGACACGAAAAAATAGGTGAGGGTTATATCGGGACGGATGCATTTGAGAGAATTATAAATCATCCTAAGTTAAGAAATTTGCCGTTTTATCTGGAAACACCTAATGAACTTTCGGGTTATGCAAAAGAGATAGAGTTACTTAAAAGCATCAGAAAATAAAAAGTATAAAGTAACAGTAAAAGAAAGTTATTTGGGTGACAGGAGATTAATATGCTTTTTTGCAGTAAAGAATTTATTTTTGTTTTTTTACCGATTTTACTGATTATATATTATGCTGTTCCGTGGCGTTTTAAAAATCTTGTGGTTTTTATAGGAAGTCTTATATTTTATGCATTTGGTGAATTAAAATATATACCGCTTATTCTGATTTCACTTGTGCTGAATTATGTTTTTGCACTTCTTATAGAAAGCAAGAAGCGAGGAAACGGATATCGAAATAAGAGTGCAAGGAATTTAAGAATTTGTTTTCTTGTTCTGTCTTTATTATATAACTTCGGAATGTTGTTTATATTTAAGTATTTTAAGTTTTTTACGGGTATAGACAATGGACTTACGCTTCCGTTAGGAATAAGCTTTTATACATTCCAGATAGTTTCATATGTGATAGATGTATTCAGAGATGATGTGAAGGCTGAGAAAAATATTGTAAATCTCGGTGTTTATCTCTGTATGTTTCCTCAGCTTATTGCCGGACCCATTGTTATATATTCTGATGTTGAGAAGCAGATTAAGAAAAGAAAACATTCACTTGATTTATTTCAGGACGGTATAAGAGTATTTACAATCGGTCTTGCATTTAAGATGATTATAGCAAATGTGTGCGGAATGTGCTGGAATTCCACGCAAATGTACGGAATAGAGGGAATATCTACCCCTATGGCATGGATTGGTATGTTCGCATATACATTTCAGATATATTTTGATTTTTATGGATATTCGCTTATGGCTATCGGTCTTGGTAAGATGATTGGTTTCAAGCTTCCGACAAACTTTAATAATCCGTACATGGCGACATCCGTTACGGATTTTTGGAGAAGATGGCACATTACGCTCAGCAGATGGTTCAGGGATTATGTATATATACCACTCGGCGGCAGCAGATGCAGTATGCCAAGAACAATCCTGAATATGTTTATAGTCTGGGCACTTACCGGACTTTGGCATGGTGCAAGTCTGAATTTTGTTTTGTGGGGATTGTTTTTCTTTGTATTTTTAACATTGGAAAAGCTTGGCCTTAAGAAACTATTTGACAGATTCCCTGTTATAGGTCATATGTATATTATTTTTCTTATTCCTTTAGGATGGATGATATTTGCAATTGAAAATGTATCGGATATAGGATTGTATTTTACAAGATTATTTCCGTTTTTTGGCTCGTCAACGGTATCACATTTTAATAACACAGATTATATTACTGCCATAAATAATTACTGGTTTTTCTTTATTTTGGCAATATTTTTCTCAACGGGAATATGGCAGAAGCTTTATAAACGCTTTAAACATTCAGTTGTTACATCAGTCATAATTCTTGCGGTATTCTGGATAAGTGTGTACTTTGTGTTTACAATGGAAAATAATCCGTTTTTATATTTCAGATTTTAAAAATATCACGATAGATAAATAGGATTAGGATGTTTTAACACCCTAATTATGATTATACGGATTGTTTCGTGCTTCGCACTCCCACAATCTTCCCCCAATATTTAGAAATTATGTGATAATAAGGATTAATAAACATTATGGATTACAGAGATAACAAATTTCAGAGATATTTTTTGCTGATAGCTTTTGGTATTACATTTACTGCGTTTTTAGCGGTTATGTCAGTAAAAGCTGTTGCAGGTATAAATTCATCAGATAAAAATCCGCCGACAGAAAACGTGGTGCAGAATACCACGCAGGAGAGCACTACGCCGGAGGCTACAACAGAAGAAGTCACAACCGAAGCTGTCACGGAGACAGAGGAGGAGACTACACAGAAGCCGACAAATCCGCCAACAAAGGAGCCTCCAAAAGTAAGCAGCGGAGCGGATACTTCATATTTTGATGATGCGGTATTTATAGGGGATTCAAGAACAGTTCTTCTGCAGATGTATGCAGACTGGAACGCAGATATATTTGCAGAAACAGGACTCACTATCTGGGATGTGTTTGATAAAAAAGTTCATACAAGGGATAATCAGAAAGCAACGATAAAGGATCTGCTTGGCAGGAAACAGTATAAGAAAGTATATATCCAGCTGGGCATAAATGAACTTGGTACCGGTACAGCAAAGACTTTCTGTGATGAGTATGAGCGTGTTTTAAACGAGATAAAGAGACTTCAGCCGAATGCAATAATATATCTTCAGAGTATAATGCATGTGTCGCAGGCTCAGGATAATAAGAACACTTATATAAACAATAAAACAGTTAACGAGAGAAATCAGGCTATAAAGCAGCTTGCCGACAACAAGACTGTATTCTGGCTTGATGAAAATGAGGTGTTTGATGACAGCAATGGAAAGCTTGCCTCAGAATATACAAGTGACGGAGTTCATATTAAGGCTTCATGTGTGCCTATATGGGAAAAATTCCTGCTTGATAACGCAGTAAAAAGATGAAATTAATATAATAATAAAAGCAGGCGGTATGATTACAAATAGTAAACATACCGCCTGTTTTTTAATTATTAAATATTATATGTCTGTATTTGTTTAATGCAAAGAGTAAAAGCATACCCAAAACACCGCAAACAACAAGCTCACTGGCACCGATTGATACCATAAGCAGAGGTACAAGTTCTTCTGCACCGTAAGCGTATTTTAACACAAACGGAACAATAAGTGTGTTTGCAATTACAGGTGGGAGAGGGGCAAGCCACTTATTTTTTCTAAGCATATATGTGCCGATGGCACCTATAAGTGTGGCAATGCTTCCAAATACGATATCCCATATCACTGCTCCGCCCATGACATTTGCAATGATACAGCCAATGAAAAGTCCAGGAATCGCTGCCGGTGTAAAATAAGGCAGAATTGTAAGGACTTCCGCAATCCTGAATTGGATAGGGCCAAAACTCCAGTAATTAAATACTACAACTAAAACTACGTAGATTGCTGCAATTACAGCTCCCTGTGTGATAAACAAGGCTTTTTTGTTCTTCATATTAAATTTCTCCTTTAGTTTTGTTTTACGAGTGGAAGGTCTCGAACACTCGATTTATAGCTTTGTTAGTCTATCACAGTAATTCTAAAAAAGCAAGAAGCTTTATTTGCAGATTCCATCTGTTTTGTAGATAAATGTAACACTTCCTGTTATGTCATCTGATTTTCCGGCAAATGACTGATAATCGTTTCCAAGTTTTACAACCTGCTTGATTGTCTCTACAGCGTTATCAGCGTCATTTTCAATTATGCCTGCAAGCTTTTTGATACCTGTTTCATTAAATTCAACCATACCGTCTTTTAGTGTTAAGGCTCCCTCGTTAAGCTGTATAACACCGTCTGAAAGTGTAGATGAAGCATTTTTGAGCTCATATGTACCTGATTTTAATGCTGAAGCACCGTTATTTAATGCAGGACTGTTAGATTTAAGTTCATAGAGTCCATTCTTAAATAAGTCTGTTCCTGAGGAAAGCTGACTGCATCCGAGCTGAAGTTTGTAGAGCGCAGAGCAGATAGTTTCATTTTCAGGATTCAAGTCATCAAATGACCCGATACCGTTTTGTAACTGTAAAGTTCCGTTCTTAAGAGCATTGGCACCATCAGATAGAGCGGAAAGGCTTTGACTTAAATTAAGACCTGTTTCAGGGTCTGTGGTTTGTGTTGCCTGTGAATATACCTGATTAAGAGCTGTGTATACACCTCCGTTGCTTACTGTCTGAAGAAGAAGTCCTACTTCAGAAGAATAAAGCTGGCTTAATGTTGTAAATTTACCCCCGGAAACTTGAGATATTACAGCATTTACCTGTGTAAGGAGCTGAGGACTTGAAGTTTCTATTTTAACTGCCGCAGTGTATGCTGTCATATATTTTGTAAGAAGCGATGAAACTACAGTGTTGTCTGTAAGATTTTTGCTTAAATCTGTTTTGGTTGTGATATTAAGGTCTGCGCTTCCTTGTGTAGCAGCCTGTGAAATCTGAGTTAACATTGAATTTAATGTTATTCCGCCTAAATCTGCTGTTGCCATTGTTTCAAGACTTTGAGCATCTTTTAGTGCCAAAGTATAGGCAGCACCGTAAACATCAGCATTTTTCTTAATTTCTTCAAATGAAGATGTTAATGTAGATGAAAGCTTATCGATTCCTGCGCTTAACTGAGAAGAACCGTTAACAAGCTCGGAAACGCCGGAAACGAGCTGTGAGCGGACTGTATCAGACAATACATTGATGCCTGCGGTTATCTGTGACGTTCCGTCACTGAGTTCAACGATACCGTTGGCAGCAGAGGCTACACCGTCAGTATAGGCCTTTATACCGTTATTTAATGTTAAAGCGCCGTCATCTAACTGTGTAATTCCGCTTTTAAGTGTAGGGATATTGTTCTTTAACGTTGATAATCCGTCAGACAATGCTTTTGAACCGTCTGAAAGCTGATCTCCTGCATCTGTTAATTTATCGGTCTGTGATTTTAAATCGTTCAAATTAATGTCATCAAGGTTTAAATCAGATAAAAGGTTTGATGTTGCAACAGACATTGTCATATCAAGCTCAAAATCAACTGCATCAGCGGTTACTTCAAAGTATTCCGGTATATCAATATCTGCTTTTTTGCCGTCGAGGCTTAAATCAAGGCTCTCTTTTAAACCGGGCATAGCCATGCCAAGAACAATACTGCTGTTGTCATTGTCCAATATCTTACCGTTAGAAACAGTAACATTGCTGAATTTGTCAGTAGGAAGGACAACACCTGTAATCATTGTAAAAGGAACATATGCTTCCTGTGATTTGCCGTTAACGGTAATTGTCTTTTTTTCGTTATTTATGTAATCAAATCTTATTTTTACCTTCCCGCTTTTTCCTGCAATCTGTTCAGGTGATATTTCTTTTCCGTCAAGATAATAAGAAACTTTGATTGTAACAGGCGCCTTTTTATCGGAAGTTCCCTGATAGGTAATATTTTTGCCGTTTGCGTTCCAGTTAAGAGATGAGCCTGTCAGGCTAAAGCTCTCGTCACCGTTTAAATTGATTATGTCTGTTAAATGTGATATGTCCTGAATATTTTTTTGTCCTGTGAAGTTTTTAAGTTTTTCGTTTATTAAAAGATGATCCTGATTGCCTTTTGCATCTGTAAATACAAAAACAGTTTCTTCTTTACTGTTTTCTTTGTTTGTTGATGGTTTAATCTGACTGTTTATAGCATTGCTTAAAACATCTTCTGTATTATTTGAATTAAGTGATTCCTCTTGAACATTGTAAGATACAGTTTTGTCAGAGGAAGCGCCGCAAGCAGTTAAACTTAATGCCATTATGCAGGCGCACATTAAAACAGATGTAAATTTGAATAAATTTTTCTTAATCATAATAATCCTCCATTCCGGAGCGTAAGCGACGGGGCGAATAGAAATTGCGCAGGCGATTTCTATTCTGCCATCAAGGGCTATTTGTGACGCTCCGGCACAAATAGCTGTGTGAAAAATCATCGTATCAACATGATTTTTCGCGCTAATCCTCCATTCCTTATTTAAAGCCTTTGCTTGTATGAATGATAATTTTATCAAAAACAACAAACAGTGAAGGAAGAACAAATATAACTACAAACATGCTGACAATAGCGCCTCGTGCCATTAATGAACAAAGTGAGGCAATCATATCAACACTTGATATAAGACCTACGCCGAATGTTGCTGCAAAGAAGCCGAGTGCACTGACAATAATTGAAGGTATAGATGTTGAAAGAGCAATTGTAATAGCTTCTTTTTTGTCAGCACCGCCGCTGCGCTCTTTTCTGTAACGTGTTGTCATAAGAATTGCATAGTCAACCGTTGCACCAAGCTGTATTGTACCGATTACAACTGAAGCAATGAATGGTATTGTAGTTCCTAAATAATAAGGAAGTCCCATATTTATAAATATGGCAAATTCAATTGCTGAAACAAGTATTACAGGAAGAGATATTGATTTAAATACAATGAGAATTATTAAAAATATCGCTCCTATAGATACGGCACTTACCTTTTTAAAATCAGTATCCGTAATGCTTATTAAATCTTTAGTGCAAGGTGCTTCGCCGATTATCATGGCGTTTTTATCATATTTTTTAGCGATTGAATCAACTGCTTCAATCTGGGTATTGACTTCGTTTGAGGCTATTTTATAGTCTGAGGCAATCATCATAACCTGATGCTCATCACCTTTAAGTTTATTAAGTAAATCTTTTGGCATTATGTCTTCCGGCAGTTCATTACCTGCAACTGAATTCAGACTTAATGCAAATGTTATACCGTCAAGATTATTTATTTCATCTATCATTTTATTTGCCTGTTTTGGTGTCATGTCTGAGTCGGCAAGTATCATGTAAATAGAATTTAAATCAAAATTTTCATCAAGCTTTTTGTTTGCAACAGAGCAGTCCAGCTTATCAGGAAGTGTATTTGCAAGGTCATAATAAACATTTGTATGGTTGTAGCCATAAATTGCAGGACCAAGCAGAGCAAGGAATATAATTATAAATATCCATGAGTGTTTAACTACAAATGCTGACAGCTTATCAAATTTTGCCGGCATAAGTTCTTTGTGCATAGTTTTTTCAAGTGCTCTGTCAAATGTAAGAATCATTGACGGAAGAATTGTTACACAACCTATAACGCCTAATATTACGCCCTTTGCCATTACAATACCTAAGTCCATTCCCAAAGTAAAACTCATAAAGCAGAGTGCTATAAAACCAGCTACTGTGGTGATTGAGGAGCCTACTACAGATGTAATTGTATTGGCTATTGCATGAGCCATAGCTTCTTTGTGATCATCAGGATAATCAATTTTCATTTCCTTATAGCTGTGCCATAAAAAGATTGAGTAGTCCAGGGTGACACCAAGCTGAAGCACCGCAGCAAGCGCTTTTGTTATGTATGAAATTTCACCGAGGAAAAAGTTTGAACCCAAGTTATATATAATTGCCATTCCTATGCTTAACATAAAAAATACCGGAACAAGGAATGAGTCCATAAACAGAGCAAGCACGATACATGCAAGGACAACAGCGATAAGCACGTATATAGGTGTTTCTTTTTCTGAAAGCAGTTTTGTGTCAGTTATAACTGCTGACATACCGCTTATAAAGCAGCGTCCTTCAGTAACTTTACGTATTTCTTTGATTGCATCCATTGTCTCATCGCTTGATGTTGTATCGTCAAAGAATATTGCAAACATGGTTGCATCGGTCTCTTCATTGTAGAACTGTTCCTTATATTTATCAGGGAGCATTTCAATAGGAATAGCCGAACCGGTTATGCTGTTGTAAGAAATTAATTCTGCGACATGGTCTACGCTTTCGATTTTTTCCTCAAGAGTTGTAAGCTCACGGGTGTTCATTCCTTCAACTACGACAATCGCATATGCACCTTTGTCAAATTCATCCATGAGGATGTCCTGACCTTTCATGGTGTCAATATCGTCGGGCAGATAGTATAAGATATCATAGTTGACACGGGTGTTAATGTAACCCAGCGTTGATGGAATAAGGAGCAAAATACTTAAAACAAGAATCGGAATTCTTAAGCGTACTATTGCTTTTCCTAATTTTTCCATAATAAAATTCCTCCTTTATATACTGGTATAAGGTTTATGACCTTTGGTCATATTCTAAATTTAAGCGAAATTATATCATAAAATGACTGGTAGTCAATATTGTTTATAAAAAATTTATGACTTTTAGTCATTTATTGACTTTTATTTTTTTTTGAGCTATCATGCAAGAAATAAAGGTGCTGAAAAAAGGAGAAAGTTATGGGAAAGGTTGATATTAATAAGAAACAGAAGCGTACCTCACTTTTAAATACAGCTTATGAGCTGTTTACGACTAAAGGTGTAAATAAGACATCTATTGCTGAGATTTCACAGGCGGCAGGGATTGCAAAAGGTACGTTTTATCTTTATTTTAAAGACAAGTATGATATTAGAAATAAGCTGATTTCCCATGAATCAAGCAAGCTTTTTAAAGCTGCAAAGTCAGCGCTTGATAAATATATAGAAGAAAAGGGACAAATGAGCTTTACGGATGGGCTTATATTTATAGCTAACAACATTATAAATGCGCTTGCGCAGGATAAGTCGCTTCTTACTTTTATTTCAAAAAATTTAAGCTGGGGAATATTTAAGCAGGCACTGACAACGAATGTTTCAGATGATGACATAAATTTTGAACATGTATTTTATGACATGATAGAAGCAGCGGGAGAGGAAATTGAAGAACCTGAAATAATGATATTTCAGATAGTTGAGCTTTTAAGTTCGACTGCTTACAGTGCCATACTGTATGAGGAGCCGGTTGATATAGAGAAATTAAAGCCATATCTTTATCAGACGATAAGAACTATAATAAATAATCATCAAAATGGGACAGCGCGTTACAGTGATTAATAACAGTCGGATAACCTGATTTTGCGCTAAATATTAATTTGCATTTTCACATGAGACATAGTATCATATAATATATGTAAAATACTATTTATTATATGATTACATCGTAAGAAAAGGAGACAGAATGAAATTCATAGCCATCGGAGAACTTATGTTAAGATTATCTCCACCTAATTATGAGAAGATAGTATCTACACATAATTATGTGGTTAATTATGGCGGTGCTGAAGCCAATGTTGCAGTATCTTTGGCAAATCTGGGAGTTGACAGTACATTCTTTACTGTGCTTCCTAATTCAGATATAGGAAAGTCTGCAATAAATTATCTTAAAGCTAATGATGTCCATACAAAGCATATCATCAAGGCAGATGGAAGAATGGGTGTTTATTACCTTGAGGAGGGCGTATCTGTAAGACCTTCGCAGGTAATTTATGACAGAGGAAGTTCAGCATTTGCAGAATATGATTATAAAGATGTTGATTTTGAAAATATTTTAAAGGATTATGACTGGCTGCACTTAAGTGGTATTACACCTGCATTGTCTTATAACTGCAGACGTCTTATAGATAAAGCTGTAAAAACTGCAAAAAAGCTTGGTCTGACAGTGAGCTTTGACCCTAATTTCAGAAGTACCTTATGGGCGTTTGAGACAGCAAGAGATGTATTAAGCAAGTATCTTCCATATGTTGATGTACTTATCGGTATTGAGCCTATACATGTATACAATGAGGACGGTACTGATGTTAAAGATGGTCTTACTATGGATCCGTCATTTAAGGATATGGACAGGGTATTCAAGGCCATAGACAAGCAGTACCATATGAAGGCAATCGCAAGAACAGTACGTTATGTACACTCAGGAAGCAATAACTCTCTCAAGGCATTTTTCTATACAAACGGTGAAACTTTTGAGAGTAAGACAATTAATTTTGAGATTGTCGATCGTGTCGGAGGCGGTGATGCTTTTTCATCAGGTCTTATATATGCACTTATGCAGAATGATATGACTCCGGAGGAGGTTGTCAACTTTGGTGTTGCATCTTCAGTAATGAAGCATGCAATACGTGGTGATACTAATATTACAAGCGTGGACCAGATTAAGAGACTTATGAATAATTCTTCTTTCGATGTGCAAAGATAATTATGTTTTTTAAGAAAAGTCCGTTAATCTTAAAGAAATATTGACATTTTTTAATATTTCGCCTAAAATGTGGATAAATGCTGTGATGAAGACAGTAGGTTATCATGAAATGTAACAGCGAGCCGGGGTGGTGGAAGCCGGTACGAGTATATGATATCTGAAAATCACTTCTAAGCATCCAATCAGAACAATTCTATTTGAGTTTAGTAAGAGAGGACGGTAATCCCTACGTTATAAGGGACGCATATGCTGGTATGTCGTAATTAAGCTTAGGTATGATTATTTTATGCCCCTGCCGTTTTACGGCAGGGGCTTTTTCAATTTTTAAGAAAGGATGTATTGATATGATTTATGAAAAGGTGTCAACAGATTTAAAATTTGTCGACAGAGAAAAGGAAGTTGAGAAATTTTGGAAAGAAAACGACATTTTTAAGAAGAGTATTGAGAACCGTAAGGCGGGAGAGACTTATACATTTTACGACGGTCCTCCTACAGCGAATGGTAAACCTCATATAGGACACGTGCTTACACGTGTAATAAAGGATATGATTCCAAGATACCGCACAATGAAAGGTTATATGGTTCCGCGTAAGGCCGGCTGGGATACACATGGTCTTCCTGTAGAGCTTGAGGTTGAAAAAATGCTTGGCCTTGACGGAAAGGAACAGATAGAGGAATATGGTCTTGAGCCATTTATCAAGCACTGTAAAGAAAGTGTATGGAAATATAAGGGTATGTGGGAGGATTTCTCATCTACTGTCGGTTTCTGGGCTGATATGGATAATCCTTATGTAACATATGATAATGATTTTATCGAATCAGAATGGTGGGCATTAAAACAGATTTGGGACAAAGGACTTTTATACAAGGGCTTTAAGATTGTTCCGTATTGTCCTCGCTGCGGTACACCGCTTTCATCACACGAGGTTGCACAGGGTTATAAGCCTGTAAAGGAACGTTCTGCAGTAGTTCGTTTTAAGGTTGTGGGAGAAGACGCTTATTTCCTTGCATGGACAACTACACCTTGGACACTTCCTTCAAACGTGGCTCTTTGTGTAAATCCTGAAGAGACTTATGTAAAGGTAAAGGCAGCAGACGGATATACTTACTATATGGCAGAAGCACTTCTTGACAAGGTTCTTGGCGGACTTGCGGTAAAGGTCGGTCAAAATGTTGCCGGCAGTGAGCCGGAAGAAGGCAGCACAGCGACAGGTGCCGGTGTTGACTACGAAGTTTTAGAGAAATTTTCAGGTAAAGACCTCGAGTATAAGAAATATGAACCTCTTTTTGAGTGTGCGGGAGAGGCAGCAAAGAAACAGCATAAAGAAGGCCATTTTGTTACATGCGACACATATGTAACAATGTCAGACGGTACAGGTATAGTACATATCGCACCTGCATTTGGTGAGGATGATGCAAAGGTAGGACGTAAGTATGACCTTCCGTTTGTACAGTTTGTTGATGAAAAGGGTGAGATGACAAGTGAAACTCCATATGCAGGATTGTTTATAAAGAAAGCTGATCCTGAGGTATTAAAGGATCTCGACAAGGAGGGCAAGCTTTTTGATGCGCCTAAGTTCGAGCATGATTATCCGTTCTGCTGGAGATGTGATACACCGCTTATTTACTATGCAAGAGAGTCATGGTTTATTAAAATGACAGAGGTTAAGGATGACCTTATAAGAAATAATAATACAATTAACTGGATACCGGAGACAATCGGTACAGGACGTTTTGGTGCATGGCTTGAAAATGTACAGGACTGGGGAATAAGTCGTAACCGTTACTGGGGAACACCTCTTAATATATGGCAGTGTGAGGACTGCGGAGAAATGCTCTCAATCGGAAGTATTGAGGAACTTAAGGCAAATTCAGATAATTGCCCTGACACAATCGAACTTCACAGACCATATATTGATAATGTAATATGTAATTGTCCTAAATGTAAGGGTAAGATGAAGAGAGTTCCTGAAGTTATTGACTGCTGGTTTGACTCAGGTTCAATGCCTTTTGCACAGCATCACTATCCTTTTGAGAACAAAGAATTATTTGAGCAGCAGTTCCCTGCAAAGTTTATTTCAGAGGCAGTGGATCAGACAAGAGGCTGGTTCTATTCACTTCTTGCGATTTCAACACTTTTGTTTAACAAGGCTCCTTATGAAAATGTTATTGTTTTGGGACACGTTCAGGATGCAGACGGACAGAAGATGAGTAAATCAAAGGGAAATGCTGTTGATCCGTTTGACGCATTGCAGACACACGGAGCAGATGCGATAAGATGGTATTTCTATGAAAATTCAGCACCGTGGCTTCCAAACAGATTCCATGACAAGGCTGTCACAGAGGGACAAAGAAAGTTCATGGGAACAATATGGAACACATACGCATTTTTCGTGCTTTATGCAAATATTGATGATTTTGACGCATCAAAGTATACACTTGAGTATGACAAACTTCCTGTAATGGATAAGTGGATATTGTCAAAGCTTAATACAGTTGTAAAGACGGTTGATGAAAATCTTTCAAATTACAAGATTACAGAGACAGCGAGAGTGCTTGAGGACTTTGTCGATGAGCTTTCTAACTGGTATGTAAGAAGATGCCGTGAAAGATTCTGGGCAAAGGGTATGGAGCAGGATAAGATTAATGCATATATGACACTTTATACAACACTTGTGACATTATGTAAGACAGCAGCTCCTATGATACCGTTTATGACAGAAAGCATTTACAGAAATCTTGTGTGCAGTATAGATAAAAATGCGCCTGAGAGCGTACATCTTTGTGATTTCCCTGTTGCAAATGAAGCGTGGATTGACAAGGAACTTGAAGATAACATGGAAGATGTGCTTAATGCGGTAGTTATCGGACGTGCGTGCAGAAATGCAACTAATATTAAGAACAGACAGCCAATCGGAAAGATGTTCATTAAAGCTGACTGGAAGCTTGACGATTTCTTTACTGATATTATTGCAGATGAGTTAAATGTTAAATCCGTTGAATATAAGGACGATGTGAGAGATTTTACTTCATATACGTTTAAGCCTCAGTTAAAGACACTCGGACCAAAATACGGTAAAATACTCGGTGCAATCCGCACTGCTCTTACAGAACTTGAAGGAAATAAAGCAATGGATGAATTAAATACCCAGGGCTTTATAACTCTTGATATTAACGGAGAGCAGATTAAGCTTGAGAAGTCTGATCTTCTTATCGAGATGACTCAGATGGAGGGCTATGTTGCAAACAGTGATAAAGGAATAACAATCGTTATGGATACAAACCTTACACCTGAGCTTATCGAAGAGGGATTTGTAAGAGAGATTGTAAGTAAGATACAGACAATGCGTAAGGATGCCGGATACGAGGTTATGGACAGAATCAATGTATATGTATCAGGAAATCAGAAAATAGCAGAGCTTATGGATAAGAATTCGGCACAGATAAAAGAGGTTGTACTTGCCGACAGTATTGTTAATTCAGATGCTAAGGGATTTGTTAAGGATTGGAATATCAATGGTGAAGATGTAACTATCGGTGTGGAAAAAATTTGATAGAGGAGGAATTTGTATATGACAGGTACTAAATCATTTGATAAAGCGGTATTTAAGAAAAAGATTGCTGATAACTGTAAAGTTCTTTTTAGAAGAAATATTGATGAAGCCGATGAACATCAGCTTTTTCAGGCAATAGCGTATTCTGTTAAAGATATAATAATTGACAAATGGATTGCGACACAAAAAGAATATGCGCAGAAAGATTGTAAAACGGTTTACTACATGTCTATGGAATTTCTTATGGGCAGGGCTCTTGGAAATAACATGATTAATTTGATGGCGTATGACGATATCAAAGAGGCACTTTGTGAACTCGGAATAGACATTAATGTTATAGAAGACCAGGAGCCTGATGCAGCACTTGGTAATGGTGGACTTGGAAGATTAGCTGCATGTTTTATGGATTCATTGGCAACGCTTGAATATCCGGCATATGGATGCGGAATACGCTACAGATACGGTATGTTTGAGCAGAAAATACAGGACGGATATCAGATAGAGCTTCCGGATAACTGGTTAAAGGAGGGTAATCCTTTTGAGATTAAGAGAGCAGAATATCCTGTTACTGTTAAGTTCGGCGGTTATGTGCGCTCATACAGGGATGAGCATACAGGAAGAGATATGTTTGTTCAGGAGGATTACAGGGCTGTAACTGCAATTCCTTATGACGTTCCTGTTATAGGTTATGGCGTTAATACGGTAAATACTTTAAGAATATGGGATGCAGAGCCTGTAGACACATTTAATTTAAGTCTTTTTGATAAGGGTGATTACCAGAAGGCTGTTGAGGAAGAAAATCTTGCAAAGAATATCGTTGAGGTGCTTTATCCTAATGATAATCATTATGCAGGCAAGGAGCTTCGTTTAAAACAGCAGTATTTCTTTGTTTCTGCAAGTGTGCAGAGAGCTGTTGCGCAATACAAGGAAAGACATGATGATGTAAGAAAGATGTATGAAAAAGTTACATTCCAGATGAATGATACTCATCCTACAGTGACGGTAGCCGAGCTTATGAGAATTCTCATGGATGAGGAAGGTCTTGAGTGGGACGAGGCGTGGGAAGTTACAACAAAGTCGGTTGCTTACACAAATCATACAATCATGGCTGAAGCACTTGAAAAATGGCCGATTGAGCTTTTCTCAAGACTGCTTCCGAGAATTTATCAGATTGTCGAGGAGATAAACCGCCGCTTTGTGGAAGAAATCAAGGCAAAGTATCCGGGTAATCAGGAAAAAATTCGTAAGATGGCTATTATATACGATGGTCAGGTTAAGATGGCAAATCTTGCAATATGCGCAGGCTATTCTGTAAACGGTGTAGCGCGTCTTCATACTGAGATTTTAAAGAATCAGGAATTAAAAGATTTTTATGAGATGATGCCTGAGAAATTTAATAATAAAACAAATGGTATCACACAGAGAAGATTCCTGCTTCATGCAAATCCGCTTCTTGCAGACTGGATTACGGATAAGATCGGAGATGGCTGGATAAGAGATCTTTCACAGCTTAAGAAGCTTTTGGTTTATGCAGATGATCCAAAGGCCTTACAGGAGATAATGCAGATTAAGCATAAAAATAAAATTCGTCTTGCAAAATATATAAAAGAGCATAATGGTATAGATGTTGACCCTAATTCAATATTTGATGTTCAGGTTAAGCGTCTCCATGAATATAAGAGACAGCTCTTAAATATTCTTCATGTTATGCACCTTTATAATGAAATCAAGAGAAATCCGGATTTAAATATTACGCCGAGAACATTTATATTCGGTGCAAAGGCGGCAGCAGGCTACAGAATTGCAAAGCTTACAATTAAGCTTATCAATAGTGTGGCTGATGTTATTAATAATGATGAGTCGATAAACGGTAAGATTAAGGTTGTATTTATTGAAAATTACCGTGTATCAAATGCTGAAATTATTTTTGCAGGCGCAGATGTCAGTGAACAGATATCTACGGCATCTAAGGAGGCTTCAGGTACAGGAAACATGAAGTTTATGTTAAACGGAGCCATAACTTTAGGTACAATGGACGGTGCCAATGTCGAGATTGTTCAGGAAGTCGGTGAGGAAAACGCAGTTATATTCGGTCTTTCATCTGATGAGGTAATTCGTTATGAAAATGAGGGCGGATATGACTCAATGGAGATTTTTAATAATGACCAGGAGATAAGAGAAGTTTTGATGGAACTTATCAACGGAAAGTATTCACCTGATGACACGGAGCGTTTCAGAGATATTTACAATTCGTTGCTTAATAACCAGAGTGGCAGAGGAGCCGATGCATATTTTGTGTTAAAGGATTTCCGTTCGTATGCTGATGCACAAAGGCGTATTGATGAGAAGTATAAGGATGAAAAGGGCTGGGCAAAGTCAGTTCTCCTTAATATTGCCAACGCCGGCAAGTTCTCATCTGACAGAACGATAGAGGAATATGCGACACAGATATGGAAACTGGAAAAGGTTCATGTTCCTGATGTAAAATAAAAAATATAATAAAATCACTGTAATCATAATTAGGATATTTTTTTATGATTACAGTGATTTTTTTTGCATGTCTGTATATTTCTTTTCATATTATTTAAGTATGTATTTATGCGCATATTCTGATTGCAGAGGTAGTGTGAAAAATCATGTCGATACGAAAAATATGCGCGTTAAGAATTAGGACAGGGTGGACGTTAAAGTGAAAATAAATATTAAAAGAAAGGCATTAATTGCATTAGTTTTTATATTTTTATATTTTGCGGTGCCGTACACAGCAACTATGATTAGCACAGGAGTGGTGCCTGTAAATGTGTCGGACGAAGTTATAAGCGGACGACGTGTTGTTGTGGAATATAAAAACGCACAAAAATGTGTGGAGGTAAATAAATTTATAATAATGGTTCTTGCTAAGATGTATGAGGATGGAAAGGAAGCGGAATACTGGAAAGCTCTTGCAGTAATGTTAAGAACAGATATTTTTAGGACTATGGGCGATAATTTAAGTATAAAAAGCAGTGAACTCGGTATGGAATTTATGACAAAAAGTGACATGAAAAGGGAATGGGGCAGCAGCTTTGATGCGCGATACAATCTGCTGGCAGACTGTGTTGCATCAGTAAATCCTTATGTAATAAAGTTTAAAGATAATTTAATAGAGGCAGAATTTACCGGGATAAGTTCTGGAAAAACACTTGATGGTGCAAAGCTTCTTGGGGAAAATTACGGATATCTTAAGAGTGTCGAATGTCCGAAGGATTTGGAAAGTGCAAATTTTGTTTCGGTAAATACATTTTCATATGCAGATTTTATTAAAAAAATAAAAAAAGAATATTCTGAGGCCGGTTTATCAGAAGATACACTCATGCAGGATATACAGATGGTTTCAAAGACTGAAGAGGGTTATGTACTTAAAATGCAGGTTGGAAATGTTATTTTGAGCGGCGAAAAATTTGCCGGGATAATGGGACTGCAGTCAAATTGTATGCAGATAGAGGACGTAGATGGAAAAATCAGGATAACAACGAAAGGAAAAGGCAGCGGATTTGGTGTAAGTCTGTATTCAGCCGCACTTATGGCAAAGGAAGGAAAAAGCTTTGAGGACATTTTAAAAAATTTTTATGACGGAATAGCAATAGTTGCAGGTGAATAAGAACTGCTAAATGGGGCAACATATTAACATCAAAAAACAGATTTGTATATGGAGGTTAATATGAAAAATAGCAGAAAATTCAGTAAAGAAAAGATTATTACTATTGCTGTGGCTTGTGTGGTATTTTTATCGCTTGGTTATGGAATCTATGCAGTTATAGATTTTTCAGGTAAGCCTGATACTGCAAAAAATAACATAGTAAACTTAAATGAGACACAGGAAAATGTGGCTATAAATACACAGGAAAAAGAAAGTGCCACACAGGAGCCTTCGGTTGAAGATTTAAGCGTAAGTGATGATAAAAAACAAAGCGGACATATAACACAGCAGACAGAGGCTATGGGAGCAATTGATGTAACAGATGCGGCAGATACAGTGGATACTGACGGTGAAGCAAAAGTAGATCCGTTGTCAAATTACAGTTTCAGTGAGGAAAGCAGTCTTATATGGCCTGTTAAAGGTGACATAGTGTTAAAGTATAGTATGGATAGTACGATCTATTTTAATTCGCTTGGAGTATATAAATGTAATCCGGCAATATCAATAGCTTCTCAAGAGGGAACGGGAGTGGAAGCGGCAGCAGATGGCATCGTTGAATCTGTAACTAAAAATGAAGAAACAGGAAATACCGTAAGCATTGCTATCGGTGACGGCTATGTTACAACATATGGTCTTATGCAGGATATAGAGGTCAAAGAGGGTGACGCTGTAAAAAAAGGTCAGATACTTGGAACAGTTGCGGCACCAACTGCATATTATGCTAAAGAAGGCGCTAATTTGTATTTTAGTATGACTAAGCAGGATGAGCCTGTAGACCCGACTGTATTCTTTGAGGATTAAATTATCTTCTTAGAATAAATAAGCATCCGGATTATTTTTTACGTTTTTTTGTATTGTGTGGTATAATGATTGCACAAAGTGCAACCTTTGGGTGGGTAGATTGAAGTGCCGGGTGCTTTATATAGATGCAGTTCCAGGCTTTTGTGCCGGAAGTGCGTGCAGGGCGGAAGCTCTGCATTTACATATAAATTGAGTCAAATATTAAATTAGAAATTTGAGGTGAAAATATGTGGTATGATGAGGCTGTGATTTATCAGATTTATCCTATAGGAATGTGCAGTGCGCCGCTTATAAATGATGCTAAGGAGGAGCACAGGATTCTGCGTGTTCTTGACTGGATTTTACATATAAAGAAATTAGGGTGTACCTGCGTACTATTTAATCCGGTTTTTGAAAGTGATGCGCATGGCTACGATACGAGAGATTATAACAAAATAGATGTAAGGCTTGGCACAAATGAGGATTTTAAGCTCGTCTGTGATGAAATACACAAGTCAGGAATGAAGGTTATGCTTGACGGTGTGTTTAATCATGTAGGAAGGGGCTTTTTTGCGTTTAAGGACGTGTGCGCAAAAAAGTGGGACAGCTCTTATAAGGACTGGTTTAATATTTCGTTTGACGGAAATACGAACTATAACGATGGATTTTGGTATGAGTCATGGGAGGGATGCAATGAGCTTGTAAAGCTTAACCTGAAAAATCAAAATGTAAAAGAATATCTTTTTAATGCATTAAAGGGATGGATAAACGATTATAACATAGACGGGTTAAGGCTTGATGTTGCATATTGTCTTGATTTGGGATTTTTAAAAGAATTAAGAGAGTATACCTCTTTGCTTAAATCAGATTTTGCTTTAGTCGGAGAAACATTGCATGGAGATTATAATACATGGATGAATGATTCTGCATGTCATGGCGTAACCAATTATGAATGTTATAAGGGACTTTACTCAAGCTTTAATACGGGAAATATGCACGAGATTTCATACAGCCTGAACCGTCAGTTCGGACAGGAACAGTGGTGTCTGTATACAGGAAAGCATTTGCTTAATTTTGTTGATAACCATGATGTGTCAAGAATAGCGACAGTTTTAAATAATAACGAGCATATAAAGCCTATTTACGGACTGCTTTTTGGAATGCCGGGGGTTCCTGCAATATATTATGGAAGCGAGTGGGGTGTTTTGGGAAGTAAATCTGATGGTGATCCTGCACTTCGTCCGGACATTGAAAAACCTGAGTGGAATGATTTGTCAGATTGGATAATGAAGCTTGCAAAGGCAAAAAAAGAAAGTCCTGCTCTGTGTTACGGAAGTTACAGAAATGTTCTTGTTATGCCTAAACAGTTGATTTTTGAGCGGAAAACTCAGGAAGAAAGAGTTTTTGTGGCGATTAATGCCGATGAAAATATATATCATGCTGATTTTGATGCACAGTGCGGACGTGCAGTTGATCTGATAACAGGAAATGAGCATGATTTTGGCGGAGGAAGTGATTTGCCGCCATACTCATGCTCATTCTGGAAAATGGAAAGATAATTAAACTATCGGAAAAGTTGAAACATAATTAAACATCATAATAAAATGGCACATGCTTCCTGCAATTACAAAGCAGTGAAATATTTCATGCGTGCCGAAGTTTTTGTGGTGAGAGTTAAATACAGGAAGTTTTAATGCATATATAATGCCCCCTGCAGTGTAGATTATTCCTCCGGCAAGCAGCCAGTTGAATGCGGCACGAGGGAGGGCATTTATTATTTGTGTGAAAGCAAGCACACAAACCCAACCCATTGCAATATAAAGCACAGATGAGAGCCACTTAGGACATGTTACCCAGCAAAGTTTAAATATTATTCCAAGTATTGCAATGCCCCATACAATTGCAAGAAGCATATATCCTGTGAAGTTGTGAAGTACTACAAGACATATAGGAGTATATGAACCGGCAATCATAACGAAAATCATGCAGTGGTCGATTTTCTTAAGAATTTTATTAGTGTGTTCTGATAAATCAAACGTGTGGTAGACAGTGCTTGCACCATACAATAAAATCATGCTGAAAATGAAAACCGAAAGAGATATCACATGAATTAAATCAGGTGCTGATAAAGCTTTAATGATAAGTGGTGTAGCGGCAAATATAGCCATAAGCATACCTATAAAATGAGAAATTGCACTACCGGGTTCTTTTAATTTAAAATTTTTCATAATAACCTCCGTTCTTGAGACGCAAAATTTAATGCAGATTGTTATATTAATATGGCAAAAGCGATTAAAACTATTACACGTAGTATTAAATACTATGTTATGTTGTATTAATAATACATCAAGCAGAAATGTATTGCAATACATATTCTAATATAATCATAAATTTTTTTGTTATTCATGGTTTTTAGATTTTGATATGGTATAATGATTGCACAAAGTGCAATCCAAGGTGCAAGGCACCTTGCACCGCTAAAGCGGTGATTATACCTTGTGACCCATGGCTTGAAAAGTAAATGCCCTTTCGGGCGCTTCCTTTTCTGCGCACATGGTATAATAATTGCACAAAGTACAATACAAGGTGCCAAAGCACCTTGCGACGCTAAAGCGTCGATTATAAGATTGCTTAAGAAACGAGGATTGATATGAGAAAGTTTTTTAGAGAATTTAAGGCATTTATATCGCGTGGCAATGTCATGGATATGGCAGTAGGTATTATTATAGGCGGGGCCTTTACAAGTATAGTTTCATCACTTGTAAATGATATAATTACTCCGCTGCTGGGTCTTTTTGGCGGTATGAATTTTGACCAGTATTCATGGAAAATATCGGGAGATGTTACTCTTAATTATGGAAAATTTATTACTGCGGTTATAAACTTTCTTATAATGGCATTTATAATATTTGTTATGATGAGAGCCATGAATGCAATGGTTAAAAAGTTTGAAAAAAATAAGGAAGAAAAAAAGACGACCAAGAAATGTATTTACTGCATGAGCGAGATACCTATTGAGGCAACACGTTGTCCGCACTGTACATCGATTTTGGAGCCTCTGGAAAATCCGGATGATAAGAAAGCGGACGACAAGACCGGAAAGGCAGAATAGGCAAGTATAAAAAAAGAATAAAAATAATAAAGAAATAATTATAATATATTTTGACAATATAAATAAATTAACATATAATAAACTTGAGGTGTATTTACATAATGAATATAAGGAGCAGGCTCAGAAGATGGTTTCGCAGCTTCCATACAAAAGATTTGGAATATCAGATGTACTGGTTGAGCATATTGATAATATTGATATTTTTAGTTTCATATGCAGGAACTTATGTACTTGCTGAGGCAACAGGAAATCATGGATTGCTTGAGTGCAAGATGAAAGAGCTTTTTGGAATTCCTTGTCCGGGATGTGGTGGAACGAGGGCTGTTATAAGTACCTTAAAGGGAAAATTCATTTCGGCTGTCTACTACAATGCATTTGCATTTTACGGTACGGTTGTTTATATTATTTTCTTTGTTTCACAGACATTAAGACTAATTACAAAAGGTAAAGTGCCGGGATTACATGTGAGAAATTCATATTTTGTCGTGGCAATAGTGCTTTTGGCAGTGCAGTACATTTTAAAGTTAGTTATACCGGGATACAATGTTTAATCACCTTCATATAATAGAACATATGAAAAGAGGAGGGTAAATAATGGACCAGATGAATAACCAGAATTTTAATCAAATGCCACAGCGTACACCGGGGCATGGATTTTCAATTGCCAGTATGGTATGCGGAATCTGCAGTATTGTATTTTGCTGGTGTTATGGGATTGTAAGTATAATTTTAGGAATTGTAGCAATTGTACTTTTCATTAAGGCAAAAAATCTTGACGCAGGTGTTGTCAACGGAATGGCTAAGGCAGGTCTCATTTGTGGTATAATCGGAGGGGTGCTTGGTATAATTGCACTTATATATTATATCGTTGTTGTTGTGGCAGCAGCTTCAGCATTTTCAAGCTTAGGCGGCTTCTATTACTAATAATTTATTAAAGGCGTTGTGCGTATGCACAGCGCCTTTTTATTTCTTTATAGGAAATTGCGTCGAAGACGCATTCTGATAACAAGTTTGCGAAGCAAATCTTGCAAGCTCGTGAATGACGTTTTTTTATAGTATTACAGTGTCAAAAGGCCTGAGCCAACTTGTGCTTGCAGGGTAGTGGGGGAATGATCTGGGGAGACGCCCCAAAATGGGCATAAAAGTGGAGCGTAAGCTTTAAGATATGCGACGGGCACGAAGAAGAAGCGGGGGCTGATTGTGGACAAATATGCTTATAAGGTGTATAATTACACTGATTGTGTGAACGTGTACAATTTAATATAAAATTATTTGGAGGTATTGTTATGAATAAAAAGAAGGTTAAGACGTTACATTCTATGATGCTTAAGATTGTGTGTCTGTTTTCATTAGGCGTTATTCTTATGTCAGGTACTTTGATTTTGATATCATTGCCGAGGAGTCAGGATATGACAAAAACTTTGGTTCAGAATTATATGATGTCATCGGTTAAGTCAAACGGATATATTATTGATACTTTAATGGCGGTAAATGGGAAAAATATTTTGCAGAGCTCGGATAAGATGAGTAAGATTTTATCAGGCGTTAAAATAGAAGGAAATGAGAGCAGTTATGCATATCTTGTTTCCGCAGACGGAACAATGCTTTATCACCCTGATTCAGATAAGATAGGCAAGCCTGTAGAGAATGAGGTTATAACAAAGCTTGTTAATGAATTAAAAAGCGGAAAGATATCAGACCCGGATTGTGCTGAGTATAGATATGACGGAGTGGTTAAATATGCTTCATATTATGTAAATCCTGAGGGCAGATTTATTCTTGTCATAACTAATGATGAGGCGGATGCATTTGCACCGATTACCACGATGAAAAATGTAATGGTGGCAGGTTCGGTAGTAGTATTAATTATATTAGTATGCGCAGGATGTATTGTTATAAGAAATCTTGTAAAACCTCTTCATGTGCTTACGGGAGTTGTAGATAAGATTGCGGAACTTGATTTTACAAAGGATGCAAGAGAAGAGAAGCTGGCCTCGAGAAAAGATGAAATAGGTCTTATCAGCAAGTCAATAAACAATCTTCATAGTGAGTTGACAGATATTATAAGCATAATACAAAAGCAGGGAGAAAAGCTTTCGGACAGTAATGAAAAGTTTACAAAAGGATTTTCAGAAATTGTTGAGAGTGTTGATAATATTAATGTTGCTGTTGAGGAGATTGCAACAGGAAGTACGGCTCAGGCGCAGGATACAAGTGCGGCAAGTGATAATGTTGCCAATATCGGAAATGCGATTGAGGCAAATGGTCTTAGTGTAAGTACACTTGAAAATTCTATTACAAGGATGGACGGTTTGGCTGCAGAATCGGAAGAAATGCTTGTATCATTGGTTGAGATGAACAATAAGACTTCAGATACAATAGGTGTTGTGACTGAGCAGACAGACCGCACAAATGAATCGGCGCAAAATATCAGCAATGCGGTTACAGTTATTCAGGATATTGCCGCTCAGACTAACCTTTTGTCGCTTAATGCATCAATAGAGGCAGCAAGAGCAGGAGAGAGCGGACGTGGTTTTGCTGTTGTTGCGGAGCAGATAAGAAAACTTGCTGAGGATTCTGCGGAGAGTGCGACAGAGATTGAAAATATTGTAAGAGAGCTTATGGGCAATTCAAAAGACAGCGTTGAAAAGATGCAGGAGCTTAGCAGGGATTCAAGTGTTCAGGCAGATAAGTTAAACAGAACCAAAGAGTCATTCTATGAGTTAAAGAAAGAGATTAATGAGGTATCATCAGCCTCGAAAAAAATATTTGATCAGACAGTAGTTATTGAAGAACTTAAAAAAGGCGTAAATGATGTTATCGAGCAGCTTGCATCAGTTGCACAGGAAAATGCAGCGTCAACGGAAGAGACAAGCGCAAGTATGCAGAGTCTTGCAAATAACGTTGATTTGTGTAAGGAAGAATCAGCAATTCTTAATGATTTGAGCAAAAATATAAATGAGCAGACATCACGTTTTAAATTTTAATCAGAATGGAGATTATTTATGATACAGTACAGAACTGACAAAAATTTTGAAGCAGAGCAGTTAAAGGAATTATTTTCATCAGTTAACTGGCTGTCAGCAAATTACTCTGAAAGGCTGGTAAAGGCTCTTTATAACAGCAGTACGGTTATTTCTGCATGGGATGGAGAAAAGCTCGTCGGACTTATAAATGCGCTTGATGATGGTGAACTGACAGCATATGTACATTATCTTTTAGTAAATCCTGGGTATCAGAAAGATGGAATAGGAACAAGGCTTGTAGAGATGATTAAACAAAAGTATAAAGATTATCTTTGTATAGTTCTTACAGCTGAAAATCCGGGACTGGTGGGTTATTATGAAAAGCTTGGATTTGATGTTATGCATGACGCATTTCCTATGAAAAAATTGTCAAAATAAATCATGATGAATGGCAGAAATATTTAGCCGGTTTTCCTTCGGCACTAAAGTGTATGCAGAATGGAGGATTATTGTGGAAAAAGAAAATATAATTACTATACACGCGCTGGGCGATTCGCTTGTGACAGCGTATGGTGATGATGAGAGTAATTTTATAGGCGGCTGGGGAGATCATTTGTGGAGTTTTTTTGATCCGGATTATGTACATGTAAATGTGTACGCGCAAGGCGGACGAAGCAGCAGGAGCTTTTTAAATGAAGGACGTTTCGTTGACAACGGAAATTTTACAGAGTCAGATTTTCCTTATAATATGGGGCCGGCATATAACCGTATCAAAGCAGGAGATTACGTGTTAATGCAGTTTGGTCATAATGATGACAATACTAAAGAGAAGTTTACATATGTGGATAGAATGACGCCGCTTGGAATTCCTGATGAAAACGGTATATATCCGACAGTGGTTCCTGATGACTCAATGAAAGTACCGGCGGATGACGTTCCGCAGGAGTATGCAGGTCTGCTTAGAGTTGAAGGGCATAGTGAAGAAACGATTGCAGAGTATGTAAAAAAATACGAAGCTGTCGTAGCTTCATATGGTGAAAAATATTGGCCGTATAATTGTAAAGCTACATATAAAGGCTATTTGAAATATTACATAGATAAAGTAAGAGAGCTGGGGGCGACACCAGTTATTGTTACGTCCGCGGCAAGACAATATTTTAAAGAGGGTAGGATTATTGCAGTACCAGGACACCATGGCGGAAGTGATAAATTCGGCAATTTTCCATATGTGCGCGCAGCAAAGCAGATTGCAGAACAGGAAAATGCACCAGTTTTGGATTTATTTGAATACAGCCGCAGCCTGTTTGAGATGCTTGGCGAGGAGGATTCCAAAAGTCTTCAAAGTATCAAGGATAAAAATGGGGTTACTATCGGGGAAAAACGTCATCAAAGACCTGCAAAATGGGTTGAAGGATATGATGAATACTGGAATAATCCGGAATATTTTGTGGTCGATAATACTCACCAGAACAGATTTGGCTCGTATATATTTGCGGCTGTTTTAGCCGAATGTATACGGGTTCAGATACCTGAGCTTGGAAAGTATGTTCTTGCTAAAAGCTTAAAACAGGTAAAATGTCCGGCAAGGATTCAAAACAGAATACCTGATATAGAACGATATATGAAAACGTTTTTATTGTAAGCAAAAGATAAAAGACAAGGTGTTAAGGCTTGGCAGGGTGTTTCTGCATATGTTCTTTTATCGCATTAAAAGATTTTTCACTGATATAATGTTCCATTTTACATGCGTCTGCGGCTGCAGTTTCTTCATCTACGCCTATCATTGTAAGCATTTTGGTAAGAATGATATGGCGTTCGTAAATATTTCCGGCAGCTTCCATACCTGATTGTGTAAGTTTAAGATAACCGTCGGAATCTGATATAACATACCCTTCTTTTTTTAATAGGCCAATGGCTCTGCTCACGCTTGGTTTGCTGAATCCCATGTGCTCGGCAACGTCAAGTGAGCGGACGCTTTGGCTGTTTTGCGATAATACATATATTGTTTCAAGATACATTTCTCCTGATTCGTGCATAATAATCTCCATTCCTGAAATAATTCCAAATAATAGAATAATTATAACATTGAAATAATTTATAAACAAGCTCGTAAAAAGTCAAATTTAGTTCATTGACATATACCCCTACGGGGTATAAAATAAGATAAAAGGCTTAATGGGAGGAATAATGAAAGATATGGACCGCATTTGTAATAAAGAAGATAATGTGCATTGCGAAAACAGTCATACTAAGAAAAGTGATGTGCATTGCCATATAGAGGCCGCAAATAAGCAGAAAAAGCGTCAGCCCGGGGAATATCAGGATTTGATGAATCGTTTAAAAAGAATAGAGGGGCAGGTCAGAGGTGTTCAGAAAATGCTTGAACATGACGCTTACTGTACTGATATATTAGTGCAGGTATCTGCAATTAATGCAGCGCTTAACAGCTTTAATAAAGTCCTTTTGGCAAATCACGTAAGAACTTGTGTAGCAGATAACATACGAAAAGGAAATGACGATGTTATTGATGAGCTTGTTGCGCTTCTTCAAAAAATGATGAAGTAAGGAGGAATTTAGCTATGAAACAATATACTGTTAATGGAATGACTTGTGCGGCATGTGCTGCACGTGTTGAAAAGGCAGTATCAAAGGTACCGGGAGTAGATTCATGTTCTGTAAGTCTGCTTACAAATTCAATGGGAGTTGAGGGAGAAGCTTCAGAGGGCGCAGTAATAGCCGCTGTGACCGATGCAGGATATGGGGCAGAGTTAAAGGGTGGCAAAGCTTCGGTATCTTTGGGTAATGACGATGTATTGGCTGATCATGAGACGCCACGTCTTAAAAAGAGGTTAATTGCATCTGTGGCTGTACTTATTGTGCTTATGTATTTTTCGATGGGACATATGATGTGGAATTGGCCTGTGCCTGCATTTTTTCATGAAAATCATGTGGCGATGGGGATACTTCAAATGCTGTTGGCAGGCATTATAATGGTAATTAACCAAAAATATTTTATAAGCGGATTTAAGGCGGCGATTAATTTATCTCCTAACATGGATACGCTTGTTGCTATGGGTTCGTCTGTATCTTATTTATACAGCATATGGGCATTGTTTGCGATGAGCGGAGCGCAGGTTGCGGGCGGAAGTGATGCGGCGGCTGTGTATATGCACGAATTTTATTTTGAGACTGCTGCGATGATTCTTACGTTAATTACTGTAGGTAAAATGCTGGAATCACGTTCAAAAGGAAAGACTACAGATGCACTAAAAAGTCTTATGAAGCTGGCACCTAAAAATGCAACTGTTATTAAAAATGGTATAGAAGAGGTTGTGCCGGTTGATAAGGTAAATAAAGGTGATATATTTGTTGTCCGTCCGGGAGAGAATATTCCTGTTGACGGAGTTGTATTAGAGGGAAGCAGTGCTGTTAATGAAGCGGCTCTTACAGGAGAAAGTATACCTGTAGATAAAGAGACTGGTGATAATGTATCTGCGGCAACGATTAACCAGTCAGGGTTTATACGTTGTCAGGCAACTCGTGTAGGCGAAGATACGACTATTTCCCAGATTATTCAGATGGTGAGTGATGCGGCGGCTACAAAAGCACCTATCGCAAAAATTGCAGATAAGGTATCTGGTGTGTTTGTTCCTGTTGTGATTTCTATAGCACTGATAACGTTTATCGGCTGGCTGATAGCTGGAGAAAATGTCGGAAGTGCACTTTCTTATGGAATTGCTGTTCTTGTTATAAGCTGCCCTTGTGCATTGGGTCTGGCAACACCTGTTGCAATTATGGTAGGCAATGGCGTGGGGGCAAAAAACGGTATTTTATTTAAGACGGCAGCGTCTCTTGAGGCGGCAGGGAAAATTCAGATAGTTGCACTTGATAAGACCGGAACCATTACGGCAGGCGAGCCTGATGTTACTGATATTATTCCTGTGGCGGCAAAGGATGCAAATGAGCTGCTTGAAATTGCTTATACATTGGAAAGAAAGAGCGAACATCCGCTTGCAAAAGCTGTCTTAAAAAAGGCGGAGGAATTGAACATATCGCCAAGAGAGGTGACAGATTTTGCGGCTGTTGCAGGGAACGGATTGTCTGCGAAATCAGGCGGACAGGTTCTTGTTGGCGGAAATTATAAGTTTATCAGTGAGCAGATTAGTGTGTCTGATACGGTAAAAGACCGATGTGATAAGCTGGCTTCAGAGGGCAAGACACCTATGTTTTTTGGAAGAGGCAGTGAGCTTATGGGAATTATAGCTGTTGCGGATGTTATTAAGGAGGACAGCCCTAAGGCTGTTTTGGAGCTTAAAAATATGGGTATACATGTGGTTATGCTGACAGGAGATAACGAGCGTACAGCAAAGGCTATCGGCAGACAGGCAGGCGTCGATGAAGTCGTTGCCGGTGTTCTGCCTGATGGAAAAGAAGAAGTAATAAGAGTGTTAAAGGAGCATGGAAAAGTTGCAATGGCCGGAGATGGTATTAATGATGCGCCGGCACTGACGAGAGCCGATATAGGAATTGCAATAGGAGCAGGTACGGACGTGGCCATAGATGCGGCAGATATTGTACTTATGAAAAACAGGCTTATAGATGTTCCAGCAGCGATTCGTATGAGCCGTGCTGCTTTACGCAATATACATGAAAATCTGTTTTGGGCATTCTTTTATAATATGATTGGTATTCCGCTTGCGGCAGGTCTGTTTGTGACATTTACAGGCTGGAAATTAAATCCTATGTTTGGAGCGGCGGCAATGAGCCTTTCAAGTGTATGTGTTGTTACAAATGCACTTCGCCTTAACCTGTTTAAGCTTTATGATGCGGGGAAAGATAAGAAGAACAGAAAAAATAAAAAACGTATTTCCGTTTCGATAATAAGCGGAGATGCAGTTAATGATAAGGAGGAAAATATAATGATAAGAACAATGAAAATTAAAGGTATGATGTGCAGCCATTGTGAAAATCATGTAAAGAAGGCATTGGAGGAGCTTAACGGAGTAGAGCATGCAGAAGTGAGCGCAGAGAGCGGAACGGCAGTTGTGACATTGACAAGCGATATTCCTGATGATACTTTAAGGGCAGCAGTTGAATCACAGGATTATGAGGTTATTGAGGTAAAGTGATTAAGTAAGTAATGCTAATTTTAAATTGCGTCACTGGGAAAGGTGGCGCAATTTTTGTAAGTATGTGCGGCGGGTGTGAAAAATCATGTTGATACGATAAATTTTCACACAGCTATTTTTTTCTTAAGCGAAAGCAAATAGCTTTAATGACAGGCGCAAATTTGAGATTTGCGACGCCTCTTCGCGACAAGTCGTTCAGAAATGAAGATTAGTGTGATTTTAAAATAAGAAAATTCCTACAGTGTTATATATGGGGTAAAATAATGGGATACATAAAATATGCAGAAAACAAAGAAAATAAAAAAACAGAAGAAAGTATAAAGTATGAAGATATTTATGAGTCGCCGATAGGTAAGATTTTTATAAGCTGTAATGAAACAGGGTTAACAGAGGTCAGCTTTGTAAAAGAAGATATTTTGGCTGACAGAAAAAATACAGCAAATGCGGAAAATATAGAGAGTATAAAGAAGAATATTAGTATACTTACAGATACGAAACGCTGGCTTGATATTTATTTTTCGGGAAAAGAACCGGGATTTGTGCCGCCTTTTCATGTAAGCGGTACGCCCTTTCAGCTTGGTGTATGGAAAATACTGCAAAAAATCCCATATGCAAAGACGGTGACCTATGGGGAAATTGCAAAGGAGATTGCAAAAGAAAAAGGAATATCACGTATGTCCGCACAGGCGGTAGGAGGTGCTGTGGGGAGTAATAAAATAGACATTATAATTCCTTGCCATCGTGTGGTTGGTGCAAACGGTAATCTCACAGGATATGCAGGCGGAATTTATAATAAAGAAGCACTTTTGAGATTAGAGGGGGTTGATATGAGCGGAATGTATATTCAGCAATAGGTTTAGGGTTAAAATATCCTAATTATGATTACACGGATTGTTTTAAAAAGTATTATGCAAGGGAGGAAAGCTTGTGGAGTATGAAAAGATAGAGCACACTTTTGAGCCGGTGTATGATGAATATTCGGAAATTCTGATTTTGGGAACATTTCCGTCTGTTAAATCGAGGGAAAATAATTTTTATTACGGTCACCCTCAAAACAGATTTTGGAAAGTGATTGCAAATATAAACAACGTTCCTGTGCCGGAAAGTATTGACGAAAAAAGAAAATTACTGCTTGATTTACATATTGCCATATGGGATGTGGTTGCAAGCTGTAGTATAAGCGGCTCAAGCGACAGTTCAATAAAAGATGTTACAGCTAACGATATATCAAAGCTTCTTAAAGATACGAATATCAAAACTATTTATGGCAATGGCGCAAAGGCCTGTGAATTGTATAACAGATATGTGTATTCCAAAACTGGGCGCGCGATTGTGAAGCTCCCATCAACAAGTCCTGCTAATGCAGGCTACAGTCTGGAGCGGTTATGTGAGTTGTGGCGGAAAGAAGTTATTGCCTATCTCCAGAGGGCGGCAATTCCAGAGGAAGCACCAAATGTTGAAACTATAGAGGCATTTTCTGAATTGGAAAATAGCGGAGAATAATATTAAAAACCAAAAAGGAATCTATTTCGGTGAGTCTTTAGACTACAGTGTCGGTAATAGAGCCTTATAGGGCCAAAGCAAGCCACCGGATAAGGTGCAAATCCTCTAGCTCATTTTCCAGCATAGCGCTCCTCTGTACGTTTCTGATGGGATTGAGGAAAAGTATCTAATTTATTTAAGGCAATTCGAATGCGGACAGTTTGTCTTTTTGCATTTTTAAAACAACGCCTCCAGCCATGCCATTTCTATCTGCTTTTTCTTTCGCTTTGCGATAAATTTTTCTTCCCCATTATCAAGAATAACTCTATCGCTTAATATTTTGTTTATATACACGGAATTGACGTAGCAGCCACGTCTTAGCTTTATGAATCCTTCCATAACAAGAACCTGTTCGTATGGAGACAGCGGGCTTTCAATTGTTATATTCCCGGTAGTCATAGATATTTCCAAGGAGTGCTTATAGACATCTATTCCGCGTATATTTGAAACTCTTATATTTATAATTTGTCCTGTTTTCAAATTATTAAAAACAATGCTTGCTCTTTCTTTTTTTATGTAGTCGAGAATTTTGCACATTGTTATGTCTATGTCGGTATTGATTTTTGATTTTGGCAGAAAGTCGATAGGGCGGCAGACAAAAGCCTTAGTTACATACGAATTGTAATTGCTGATATATACAATGCCCGGATTTTTTTGAAGTTTTTCCAACTCTTTTGCGATATCAAAGCCATTCATTGTTCCACATTCAATATCGAGAAATACTACATCGATTCCGACATCTAAATATTCTTTCAGCAGCTTTTCCCCGCAGTTATAAAAATAAAATTCCAAGTCCGTATCTGTTCCGCCTGATGAAATACGTTTATAAGAATCAGCAATTACTTTTTTGATATTTTTTAAATATTTGATATCATCGTCACATACACCTATACGAATCATAATAATCCCCCCTTTTTTATAGTGACTCGTTTTTTATAATTTTAAAATAAAATTCTGATAATTACAATAAGTTATTTTTACTATTCAAATAATTATTACAATTCACTTCCGATATTCGCATTATTCCCTTTTTTGGCAAACTGTGTTTTTATAAAAGATATACGAAGCAATGGCACACAATACGCACCATATAAAAAGTATAATCATGAAAGCTGTAATACAGCCAAAATCTTTAAATATAAGAGAGCAGATAAAAGCTGCAGTTCCACTGATAATGCCGCTTATTCCTGCAAATAAATTGCTTTTTTTCCATGTATTTTCGTTATACATGCTGTAAGAGGTTCTAAGACCAAAAACGTTATTTTTTTTGATATTTAATAAAAAAATGCTTAGTACAATAAAAAGAACAGATAAAACTAACGTTGATATTTTTGATATATCAAAATAAAAATCTTTGTCAGGCTGTAAGCATGTTTTTATAACGATATATAAATAGTAGGACATAATACAAATTAAGTCTGCACATATAAACAAAGATGAAGATTGCAATAAAGAAATATCGCTGTTTATTTTTTTTGATTTCTCTTTTGAACCTGAATTAGTGGCAGATTTTTTCATGCTGTGTTCTATCAGTTCAAAGATGATATTATTAATCAAAAAAGGCGTTGGCGCTAAAATAAGTCCGACATTAGGTTTTATACCGCTTATATAAACGTCTGTATTATAATTTACCGGCAGAAAATATGGCGAGAAAAAATAAGCGGCGTAAAAAATAATAAAAGCTGCCAATGTAATAAATAATCTTAAATTTCTTTTCATGTAAACCTCCATTTATGAGTAACTTTACTTTGAAAAGTGAAGAGATGAGTTATAGAGATTACAGGTTAAAATCACGAGTCAAAAGTTAAGGTTTAAATTGGATTTGGTTATATATAACTAATTATAAATAGCTTCTTTTTATCTTCAATCAATCAAATACGAAATGACAAAATAGAGCACGAAATGACGTATATATACTAAAAAACATATATATGTATGGTTGACAAATAAAAGGAGAAGTATATAATATAAATATATCAGAAATTTAGATGATGGAGGATTAATATGTTGTGCCATATGATAATAGATTTAAGTGTTTTACTCTGTACAGGATTTAATGCTTGGACGAGGCTTGTACAGAGGTAATAGATGTTTAGTATTTAAAGCAGTAAATCGTCCGCATTGGATTTTGTACTTATGAAAACAGTAAAATAACATAAGGAGATAAATTCAATGAAATATAATTTTAGAAAATATATTATTTTTTGGCTTAGTCAGACATTATCACAATTAGGTAGTGCCATAACATCATTTGCTTTAATTTTATGGATGTATATGCAAAATGGCTCAGCGATGACGGTTTCGCTGATGTCATTTTTTAACTATGTACCATATGTAATTGTAAGCTTATTTGCAGGAACATTTGTGGATAATCATAATAAAAAGAAAATTATGCTGATATCAGACAGCGTTGCCGGAATATGTTCAGTTTTTGTATTTTGCTTAAATGCAGCAGGCAGATTGCAGATAGTGCATTTATATATTGTTAATTTTGTTATAGGATTTATGAATGCCTTTCAAGCACCTGCTTCTTCGGTGGTAATAGGTAAGATTGTACCAAAGGACAAATTAACGCAGGTAAGCGGCATGAATTCTTTTTCGGCCAGTCTTGTTTCGGTTATTGCTCCTGTAATTGCATCTTCATTGTTTGCATTGGGAGGACTTAATCTGATTTTAATGTTTGATTTGTTAAGTTTTGTATTTGCCTTTTTAGTGCTGGTTTTTATAATAAATGTTCTGGAAAATATATGCGTAAAAAAAGGAAAAAAATCATTGTTTTCAGGATTCATGGAAGGCATGTGGTATTTAGCCGGCAACAGAGTCATTTTTATGATTATAGTTACTATGGCTCTATTAAACTTCTTTTCAAGACTGACATATGAAAATATTTTATCGCCTATGATACTTGCCAGAAGCGGAAGTGATGTCAACTGTTTAGGAATTGTAAATGCCTTAATGGGAATTGGAGGAATTGCAGGCGGAGTTATTGTTTCATTATGTAAAGTTAAAGGGAACAGCACAAAAATGATTTATATATCAGCACTGTTTTCATTTTTATTAGGTGATGTCCTGATGGGAGTCGGCAGAAATGTAATAGTTTGGAGTATTGCAGCGCTGGCGGCCAGTTTTCCGATAGCATTTATAAATGCAGGGCAGTTGAATATTTTGTACAAACATGTTCCTGAACAGATGCAGGGCAGAATATTTGCGGTACGAAATGCAATTCAATTCAGTACAATACCATTGGGAATTTTACTTGGAGGATTTTTAGCTGATTATATATTTGAGCCATTTATGGCTTCACAAAATTTAGTTGGCAAAGTCTTAAGTTTTATAGTAGGAACAGGTAACGGCAGTGGTATGGCATTAATGTTTTTATGTACAGGATTACTGGGAGCATTATTTAGTATTATTTCATATAATCAAAAGGATATTCGGAAATTTACTGATATATAAACCCTAAAGTGAGAATTTTAAAGAAGTACAACTTTTATGTAAAACTTTTGTGAAAGTGCTTAAAATAAGTGGTGTATTTTGTGAAAATATGGTAATTTATCACAAGACAGATCTAAATTGTATTTAATAAAGGAGGATATATTTTAATGAATAAGAAATTATGCTTTAGTCGAAAGAGTGCTTTAAAATTAGGCACACTTGTTATGGCTGGAATAATGACTGTTTCATCAGTATTTGTTTCGACACCAAAAGTCATTTATGCAGATAATGCAGCGGCTGCAAACGTTGTTACTGAAATACCGGGGACAGTATCAACTGAGAGCAGTTACAATAGTTCATTTCTTTCAATAACAGGATTTGCTTCAGTTAATGGGAATGTTCATGACAGAAGTGAATATGTTGGAACTGAGTATTACAGAGTAATTGATGATGAGAAGGATTTCCTTGATGCAATTAAGGATGCTCAGTCCGGAAAAGTTAAGGTTATGGAAATCACAAAGGATTTGGATCTTGGATATAAGTATCTTACAGAGTTACTTACAAAAGACGTTCTTAGAAAGTACAATTTTGTAAGGGAATATAAAAGACCATCTAATGAATTAGCTAGTGTAAATGGTGGATTTACAAATCCGCTTATGGAAAAAAGCGGAGTAACACAGATAAACATAGGTAATATTGATGGGCTTACAATTTTTTCACCGAATGGAAATGCTATTAAGCATACAGAGCTTAAGATTACAGGTAATGATATTGTTATCAGAAATCTCCACTTCAAAGAGATGTGGCAGTGGGATGACGCAGGTGCACAGAAAGAAGTCGGCTGGTCTAACATGAAGATTAACGGCGGTAAAAATATCTGGGTCGATCACTGTACATTTGAAATTGCTTCTGATGGTAACATCGACTTAGAGAACGGTGCAACAGGAGTTACAATTTCATGGTGTAAAATTGGTGATGAAGCAACTGAAAAACCATCAGAAGACAGCTCTATTTATCAGTCAATCATGTTTATGGAGGGCAGATATCAGAAGGGTGAACTTAAGGCAGATACAAGTTTATATCATCAGTTAAGAACAGGCGGCGCAACACCTGAGCAGATTATGGCATATACAGCATACCATAAGAAATGTCACTTAAACGGTTCAGGTGATAAGGATTTCGTTAACTATAAGAGAGGTGACGGGACAGTTGTAGAGGATGCAAACAGCAATATCAGACTTACACTTGCATACAACCACTACCTCAATCCGGGACAGCGTGTTCCTATGATCAGACAGGGTGTAGGTAACCTTATCAACTGCTACATTGATGATTCATCACATCAGGCAGCGGCAGCAGCACATCCAATTTTTGCAGAAAAAGGACCATACTCATTATCACGTTGTATTAATTCAAGAAACGGTGCATCTATTGCAGCCGACACATGTGTATTTGAGGGAGTTGAGGAACCGATTACAGGTGCAGAGTATCAGGGTATGGACACTAATTACATGGCTCCTGAATGGGCAATTATGTTCCAGAATGTAAAGAATAATGCTTTGATTGTTAATTCAACAGTAACTAACTCAAAGGGTACATATACAGGAAGCAGCTGGGATAACAATGGTGATAACTTATTTACAACAGGATTCAGATACAAAGATAAATCAACAGTTGGAAACTGGGCATGGGCTTCACACATTGTAAATGAAGATCAGTATGAGAAGAGAGATTACACTGTTGAAGAAGCAAAGCCAATGGAATTTACATATGATACAAACGGAGTACTTCCATATCAGTATCAGACACTTCCGCTTGAGGATGTCAAGGAAGTTGTAGGTTCAAAATCAGGCGCAGGCGTTATGGAAATGACAAGTGCTGAATGGACGAAGACAAAGTACATTGCAGCTGACTACAGTGCAGTCGATGCTGCAATCGAGAAGGCTAATGCTTTAAATCCTGAAGATTATGTGGATTTCTCAGGTGTTACAGCAGCTATTGAGGCAGTAGACAGAGAGCTTATGTCAGATGATCAGACAAAGGTTGACGCAATGGCTAAGGCAATCGAAGATGCAATAGCAGCACTTGTTAAGGTTGATAATTCAGATGACACAAATGTACCAACAGATCCGGATAAGGGTGATGGAGAAGATACTTCTAATGAACCAACTGAGCCGGATTCAGTACCAGAACCTGATGAAGAAGGCGAAGCACCTAAGACAGGTGACAGCAATATGGCAATGATGTATATCTTATTGCTCGGTTCATCAGCAGGAATAGCTGGAATTACAGCTTTAATGAGAAAGAAATGTAAAAATTAATTGATAGCAAAACCCTTTTTCTGTCGGCAGCTTAGGCTGCCGGCAGTTTTTTACTTTACGGTAAAATGCGTTAAAGAGACATGTTTGTAATATTGAATTTTATGGAAATTATTTATTGTATTTGTGATATAATCAAATTTAAAATGTAGAGGAAATTTTCATAAAATTATAGAAAGAGTGATAGATATAGTGATAGTAGAAAAAAGAGAAAAACAAATTTTATTAATGTCTTTTATCGCAGGACTTATGTTCGCTATTAGTGAGTTTATTTTTGCAATATACAGTCATTCACAGTCATCATTGACTGATGCTGTATATGATGCGTCAGAGCTGGTGTTTATAGCCTTACTTTTGTTTTTAACGCCCTTATTTCATAAACCGATATCTGAAAAGCGTCCTTACGGATATTTTCAAATAGAATCAATATTTGTAATAATTAAAAATGTTATGATGTTATCGGTTACGATAGGAGTTTCGGCTGAAGTTCTTGAATCTGCATTATCGGGAGGAAATCCTGTGAACAATATGCAAATTGCAATTTTTCAGTTTGTATTAGGTGCGGCAAGTGTTGTTATTTTTATATTTATGGATAGGTTGAATAAGAATTTGTCATCACCTACGATTAAATCAGAGTTATTAGGTTGGAAATTAGATATTGTTTACAGTTTAGGTATGTCATTGGCTTTTTTCGTTGCGCAATATTTGAAAAATACACCTTTTGCGTTCATAGCGCCATATTTTGATCAAATTATTGCGGTATTGGTTATGATATTTATGTTACCGGAAAGTGTTAAAATTTTATGGGGGGCTATAAAGGAAGTATTTCTGTTTTCGCCGGAACAAACTCTGGTGGATGAAATTAAAGCGTTATGTAACCCTGTTTTAGATGAATATCATTTCCATCCTGTATTTTATGATATAACAAAGACTGGGCGGCATTTATGGATTGCAATTTATTTTCAGATAGAAACGGATAATATGGCTGTTCATGACTTGGCAAATGCGTTAGAAACAATAAATGAAAAAGCAAAAGCAGAATATCAAGAATGTACATGTGAATTAATATTGACAAGCTCCAAATGGGATGAATAAATTAAATTATAATTTTAAAGTATAAATATTAAAAATAATAAGTAACTTTTTGATATAAATGAGGTGTCGGCTAAGTTGCCAACACCTCGTTTAATGTTCTGATATACTTGATTTTAAAGGGGTTTTAATTAACCGAAATATCTCTTAAGAAGTCCCTCGAAAGCCTTACCATGTCTTGCCTCGTCACGAGCCATTTCATGTACTGTATCATGGATAGCGTCAAGGTCAGCTGCCTTTGCACGCTTAGCTAAATCAACCTTACCTGCTGTAGCACCGTTCTCAGCTTCTACTCTAAGCTCAAGATTCTTCTTTGTGCTATTTGTAACAACTTCGCCTAAAAGCTCTGCAAACTTAGAAGCGTGCTCTGCCTCTTCCCAAGCAGCCTTTTCATAGTAAAGACCGATTTCAGGATATCCTTCTCTGTGAGCAACTCTTGCCATTGCAAGGTACATACCAACTTCTGAACATTCTCCTTCAAAATTAGCTCTTAAATCTGCAACGATATCTTCGCTTACGCCTTTAGCAACACCTACAACGTGTTCTGCAGCCCAAGATCTCTCGCCTGCCTGTGCAACAAACTTATCTGCACCTACATGGCATACAGGGCATTCTGCTGGAGGAGTATCTCCTTCATGAACATAACCGCAAACTGAACATACATACTTCATAATTTTATTCTCCTTTACATTTAAAATAGTAATTGTTATTGATTTATGTTTAATATAACACCCGCTAAAGAGTTTGTCAAGATAAAAATAAGAACAATTCTTATTTTGTTATTCCTGATTAGATTCTTTGTTAATGCAGTGTTCACATTTGCCGTAGAAAAATGTGATATTTCCGTCAATACTGCCGTTAAAGTTAGCACCGGCAGCATCCTGAAAAACTTTTTCTACCGCGCTGTAGTCGAAATCCAAGTCGATTACAGAATTACATTCTGTGCATTGAAAGTGATAGTGTGGTAAAACATTACCATCAAAATGCACTGAACCATCATTGCAGGGAACCTTAACTGCCATCCCCTGCTCCACTAAAAAAGTAAGATTTCTGTATACCGTTCCTAAGCTTATATTAGGAAACTCTTTAAGAACATGGGAGTAAATTACTTCGGCAGTGGGATGGTCTTTCCTTGAAATAAGGAAATTTCTGATGGCGTCCCTTTGTTTACTGTGTTTTATAGCTGCCATATTGTCTCCTTAAAATAGTATTAGTTACTGTTATTATATTAACGTATATGGCGCCGCTTGTCAATAATAAGAATAATTATTATTTTATCTTCTAATTTTAAGTATATTGCTTAATAAGGTCCATTATCGTCTTTATTGCATTGTCTTGAGGACTGTCAGACATATTGTCAATAAATTTCTGTCTGTTGTTATACAAATCATTTACTGCGGAAAGCAGTTTATCAGGAGTTATTTCTTCCTCTTCCATAACCATAGAATAGCCATGCTCTTTAAAGGATTTTGCATTTAAAATCTGGTCGCCGCGGCTTGCGTTAGCCGAGAGTGGAATTAAAAGGTTTGGTTTTCTTAAAGCAAGCAGCTCGCATATTGCATTGGCACCTGCGCGTGAAATAACTATGTCTGCCATAGCTAAAAGATCGCGCATTTCTTTGCTTACATATTCAAATTGTTTGTAGCCTTCAATGTTTTCAAGTGATTTGTCAGTTTTGTCTTTTCCGCAAAGGTGTACAACCTGATATGTTTTTAAAAGTTCAGGAAGAATTGTCCGAACAGATTCATTTACCTTAAGTGCTCCTGTGCTTCCTCCAACTACAAGTATAACCGGATTTTGTGTATTAAATCCACATATGTTAAGACCTGCGAGTTTATTTCCGAGCATAAGCTCATTTCTTATTGGAGAACCCGAGAGAACTGCCTTGTCTGAAGGCAGGTATTTAATTGTCTCAGGGAAATTGCAGCATATTTTAGTACAGCTTTTCATTGCAATTTTGTTGGCAAGTCCCGGTGTCATGTCAGATTCGTGAATTATTACAGGAACTTTCTTGTGTCCGGCAGCAAGAACTACGGGAACCGTGACGAAACCGCCCTTTGAAAATACTATATCAGGCTTTATTTTCCTGATAAGCTTTCTTGCCTGGAGATATCCGCGTATAACTCTGAAAGGGTCTGTAAGATTTTTAAGGCTTTTATAACGCCTTAATTTTCCTGAAGAAATACCATAGTAGGGGATATTTAAATCTGTAATAAGCTGCTTTTCGATACCGTCATAGGAGCCTATGTAATAGACTTCAAAATTCTCTTCTTTTAGACTTGGCAAAAGCGCAATGTTTGGTGTTACATGACCGGCAGTACCACCGCCTGTAAGAATGATTTTTTTCATTATATAATCTCCATTAACATAAGTTTGTTTGTTACTTTATAGAAAATTGCGATGCAATATTCCTATAAAGTAACAAACTCCGTAAGGATGCGACTGGCACGCAGACGAATATTACAAGCTAAAGCTTGCGCGTGCCAGCGCGCAAAAAGTTGCAAAGTAACTTTTTGTTCTATTAAATATTAATCTCTGCTTTATTATTTGTGAGAAAACATTTCTTTGAAGCTGCAATGCTGGCAGAGCGGCTCAACGGCAGTTTTTTTGCGGAAGCCTTCTATAAAATTGATGCAGCGTTCACTTTCAAGTATGTTTTTAAGGGGAGTATCAAAAATGTTTCCCAATTCCATTATTGCGTTACCGTCAAGGCAGCAGGGAACAACGGCGCCGTTGCTTAATACAGCAATATGCTGGCGAAGTCCCTGACAAAATCCGCGGGGATTGCAGTATTTATTGTCAAGGGAAGGCCACTCAAACGGGGAGCGCACGTTGACATAAATATGCGGTTTTATCTGTATGTTTTTCTGGCCGAACAGAGTCGGTTCAATCTTAGTGTTCCAGAGTCTCATAGAGATTTCCGTTTCTGTTTTATCTGCGATTTCTTCACAGCTTGAAAAAACATTTTTTATATAACTGTCTATATCTATGCAGTCATTATCATCAGCACTGTGAATAGAGACGTTAATCTGATGAACAGGGTACTTTATAAGTGTATCCAGCTGTTTGTGTAATAATGTGCCATTTGTTGTGATATTTACAATAATATTTTCTTCTCGGCACATTTTTAAGATATTTTCCAACTGAGGATGCAAAAGAGGTTCACCTTTTACGTGAAGATAAATAAAGTTAGTGTAAGGCTTAATTTCCTTAAGAACATGGGTAAACTGCTCCGTACTCATAAATACCGGAGCTCTCAGTGTTTCCTGACAGAAGGAGCAGTTAAGGTTACACGAACTTGTGATTTCAACATAAATGCGTTTAAAACGTGTTATACGGTAACGACCGGTACTGCTCAATTCTGCTCCTTGTACTGCTTTAATGCCATTGCAAGCTGGTCAGGGCACGATGTCTTTTTAAAACCGCATTTTATTCCTGAGATACGTTTTATTGCTTCGTCAACATCCATACCCTCAATCAGTGCAGCTACGCCCTGTGTATTTCCTGAACAGCCTCCTGTAAAATGCACACCTGTTACTTTATTATCTTTAACATCAAATTCAACAGAACTTGAACATACGCCTGAAGTCTTAAATTTCATTAATATATACCGCCTTTCAATATTTTTTAGTTAGTATAGCATATAAAAATGGCTTTTGCATTATATCTTGCAAACATCTTTTATATAGAATAAAATAAGGTTTAATGATAACAGCGACGATGTCAGTTTTAAGACATTCCGAGGGAAAGAGGTAATTGATGATAGGCATTATTGGTGCTATGGATGAAGAAGTAGAACAGATTGTAGATGTTATGCAGGTTTTAAAAGAAGAGACAAAGGCGGATATGATATTTAAGTCAGGTAAGCTTTCGGGAAAAGATATTGTGGTAGTAAGAAGCGGTATCGGCAAGGTTAATGCCGCTATATGCACACAGATACTTGTAGATGATTTTGGTGTGGATTATGTTATAAATACGGGAATAGCAGGCTCTCTTAAGGCAGAGATAGATATTGCGGATATTGTTATTTCAGATGACGTGCTTCATCATGATGTTGATGCTACAGGCTTCGGATATCCGGCAGGACAGATTCCGAGAATGGATACATTGTCATTTAAGGCAGATGAAAGGCTTGTGAAGCTTGCACAGAAGGCATGCAGGAAAGTACTTCCAAATATAGGAACTCACGTTGGAAGAGTGGTGAGCGGTGACCAGTTTATATCTGACAAGCAGATAAAGGGACGTATCCATGATAATTTTGAGGGCTTCTGCACAGAGATGGAGGGAGCGGCAATAGCACAGACAGCATATCTTAATGATGTGGCATTTGTTATAATAAGAGCCATATCTGACAAGGCAGATGACAGTGCAACTATGGATTATCCTGCATTTGAAAGGCAGGCTATTGAAAATTCAGTTCTTCTTATTAAGGAACTGGTTGCTTCAATATAAAAATATATTAGATTATGTGTCAAAGTGTTTTTAAAACTGTTGATTTTTGCGGTAATATGTCAAACTAAGGCGTATTACCGCATTTTTTATACTAATTTGATGAACGATTAACCGGCAGGAAGTCTTTAAAATGACTTCCCTATAATTTATAATTAGGACAGCGTCAAAAGGTCATTTTCCACTCGTGCCTGCATGAAGTAGGAAAAGGCTGTTTGATACCAAATATTTAGGGGATGAACAGGACAGGCCCTTAGGAATGGAGGAGTATGCAGTTAATAATTATGGTTATGGTGTCAATGTGTGTGGCAGGCATAACAACGTGGCTTATACTTTTTAGAAATTATTCAGTGGCGTTGTGGGATGTGCGCAATGCTTCGTATAAAACACCTCTGATAAAGACAGTAATTTTAAGGTACAGTGATTGTCGGAAGCTTAATATAAATGTTAATAATGTAAAAGTCTTTGTGGAAAAAATCGTTGAAAACAGTGAAATTTGGGGATTAAGACCGGATATATGGGAAAAATTTGCAAGGCTCATGAAATATATGACGATTATGATAACAATAGTGACTGCATTTTTTGTAAGAGACAATGGCGATGCGCTTTACATATGCGTTACGGTAGGGGTTCTTTCATTTCTTGCGATACATATGTGTGCGAAGCTGACTGACATTACAAGATTAAGGGAAATACTTGTGACTGAGACGGTTGATTATCTTGAAAATAGCGGCGAGGTTATAGGAAAAGTACATAAATATAAGCCGACATGTTCAAAGCTTACAGGCAGGGCTGCAGCAGAGTTTGAAAAGATGAACAGGCAGTATGAAAAAATTCAGTCGGGCACGTCCTTTGCCTTGAAAAATTAATGTTAAATGGTATAATAATAGTATCTTATATTCGTGAAAAGGAGAATAGATATGGGACAGGTAAAGTTTGACTATTCAAAGGCAATGGGGTATGTGCGTGAGCATGAAGTTGAGTCAATGAAAGCAATCACTGAGAGTGCGAGACAGCTTCTGCTTTCGAGAGAGGGGGCAGGCAATGACTTTCTTGGCTGGATAGATCTTCCGGTTGATTATGATAAGGATGAGTTTGCAAGAATTAAGTCGGCGGCGGACAGAATCCGTTGTGATTCAGAGGTGCTTGTTGTAATCGGTATTGGCGGTTCTTACCTCGGCGCAAGAGCAGCGATTGAATTCCTTGGACATAATTTTTTTAATTGTGTATCAAAGGACATCAGAAAATCACCGGAGATATATTTTGTAGGAAACAGCATAAGCCCTAATTATCTTGCAGGACTTGTGGATGCAATCGGTGACAGGGATTTCTCAGTAAACATTATTTCAAAGTCAGGAACAACTACAGAGCCGGCTATCGCTTTCAGAGTATTTAAGAAGCTTTTGGAAGAAAAGTACGGTAAAGACGGTGCTGCAAAGAGAATATACGCGACAACTGATAAGGCAAAAGGAGCTTTAAAGAAGCTTGCTGATGCAGAAGGGTATGAAGAATTTGTAGTGCCTGACGATGTCGGAGGAAGGTTTTCAGTTCTTACTGCAGTAGGTTTACTGCCAATCGCAGTAAGCGGCGTTGATATTGATAAGCTTATGGCAGGAGCAGCAGCAGCAAGAAAGCGTTGTATTGAGAATGATTTTGATGAAAATGATTCAATGCAGTATGCGGCACTCCGTAATATCATGTTAAGAAAAGGCAAAGCTGTTGAAATTCTTTGCGACTATGAACCGAGTCTTCATTATACGCTTGAATGGTGGAAGCAGTTGTTTGGCGAGTCAGAGGGTAAAGACAATAAGGGTCTGCTTCCTGCAAGTGTTGATTTGACTACAGATTTACATTCTATGGGACAGTTTATTCAGGATGGTTCAAGAATTATGTTTGAGACGGTTCTCAATGTGGAAAAGTCATCAAGAGAGGTTATGATTGAGGCCGAAGATGAGGATTTGGATGGTCTTAATTATCTTGCAGGAAAATCGGTTGATTTTGTAAATAAGTGTGCAATGAATGGTACAATTCTTGCGCATACAGACGGTGATACACCTAATCTTATAGTAAATATTCCGTCTCAGGATGAGTTCAGCTTAGGTGAGCTTTTCTACTTCTTTGAATTTGCGTGCGGTCTTTCAGGTTATATGCTTGGGGTTAATCCGTTTAACCAGCCTGGTGTTGAAAGCTATAAGCGCAACATGTTTGCACTGCTTGGAAAGCCAGGATATGAAGAAGAGGGAGAGGCACTTAGAAAGAGACTTTAATTATGAAAATATTGATGTTAGATACAGTCACGCTGGGTGATGATATTGATTTATCGCGTTTTGATAAGCTTGGAGAAGTGATACAATACAGTACAAGCACCAGGGAGCAGGCTGCGGCAAGATTGTCATTGCACAATCCCGATGTGATAATTAACAATAAAGTATTGCTTGATAAGGAGATTATGTCTAAAGCTTCTAATCTTAAGATGATTGCAGAGACAGCTACCGGTGTTAACAATATTGATTTGGATTATACAAGTGAACATAATATACGTGTGGCTAATGTGGCAGGTTATTCAACACAGTCTGTTATTCAGCATACGTTTGCATTGTGTTTCTATGTGCTTGAGCATCTAAGATATTATGATGATTATGTCAAGTCAGGCGAATATGTGAATAGTGTCTGTTTTACGCATTTTGACAAAAAATTTCCGGAGCTTTATGGTAAGACATGGGGAATTGTAGGTCTTGGAGCGATAGGAAGAGGCGTTGCAGATGTGGCCAAGGCCTTTGGCTGTAAGGTTGTATATTATTCTGCGAGCGGAAGAACATACGATACGGAATATGAAAAAGTATCATTTGATGAGCTTCTTAAGGTTTCCGATATCATATCAATTCATGCCCCTTTAAATGAAAATACACAAAATCTTTTTGATTACGATGCCATAAGCAGGATGAAAAAAAGCGCAGTGCTTTTAAATCTCGGACGCGGTCCGATAGTTAACGACGCTGATTTGGCGAGAGCTCTTGATGAGGAGCTGATTGCGGCGGCAGGACTTGATGTTATAACAAGAGAGCCGATAGAAAAGGATAATGCGCTGCTTTCGATAAAGAACGACAGCAGGCTTATAATAACACCTCATATTGCATGGGCGACTTTTGAAGCCAGAAGCAGGCTTATGGATTGCGTTTATAACAATATCAAGGATTTTATCGCAGATTCATGTGAAGAATAAAACATTAAAAATAATAAACACTATAAAAATACAGGCGCATCTGTTTTTCTGTTTTATATGTGTCATTCAGACAATAGATAAAACAAAATCAGGTGCGTCTGTTCTATTTTTACTCCATAGGAAAATGCTTTTTATTCTACTTTCATCATTCGGTAGCCAACGCCTATATGTGTCTGGATATATTGCGGAGAATCAGGCTCTTTCTCGATTTTTTTGCGCAGTGTAGCCATAAAAACACGCAGCGATGCAATATCATTATCCCAACTGCTTCCCCAAATGCTTTGTGTAATTAGTGTGTGTGTCAGAACCTTTCCTACGTTTTTTGAAAGCAGACACAGCAGTTTGTATTCGATTGGAGTTAAGTGAAGCTCTTCGTCATTTAAATACGCACACCCGGCAGCGTAGTCTATGCGCAGCTGTCCGTTTGTAAAAACAGAAGATTCCATAGGCGTTTCTGTCTGCATCATTGTTATACGTCTTTGAGTAACTCTTAAGCGAGCGAGCAGCTCTTCGACTGAAAATGGTTTTGTGAGATAATCATCGGCTCCTGCATCGAGGGCATCAATTTTATCAGTATCCTCACTGCGCGCACTGATTACTATAATCGGCATATTTGACCATGTACGGATTTTTTTGATTATGTCAACACCATCCATGTCAGGAAGCCCTAAATCAAGCAGAACAATGTCAGGATTATGGGAAGAGGCCTCTAAAATTGCCGATTGTCCGTTTGGGGCGGTCAGGTATCGGTAGCCATGGGCCTTTAAAGTTGTTGTCATTAAGTTTCTTACAGATGTGTCATCTTCTACGACTAATATTAATGGTTTATTCATGAATTTGTACCTCCCCTGCTGGTAATGTAAATGTGAATACCGTTCCGTGAGGCTTGTTGTCTGAAACGGTAATGTCCCCGCCATGAGCGTTAATAATTGATTTGCATAAAGAAAGACCGAGGCCTAAGCTGCGGCGGCTGTCTGCAATTTTATTTGCGCCGCTGTAAAACATATCAAATACCTGGGCTTTCATTTCGTCTGAAATGCCTTCTCCGTCATCAGATATTGAAACAACGGCTTTATTGCCCTGTTTTTCTGTGCGTATAACGATGTTAGAGCCTTTCGGCGTATATTTGATTGCATTGTCAACAATATTTATAATTACCTGAACGATAAGCTTTGCGTCCATTTTGGCGAGAAGAAATTCTTCTTTATTTTCAACAGTTATATGATGCTCGATACTTTTGCGGTTTACGTGGTGCAGCGCTTCGTTAACGGCGTCGTCTACCAAATCTTCCGACATGCGCAAATTTATACGACCTTCCTCAATTCGTGTTACGGCGAGAAGATTTTCAACAAGATTTATAAGCCACATTGAATCGTCGTAAATATCTGTGTAGAGCTGGTTTTTTGTGGCAGAATCAAACGAATCTCCGTTAGAAATCAAATTGCTTGCATTGCCGGATATTGAGGTCAGCGGTGTACGCAAATCATGTGAAATAGCTCTCAGCAGGTTGGCTCGGAGCTGTTCATTTTTTGCAAGGACTGCAGCTTCTTCTTTTTCTCTGGCATTTTTTTCGTTTTCAAGAGCCAGCGCACACTCGCCCAGAATGGACAGAAGAATGCTTTTTTCAAAAGAATCAAGAGGCTGGTCGTTAATTATAATTCCGACAACACCATATACGTTGCTGTTTATGCGGACAGCAAGGTAAAGGCATTTAGCATTTGATAAAGTTCCGGTTGTCGCTCCTGCGTGTTTATTGTTCTTAAATACCCACTGTGCAACAGCCTTTTCGTTATCAGAGACACAGCCCTTATCCAAAGCAGTGTCTGAATTATCTGAATCGTCGCTTGTGACCGAGAAAATGTGGGGCTCACCTAATCCGTCATTTTCTGCCAAATAAAATACTATATCTTTATTTAACAGCTTTATTAACTGGTTTGAAGTTATTGATACAATTTCATTCCGGCTTTTTGACTGCTGAAGAAGCTGGTTTGTATCGAAAAGTACTTTTGTGCGGTAAGCGGATTGTGCTGCAAGTTTTGCCTGATTTTTGAGACGTATGGCAAGAGAGCCAGTCAGGAAAGCCGCTAAAAACATAATTATAAATGTGACAGGGTAGCCTTGTCCATAAGCCTGCAGTGTAAATTTAGGTTCTGTAAATAAAAAATTAAAGACCAAAACACTTACAATAGAAGAAATAAGGCTGTAAATTTTATGCTTTGTAATCATTGAGGTTACAAGTACGCCCAAAACGTAAACTGTTATTATGTTGGATTCTGCAAACCCCAATTTTCCGAAAGCAGTTCCGATTAAGCTTGATGCAATAAGAATTGCAATACATTTTAGTATATCGGAAGCGGAAAAAATAATATTATTTTTTCTTTTAGCTTTTTTAAGCTGATAAAATGATGCATTGGAAATTGTATCCGGTATAATATGCACATCCAGATTAGGTGCGTTGGCAATAAGTTTTTCAGTGAGCGTAGGTTTGCTGAATAAATGGCGTTTGGCAACCGAGCTGCGGCCGATTACGATTTTTGATACTCCTGACAGCCTTGCAAATTCTGCAATTTGAAAAGGAACGTCCTCACCATAGACCGTTTCAATTTTTGCGCCGAGCTGTTCGGCAAGGCGCATATTTGAACGCAGACGCTTTTCATTTTCTTCATCCATCATTGAAAAATCAGGCGTTTCTACAAACAGTGCGGTAAAAGCACCTTTGAATGCACTCGCCATTCTGGCGGCAGTGCGAATGATTTTTGCATTTGATGGAGATGAGGAAAGGCAGACTAAAATGTGTTCATCTGTATGGTAGTCTCCGTGGCTTTTTATACGAGCATTTTCTGTACGGATGTTTACTCGGTCGGCACACCGTCGCAGCGCTATTTCACGCAGCGCCGTAAGATTTTCGACGGTAAAGAAATTCTGTACGGCACGTTTTGCCTGCGTTTCCTTATATACATTTCCGGCATTTAAGCGGTCAATTAACTCCTGAGGTTCAATGTCAACCAATTCAACCTGATCGGCATCATCGAATAGAGAATCAGGGATTCTTTCACGCACAAAAATTTTTGTTATGGAAGCAACCATATCATTGAGACTTTCTATGTGTTGTACGTTGACAGTAGTATAAACATCAATTCCGGCCTTAAGGAGTTCTTCTATATCCTGATATCTTTTTTCATGGCGGCAGCCCTTGGCATTGGTGTGAGCAAGCTCGTCTACAAGGATGAGCTGAGGTTTTCTTGCGATTGCTGCGTCGATATCAAATTCGTGCAGCATGATACCATTGTATTCGATATTTTGTGTCGGAAGAAGTTCCAGACCATTTAGAAGAGCAGCTGTTTTAGGGCGTGCGTGCGGTTCTATATAACCTGCTACAACATCTGTTCCCTGCCTTTTTGCGGCATGGGCAGCTTTGAGCATGGAGTAGGTTTTACCTACTCCTGCTGCGTATCCGAAAAAGATTTTTAAATGTCCTTTTGTTTGATTTTTTTCCTCTTTCTGAATTATTTCAAGAAGTTGGTCAGGATTTTGCCTGATATCGTCCATATGCAGTCACCTCATGGATAAGATTATTGTATAAAAAGTATAGTGTATTTGAAGTCATTTTGCTATTGTGTTTTTTAATTTTGCAAAATTCCGTCAAGCATCAGGTTTACCTTAAGAACATTTACTGTTTCTTCGCCGAAGATACCTAAAAACCTCTTGTTCGTACATTTTTTGATAATATTTAAGACGTCATCTTCTGTCATGTTGTTAGCTTTTGCAATTCGTGCAACCTGATACTGTGCGGCAGCAGGAGAGATGTGCGGGTCAAGTCCGCTTCCTGAGCAGGTAACGAGGTCAACAGGAATTGAGGTTTGATCCATATCAGGGTTTGCCTTGCGAAGCATTTCGACTCTTTCGGCTATAAGCTGTTCGTATTCTTCACTTGCGGGACTTAAATTGGATGGGGCTGCATACATAAGTGTTTTACCATTTTCATCTTTATAAGTAGAAACATCTACATTCATAATTCGTCCCCACATATGGGCATCGTCAGTATATTGCTGCCCTAAAAGCTCACATCCGTATTTTTTACCATCGACTTCAATAATGCTTCCGTTTGCCTTGTCAGGGAAAATAAGCTGTGCGATACCTGTTACAACGCCTGTATAAGCTATGCCGCAAAGAACTACAAATATTAAAAATATTATTGCAGCCTTTGGGAGTATATTTTTAAATGTTTTCATTGTAATACCTCCGTTTTTTGTTGTTTTGACACCATAATCTTGTTATGCAAGTCCGAATAAAACCAAAAGCATATCAATAAGCTTTACAAATATAAAAGGTGCTGCAAGTCCGCCGAGACCATATACGAGCAGGTTTCGTGACAAAAGTTTTCCGGCAGGAACTTCGCGGTACTTTACGCCTTTTAATGCGAGCGGTATCAATGCAATGATAATCAGGGCATTGTAAATAATTGCTGAGAGGACAGCACTTTGAGGGGAATGTAAGCCCATTATGTTGAGTGCTGAAAGTCCCGGATAAATTCCCATAAAAAGAGCTGGGATAATGGCAAAATATTTTGCAACATCATTGGCAATTGAGAATGTTGTAAGGCTTCCGCGTGTCATAAGAAGCTGCTTGCCTATGCGGACAATATCTATAAGCTTTGTAGGAGAGGAGTCTAAGTCTACCATATTGCCGGCTTCCTTAGCTGCCTGTGTTCCTGTGTTCATTGCAACTGCGACATCGGCCTGTGCAAGAGCAGGGGCGTCGTTTGTACCGTCACCCGTCATTGCCACGAGATGTCCTTTTGCCTGAAAATCACGTATCATTTTAAGCTTTCCCTCAGGAGTTGCTTCTGCAAGGAAATCGTCTACTCCGGCTTCTGCTGCAATAGCTGCAGCAGTCATAGGGTTATCACCTGTAATCATAATTGTTTTAATACCCATTTTACGAAGGTCTGCAAATTTTTCCTGCACACCTTGTTTAATGATATCCTTAAGGTGAATTACACCTAAAATTTTATGGTTTTTTGCGACAACAAGAGGAGTTCCGCCCTGTTTTGCGATGTACTGCACGATTTTGTCACATTCATCTGAGTATGTGCTGCCTGATGCACAGACGTACTCTTTTATTGCCTCTGCGGCCCCTTTACGGATTTCATTTCCGTCGTAATCTACACCGCTCATACGTGTTTTGGCAGTGAACGGAATAAATGTCATATTTTTGTCAGAAAGGCTTCTGCCGCGAATACCGAATTTTTCTTTTGCAAGAATTACAACGCTTCTGCCCTCAGGTGTTTCATCAGCAAGAGATGAAAGCTGTGCAGCATTGGCAAGCTCTTCCTCACTTGTGCCGTCAACCGGAATTAACGCATGTGCCTGACGGTTTCCCAAAGTAATGGTACCTGTTTTATCAAGCATAAGTATATCTACGTCGCCTGCAGCCTCAATAGCCCTTCCGCTCATTGCAAGTACATTTGCCTGATTTAACCGGCTCATACCGGCGATACCTATAGCGGAAAGCAAAGCACCTATAGTTGTAGGTGCGAGGCATACAAGCAAAGCAACAAGTGTAGTTACGGAAGTCGGATTTTCAATTCCGGCCAGCTTTGCCGAAAAGACAGAGTATGAATAAAGTGACATTGTAACAAGTATAAAAATAATTGAAAGAGCTACAAGGAATATCTGTAAGGCTATTTCATTAGGCGTCTTTTTTCTTGCGGCGCCCTCAACCATGGCAATCATCTTATCAAGAAAGCTTTCGCCGGCTTCACTTGTAATTTGTACGACAATCCAGTCTGAAAGAACGGTTGTGCCGCCGGTGACAGCACTTCTGTCGCCTCCGGCCTCTCTGATAACTGGAGCGGACTCGCCTGTAATGGCACTTTCATCGACAGAGGCAGCGCCTTCTATAACTTCACCGTCTCCCGGAATCTGTTCTCCGGCCTTTACAATAACAAGGTCGCCTTTTTTAAGTGTGACAGAAGATACGTTAGTAATCTGCTCTTTTTTATCGGCAGACGGAATTTTATGAGCCTCGACGTCCTTTTTGGCTGCACGAAGCGAGTCTGCCTGCGCTTTGCCGCGCCCCTCGGCAATAGCTTCTGCAAAGTTTGCAAAAATACATGTAAACCAAAGGATAACGGCAATGGCGAATGTAAAACCGCTTGAGGCATCTTTAATACCGAACAGTGAAAGAATCCAAAGCGCGGTAGTTAGTATTGCTGAAATATAAACTAAAAGCATAACAGGATTTTGAACCTGAGTTTTAGGATTTAATTTTATAAAAGAATCTTTAATGGCTCTGCCAATCATTTTTTTATCGGCAAATGCACTTTTTGTTGTCTGTGCCATAGCCACTACCTCCTTAAATCATATTTTGGAAAAATTCTGCCAACGGTCCGAGTGACAGCGCTGGGAAAAAGCTTAAAGCACCTACAAGCAGCACAATGAAAATAAGCAGGAATACAAACATTGCATTGGTAGTTGAAAGTGTTCCAGCTGTTGTTGCAATTTTTTTCTTGCCTGCTAAGCTGCCTGCGATTGCAAGTGTGCCGATAATAGGTAAGAATCGAGCAAAAAGCATTACAAGTCCCAGAGATAAATTTAAAAATACTGTATTTCCGTTAAATCCGGCAAATGCAGAACCGTTATTTCCGCCGCATGACGAATATGTATACAGAAGCTCTGAAAAACCGTGTGCACCACCATTATTTAAGCTGTCTGCAACGCTTGGAACGAGTGCTGCAATTCCGCTGCCGACAAGAATGGCAATTGGTGTTGCGAGACAGACAATTACGGACCATTTCATTTCATAAGGCTCAATTTTTTTGCCGAGGAATTCAGGTGTTCTTCCGACCATAAGCCCGGCAATAAAGACGGTTAAAATTGCAAATGCAAGCATACCATAAAGTCCGCATCCGACACCGCCGAAAATAACTTCACCAAGCTGCATTAAGAGCATTGTGACCATTCCGCCCAGAGGGGTGTAGCTGTCGTGCATTGAATTGACTGAACCGCTTGAAGCCGCTGTTGTAAATGCTGCCCATGTAGATGATGTGGCTATTCCGAAACGAGTTTCCTTGCCCTCCATATTTCCGCCTGCCTGGTTTACAGTTGAGAGGTTTACACTTCCGTCCTGAGAAAGCTGAGGAGTGGCAATGTGCTCGTTTACTGCAATCGCTGCGAGTGCAAGTGCAAGGCAGATAAACATTGCTGCAAATATTGCGATGCCCTGCTTTTTATTTTTTACTGATTTACCGAATGTAAAGCACAAAGCCGCAGGGATAAGTAAAATTGAAATCATTTCCACAATATTGGTAAAAGCATTTGGATTTTCCAGAGGATGTGCTGAGTTCACACCCATGTATCCGCCACCGTTTGTACCGGACTGCTTAATGGCAACCTGACTTGCAGCAGGACCCATAGGAACGAACTGTTCAGTAACGATTTCGGCATCTTCAATTATCTGGCCATCAACTGTAACTGTCTGTGCATTCACATCAATTTCGGCGTTTTCGATTATTTCACCGTCTGAGCTTACTGCGATAGGTTCAACGAGTGTTACTGTTTCGGCTGTTTTAAGGTTCTGAATTACCCCGCCTCCTACAAGAAGCAGAGAAATAACTAAGTTGAGCGGAATTAAAATGTGAATTACAATTCTTGTCATGTCCACCCAAAAGCTGCCAAGTCCGTCAGATTTTACCTTTATAAAGCCTCGAATCAGTGCAAATAAAACTGCGATACCTGTAGCTGCTGAAACGAAGTTTTGTACTGTAAGGCCGAGAGCCTGTGAAAGATAACTTAATGTTGCTTCGCCTGTGTAGGCCTGCCAGTTTGTGTTTGTTATAAAGCTGGCAGCTGTGTTAAAGGATAAGTCCCAGCTAACACCGGGTAAGCCTAAAGGATTTCCCGGAAGAATACCTTGCAGAATCTGAAGCAGAAAAAGAAACACAAGACCGATACCGGAAAAGACGATAACGGAAACGGCATATTTTTTCCAGTTCATCTGCTCGTCTTTATTTATATGCATAACTTTATAAACAGCATTTTCACAAGGTACAAGTATTTTAGAAAGAAAAGTTTTTTCACCGTTCATCACTTTCTTTATATAAGCTCCAAGCGGAATTGCAAGGATAACGAGAACGGCAAGATAAAGTATGTATTGAATCACTGCGTTCATTATTGAGAATCTCCTTTCATTAGAATATATACATAGTAAATTAGCAGTGCTGCTGCGCATAGGCCGATAGTGCCGATAATTACATTCATAAAGAACCTCCATTCTGCAGACATTTTATAAGCTGCTGTGTAGCGCCTGCGGCATACAGCAGTAATCATAGGTACCAAAGGTCTGATATTATGATAGGATAAAAGCTTATAGCCATCCTAAAATCCATGCCATAGGAAGCGTGATAACAGTTGTACAGGCAGCCACCACTAATAAAATGAAAGCAGGCATTACTGCAAACATTGCAAAAAATGCAAGATATGGGTGGTGGAAAGAAAAACGTTCTGCACAGCGGTCAAACTTATCTTCAATTTTGCGAATTGATTTAAATATGGCGGTCATAATTCATACCTCCTTACGTTTGTAAGGATAGCACCTGAGAAATTAAAATGGGGTAAGAAGATAAGCAAGTTGTATTAAGAAAGAATAAAGAAAATTTTATGATAAAAAGGAGCTGCACACTAAATAATTAGTGTACAGCCCCAGGTTCAGTCCTCTTCAATGACTTGTATTTCCATGTAAGAAAAATCTATGCTTTCTATAAAATTGTCCTGATTAAAGCGTACCTTTGAATGACGCTTAAAGGTTTCTATATTACAGTCAAGCCATATCGGTTCGCCAAGGTCAAATTCATAACAGGCACTTCGTATGCCATCAAAAATTTTTCTTGTGCGGTTTAATGCGGCATCTTCATTTATTATGACAGTGTCCTTTAACAAATGATTAGTATCGTCAAAAAGTTTACACCATAGTCTGAACATACGTACAAATCTCCAATCTTATCAATGCCGCAATGATTAAATAAAAGTTCACAAAGCAAACTTTGTAATCGCTTAATCTTTTGAAATGCAAGTTTGCGAAGCAAATCTTGCAAGTGTCGCTTGCGACACTTTATTATGGCATATTAATGTTTAAATGTCTTGGAAGACCATCAACCATAATAGGTGAAAGTTCGGCCTGGATTAACGGTCTTATATAATGAATTAAGTCGCTTGTTACGAAATCATCCTCTGTAATCCATTCTAAAGGAACTTTCTTTTCAATATTAGCAATCTGGTGTACATCATGAGTTTCAGTTATGCACATGTAAGGTTCATCAGATATTCTCTTAAGTACAACAACCTTGCCTGATTCACCTTCAAATGCAGCTTTAACAGCAGCACCGCCAACGTTGAATGCTTCTGTGATATCTGTACGTGAAGCCATGTGTGCTGCACAACGCTGAAGAGTTGAAAGTTCAATTGAACGTGTTTTGATTCCTAATTCTGAAGCAATCTTGTTAGCTAAGAATTTTGCTGAACCGGCAAGCTGTTTGTGACCGAATGCATCTACGAATTCAACATGGTCGGAAAGTTCAAATACGTATCGTCCGTCCATAACACGTATACCTTCAGATATTGCAATGACTATAGAACGGCCTTTGGCACTTATTTCTTTAACTCTTTCGATAAAGTGTTCAATATCAAAAACCTTTTCAGGAAGATAAATTAAATCTACACCCTCGCAGTCCTCACCGCGTGCAAGAGCGGCAGCGGCAGTAAGCCAGCCTGCATTACGACCCATGATTTCTACTATTGTAACAGTAGGATAATCATAAACAAGTCCGTCTCTTACGATTTCTTTCATGGTTGAAGCAATAAACTTTGCCGCACTGCCAAAACCCGGAGTATGGTCTGTAACAGCCAAATCATTGTCAATTGTTTTAGGAACACCCATGAACTTAATGTCACTGCCGACAATAATTGAATAATCAGATAACTTTTTTATAGTATCCATAGAATCGTTGCCGCCTATATAGAAGAAAAATTTTATATCAAGTTCGTTAAGAATTTCAAAAATCTTTTCGTATGTTTCCCTGTCTTCGCTGATTTCAGGAAGCTTGTATCTGCATGAACCTAAATAAGAAGAAGGGGTTCTTTTAAGTAAGTCAATATCAATGTCTGTTTTGATTTTTTCTGAAAGGTCTACGTACTGTCTGTCTAAAAGACCTTTAATACCGTGGCACATGCCGTAAACTTTTTGTGCTCCTCTGTCTTTTGCTGTCTTAAAGACACCTGCAAGACTTGAGTTAATTACTGCTGTTGGACCACCTGACTGGCCAACGATAACATTTCCAACCATAATTTCCTCCATTCCCCCGCTTTGCGGGCATGTACACGTGCTATATGGACGCAGTATCCCTCATAATAGCGGCCATATAAAAGTTATTTGGTTAAAATCACACGATGTATCATAAGCTAATAGTACCATAATATCTGAAATCATACAATAAAAAAATATAATGAAAGATATTTCTCTTGACTGGTGGGGGACGAGGCATTAAATTAATGTGTGTAAAATTATTTTGAGTATGGAGTTAGTGAAAAAACAGTATGAACAGAATTAAATCATTAACATATGAAGTAAAGAATAAAATTAAAATGGCACATGAAAATAGAAATAAATCCAGAGATGAGTTTAAGCTTTATGTAAAAGAAGTGATTGATAAACCGGTTGTACAGCAAATGAAAAAATATAACCATCACAGCCATACAAATTGTTTTGAACATTCAATGCATGTGTCTTATTATAATTACGTTATTTGTAAAAAATTTGGATTGGATTATAAAGCGGGGGCAAGAGCGGGATTGCTTCATGACTTGTTTTTGTATGACTGGCACGAGTATGTTCCTAAAAAGGGAGAGAGACTTCATGGCTTTGAACATCCTAAGAAAGCACTTAAAAATGCCTGTGATAATTTTGAATTGAGTGAAGTGGAGAAGGATATTATTGCCAAGCATATGTTTCCGCTTACACTGTCGCTTCCGAGGTACAAGGAGACAGTTGTTATAGTTATGACTGATAAGTTTTGCAGTACATGTGAGGTGCTTGACAGATTTTTCAAAAAAAGCAAAAGAGATTCATTCAGAGCAGGAAGAAATTTATATAAAAGTGCTAAATAGAAATTGCGATTTTTTAAAAAATATGGTAAAATTATTAAAATTTTAAATTTATTGATTTTAGGAGGAAATAGTAATGGCTTTTTGTCCAAAGTGCGGAAAACAGTTGGCTGATGGCGAGATTTGCTCATGTCAGACAGTACAGCCACAGCAGCAGGCACCGGTACAGCCACAGGCACCGGTACATCAGAAGGCGCCGGCACAGACGCCGGAATTTATAAAAGCAATTTTAGAATTATTTAAGGGCTTATTTAAGAAGCCGGCAGATGCGGTTAAAAATTTTGTTTTGAAATCTCCGATTCTTTCACCTGTGCTTTTGCTTGCAGCACTTTCACTTATAAGTGCCATCGGTGAATTAATCCGTATGATAGGTGTTAATGCAAGTAATGTTCCAAACAGTCTCTCGGCAATGCTTTATTATGAGCCTGTTTACAGTCTTTTAGAGATGGTTGGCGGATTTTTAGGCCAGATTCTTTATATGTTTGCGGCAACAGCACTTTCTGCGGTTGTTATTATGGGAGTTGTAAATGCTTTAGAGAAGAATAAAAAGGTTACATATACACAGGCATTTGCAGTTGCAGCTATAGGCTACTTATTTACAGTTCCATTTTCACTCGTTGGAACTTTGATAGGAATTATTCCGGCAACATTCTTCGGATATGTTAAGTCATGGTTTGTTTCAGCAGGTTCAGCTCTTGGGTTAGTTAGTACAATTATAGGTCTTAGAGCTATTGAGGAAGATGACAATCATATGCCTCTTGTATATGTTATAGTTGCAGTGGTTACAGTTGTGCTTGGCACATTGCTTAATGCAGTAGGTTTATAATTATGTATTTAAATGATAATGAAATTATTCGCTTTCTTGGAACAGGCGAAGTTAATGCCGATGGAGATACTCTGTCGGCATTTTTAGAAAAATATGATCCTAAGAAGTATCTTAGTCCGTGCAATACGGTAGATACAGTCGTATTCACCTATATACAGGAAAATGGAATTAAAGAAATAAAAAGGGTTCTTCTTATAAAAAGGGGAAACCATCCGAGCATAGGCTGGTGGGCTCTTCCGGGAGGATTTGTCGATTACAGGGAAAATATTGATGTTGCGGCGCTTAGGGAGCTGCAGGAAGAGACGGGTGTTGAAAATATTGATGTATGCCAGCTTAAATGTTACGGTGATTATGATCGCGATCCGCGTACAAGAGTCATAACTACAGCATATGTGGCTATTATTCCTGATGAATGTGCAAAAGCCAGAGCAGGAGATGACGCAAGTGATTCCGGCTGGTTTGATATAAGTTCAGTTATTACTCATGAAAAAACAGAAGAAGATTATAATTACAGCTATTACAGATTAAACCTTAATGAGAAGAAAAAAGGAGTGGAAGCTTCAGCAGAAATAGAAGTTCAAAATAAGGTTAATAGTATATTGCCGCAGGTAAGTTACCATGTTATGGATGCAGATTTGATAGCGTCGGACCATGGAGCGATTATACTTGAGGCGTATCATTTCGTCAAAAAATGTTTGAATAGTAAAAAGTCAGAATAATACATAAAGATAAGAATTGAAAATAACATTGTCAATGTCTGCTGAATGGAGGATTATCAGATATGAAAAAACAAAACTGGAAACCTGGAAATATGTTATATCCTGTGCCGGCTGTTATGGTAAGCTGCCAGCGTGGGGATGAAAAGCCGAATATAGTTACGGTAGCATGGGCAGGGACTATATGTTCTGACCCTGCAATGCTTTCGATATCAGTCAGAAAAGAAAGATATTCACATGAAATTATAAGCCAGACAGGCGAATTTGTGGTGAATCTTACAACAAAGGATTTATGCAGGGCAACTGATTACTGCGGGGTAAAATCAGGAAGAGATGTAGATAAATTTAAGGATATGAATCTGACGCCGTGCGAGTCAAAATATGTAAAAGCACCGGGTATAGCAGAAAGTCCTGTAAATATTGAGTGCAAGGTGGTAAATGTTTTGGAGCTTGGCAGCCACGATATGTTTATAGCTGAGGTTGTCGGCGTCAATGTTGATGAAAGCTATCTTGACGAGACAGGAAAGTTTGATTTGAAAAAGGCAGAGCTTGTAGCATATTCGCACGGAGAATATTTCGAGCTGGGTGAAAAAATAGGAAAGTTTGGTTTTTCGGTAGCAAAAAAATAAATTATTGTTTTCAAAGTTTCAATGGTAAACTTCAGCGGCAGACAATGCCTGACAAATTTCGGCTATTTGTTTCTGAGCAAAAACAAATAGCTCTTATGGCAAAAAAGAAATCGCTTATGCGAATTTCTCTTCACCTCTTCGCAACAAAGTTGCTCAGAAATGGGGATGGTATGAGGATACTTGAACTTGAAATAAAGAATTTTAAATCAGTAAATTTAATCAAAATAACTGATATAGATATGTGTCTTATACTTGTTGGATGCAATAATTCCGGTAAATCTACGATTATGGATGCAATACGAGCCGTCACAGGGGATTACAAAGTGACAAAGCAGGATTTTCATTCAAATGAGGGAAATATTTCCATAAAAATGAAGCTTGGCGTGTCGCATCAGGATTTGGAGTATCTTCAAAAAAACGGGGTCGTAAGTAAGTTTAAGCATTTTGAGCTTTGGAAAAAGGATTTTCATCAGAAGATACCGTCATTTAAAGAAAGTAAAGATGGCGGAACGATAGAATTTGAGTATATATATGGGCGCGACGGTGTCATCAGATACCGTGACGGATTTAAAAAGAACAGCGCTTATATAAAGCAGATTTTGCCGAAAATATATTTTGTCGACCATTATAGAAACTGCCCTGATATTAAGGATGATTTAAAAATGCTTGAACAGGGAGGCGGGCTTGCATCGGTAAGAGATGACAGATGTATGTTTGATAGTACTAAGCGGTGTACGCAGTGTTTTGACTGTATAGGTGTTATAAATAAAAAAAGGCCGGAGGAGCTTTCGCTTGTTGAGACAGGCAGGCTTTTCCAGTACAAATTATTTAACGTAAATCTTAATAATTTTGCGGACAGATTAAATTATTATTTTAAGAAGAACGGGGCGAAATCTGAAAGTATAAGATACGAAATCAGATTTGATGCCGACAGAGCAGTAAATATTGAAACTATTGTAAGCAGCATGGAACGCGGTGTTGAGGGCACTTTAAATTCGCTTAGCGAGGGCCTTAGAAGCATATATATTTTGTCGCTTCTTGAGACATATGTTGAGATGCCGGGTACAGCACCTTATATTATATTGGTGGAGGAGCCTGAAACTTATCTGCACCCGCAGCTTCAGAAGTTTGCGAGTGAAATACTTTATCGTCTTTCAAAGAAAAATCAGGTTATTTTTTCAACGCACGAGCCTGAGATGCTGTTTAATTTTACTACAAAGCAGATAAGACAGATTTATAAGGATTCGAGTTATTCGACATCGGTAAATAATGAGACTGATATAGATGATATTTTAAATGACCTCGGCTTTACTGCAAATGATTTGATGAATGTCAGTTTTGTGTTTATAGTTGAGGGAAAGCAGGACAGGTCAAGACTGCCGCTTCTTTTAAATAAATACTATTCCGAGATACATGATGATTACGGAAATTTGAGACGAATTGCAATACTTGCGACAAACAGCTGTACAAATATTAAGACATATGCAAACCTTAAATATATAAATACGATTTATTTAAAAGACCAATTTATGATGATTAGGGACAGCGACGGAAAGGATAAAGAGCTTTTAGGAAGACAGCTTTGTAAATATTACGGTGACAGGGCTGTGGAGGATAAGGGCAATCTGCCGCGCGTTACAGATAAAAATGTACTTATATTAAAGTATTATTCATTTGAAAATTATTTTCTGTTTCCTCAGGTTATGACAAAAATAGGCGTTGTAAATAGCGAGGATGAATTTTATGATATTTTGTGGGACAGGTATCAGGAATATCTTTACAGGCTGTCGAGTGTCAAAAAAATGCAGGAGAAGCTTAAAATTAATATAAAGAGCCGGCAGGATATAATAGATAATATAGAAAATATACGTATTTATGTAAGGGGTCATAACCTGTTTGACATATTTTACGGAAAATATAAAAAGAACGAAAACGAGATTCTTACAAAATATATTCAGGAAGCACCGAGAAGTGTTTTTGCGGATATTCTTGATAAGATAGATGAATTTGTATATTTTGATTCAAGAAAATTAAAAAATAAATAAAAAGCATATAAAAAATGTCACAAAGGGTTTACAAAGCATTTTTTTGATGTTAATATGTGATTGTTACAAAATTGTTACAAAATAGTTACAAGACAGATTTATAAGTTACAGTTTGGAGGAGTTATGACTCATATAACGCGATATGGGAGAAGGCTCAAACGTATGGGCCTTAATGCTATGATTATAACCGGATTTGTCTGCATGGCATCAATCCCATTTGTTAATAAAAAACTGCTTAAGAATGAAGTTGGATATTACAGCGTAATTTTTAATGGAAATGAAATAGGATACGCAAATTCAAAAGAAGATGCTGAGAAAGCGTTGGCAAATGCAAGGCTTAAATTCAGCAAAGAATATGATGAAGCAGTTTATATGGAAGAAGATATCGAGATTGTGGAGCGTCCGAAGCTTATTTCTAAAAAGATGGAGATGGATGAGCTTACAGGCAATATCTATACAGCGATGTTTGATTGTGTTACCGATAGAGAAAATTCGACAGCATATACTTTAAGAATAGATGATTTTACTGTTACACTGGCAACTAAAGACGAGGTTGTTGAGCTTCTTGAAATGGTTACAGAAGCATACGATACAAACGATGAGTTTCAGGTTCAGCTGGCAGCCGGTGAGGGTACCGTAGGTGAGTATAGCGTTGACGTAGCAAAGTCAGAGGTAAAGAACACTGACAGAGATATTGTTGCGGCGGCTATAGATGGAGCTACGACTCTTACTTCAGAAAACGGAGAGGTTAATAACGACGGAATTAAAGAGATAACATTTGAGCAGTCCATAAGCGTTAATGAAGCTTTATCTGAAAACAGTCAGGTTGTCAGCGTTGAGGAAGCATTTGAGGCTGTAACTAAAGAAAATGCAAAAGAGACAACATATGTTGTGGAAGAGGGAGATTGTCTTTCTCTTATAGCAACTAAGTGTGATATAGCTTTGGATGATTTGTATGCAATGAATGATGGTCTTACGGAAGATACACTTATAGTTCCGGGAGATGAGCTTATTGTTACGGTTCCTAAGTCAGAGCTTTCTGTTGTGGTCAAGGAGCGTATGACATATGAAGAAGATTATAATGCTGAAATTCAGTATGTTGACGACAATACTTCTTACAGAGGAACTAATAAAGTTATACAGGAAGGTACGACAGGACATCACAAGGTTACTGCCGATATAACATACGTTAATGGTGTTAAGACAGAAGTTGCTTATATTTCAGAGGAAATTATGACTGAGTCGCAGCCAAAGATAATTTCGGTAGGAACTTTAACACCTCCGACATATTTGAAACCGTTGTCTGGAGGTAATTTCACATCCGGATTTGGATCAAGATGGGGAAAGCTTCACAAGGGTGTTGACTGGGCATGCAGTGTAGGTACACCTATTTATGCTGCAAGTGCAGGAACAGTTACAAGAGCGTCATGGTATTCAGGATATGGGTATTGTGTTGATATAAAGCATGCGGATGGAAAGATGACAAGATATGCGCATCTTAGTTCGTTAAAGGTATCAGCAGGTCAGACGGTATCCCAGAGCCAGCTTATAGGATTATCAGGAAATACAGGAAACAGTACAGGACCTCATTTGCATTTTGAGATGTATGATAATGGTTCGCCTGTCAATCCTCTTAATTATGTAAATAAATACTAATTAAGTATTTACTTTATTATATTATTTAAAATGTTACTCTAAGGATAAAAAGCCACTGATTTAAAGCAAATGATTGTCAGTGGCTTTTTTGCTTTACAAAAATATTCGTTATGTTATAATATTATTTTGATATTAAAAGATGCTGGATGTAGCATGAAGGCATTAAAACATTATTCTGATAAGTATATTTACAAATATAAGAGAAATAAATATAATTATATAGATTGATAAATATGATTTTTTGAGGTGCATAGATGGAGCAGTATATTATTAAGGGTGGTACCTCACTTAATGGTGAGGTGTCTATTGGCGGAGCTAAAAATGCCGCTTTAGGTATTTTGGCAGCAGCTATTATGTCAGATGAGACTGTAACGATTGAGAACGTACCTAACGTAAGAGACACTAAAGTTTTATTACAGGCCATTGAGGGGATTGGCGCTAAAGTTAAATATATATATAACAATTCGGTTCAGATAAATGGTGCAAGTATATGCGATATGACTGTTGATTATGAGTATATTAAGAAAATAAGGGCATCATATTACCTTTTGGGTGCATTGCTTGGGAAATATAAGAATTCACAGGTCGCGCTTCCTGGTGGCTGTAATATCGGAAGCAGGCCGATTGACCAGCATAAAAAGGGCTTTGAAGCACTGGGAGCAACTGTCGACATATCGTATGGTATGATTAGTACAAAGGCAGACAGACTTGTGGGAAGCCATATATTTTTCGATGTTGTGAGTGTTGGAGCTACAATTAATGTTATGATGGCTGCGTGTATGGCAGAGGGAGAGACCATAATGGAGAATGCGGCAAAAGAGCCGCACATCGTTGATGTGGCAAATTTCCTAAATGCTATGGGCGCCAATATTAAAGGTGCAGGAACAGATGTTATAAGAATTAAAGGTGTTAAAAGACTTCATGGTACAACATACTCTATTATACCGGATCAGATTGAAGCGGGAACATTTATGTTTGCAGCTGCGGCTACAAGAGGAGATGTTGTTGTTAAGGATGTTATTCCAAAACACCTTGAATCATTGTCGGCAAAGCTTATAGAAATAGGCTGTGAAGTTATAGAGGGTGATGACTGGGTAAGAGTTATAGGGAAAGACGACTTAAAATGCACAAAGGTTAAGACTCTTCCTTATCCGGGATTTCCTACTGATATGCAGCCACAGATGTCAGTTGTGTTGGCATTGGCTAACGGTTCAAGTATAGTGACAGAAAGCATTTTTGAGAACAGATTCAAGTATGTTGATGAGCTGAACCGAATGGGAAGCAAGATAAAGGTTGAGGGCAACACAGCTTATATTGAGGGTGTTGAACAGCTTACAGGGGCAAGAATATCTGCACCCGACTTGAGAGCCGGAGCAGCTCTTGTTATAGCCGGAATTGCAGCCAATGGCATCACACAGATTGATGATATTGAATATATTCAGCGCGGATATGAGGATTTTGAAGTTAAATTAAGAAGCCTTGGTGCAATTATTGAAAAAATTGATTCTGAGAAGGAAGCACAGAAATTTAAGTTGAAGATAAGTTAATTAAAAGGACACATTAAGATAATGCATTTAGTTGCATTTTCTTAGCGTGTCTTTTTTTAGTTTGTAAGACAAAGTTTGAATATGTCACACAGCGATGTATATTTACAGGATTTTAACAATTTTTATCATTAATTTTGTTAAATTATATACAAAATATGGTATAATGATTGCACTTAGTGCAAAGTAAAGGATAGAGGATGTGCCCATGAAGTTAAGGACAAAACTTAAATTAGCGTTTTTGATTATGGTGATTTTACCTGTAATTTTGTGCGCATTTTCGATTACTGCTATATTTAATATGCAGACAACAAATATGTACAAGTTGTATGAAGTAGACAGTGATACAATAATAGATAATATTCACTCGTCGGCGGTGATTATGGGCCGGATGACAGAAAGTATATACACTGAAGCGAAAGAACTTTCAGAGCAGCGGCCTGAAGTATTTCAAAATCAGGAATTTCTTGAAGAGCTTGATATGCAGCTTGACGAGAAACTTTCCAAGCTTGCGGTTAGAAAAAACGGATTTATCATTTATTTATCAGAAGGACTCAATGGTAAGGAGCTTATGCAGTTTCTTCCGGAATATGATGAGATTGAAAATTCTTCAGATGAGGGAACATATATAGGCGGAGACTATCAGTGCCTTATAAAGCAGTTGGATTTTAAAGATTCTTCCAACAATAAATACAGCGTTTCTATAATAACTTCGCTTAATCAGGTTATACCTCAGATTAAGGGGCTGGTTATGCAGGGAATTATTGCTATTATTTTAGTTTTAATATTTACAAGCCTGCTGCTGAGTCTGTGGGTTTACGGTTCGATAATAAGGTCTGTTGATAAGCTGAAGCTTGCTACCGAAAATATAAAGCAGGGAAATCTTGATTTTGAGATGCCTAAGATTGCAAATGATGAGATTGGTGAGGTGTGTAAGGATTTCGAAGAAATGCGAATGATACTTAAGCAGTCTTCTGAGGATAAGCTGAATTCGGATTTGGAAGAAAAAGAACTTATACGAAATATTTCACATGACTTAAAAACGCCGCTGGCGGCTATTAAAGGTTATGTCGAGGGATTGCTTGACGGTGTGGCGGACACACCGCAGAAAAGAGAGAAATATTTAAAAACTATTGCAAATAAAGTAAATGATATGGATAAGCTTATAAATGAACTGACTATTTATTCAAAGCTTGATACGAACAGAGTTCCATATTCATTTTGTAAGCTTAATGCAAGGCAGTATTTTGATGATTGTTGTGATGAGATCGGAATGGAGCTTGAGACAGAGGGAATAAGTCTTGACTATAAGTATCATGCGTCAGATAATGTAACTATAGATGCGGATGCAGAGCAGCTTAAGAGAGTAATTAATAACATAATAAGCAATTCTGTAAAATATATGGATTCTTCAAGAAAAGGACATATAGATTTTGATGTATTTGATGAAGGCAAATATATGCATGTTATAATAAAAGATAATGGAAAGGGTATAGGTATAAACGAACTGCCGCATATTTTTGAGCGATTTTACAGGACAGATTCGTCAAGAAACAGTGCTCAGGGAGGGAGCGGAATAGGGCTTGCGATTGTCAAAAAGATCATTGAGGACCATAAAGGAAAGATATGGGCTGAAAGCGTAGAGGGAAAAGGAACGACAATGCACATTAATCTGATAAAGGACAGGGAAGAAATGTGTTATGCATACATAGAGGATAAACATAAAAAAGATAAATAAGTACAAATTTAAAATGGAGGAAATTGATATGAGCAGAATTCTTATTGTTGAGGATGAACAGTCTATTGCAGAAATTGAAAAGGATTATCTTGAACTTAGCGGTTTCGAGGTTATAGTAAAAAATGACGGAGAAAGCGGTCTTAAGTCAGCTATGGAGGAGAAATTTGATATTATTATCCTTGATATAATGCTTCCTGGTATTGATGGTTACGAAATATGCAGACAGGTAAGAAAAGAGAAAAATATACCTATAATAATGGTATCTGCAAAGAAAGAGGATATTGACAAAATAAGAGGTTTAGGAGTTGGAGCAGATGATTATATGACAAAGCCGTTTAGTCCGAGTGAGCTTGTTGCGCGTGTAAAGGCACATCTTGCAAGATACGAAAGACTTGTAAATTCAGTAAAGGAAGAAAATGAGACAATAGAGATAAGAGGAATAAAAATTGACAAGACAGCAAGGAGAGTTTTTGTAAACGGTGAGGAGAAAGCTTTTACGACAAAAGAGTTCGATTTGCTTACATTTTTGGCAGAACATCCTAACCATGTATTTACAAAGGACGAGCTGTTTAAGGAAATATGGGATATGGATTCAATAGGCGATATAGCGACGGTTACTGTTCATATTAAAAAAATACGCGAAAAGATAGAGTTTGATACATCAAAGCCTCAGTATATTGAAACAATTTGGGGTGTTGGATACCGCTTTAAGGTGTAAGCTTTAATACAATATTTGATTGGAAGTTTTAATAAGATATTTAAACAGGAGTAATGCCGGTATGTGTACATGTATAGATTTTAAGACGACAGATAACTATTTCGGAAGAAATCTTGATTTGGAGTACAGATTTAACGAAAAGGTGGTTATTACGCCAAGAGGTTACGAGTTTAAGTTAAAAAACGGAAATGTGATAAATACAAAGTCGGCATTGATAGGAATGGCAACTGTTGTAAATGATTATCCGCTCTATGCAGAAGCCTCAAATGAATCGGGCCTGTCTATGGCAGGACTTTATTTTCCGGGAAATGCAAAATTTTTCGAACCTGATGCTTCAAAGCTTAATCTGTCACCATATGAACTTATTCCGTATTTGCTGGGACTATATTCAACAGTATCGGAAGTAAGAGGAGTTTTTGACAATTTAAATATTACAAATACAGCATTTATGGATAATATGCCTGTAACTGATTTGCATTGGATGATAAGCGACGGAAATGACTGTATTGTGGTTGAACAGATGCAGGACGGCTTAAAGGTTTACGATAACCCGTTGGGTGTGCTTACAAACAATCCACCGTTTGATTATCATCTTATTAATGTGAATAATTATATTAATTTAACGCCGAATTGTGCAAAAAACAGATTTTCGGATAAAATAGACTTAAGACAGTACGGACAGGGTATGGGAGCTTTGGGACTTCCCGGAGACACTTCCCCTGCCTCGAGGTTTGTAAGGGCGGCTTTTAATAAGTTAAATTCTTCATGTAAAGGTGATGAGGAGGAGTCGGTATCCCAGTTTTTTCACATATTGGATTCTGTTGCTATGGTTAAAGGTGCGACAGTCACTGCTGAGGGAAAAAATGATATAACCTCGTATTCATGCTGCATCAATGTAAGTAAGGGGATATACTATTATAAAACGTATACTAACAATCAGATTACTGCTGTGAGAATGACTGATAAGGAGAAAAATAAAAAAGAATTGTCTGTTTATGATTTGGTGGAAGAGCAGCAGATAAGATATGAAAATTAAGTTAGTTGCAATTAATTAATAAAATTATAAAAAATGGTTATAAAAAAACACCGCCTGCAATGCAGGCGGTGTTTACAGTTCTGTAAGCGACATTGTAAACTCAATTGCATTTGATCCAGAGACAGCTTGCATTGTTCTATTACATGTGTTAAAATAAAGTCAAATACTTGTGTTTGTTTTTATTTTGCGGGGAGGTGATGACAGGGTGCCAAAGGTAGCTTATTCTGAGGAAGATAGAGAGCGTATCAGAACGGAACTTATTAAAGTCGGTCTTGAACTGATGGCAAAACAGGGCATACAACATACTACTGTGGAGCAAATATATAAAAAAGTTGGTATTTCACGAACTTTCTTTTATTCTTTTTTCACAACGAAAGAAGATTTGATCGTTGAAACGCTGTACTTGCAACAGCCTAAAATTATTGAGCAAGTGCAAAGACTGATGGCTGATCCTGCTTTAAGCTGGCGTGAAGCCGTGAAGCAATTTCTCTATGCCTGTTGTTACGGAGAGAAAAATGGCATAGCGGTTTTAACGATTGAAGAACAGCAGCTTATTTTCAAACGTCTGTCAAAGGAAAGCTATCAAATATTCCGTCAAAAGCAGCTCCGTCTTTTTGGAGAAATTTTAAAAAACTTTGGTATAAAGGCAGACGCGGCAAGAATTAATTTATTTACGAATTTGAGTCTGACAGCGATGGTTGTACGCAGGGCAATCCCTGGTACGCTACCCCTGTTTGTTCCCGAAGCTGCCGATGAAACGGTTGACTTTCAAATAAATGCTATTGTGGATGCCCTGGAGAAATTAAAAACAGCGCCTACGTCTTGTGAATGATAATCCGTCCGAATATTATGTTTTGGCCTTATATTCAGACGGATTTAACTTTAATTAAAATAAAAACAAATTTAAAGGTTTGCACTTATTTTTCTGGGAGGGGTGATAGACACTAATACAAAACGCAAAGGAGAACACGAAAGTATTCCCAATCCAGTTTCATATAAAAATATTTAAATGTTTAGGAGGAAAAAGAATATGGGATTTTTTAGCAAGTTATTTAAGGGCCCTGAAATTGACATGGAAAAGAGCAACGCAAACGCAAAGAAAATGCGTACTCTATTTAATCAGGTTGTAGAAAATGGGGACAATTACAGACTGATTTTCGGATATACCGAGGATGTGAGCCGATTTAACTATGGATTTGTTCATGGGAGCAAAACAAAAATCGGAAATTTAATTGTCGGCTGGAACGAAGCCAGCCAAACGATTGTGGTTGTTCCCACAGTGCCTGATCTTTCCGGCTGCGGCGATCCGACTTACTATCGCCGCTCTGAAATTTTAAAAGCATATCGGAATAAGTACCCTACAGATGCTTTTATTATTTACCCGGACAAAAAAGGGTATATTGCCATCAATGCATATGACTGGTTGGAAGATGAAAAGCTGTATGTTTATGTATCACAGGAAGAAGAGTTGGCCGCTTATACCGATTTCTTTATGAACCATTTTGCGAAAAAGTGAGGTAAAAGATGCCTATTAGAGAAATTGGAGCGTTCCTGCTGATCCTTGTGATAGTGTTTCTATTTGGCAATCTGTGGTTTCATTTCATAGAATCAATGCTGCGGCGGATTAAAAAGCTGTTTACACGTCACAAAAAACCTCCGGCATGGCATCCGCTCCCACGTGACAAGGAGGATTGAAAATGTTTGATATAAACGAAATTAGGAAACGGGCGCAGCAAGCCAGTGAGCAAGCATCCGATTCTGTAAAAAAGGTTATTGAAAAAAGCGAAGAAAGAATCAATGAAATCGAGGTTCCAAGCTCTGAAAAAAGCGCATCTATATCTGCCGACAAAGTTGAAGAACAGCTTGCCGCGAATACGGGGCGTCAAGTAGAAATTCTCGGTCAGATGTTTGGGCCGGATAGTATGGATCAAATGACCGTCAATGAGGAGATGCTGCAAAAGATGGTAAATGATAAAGTCGCTGAGGCAGCTTCATCTACTGCTGGGGATTTGATGGAGCAGCTTTTCGGAGAAGATATGGGTGTGCTTGCAGCGGCTTTGGAAACGCTTGAAATGGAAGATGCAGATGATGAGGAAGAACTCTCATTTGATCTGGAACTGGAAGAAAATCTCTATACTACCCTGGAAGAGACTATGGCTCGTCTTGAGGCCATGCCTGAACCAGAAGCGATACCATATCAAAAAGAGGATGTAAAATGGGAACGCTTTGGCATTTTGCTGTCTGGTATTTTATCGACACTTAACAATCACAATCTGGATAGTATGGATGTGGAGGAACATATTCCTGTTATGGAGCAGAAAATCGTATCTCTTGTGCGCCGCTCCTGGGGAATAGATGGCCGGAGTGATCTGTTGGATATGATCCGCTATCTGGAGCAGGATGGTTATATCCTGAGGTATCAGCTTTATAGTGAGGCCTCTTCTCCGGAGGAGCTGGTGGACGAAACTATGGACGAGGATGAGCGTGACTCTGTCAGCCGTGCATGGAGGTTTGTACAACGGTATAAAAGTCAATATGCCCCTGGTTTTATGGCTGGGTGGGATGTTGGACGGGCGGCGATGTTGACCCGCTGGGGATGCTATTTAGGCTGGATCACAGAAAGCGAGGCTATTGGTATTCTATGGAATCTCTCCCAAAAAGTTGTGGAGGAACTGCATAGCTGGCGTGAATTTGCCCAGTCTTATCTTTTTGGCGGTCTGCTGTGGAAATTGCTGTGCGGTGACAGCTCCGCAGGAAGTTACCTGGGCTATCTTGCAGATGCCGCCACAGACCTGTTGACTGGAAAAGCAGAGCAGGGCAACGGACAATGGCGTGATTGCCCATGGCCTGCACAGAGAAAAATCGGCTTTAAATTATAAATCTTTTGAAAATAACAGCAGGTTCATCTGGCCGAGTTCATTGCCAATATGTCGATATAGCAGGTAAATGATGCTGCGCTTGGCAAACCTGTTTTGGTGAGTCTTTAGACTTCCGGTACCGGTAATAAACCATTATAAGGTCAAATCAAGCCACCGGCTTAGCCGGTGGCTTGATTAATAATAAAATATGTTTTTGAAGCATTCTAATTACAAGTTTGCAAGCAAATTTTGCAGGCAGTATTGATGTCTTTTGCTGCAGACAGTATTTTTTAAAGTGAAGACATAAATGCGGAAGTCAGAAAACTCATTGATATACATGAAATAATACCAAGTATAAGACCTATAATGAGTACAATTTTTATATATCTTATATATGATTCATACTTAAAATAATCGCCGAATTTAAATGAAGAGTTGGCTATGTTGATAAATACAATTCCAAGAATACCGCAAATCATATTTCCGAACAGCAGAACAAGTATTGATAAAGTAAGGTACTTGCCATATGAAGGGCAGTTCTGGTTCGGATTGTTATTTTGGTTGTTGTAATTATAGTAGCCATTATTTTGGCTATATGGGTTGTTAGGGTTGTAATAACCATTGTTTTGGCCATTGTTGTAATAGCCGTTATTCTGACCGTTCTGATTATACGGACCATTATTGTTATAGTAACCATTGTTTTGATTGTTCTGGTTATTATATGGGTTATTGTAATCGTAGTTACCGTTATTTTGGTTATTGTCATAATAGCCATTATTCTGATTGTTCTGATTATACTGGCCATTATTGTCATAGTAACCGTTGTTAGGATTATTTTGATTATTTGATCCATTGTTGTTAGAAAATGGATCCGGTGTATAGTTATCCATAACAGATTTACCTCCATTATTGTTTTGCTGCCAATGTCAAAACATAAATTTGAAACAAAAGCTTGCAATTAATGATTAATATAAGTAAATTGTAATAAATAAGAGTAAAACCGTCAAGCATAATCTGGCGGGAGAAAATTAAAAGGAATAAGGGTTTAATGTGAAAAAATATTCTGATGAGACATTTTTTCACACAGCTATTTGTGCCGGGGCGTCACAAATAGCTATTGATGGCAGAATAGAAATTGCCTGCGCAATTTCTATTCGCCTCATCGCGACAGGTCGCTCCGGAATGGAGATTAATATGGAAATCATTTATGAAGATAAAAAAATGATGATTGTAAGAAAAGAGGCTGGGAAGCTTTCGCAAAGCGGAAAAAGCTTTGAACGGGATTTAACGGGTGAAGTGCTTCTTTACAGAAAAAAGAAAGGTGAAATGCAGTATGCGGCATTGATTAACAGACTTGACAGGCCTGTTAGCGGACTTGTCCTGTTTGCTAAGGATAAAGCTGAAGCGGCAAGACTTTCAAAATTAATGCAGAATGAGGGATTGTGCAAAAGATATAAGGCAATAATCTGCGGCAGGCCGGAAAGTGATAAAGGAATATTTGAGGATTATTTGTGTAAGGATGAACGTTCGAACGTGTCAAGAGTTGTTGATGAAAAAACATACGGAGCAAAATATGCAAAGCTCGAATATGAATTTGTGAAAGAGATACATATCGGACAGAATTTATACAGTCTTGTAAATATAAGACTTATTACCGGAAGACATCATCAGATAAGGGTTCAGTTTGCGCAAAGAAATATGCCAATTCTTTGCGATGTCAAATATGGCGGGGAAAAAGCAGCATTTGACAGAGGAAGTGAAGAGGCGGCAAAAGTAATAAAGCTTTCAAAAAATGAGATTGCGCTATGCGCTTACAGTCTTAAAGTGGATAATAAGGAATACACCACCGGGCAGACGTGGATAAATGAGTAAATTGGTGGATAACTAAATAATATGCGGGCAATAATGTTAATAAATCCGTTATGCAGATTTTGTACAGCGTAAATGCGCCGGACAAAAATACATAAGCTGCGGATATTGGAGGATTGTCATGCAGAAAGAATGGAGCTATAAGGAAAAAATTATTCTTATTGTCGGAAGTCTGATAATTACAGCGTCAGTATTTTTAGGTATTAAATATCTTTTTCCCATAATGGCTCCTTTTTTAGTAGCATTTCTTATTGCGCTTATGATAGAAAGATATGTAAAGAGGCTTTCAAAAGTGTTTGGCGGCAGGAAAGTGCTGGCAGCTTCCGTTATTATGGTGGTTCTTACAACAGTCATTATATTGCTTTTAGGCTATGTGGCCTATCTTGGGATACAGGAAATAAAGTCATTTATAACAAATTATGACTATTATGTGTTTGTGGCAAGACAGTCGACAGCAAAGATATGCGATAATTTTGACCATCTGCTGGGACTTAGTGAGGGATGCAGTGAGAAATTCGTGATTGACGGGGTAAATACGATTCAAAGCAGATTAAGCGACAACAGTTCAGGAGCGGTAAGCCTAATGGTGTCGGTGTCACTTCCTGTTGCGGTAAATGCAATAAAGATAGTGGGTTCCATTGTTATATCTTTAATGTCTGTAGTTTATATTTCAAATGTGCTTGATAAAATAAGAACCTGGTGTAAGACTACCGTATTCAGAAAAGAAGTGGCGGTGGTGAAAGACAGTTTAAAGAAGCTTATGAATGTGTATTTCAGAGTGCAGGGACTTATTATGGTTATTAATTCCTGTGTATGTGTAGGCGGACTTATGATTATTAAAAATCCGTATTCGATTGTGATAGGAATTCTTATAGGGATACTTGATGCGCTTCCGATATTTGGAACTGGTACGGTACTTCTTCCGTGGGCACTTGTCATGGTATTTATGAAAGAATTTTTTGTAGCGGCAGTTCTTTTTTCGGTTTATCTTATAACATATTTTGTCAGGGAGATAATGGAGTCAAAATGCATGGGAGAGCGTCTGGGTATAGCTCCATTTACAATGCTTATTGTTATATTTACAGGCTTGATGGTTTATGGGATTATGGGATTTATACTCGGACCGATTTCTTATTGTATTATTAAGGCTCTTATACATTACTTGAAAACAGTCATTGAACGTGGTAAACTTAATTACTATGATAAAAAAGGCGTTTAATATGGAGGTTACGATGGCACAGGATAAAAAACTTGTAGAAGCAATTACATCTATGGATGTTGATTTTGCACAGTGGTACACAGACGTTGTAAAGAAAGCGGAATTAATGGGATATTCAAGCGTTAAGGGCTGTATGATATTTAAGCCGGCAGGATATGCGCTGTGGGAAAATATCCAGCATGAGCTTGATAAAAGATTTAAAGAGACAGGTGTTGAAAATGTATACATGCCAATGTTCATTCCTGAAAGTCTTCTTGAAAAGGAAAAAGACCATGTTGAGGGCTTTGCGCCTGAGGTAGCATGGGTTACATATGGCGGATTAAATAAGCTTCAGGAAAGAATGTGTGTCAGACCTACATCAGAAACATTGTTCTGTGATTTCTATAAAGATGAAATACAATCATACAGAGATTTACCAAAGGTATATAATCAGTGGTGCTCGGTTGTGCGCTGGGAAAAGGAGACAAGACCATTTCTTCGTTCAAGAGAATTTTTGTGGCAGGAGGGACATACAGCTCATGCTACGCAGGAGGACGCAGAAGAAAGAACTCTTATGATGTTAAATCTTTATGCGCAGTTCTGTGAAGAAGTGCTTGCAATACCTGTTGTTAAGGGAAGAAAGACAGATAAAGAAAAATTTGCCGGAGCAGAAGCTACATACACTATTGAGGCACTTATGCATGACGGAAAGGCATTACAGTCAGGTACAAGCCATAATTTCGGCGACGGATTTGCAAAAGCATTCGGTATCCAGTATACAGATAAAGATAATAAATTAAAATATGTTCATCAGACATCATGGGGTATGACTACACGTCTTATCGGAGCAATCATAATGGTACATGGAGATGACAGCGGACTTGTTCTTCCTCCAAGAATTGCTCCTGTACAAGTTGATATAATTCCTATAATGCAGAATAAGGACGGAGTTCTTGCAAAGGCAGAGGAAGTAAGACAGAAGCTTGCGGATGCAGGTTTGAGAGTTAAGGTTGATGATTCTGACAAGAATCCGGGCTGGAAATTTGCCGAACAGGAAATGCGTGGTATACCTGTAAGAGTTGAGATGGGACCAAGAGATATAGAAGCAGGACAGGCTATCATTGTAAGAAGAGATACAAGAGAAAAGGTGACGGTTGCTATTGATGAGCTTGATGCAAAAGTTAAGGAAATTCTTGACAAAATGCAGGTTGAGATGCTTGAGAGGGCGAGAGCTCATAGAGAAGAGCATACATATGTTGCAACAAATTATGATGAATTTAAGAAAACCGTGGCTGAAAAGCCTGGTTTTGTTAAGGCTATGTGGTGCGGTGATCAGGCATGTGAGGATAAGATTAAGGAAGATACAACTGCAACTTCAAGATGTATGCCATTTGAGCAGGAACAGCTTTCTGATGTTTGTGTATGCTGTGGAAAGCCTGCAAAGAAAATGGTTTACTGGGGCAAGGCATATTAATTTGGTATGGAGATACAAACTATGAGTGATTATAAAATCAATCTTCCAAAGGAAGTACAGGATATAATTACTACAATAGAGGAACATGGCTGTGAGGCTTATGCTGTCGGCGGCTGTGTTCGCGACAGTATTCTTGGAAGAAATCCGGATGACTGGGATATTACGACATCAGCAGTTCCTGGGGATGTGAAAACATTTTTTAGGAAAACTATTGATACAGGAATAAAGCATGGTACAGTTACTGTAATGATGGGCAAGACCGGTTATGAGGTCACAACCTATAGGATTGATGGAGAGTACAAGGATGGCAGACATCCTGAAAATGTTGAATTTTCTGCAAATATAGTTGACGATTTAAAGAGGCGTGATTTCACAATTAATGCTATGGCGTACAATGAAAAACATGGCCTTGTTGATGAGTTTGATGGTATTGGAGATTTAAAAAGAAAGCTCATAAAGTGTGTGGGAAATTCGGATGAGCGTTTTACGGAGGACGCATTGAGAATGATGCGCGCCATAAGATTTTCGGCACAGTTAGGGTTTGATATTGAAAAGAATACTTTTGATGCGATAGCCAAACTGGCACCATCAATAAGGCAGGTCAGCATGGAAAGAGTTCAGGTTGAGCTTGTAAAGACGATTATGTCAGACAATCCCGACTATGTGATTTTCTATGAGCAGACAGGACTTTTTAAGGAAATTTTGCCGGTTATACACGAGATTTTGTCAGGGAAATATGCAAAAAATGCAATGACCATGATGAAAAAATCTGAAAAGAATACAGTTTTAAGGTATGCAGCGTTACTTAATTCAGTTGATGAGGAAAAGGCAAGGCAGACTCTTAAAAGCTTAAAACTTGATAATTACACGATAGATACGGCTTCTAAGCTTGTTGCATATCAAAAGGTTTCCATTGATGAAAATGAACCGTCGGTAAGAGAGGCATTGCATAAGTATGGCAAGGATTTGCTGAAGCTTATGCTTGTCCATGAGCGTGCAATAATTGAAACAAAGGAAGAAATAACAGGAATAACAATGCCTGCAAGACGCAAACACCTTCTTATTATTGAGCATATGTATAAGGATATTCTTGAAAGAGGTGACTGTATTTCGATAAAAGATCTTGATATAACGGGAAATGATTTGATGGAATATGGACTTAAAGGACCACAGATAGGTAAAACTTTAAATGAGCTTTTGCAGATAGTTATTGAAAATCCTAAGCTTAATGAAAAGGCAACACTTATAGGCATGATAGAACATGTAAATTAAAAACAGGCAGACGGTTGGCAGGATTAACTGTTACCGTCTGCCTGTTTACTTTATAGGATTAGGGTGTTTTGACACCCTAATCCTATAAAGTAAAACACTCCGTGAGGATGCGACTGGCGCGCAAATCATTGCAAAGCAGCTATTTGTTATTTACAACATACCCATCACTGTCAATTTTTACGGAGAATGATATGGACTCAATGTATTTTAAAGTATCAGTTTTTTTATTGCCGGACATTTCCTGTGTGCAGGCATTTTGTGAGTATATCGGTATAAGTTGTATTGTTGACTTAAGATTATCGTCCAATGTGCATTTTACTGCATAAGCACTTTCCATATTCGTGTTAAAAATGTAATTTCCGAGGCTGTAAATTATCGGTTTGCCATTGTAATATTCGACACCCTGCGGAACATGCGGGTGAGAACCTATAACTAAGTCTGCGCCTGCGTTTATATAAGCTTTTGCAAGCTCCTGCTGGTATTCCTGTGGCATATCTTCACGCTCGACGCCCCAGTGAACGTAAACGGCGACGAAGTCACATTGCTTTTTGGCTGATTTTATTGAATTTACCAAAGCAGTGCTGTCGTAGGTGCACAAAAGCCCGGGAGAGCGACTGTCTATATTCCAGTCTGCGACAGGTATTACGCGTGATGCTGAAAGTACGCCGATTGACTTATTATTCCATTTTGTTATGTATGGTTTTGAAGCCCGCTCACGGCTGTTTCCGGCTCCCGAGTAAAATATTCCTGCTTTGTCAAGTGTGGTAAAGGAGTCTGTGAGTGCATCAGTTCCATAATCAAGCGCATGGTTGTTGGCTAAGGATGCCATGTCAACGCCGCTTTCCTTAAATATATTTACATATGATGGATTTACCCTGAAAGTAAATTGTTTGTCCTCCATAGGCGTTCCTCTTGTTGAAAATGGGAATTCCTGGTTGATTACGGTCATGTCTGCGGACAGCATCTCGTTTAATAGAAATGATGACAGTATTCCTTTAATTCCTTTATTGTCATAACGCGTTAATATATCTGAATTATCAAGCATTACATCACCGCCGAAAAACATTTCAAAGGAACCGTCCTTTTCAGAGTCGGTCGAAGTATTGGTGGGATTTTGTTCATTTTTTGAAGCATTTTGCGAATTATTTTCAGTTGAAGCGGGAGTACAGGTATCTGCAATATTATGATTAAATGCAGGATATTCGCTATTTATAACAGGCTTAAGCTTTATCCATAAAAACATCGAAAGTACAATAACCAGTATTACAAATGATATCAGGCAGATTATGTTTAAAACTTTCTTTTTCATATTATTCACACTATCCCTCATTTCTTGAGCAACTTAATTTGGTTATAAGTATAATACCCCTAAATATAAATGACAATGAAAATAAGTTTTCAATTTCGCTGTAATTTTTCATACTGTCCGTACATATAGTAAGACAGATAGTGGAAAGGCATGGTTTTTGTATGAATGAAAAATCTTTAGATGTATTGTGCAATTATGATATAGAAGTCTTTAATGTAAGCAGAGGCCGGGGAGGAATGATACTTACAACTGACATAGGGACTGTCCTTTTTTTGGAATGTATTCATCCTGACAAATATTATGAAAAAGAAAGCTGCATTACGAGGGCAGTTGCAGATAATGGATTTATGCGTGTAGACACCTATATAAATAATAAAATGGGTGAGCTGATAACGTGTGATACAGATGGAAGAAGATATGTTGTAAAAAACTGGTTTGACGGACGAGAATGTAATATAAAGGATGTATCGGATTTATGTGCGGCGGTACGTACACTCGCACAGTTACATATTGCGCTTGATGAGGCGTCGGCTTATCTTAACGGTGAGGAGCAGAGTATTGTGACTGAAAAGGAAAATGATTTGAGAGATACATATTTAAGACATGCGCGTGAACTGAAAATGGCGTCAAATTATCTGAAGAACAAGAAAAACAGAGTTGAGTTTGAACTTCTCGCATATAGAAATATTATTTCATTTTATGATGAGGCGATGGATGCGGTTAAAAGATTAAATGATGATGCAATCAATGAAAGATTTGAACGCGCACGTAAACATAAAGAGCTTTGCCATGGAAGTTATAATTATCACAATGTTATTTTGTCAGGAAGCAGTGTGAGTGTTACTAATTTTGATAAGGTAAGAAATGAATGCCAGGTATGGGATTTGTACCAATTTATGAGAAAGGTTTTAGAAAAGTATGACTGGGATATTCATACAGCATATAAGCTTATTGATGAGTATGATAAAGTAAAGAAAATAAGTGACAGTGACTTAAAGCTGCTTGGGGCGCTATTTTGTTTCCCTGAAAAATTCTGGAAAGTAATAAATCATTATTTTAATATGAATAAGGCATGGATACCGCCGAAAAGCATTGAGAAATTAAAGATTGTTATAGAGCAGAACTATAAGAGAAAGGAATTTATAAAAACACTGTGTTGAATTGCATATAATGTGACAATGTGTTAGAATTTTTATAGTATAAGGCGGTTCGTAGAAATTACGATGTTTACGGACCGTTAATTAAATTTATGCATGGATGCAGCCCGATAAAAGAGGTGTACTTGATGAATATACAATATTTGAAAATGTTGGTGAAAAAAACTTTATCTGTTTTTGTGGTGTTGGCGCTGGCTATGTCTGCGGTGGGGTGCGGCGGCAGCAAAAAAGGTTCTTCGACTATAATTCCGGGAAGCTCAATTCTTCCGGCGCCTAAAAAAGATATAACCGAGGTGCCGACAAATACATCAAATGAGATTGTAATAAAAGGTGTTTTAAAAAGGATTGATTCAGAGAATAAGAAAATGTATTTTCTTGATGTGAATACGGGAACAGATTATGAAGTGCCTTATACGGGAGGTACTGATATCAAAACAAAATATGATACGATTATAGCGGCTGTTAATCTGGAAATCGGAAGTATATATGATGTTACATGTGACAAAAAAGGAACAGCAGATAAGATATACGGAGCAAAAGATGCGTGGAAGCGTTCAAACGTGTCCGGCATTGCGGTAAATGAAAGCTCAAAGACAATAACCTCCGGCCCTAATGATTTTTCATACAGCAGTAACGCGGTTGTGATGTCTGCAGGAGAGGAGATTTCGATAGCTGAGGTTGTAAAGCTTGATAATGTCAGTCTTGTAGGCATTGATAATACGATCTATTCAATTATTGTTGAACAAGGGCATGGTTATATTGAATTTACGGGAATTGATTTATTTGAGGGCGGATATGCGAGTCTTGGAAATTCACATTTTCTTGAGGTGACAAAGGGGATGCTTGTCACGGCTCCGGTTGGTACATACGATGTTGAAGTTCAAAAGGGCAACCTTGTTGCGCGAAAAGAGGTCATGGTATCAGAGGGGCAGCAGGTTACGGTAGATTTCAGCGATACTCAGGCCCCTTCAACAAAGACAGGTGCGGTGAATTTTAAGATCACACCCTCGAATGCAGTTATGACTATAGATGGAGTTGAGGTAGATTATTCGCGTCCTGTAACTTTAAGCTACGGTCCTCACAGGATTACGCTTGTCGCAAATCATTATGAGGAATATGCAGAGACTATAATTGTAAATAACACTTATTATACGAAAGTAATAGATATGGTTGCAAAGGACAGCTCGTCTACGACGAAGACTACAGCAGCAAGCAAGACGCAGAATTATGCTGTAAAGGTAACAGCTCCGGTAGGCGCAGTGCTTTATGTGGACAGCGTGTATGTCGGAATAGTGCCATGTACATTTAAGAAGCGTGCAGGAAACAGGATAATAACATTGTCAAAGAGCGGTTTTAAAACGGTAAGCTACACAATTTCAATATCAGATTCAGAGGGTGATGTTACGTATGCTTTCCCTGATATGCAAGCGGAGAACGGTTCAAACGAGAAGCCTACTACTGAGAAGCCTACGACCGAAAAGCCTACAACACAAAAGCCTACTAAGGAAGAATCTACAAAAGAGGAAGAAACAAAAGATAAGGATAAGTAAAAGCAGAATGGAGATTAATATGGCAAATGAGATAAAGATACCTTTTTCACCGCCTGATGTCGGTCAGGAGGAAATTGATGCAGTTGCTGAGGTTATGCGCTCGGGATGGCTTACGACGGGCCCTAAGACAAAGGAGCTTGAAAGGCGTATAGCTGATTATTGTAAAGTTGGAAGAGCAGTGTGCCTTAATTCAGAGACGGCATCGCTTGAGATGAGTCTTCATTTATTTGGGATAGGGCCGGGAGATGAGGTTATAGTACCTGCTTATACATATACTGCATCGGCGAGTGTTGTGTGTCATGTAGGTGCCACCTTGAGGCTTGTTGATGTGGAAAAGGGAACTTACCATATAGACTATGATGCGCTTGAAGCAATGATTAATTCAAAGACTAAAGCGGTTATACCTGTCGATGTGGCTGGAATTATGGTTGATTATGACAGGATAAGGCAGATTGTCGAGGCAAAAAAACATTTATTTACACCTGAAAATGATATTCAGGATGCGCTTGGAAGAGTTCTTATTCTTGCTGATTCTGCACATGGTTTCGGTTCTGTAAGAAATGGCAGGATAAGCGGACAATGCGCTGATTTTACATGTTTTTCATTCCACGCCGTAAAAAATCTCGTGATGGGAGAGGGAGGCGGTATCGTGTGGCGCGATATCGATGGAATAGATAACGAGGATATTTATAACAGACTTATGCTTCTTTCACTGCACGGGCAGTCAAAGGACGCGCTCGCAAAGACAAAGCTTGGCGCGTGGGAATACGACATTTTAAATACATATTATAAATGCAACATAACAGATATTGCATCAGCGATGGGGCTTGTGCAGCTAAAGAAATATGATTCGCTTATAAAGAGGCGCCTTGAAATTGCAAAAATGTATTATGATGCGATAGCATGTGATGAGGTAGATGTTATAAAGCATGAGACGGAAGAGTATATTTCAAACGGACATCTTATGCTTGTGCGGCTTCTTAACTCAGGCGAGGCAGGGCGAAATGAGCTTATAACTAAAATGGCAGAAAAAGGCATTGCGACGAACGTGCATTACAAGCCTTTACCTATGCATACAGCCTACAAAAACCTCGGATTTGACATTAAGGATTTTCCAAACGCATATGAAATGTATCACAATGAGATATCGCTGCCTATTCATACAAAGCTGACGGACAGTCAGGTTGAATATGTTATAGAAAATTTCGATGCGCTCAGGAGAACTATTTAATTTAGGAGGCAGAGCATGTCAGTTAACGAGAAAATCGAAGACAAAATTAAAGATAAAATCAAACAGAAAATTGAACAGGGAAAAACTTATCTTGGTATTGAGTTTGGATCTACAAGGATTAAGGCAGTGTTGATTGATGACAGCTTTGAACCTGTTGCGGCAGGCGCTTACGAATGGGAAAACAGGCTTGAAAACGGTTATTGGACTTATTCTTTAGACGATATTCACAGCGGTTTAAGGGGCTGCTATGCTTCACTTACGCAGGATATTAAAAAGCGTTACGCAGTAAAGCTTGAAACAGTCAGTGCAATGGGGATTTCTGCAATGATGCATGGCTACATGGCTTTTGATAAGGATGACAATTTGCTTGTACCTTTTAGAACATGGCGTAACACAACAACAGGACAGGCTGCAAAAGAACTTACGGAATTGTTGGATTTTAATATTCCGCAGCGTTGGACATCAGCACATCTTTATCAGGCAGTGTTGAATCATGAGCCGCATATTTCCCAAATAGCCTATGTTACAACGCTTGCCGGATATATTCATTATCTTCTTACGGGAAAACGTGTTGTTGGCGTAGGTGAGGCTTCAGGAATTTTTCCTGTAAATAAAATCGGATACGATAAAAATATGTTTAAAAAATATGAGGACAGACTGGCAGAAAAGGGATTTAAGCTTAGTATTGAAGATATTTTTCCAGCTGTTGCAGATGCAGGAGAAAGCTGTGGAGTACTTACCGAAAACGGAGCCAGGCTTATTGACCCAACAGGGACGCTTAAGGCAGGCATACCACTGTGCCCTCCTGAGGGTGATGCAGGTACGGGTATGGCAGCAGCTAATGCGGTTCGCCCGAAAACAGGAAATGTTTCTGCCGGAACTTCGATTTTTTCAATGCTTGTTCTTGAGAAAGATATAAGTGGGGTTTATCCTGAAATTGACATGGTTACAACGCCGGACGGTAATCCTGTTGCAATGGTACACTGCAATAACTGCTGTTCAGAGCTTGATGCATGGGTGAAGATGTTTGGGGAGTTTTCAGGACTTATGGGTAATGTTATTGATAAATCCCAGCTGTATGAAATACTTTATAAAAATGCGATGACCGGTGATGATGATTGCGGAGGAATTACAGCGTACAACTATCTTTCAGGTGAACCGGTAACCTCGGTTGAAAATGGCAGACCTATGTATTTCCGTATGCCTGACGCGAAAATGAATCTTGCAAACTTTTTCAGAGCGCAGCTTTATTCTTCGATGGCTGCATTAAAATGCGGTATGGATATTCTTTTTGAGAAGGAACAGGTTATGGCGTCGCAGTTTACAGGGCATGGCGGACTGTTTAAGGTAAAAGGCGCCGCACAGCAGATTCTTGCGGATGCACTTAACACCCCTGTTGCGATAATGGAAACTGCAGGAGAGGGCGGTGCGTGGGGGATGGCACTTCTTTCGGCATATATGATGTGCAAAAATGGTGAATCGCTTGCAGACTGGCTTGATACGCGCATTTTTGCAGGAATGAAAAAAAGTATTCTTAACCCTGAAAGTAAAGGTGCAGAGGGCTTTGCAAAATATATGACGAGATATAAAGATGGGCTTTTGGCAGAAAGAAAGCTTGGCGAGGCAGAATGGAGGACAGCATGCTTGAAAATTTAAAAAAACAAGTTCTTGAAGCAAATCTTATGCTTCATAAATATAATCTTGTGACATTTACCTGGGGTAATGTTTCGGCTGTCGACAGGGAGAGCGGAATGGTTGTAATTAAACCGTCGGGAGTTGAATATGGCGGAATGACTGCTGATGATATGGTAGTTGTGGAGCTTGCAACAGGTAAAGTCGCAGAGGGAAAGTACAAGCCATCAAGTGATACTCCGACACATCTTGAGCTTTACCGTGCATTTGAAAATCTTGGCGGAATTGTTCATACTCACAGCCGCTGGGCAACGTCATTTGCACAGGCAGGCAGAGGGATAATTCCTATGGGTACGACACATGGAGATTATTTTTATGGAGAAATACCATGCACAAGGGCAATGAGCTGCGAAGAAATTTCGGGTGAGTATGAAAAGGAGACCGGTACGGTTATAATCGAGACATTTAAAGACATTGATCCAATGACAATACCGGCGGTGCTGGTGAAAAGCCATGGTCCGTTTGCGTGGGGCAAGGATGCATATGAGGCTGTGCATAATGCTGTTGTGCTTGAGGAAGTTGCATTTATGAATTATCACGCTATGGAAATTAATCCTCAGACCGGACATATGCAGCAGGAGCTTCTTGATAAGCATTATCTGCGCAAGCACGGTGCAGATGCTTATTATGGGCAGGGGTAATGATGGTTCGAAGTAATTTGTAAAATGTAAAAAGCTGTGCACTAACAATTTAAAAGTTAGTACACAGCTTTACGTGTTTTTTAAAAACTAAAAGTTTCATTCAAAGTAAGCCATTTCTGGTCTTTTTCACTTAAATTAAGTTTTGTTCCGTCGGCGAGTGCGTAACCGTCAGCAGAAGCAGTTCCGTTGTAGCTGCCTGTAAGCTCAGGCCATTCGATTCCTATAGAAGGATCATTCCATGCAAGACCGCCTTCATCTCCCGGATGATAGAAGTCTGTGCATTTGTAGCAGAATTCTGCTAAATCGCTTAACACGAGAAAACCATGTGCAAAGCCCTCTGAAATATAAAACTGTTTTTTATTTTCAGCAGTGAGCAAAACACCGTACCATTTTCCGTAGGTTTTACTGTTTTTTCTCAAATCTACTGCCACATCAAAAACGGAACCATTAACAACTCTTACAAGCTTGCCCTGCGGATACTCTTTCTGAAAATGAAGTCCGCGAAGAACACCTTTTGTAGAGCATGACTGGTTGTCCTGAACAAATTCCATGTTAAGACCGGCTTCTTCCATATCCTTTTTATTATATGTTTCAACAAAATATCCACGTTCATCACCGTGAACTGTAGGTTCAATAACGTATAAGCCTTCAATATCGCAAGGCGTAACCTTAATCTGACCCATAATATTCCTCATTTCTGTGCTGATTTGGCACGTTCTGGTTATAAAATTTAAAAATCTATTTCTTTGAGATAGCGGCTTAAAGCATCCTGCCATGTTGGCAGAGGTGAAAAGCCATTTGCTGTAAGCTTTGATTTATCCATTCTGCTGTTAGCGGGGCGCTTTGCCTTTGCTGGGAATGAGCTGCTGTCAACAGGCATGACCTTAACATCAGTGTAAGCAGGGTTATAAGCCGATGCCTGCTTCATTATTTCACATGTGAAGTCAAACCAGCTTATATAACCGCCCTCGTTGGTTGCGTGGTATCTGCCGTATTTATCACTTTCGGCCATATCAACTAAGAGTCTTGCAAGGTCATAAGTGTAAGTAGGCGTACCTATCTGGTCGTTTACAACAGAAAGTGTGTCATGGCTTTTTCCAAGATTTAACATTGTCTTTATGAAGTTCTTTCCGTTTACACCGAATACCCATGCTATTCTTACAATAAAATATTTGGAGAGATTGTTTTCAACAGCAAGCTCGCCCTCGTATTTTGTCTGACCGTACACATTAAGAGGATGACGTTCATCGTCAGGCTCCCATGGTCTTGTGCCTTCTCCGTCAAATACGTAATCTGTAGAAATGTAAATCATTTTACAGTCAAGTTTCTTACATACCTTTGCTATGTTTTCGGTACCTGTGGCATTTACCATGCGTACTTTATCAATTTTATCTTCATCTTCTGCCAAATCAACAGCTGTCCATGCAGCACAATGAATTACGACATCAGGAGCAGCATCAGTTATAACACTGTTGACAGCAGAAGCATCAGTTATATCCATGTCGTCAACATCGACGCCGACAGCGTCATAGTTACGCTTTGCAAGTTCATTCATAACGTCGTAACCTAACTGTCCTTTAACACCGGTAACTAATACTTTCATACTAACCTCATTTCTGAGCAATTTTATTGCGAAGAGGCGAAGAGAAATTCGCATAGGCAATTTCTCTTCTGCCATAATTGCTATTTGTTTTTGCTCATAAACAAATAGCTGTGTGAAAAAGCATTGTATCAACATGATTTTTCATACTAATCTCATTTCTGCAGCGCATTATTATCTGTTACTGTACATTTTTTCGTAATAATTCTGATATTCGCCTGAAATGATAGTTTCCCACCATTCTTTATTGTCAAGGTACCACTGAATTGTCTTTTTAATACCATCGGCAAACTTGGTTTCAGGAAGCCAGCCGAGTTCATTGTGGATTTTAGTAGGGTCGATTGCGTAACGCATGTCATGGCCCTTTCTGTCAGTCACATATGTTATAAGGCTTTCAGGTTTGCCAAGCTCCTTGCAGATGATTTTAACTATATCAATATTTTTCATTTCGTTGTGGCCGCCGATATTGTAAACTTCGCCAACGCGTCCTTTATGAATAATAAGGTCAATTGCCTTGCAGTGGTCTTCAACGTAAAGCCAGTCACGCACATTTAAGCCCTCTCCGTATACAGGAAGCGGCTTGTCATTTAAAGCGTTTGCAATCATAAGAGGAATGAGCTTCTCAGGGAAATGGTAAGGACCATAGTTGTTAGAGCATCTGCTTATTGTAACAGGAAGTCCGTAAGTTCTGTGGTATGCAAGCACGAGTAAATCTGCGGCTGCCTTAGAAGAACTGTAAGGGCTGCTTGTGTGAATAGGCGTTTCTTCTGTAAAGAAAAGATCAGGTCTGTCTAATGGCAAATCTCCGTAAACCTCATCTGTTGAAACCTGGTGATAACGCTTAATTCCGTATTTTCTGCATGCGTCCATAAGAACGGCAGTACCTTTGATATTTGTATCAAGGAAAACTTCAGGATTTTCGATTGAACGGTCAACGTGGCTTTCAGCAGCAAAGTTGACAACCATGTCAGGATGTTCCTCTTCAAAAAGTTTGTAAACAGCTTCACGGTCTGTGATGCTTTCTTTTACGAAACGGAAATTAGGGTTGTCCAAAACATCCTTTAAAGTAGAAAGATTACCTGCATAAGTAAGACAGTCAAGACAAATAATGCGGTAGTCAGGGTATTTTTTTAACATGTGAAAAATAAAGTTGCTTCCGATAAATCCGGCACCGCCGGTAACAATAATATTCATATTTTTTAATCCTCCTTTTTTATCCGTGCAAAACGTCAATATATTTACCGTTTAATACGTCCATAAGGTACTGGCCATACTGATTTTTCTTTAATACTTCGTAAACCTTAAGTACGTCATCTTTTGTAATCCAGCCGTTAAGATATGCTATTTCTTCAAGACATGCAATCTTGCGGTGCTGATGAGTTTCCACAGTCTTTACAAAATTTGTTGCTTCAACAAGACTTTCGTGAGTACCTGTGTCAAGCCATGTAAAGCCCTGTCCTAAAAGTTCAACGTTTAAGCTGTCATTTTCAAGATATATTCTGTTCAAATCAGTGATTTCCAATTCGCCTCTTGCACTTGGCTTTAAATTCTTTGCATATTCAACAACCTTGTTGTCATAGAAATAAAGGCCGGTAACGCAGTAGTTGCTCTTCGGCTTTTCAGGTTTTTCTTCAATAGACACAGCTTTGCCATCACTGTTAAATTCAACTATACCGAAACGTTCAGGGTCATCAACATAGTAGCCGAATACAGTAGCACCAAGACCATTTTCTGCATTATTTACTGCAGCTTTAAGACGCTTGTTTAAACCGTGGCCGGCAAAAATGTTGTCACCAAGCACCATTGCAACCGAATCGTTTCCGATGAAATCAGCTCCGATTATAAAGGCCTGAGCAAGGCCGTCAGGACTTGGCTGTACTGCATAAGATAACTGTACGCCAAACTGTTTTCCGTCACCTAAAAGCTCCTTGAATCTCGGAGTATCCTGAGGAGTTGAAATAATAAGGATATCCCTTATTCCGGCATTCATAAGAACTGACATCGGATAGTAAATCATCGGCTTATCGTAAATAGGAAGAAGCTGCTTAGATGTTACCATTGTCAGCGGATAAAGGCGTGTGCCGGAACCACCTGCTAAAATAATTCCTTTCATGCTTTAGTCTCCTTTGCTTTATTTATAGTTTTATGTTGTTAATTAATAAGTGTCATTTACGACTCTTTATGTCGTCTGGATATAGTATAAAAGGTGACGTTGCGTCACCTTCAAGTACTTTTTAAAAAAATATTTCTAAATTATGATTATTGTTTAAAAACACCTTGATGATGACACGGATTGTTTAAGGTTGTTTAGTACATATAAAAATTCCGGCATTTTTTGTTATAGTCAGTGCTTTTTTTGTTTTTGCTGCAATAAAATCGCGGAAAAGCTTGTAGCGATCCAAAAGAAACTGGTTTTGGTTGCCATGACAGGAAAGTATATATTCTATTACCGGTTCGGGTTTATCGACTAAAAGTTTGTCATCGTAAAGGAGCTTTTCTGTCTTTTCAAAATGCTTTGATAAAATATCAGCTCCGTTTTCAAGTCCGAATTTTTCATATAGCTTGTCGGCGGAGAGAACTATTCTTGAATCAAATTCTGACACGAGGCTGCTTATCTCCTGCATATGGCGCGCCCCGTAAGTGCTGCATACAAATCTGCCGTCTGGTTTTAGTACCCGGCGTATTTCACTGCAGGCTCTGTCGATATTGTCACAATAAAAAAGCACATGGTTGGCAATTACAAGGTCAAATGAATTGTCGCCATAAGGTATATTTTCGCAGTTAAATGAATTGTATAAAAAATTTCTGTTGATTTTCGATAAATCGCGTCGTGTGTCTCTTAACATGCCGACCGATATGTCTGAAAGTATTATTTCGCAGTCAGCAGGGATTTTATCAGCATTTTTAATCCATAAAGAACCGTTTCCGCAGCCAATTTCAAGAATTTTCATATTATTGGTGGGATTCAGATTTTTAAAAATCCATGGAAACCACCCTTCTTTGTTTGTTGAGTAAAGTTCATGCAGGCTGATTCTTGCAGAAATATTATTTGCATTCTGATACTGGCTTTTAAGTGAATTTTCCATATTTGTAAGATTAATAAGCTCAAGCATCCTGCTCCAGTCAACAGAGTTGTTTTCGCTGATTGCAACAGAGGTATCCCTGATTGCTTTTTCTACAAGCTGCATCTGCTCGATTTTATCCTGTATGAGCTTGAGCTGTATATGAAGAGAATTAAGCAGAATCTGGGAATCAGAGCTTCCGATTGTCAGATTTCGTATATCTTCAAGGGAGAAGCCTAAGAATTTAAGCAGAATAACCTGCTGAAGCCTTGCAAAATCTTCGTCTGTATAAAATCTTGCCCCGTTTTCATTTACAAAGGAGGGTTTTAAAATATTCTGTTTGTCGTAAAAGCGAATTGTTCTTACGGATACATGCGCTTTTTTTGCAAATTCACCCGAAGAATAATATCCTGAAAGCTTCAAAGAGACCTCCTTTCCGTGATGTGTGGTTATGATTACATTGATTGTTCTGAGATTAAGTACTGTTTGACAATGAAACACAATAATAAATATAATTATAAAACATTTTTGCCAATTTAGCAAAAAGAGTATAGAATATATGACAGATGAATTTAACGTCAAAAAAGATTTTTATACGCTGCTTGGCAGCAAACTTATTATACGTAAAAATCGGTTCAGAAGTGAGGTAATGAATATGAAAAAAACAGCATTAATTATGGCAGGCGGAAAAGGTGAAAGATTTTGGCCGAGAAGCAGGGTTACACTTCCGAAGCAGTTTTTGTCTCTGACTGATGACGGAAAGACAATGATACAGCTTACGGTGGAAAGAATAAGTCCTATTGTTGATATAAGCGACGTGTACATAGCTACAAATGAAAATTACAGAGAGCTTGTAAAGCAGCAGCTTCCGGGAATTCCTGAAGAAAATATTTTGTGTGAGCCTGTAGGAAGAAATACTGCTCCATGTATCGGGCTTGGGGCTGTGCATGTGTCAAAAAAATATGATGATGCTGTTATGATAGTTCTTCCGTCAGATCATCTTATTAAAAATAATGAAATATTTGTAGAAACGTTTAATGAAGCCTGCAATATGGCAGAAAAAGGAGATAATCTCGTGACAGTGGGAATTACTCCGAATTACCCTGAAACAGGCTACGGTTATATAAAGTATGATAATGACAGTATGTGCGGTAATGCAAGACCTGTTGTTCAATTTGTGGAAAAGCCGGATTTGCAGAAGGCTCAGGAGTATCTTTTGCAGGGGACGTACCTTTGGAACAGCGGAATGTTTGTTTGGAAAGTTTCAACAATTCTTAAATGTTTTGATAAATATATGGAAAAGACCGCTAAGGGGCTTGAGGTTATAAAGGAAGCAATAGGCCAACCGAATCAGGACGATGTGCTTAATGAAGTATTTCCGCAGCTCGAATCATTATCTGTTGATTATGGAATAATGGAGAAGGCAGAAAATATTTATACGATTCCGGGAAATTTCGGCTGGGATGATGTAGGTTCATGGCTTGCAGTAGGCCGTATTAAAGAAAATGATAAGGATGGAAATGTGGTAAACGGAAATGTTGTAGCTATTGATACTAAAAACTGCGTGATTGAGGGGCAGGAGAAGCTGATTGCCGCAGTAGGACTTACTGATATTGTCATAGTTGATACTAAGGACGCAACGCTTGTTGCCGCAAAAGAAAGTGCAGGGCAGATTAAGCAGATTCTTGCAAAATTGCGCGAGGACGGTAGAAACGAATATTTGTAAAATATATTTGCAATCACAATTTTATGTGTTAAAATATAGGCTGATTTGTAAAAATTATGTAAAAAAATATTAAAATATGTAAAATTGGGGAGAAAAAAGCAGATATGAATATTTTGTCAGATGCACTCGGTTTTGTGATGAGTTTGTGCTATTCAATTATAAGTAATTACGGCATAGCAATCATATTATTTACGCTGGTCAGCAAGATTGTGCTGCTTCCGGTATCAGTGTGGGTTCAGAAGAACTCCATAAAAATGGTTAAAATGCAGCCGGAGATTAACAGAATTAAGGCCAGATATTATGGGGATGCGGACAGCATTGCAGATGAGCAGTCCAAAATTTTTAAGAGAGAAAAGTATAATCCGCTTGCATCGCTTATACCTCTTATAATACAGATAGTTTTGCTTCTGGGATTAGTTGCGGTAATCTATCATCCGTTAGATTATCTTCTTCATATACCAAAAGAGGTTATAGCTGCATTTAATGAGCTTACTGTAAAGCTTACAGGTGCAGATATTGAATCGTCGTCAATACAGCTTGCAGTAGTTGAAACAATCCAGAGCGGAAAATATAGTGCTGAGTTTGCGGCACTGTCATCACAGTTTGCTAATATAAATATTAATGAACTGCTTGTTTCAGTTCAGAGTTTGAAAATGAGCTTCTGCGGATTTAATTTAAGCTGGGTTCCTGCACAGATAGGAGGAATTTCAATACTTGTTCCGCTTATTGCAGGTTTTTCGGCATGGCTTTTGTGCGTGGCGCAGAACGCAAGCAATGTATTGCAGGCGGAGCAGTCAAAGCTTAACAAGTATGGAATGATGCTTCTTTCAGTAGGTCTGTCACTGTATCTTGGATTTTTTGTTCCGACAGGTGTTGTTGTTTACTGGATAGCAAGTAATCTTCTTGCGATAGTTCAGCTTTACCTTTTAAACTGGGCTATTAATCCGAAAAAGTATGTTGACTATGAGGCGCTTGAGGCAAGTAAGCAGGAGCTTATGGAGCTTGGTGCGATAGGTGGCGGCAAGAAGCACAGGAGAGGTCCGGAAGCAAAGCGAGAAAAGGCTGATTACAAGCGATTTTTCTCAATAGTAAATAAGCATCTCGTTTTCTATTCTGAGAGCAACGGATTTTACAAATATTATGCAGGAATTATCGAGTACATATTAAAAAATACAAATATTACAATCCATTATATAACAAGTGATCCTAACGATAATATTTTCAATATGGCAAATGAAAATCCGCAGATTAAGGCTTACTACATAGGCGAAAAGAGACTTATAACGCTTATGATGAAAATGGATGCGGATATAGTGGTTATGACAATGCCTGACCTTGAAAATTATCATATTAAGAGAAGCTATATAAGAAAAGATGTAGAGTATTTATATGTGCCGCATGGTATGGGAAGCTTCAACCTGACCATGAGGACAGGCTGTGTTGACCATTTTGACACTGTATTCTGCTGCGGTAAGCATCACAAGGAAGAAATAGAGAAGACAGAGATTGCATACAATCTTCCAAAGAAAAAGCTTATAGAGTGGGGATATTGTCTTATAGATAAGATGCGTGAAGATTATGCAAAATCAGAAAAGAAAGTTTCTGATGTTAAGACAATTCTTATTGCACCGTCATGGCAGAAAGACAATATAGTTGATAACTGTCTTGAGGAGCTTCTCGACAATTTAAGAGGTCATGGACGAAAGATTATTGTGCGTCCTCATCCTCAGCATGTAAGACATAAGCCAGAGAAAATGGAGGGGCTTAAGGAACGCTATAAAAATGACACAGATATTGAAATTCAGACAGATTTCTCATCAAACAGCACTGTTTTTGAGGCTGATATGATTATTACGGACTGGTCTGATATTTCATTTGAATATGCATACACAACATGCAAGCCTGTGCTTTTCATTGACACACCTATGAAAGTCATGAATCCTGAATATAAGAAGATTGATACAGAGCCAATCAATATATGGATGCGTAATGTTATAGGCGAGACATTAAAGCTTGATGAAATTGGAAAGGTTAACGAGACAGTTGAGAGAATGCTTGATTCAGCTGAAATGTATCACGAAAAGATAGACAACTTTGCGCATGAATATTTGTATAATATGGGACGCAGTGCTGAGGTTGGAGCAAAATATATTATAAGCTCAATTCAGGAAAAGATAAAAAATAATAAAAACAAACAATAGGAAATGAAACTTATACGAAAACCAACAATAAACAAAAAAAGAGAGGATTTTAATTATGAAAGCAGCATTAACAGCAGTTTTATTTGCACCATTATTAAATAATATGGTAGGAGCTTACATTGACCCGTCTGTAATGACATATGCAATACAGGCAGTTGCCGGTATTGTTATTGCAATCGGAGCAGTAGCAGGAATTTACTGGAGAAAGGCAAAAAAGAAGATTAACAACTCACTTGGCATTGATGAGAATAAGAATAAAGAAGTAGAAACAGATGAGATTATTATAAAAGATTCTGCAAGTCAGGAATAAGGAGTTGTGGTTGAAATGTTTAAGGGAAAATCATTTAAGGATTTTGTGCCGGGAATTATAATTTCATTTGCATGCAGTTTTCTGGTGTGTTTATATGCGCCGCTTGAGTTATTTTTTTCAAACAGGGATGAGTTCTGGTTTGATATATATGTATTGGGACCGATAGTGCTTGGAATGTTTTTTTTCACTGCTGCAATTTCTATGATAGTTCTTGCAGTTTTATATTTCATAAATAAAAAGATATATCACATAGGCATACTTCTTGAATTTGCAGGGCTGGTCTGTACATATATACAGGGCAATTTCATGGTTGGCAATCTTCCTCCGACTGACGGAACAGACGTAGATTGGAGTAAATACACAGTATCAACGGTTATTTCAGTGGTTATGTGGATTGTTGTGATTGCGGCATTGCTCGTACTTACAAAAATATTCAGCGCAAAAAAGGTTATCTCTGTGATAAATGTTGTGGCTGGGTGTCTTTCGCTTATGCTGCTTGTTACACTGACTACAGTATGTATAAATAATGATGGTTTCTCGAAAAAAACAAATCTGACAGTTACAGAGAAAAGTCAGATGGAACTGTCGAGAGATAAGAATTTTATCATATTGGTACTTGATGCGGTGGACGGCGAAACATTTGGTAATATGATGGAACAAAATCCGCAGTACAAAGAGATTTTCAATGATTTTACGTTTTATTCAGATGCTATGAGTACATATCCATTTACAAAGCATTCTATTCCTTTTATGCTTACGGGGCAATGGTATGAAAATCAGACAGATTTTAATGGGTTTGTAGATAAGACATTCACAGAATCAAAGCTTTTTTCTAACCTTGAAAGCAAGAATTATAAAATGGGGCTCTATGAATCTGAATTGACATTGGGCGATGATAATCTGTTAAGATTTGATAATGTGATTGATACAAACGGAGTAACTTCTATTAAGGATTTTATCAAGCTTGAGATAAAACTGGTAGGATTTAAATATGCGCCTTATGGTTTAAAGCAATTTTGTGACATTGATACCAATGAGTTTGTAAAGCTTCGGGGAGGGTCGGATGAATATAAGGCATTTAACAGCTCTAATGAAGATTTTTACAAAAATGTAAAAAATAATGATTTTACGCTGACAGATGACAAATGCTTCAAATTTATTCATATAGAGGGCGGACATGTTCCGTTTAAATATAACGAGAATGTTGAAGTAATAGAGAATGGTACTTATGAAGATAATCTTAAGGCATGTTTTACAATGACAAAGGCATATCTTGATAAGCTTAAAGCAAGTGGATTGTATGACAATTCGGTTATTATGATAATGGCAGATCATGGCTATAATATGTATGAGACAGAAGGCAGACAAAATCCTGCGCTGTTTATCAAGGGAATAAATGAAAAGCATGATCTTTCCTACTCAAAAGCGCCTGTTTCGTATGATGATTTGCAGGAGGCATATGCAAGACTTCTTGAGGGTAAGAGAAGTGATGAGGTGTTTGACTGCAAAGAGGGCGACAAAAGGTCAAGAAGGTATTTATTTTATTATCATTTAAAGGATGCGAATATGGTTGAATATGAGCAGACAGGAGCAGCTAAGGATATGGATAGTTTAAAAATGACAGGACGAGCTTTCAGTCTTGACGAGAATTAGAAGGTAAGCCGCATAGTTTAAAAATTATCTTGCCAGAATATTTATTTTATGCTAAAATGTGCTAAATTATACTTATGTATAGCCTGGCTATTATAAGTCAATAATTATACAGGTGCCGCAGTTTTCTTAAGCGGCATTTTAGCAGGGACGGATTCCCGAGTGGCCAAAGGGGACAGACTGTAAATCTGCTGGCAACGCCTTCGAAGGTTCGAATCCTTCTCCGTCCATTTTTATGATTGCAGAGGAATCTGTAGTTGTAAGCACATATCGGGCCGGTGTGGCGGAACTGGCAGACGCACAGGACTTAAAATCCTGCGGGACTTAACTCCCATACGGGTTCGATTCCCGTTGCCGGCATATGAACAGAGACAACAGGGAACCGGTATTAGGGCCTGTTAGCTGAGTACTTAAGAATGTGCTTCGGCACATTCTTTTATGTGTAATAGGGAATTTTTATAAATTATTATTAAGGAGAAAATATACAGATGAGCCAGACAAGGGAAAGAGTAAAGAATGCCATTTTACTTATTTCAGATGCTGTCAGCATATTCTTAAGTTATTTTGTTGCCGGATATATATGGATGGTAATGCACAGGCATTATAGTCTTGAGGTATACAGTGCCTATATGAAATCCAACATAATTCCGATATTTATTGCATATTTTGTAACGATATTAGTTTATACAGGTAATGCAGGGCTGCTTCAAAGGAGTTTTCTAAAGGAAGTAAAGGTTGTTGTCATAAAGGGAATGATTATGGCGGCAGTTGTCGCTGTATATGAATTTTTGACAAAGGATCCGGTAGCATTCCCGCGAGGACTTTATGCACTGCTTCTGGTGTCAAGTACAATTCTTGCGCTTGTGTTAAGATGTATAGTCAAAGCGGTTCTTGTACATGAGGGAACGAGGCGCAATGCGACTGCAAGACTTATGCTTATTACAACGAGCAGCAGGGCGCAAGATGTGACTGAAAGAATTGCGAAGCAGGACACATGGCTTAGAAAGCTTGTAAGCGTTGTGATAATTGATAAAGATATGACAGGAAGTAAGATACTCGGTGTTCCTGTAGTTGCAAACGCTGATACAATGATAGATTATTTTAAGAGAGAGATAGTTGATGAGGTATTTATTGACCTTGAGGACAATGAGGTGAAAGAACTAAGAGATTTACTTCTTGTTCTTGAGGATATGGGTATTACCGTTCATATTAATCTCGGCATTATAAAGATATATGATGATTTTGCAGTATCATTCAGTGAGTTCGGAGATATTCCTGTGGCAACGCTGGCTAACAGATTTTATGATTTCAAGCAGTTAGCAATAAAGAGAGTTTTTGATGTAATTGGTTCGATAGTAGGACTTGCTATAACTGCAGTTGTTATGATATTTGTGGCACCTGCAATAAAAATCGAGTCAAAGGGACCACTTTTTTTTAAGCAGAAGAGAGTGGGGAAGAACGGAAGATATTTTTATATCTATAAATTCCGCTCAATGTATATGGATGCAGAAGACAGACTTAAAGAGCTCATGGAAAAGAATGAGATGAGCGGGTTAATGTTTAAGATGGCAGATGATCCAAGAATAACAAAAGTAGGTAAATTTATCAGAAAAACAAGTATCGATGAGCTTCCACAATTTTTTAACGTATTGAAAGGCGATATGAGTCTTGTTGGTACAAGACCGCCTACAGTTGCGGAATTCAAGCAGTATAAAGGTCATCATAAGAGAAGACTGAGTATGAAGCCGGGAATTACGGGAATGTGGCAGGCGTACGGACGAAACAGTGTTGTTGATTTTGAGGATGTTGTGAAAATGGATTTGGATTATATTGATAACTGGAGTCTGGGACTTGACATTAAAATACTCTTAAAAACAGTACAGACTGTTTTTAGCGGTAAATAATCGTGTATGAGAGCAGTGAGATTTTATCCACTGCTCTATACGTGTTTTATGGGGACGTAAATTTTATACACGATTTTTCACACAGCTATTTGTTTATGAGCAAAAACAAACAGCAAATAACAAAGTTGCTCAAGAATGGAGATAGAGATGAAATATGATTATCTGATAGTTGGGGCAGGTCTGTGCGGAGCAGTATTTGCATATGAAGCAGCAAAAAAAGGAAAGAAATGTCTTGTGGTCGAAAAAAGAAACCACATTGCAGGTAATATTTATTGTGAGGAAAGAAGCGGAATAAACGTTCATATGTATGGAGCACACATTTTTCATACTTCTGACACAAAAATATGGCAATATGTTAACAGATTTGCAGAATTTAATAATTATATAAATTCACCTATAGCAAGATATAAGGATGAATTATATAATTTGCCTTTTAATATGAATACATTCAGTAAAATGTGGAATATAGCTACACCGCAGGAGGCAAAAGAAATAATAGCCTCACAGATTGCAGATTTAAATATAAAAGAGCCGAAAAATTTAGAGGAACAGGCATTGTCACTTGTCGGAAGAGATGTCTATGAAAAGCTTATAAAGGGATATACACAAAAACAGTGGGGACGCAGTTGTACAGAGCTTCCGTCATTTATAATAAAAAGACTTCCTTTGAGGTTTACATATGACAATAATTATTTTAATGACAGATATCAGGGGATTCCAATCGGCGGATATACAAAAATTGTTGAAAAACTTCTTGAAGAAGCTGATGTAAGATTGGGTTGTGATTATCTTAAGAATAAAGATGAGCTTAATGCAATGGCTGACAAAATTATTTATACAGGTATGATTGATGCATATTACGACTATAAGCTCGGGGTTCTTGAGTACAGAAGCGTAAGATTTGAGACAGAGGAGCTTGATACAGATAATTATCAGGGAAATGCAGTTGTAAATTATACTGATGCTGACGTACCATACACAAGAATTATTGAGCATAAGCATTTTGAGTATGGAAAGCAGCCGACGACAATTATTTCAAGGGAATATTCAAGTGAATGGAAGAAAGGTGACGAGCCTTATTACCCGGTTAATAATGATAAAAATAACAGTTTATATGAGAAGTACAGGGAACTTGCGAACAGAGAGGACAATATAATTTTTGCAGGAAGACTTGGCGGATATAAATATTATGATATGGATAAGGTTATAGCGGCGACACTTGAATTGTGCGAAAAGGAATTGAATTAGGAGGATTAATATGGATAGCAATAAAGAATTATGGCAGCTTTTTCAATCTGCAAAAAAGGGCAATGATGAGGCTTATGAACAGCTCTGCAACGATACATACGATGTGGTATATAATCTTGTGGCCATGATATATGAAAAAGAGGAGAACAGAAATAAGCTGGTTAAACACATTTTTACAAAAATGCGCAAGGCCATAGCGTCAGAAAATATAGATGACAAGGATGTGTTAAGATGGGTTGCGCAGTATGCAACCACAGTTACATATAAGGTTTACGTTTCACAGAAAGGTGAATTATTTACAGAGAGTGAAGATGACAGGGAATATGATTATAATTCAATAGATGGTGATAACGATTTTTATGACTGCTGCGTATATTTTAATGAGGCAATCGAGGAAAATTTCGAAGAAATTGCTGGTACAATGGATAAACTTTCAAAGCCGCAGAAAATCATTTATCAGCTTTTCTGCTATGAAGAGTGCAGTATTGATGAAATCGAGGATATACTTGAAACAGACAGTCTGTACGTGTGCAGTGAGATAGCTGCGTTAAGAGAAATTATTATTGATGATTACAATGAAAAATTTGCGGACAATGAAAATGAAGATTCTGAAGAAGATGGTTCACAGATTGATATAGTTGAGGATGAAGATGATGTTATAGATAAAATATATACCATCGTTCCTGAAAAGATTATGATTGGGATAGGCGTAGGTATAGCTGTAGTAGTAGTTGCGATTATTGTGGTAGTTGCATCAATGGCAGGAAAATCAGGAAAGGGCGGTTCTACAGATACTACGACAAAGGCGAGCGTTACAAAGGAACAGACTATAAAAGACGGTCAGAATGCAACTTCAAAGCCTGCACAGGACTGGAAGAATGAGTTGACTACTCCGGCAGGTATAGAGGATTCTCCTACAAGAAAACCGGCAGGAGGCAGTGGCGGACAGTCAACGACAACAACACAGGCCCCTTCAACACAGGCACCTGAACAGGAAACAACAACAGAAGCAGAAACGCCTGAGCCGAAGCCAACAGAGACACAGGAACCTGGACCGAAGCCAACGGAAACACAGGAACCTGCATCAAAGCCAACAGAAACACAGAAACCTGAACCGACGCCAACAGAAACGCAATCTGAACAGGTTCAGCAGGCGCAGTAAGATAATCTGATTAGAGTGTTTTAAGTGTATTTTGGAGCTTAAGCACGAAAATTATATATTAAGGGAAATAGGTAAAAATAAAATTATGAAAGAAAAAAAGGCTTTACTAATCCAGTTTCTGAAATTTGGATTGGTGGGAATATCAAATACGCTTGTTTCGGGAGTCATATATTTTGTTTTAAATACATTGATTTGGCCCGGACACTGGCTTTTTGCAAGTATTGTAAGCTGGGTTATAAGTGTGCTTAATGCGTATCTTTGGCAGAATATTTTTGTGTTTAAGGAAGAAACCGATAAGCAGCACAGAGTCTGGTGGCAGACATTATTAAAGACATATATGACATATGCGTTTACCGGACTTTTTCTCAATAACATATTGCTTTTTATATGGGTTGATGTTGTTGACATAAGCAGATTTTGCGGCGGAATGATAGATTTCTTTGCCGGGTTGAATATAGGATTTTTAGGTTCAAAAGAGACGTTTTCAAGTAATATGGGATGGATTTTAAATATGATTGTATCTATTCCGTTAAACTTTATAATCAACAAATTCTGGGCTTACAGACAGAAAAAAATTAAGTGAAATCAGGAAAGGCATGATATTTTGGTATGAAATGTGTTATTTTGGCAGGGGGAAGCGGCGACAGTCTGTGGCCGCTTTCAAGAAAAAATTATCCAAAGCAGTTCATGAATATAAAAGAAGGCCGCTCGCTTTTTCAGGAGACGGTTGTAAGAAATATGCCATATTGTGATGAGTTTATTATTGTCACTAATGAGAGCTATAAAAATATCGTCAATGGACAGATGAAAGTATTTCAGAGCTTAAGATATCGTGTTATTCTTGAGGGAAGTTCAAAAGGCACTGCGGCGGCTGTTATGCTCGCATGCCTTTTTTGCAATTCGTCGGAGCTTATGTTTGTGGTGACTGCGGACAACCTTATAGATGGAGTGGAGTATAAGGATGCAATACTTAGAGCAAAAGAGCTTGCAAAGGAAGGGAATATAACTGCTATCGGTATAAAGCCGGTAGATGCTGCATCGTGCTATGATTATGTTTTAAGAGACGGTGAGGACGTAGTGCGATTTATTGAAAAAATCAAAGTCGGCGGTAATGCCAAATCAGGATATGACGAGGGATTTTTGTGGAACAGCGGAATGTATATATACAGAGTCGGAGACATGTTAAATCTTATCAGGACATGTGATGCGGATTTATATAATTCATGTAAAATTGCAAAGCGCAGAGTACCTGCAATAAGAATGTCCATACGATTTTCCGAAAATATAATGAAAGATATTCCGTCAGGAAATATTGAGAAAATAATATACAAAAAAAGAAAAAATATAAAGGTTGTTGAGGCAGGTGTCTGGTGGAAGGACATTGGAAATGTATGTGATCTTGATGACCGAAACACGTTTTCAAACAGTGAGCTTATCATAAAGAATAAGTGCAGGGACAGTACAATAATTAACAATTCAAACAGGCAGCTTGTGGTTGCAAATGATTTGGAAGACATAGTTGTCGTAAATACAGAGGATGCTGTTTATGTATCTTCTAAAGACGGCGTTGATGATATAAAAGAAATTAATAAAAATAACAGAGAAAAATATGAGGGTTATTTTGATTACAACAGATTTTCATACAGAAAATGGGGTATACATGAGCTTATTACTTATGCAGAGGGGTATAAGGTAAAGCGTGTTACGATATTTCCGGGTATGAGTATGACTCTTCATAAGCATGAATTAAGAAATGAGCACTGGGCAGTTGTGGAGGGAACCGCAACTATAACACTTGGAACAGAAACAAAGGATTACCACAAATTTGAGAGTGTTTTTGTGCCTATGGGAATGAAGCATAAAGTTGCGAACAAGACGGATAAGGACGTTGTTATAATAGAAGTGGGCATCGGTGAGGTTATGCTTGAAAATGACCTTGAAAAAGAAGTTTCGGAGGATTCGTTTGAGAGTAATTATATAATTGCAGCTGATAATCCTATTGTAAAGCTTGAGCCTGCATTTAAGGACAGTTTGTGGGGTGGAACAAAGCTTCGCACGGTTTTCGGTAAGGAGTGCGAATATGATGTGATTGCCGAAAGCTGGGAGCTTTCGGCTCATCCTGACGGACAGAGCCGAATTGCGCAGGGGTATTATAAGGAAATGCTGTTTAACGATTATCTTTCAATTATAGGGAAAGAGGCGTTGGGATGGAAATGTCAGGCGCAGGACAGATTTCCGATACTTGTCAAGTTTATTGATGCAAGAGAGGCTCTCTCAATTCAGATACATCCAGATGATGAGTATGCACTTGAGAATGAGGATGAATACGGTAAAAATGAGATGTGGTATGTCATAGACTGCGAGCCGGGGGCATATCTGTACTGCGGTTTTTCAAAGGATGTGACAAAGTCCGAGATACAAAGCAGGATAGCCGATAATACAATAACAGATGTGCTTAACAGAATAGATGTCAAAAAGGGCGATGTTCTTATGGTTAAGGCTGGTACTATACATGCTATAGGCGCGGGAATTCTTATATGTGAGATACAGCAGAATTCAAACAGCACTTACAGGATGTATGATTATGACAGAAGGGATAAGTTTGGAAATACCAGGGAACTTCATATTGCAAAAGGCATGGATGTAATAGATACAAAGGCTTATGTAAAAGATGATTCAAGTGAAGTACTGATTGAGAAAAATAAGGACTTTTGTGCGCACAGACTTGTACAGTGCAAATATTTCGAGTGCATGAAATATGAGATAAACAGTTTTACAAAAATAATGGTGGACGAGTCGTCCTTTGTATCAATAGTATTTATAAGCGGAAGCGGAACGATAGAGTCAGATGACTTTAAGGATGCGCTTGAGTTTAAGGCCGGAGACAGCTTTTTTGTGAGAGCAGGCAAGCGTTCTGTCACGATTACCGGTGAGAGCACCTGCATAGTGACGCATGTATAGCATGGTGCTGTGTTCAATTTATATTTATAAGGATTTAAGAAATGGAATCACTTGAAAAGAAACCAAAGGGTAAGACAATTAAAAATAGCGCGCTGCTTACTTTATGTGCAGCGCTGATTATATTTTATCTTCAGATTATGGTTTGGGGAAAACAGCCAGATGTGCCGATTGAGTATGAAATGTACTACATTACGCATGAGCTCAAGGATTGGCCTGGATACGGAAAGCTTGCATATGAGTCAGGAACCATTGAATATTGTACAAGTGCGGACACGTGGAGTCGTTTTAACACATCGTACAAGATATGTGCAAGAAAGGGTAGCGGCTGGAATCCAAATCAGAGTATAGGAAGCGTAAATGACAATGCTGTGTCACATATATACTATGTGCCTGAAAGCGCAGGCAGTAATGCAGAATTGAAGCTTAGGATTACTGAATTTGAAGGAAGCGGAAAAGTCAGGGTGTATAAGAATGACGAGTACGTCGGTGAATTTTTGGATAAAGGTGATAAGACAGTGATAATACCTGAGTTTGATGAAGAAGAACTTGTTAAAATAACGTTTGCGGCAGAGGATTGTAAATTTACATTATTGAAGATTTCGTTGGAGTGGTAAATGAAATCATAACATAAAAGTTGAAAAATTTAATGCAAATACACAAAATATAAAAAGCCAAACAGGAGGATATATGAAAGAAAAGAAAAGCAGTAAAGCGATGGCGTTAGCCGCCTATGCCATTCCGGCGGCAATAACGCTTTGTGTAATGCTGATTATTCTTGTGATGAAAGGAATATGGCCATTCGGAGCAGGGAGAATAGATTATTTTGATAATATGCAGCAGGTTGCGCCATTGTATGCGCATCTGTGGGACTGGCTTCATGGAGAAGCTGCACTTTCATTTGACTGGTATACGGGACTTGGAACGAATGTTTCTATGAGTATATCAGCATTTTCAATGTTAAGTCCGTTTAATCTGCTGTTGTATCTTATACCAAGAAATTTGATATTGGAAAGCATATCAATATTTACAATGGTAAAGATGATGTGTATGTCAGTTACCATGTACGCTTATTTAAATAAGGTATTTAGAGGACTTTCATATAGGTTAAAGGTCACATTTTCTCTTATGTATGCGTTTTGCGGCTATACGCTTCTGTACGCATCATGCTTTACTCCGTGGATGGATATTGTTGCGATATTTCCGCTTATAATGCTAGGATATCACAAGATGATGGAAACAGGCAGGAAGCTGTTGTATATATTCATGGTTGCGCTTGCATTTATTATTAACTACTATTTGAGTGCAATGTCATTGGTTTACATTTTGCTTGTCAGTGCTGCATTTATAATTATAAAAGCAGAAAAGAGTACATGGAAAGAGCATATTTTTAATCTGGGAATAAGTACAGTTGCAGGTGTCGGACTTTCGTCATTTGTACTTGTGCCTGTATTTATGCAGCTTGGAAGCTCACAGAGGGGTTCGTCAGGTGCAGGAATACTGAGTCAGTACGCAGGCTGGATTACAAGCTCCATAGCGACGGAAGGGGCTATGGCTAGCTTCCAGAGATGGGCTATGCTTCTTGGAATGTCATTTGCGATTGCCGTAATTATTTTTGGAATTAAAAGAAGCAGCGTCAGCAGGAAAGACAAAATATATACTATAGTTCTTGCAGTTATTGCCCTTTCGCCTATGTTTATCGAGGCGGTAAACCTTATGTGGCATTTTGGCTCATATAATGGATATACGTTAAGAAACGGTTATCTTATAGCATTTACGCTTATTACATTGGCAGCTTTTTATGCGCAGGACTTATTTTGTGAATGTGAAAATGGTGCGAATGGGGCAGATAATAAAAAATATTTTTGGATATATTCATCTGCAGCAGTGATTGTCTGCCTTGCATTTGCATATTTTTATAATCATGTTTCGCATATTCCTCAGACAGCGGCTACTGTGTTTGTGGTGCTCATGGTTATTTTAATGAGTATTTATCATGTGTACGGACTTTCTAAGTCTTGCATGGTTAAGTTGACAGTCGTTGCAGCGGAAGTATTTATAGCGGCGTATGCTCTTGTAGGACCTCCGAAATTCTATGATTATGCACCATATCAGCATGGTGATTATGTACAGCTTGCAAACGGTGTGAAAGAGGATTTGGATATAACAGAGTCTGTTACGGACAGAATTATTAATCCTGATTTAAGCCTTAATGCAAATTATCCGCTTATTTTAAGAAGAGGTGCGCTCTCAAGCTTTACTGCCGCTCTGGCAGGAGATACACAGGCTTCCGCTTATAACCTCGGATATTCAAAGTATTTTTTGTGGCTTTTGGATTCAGGCGGAACTGTTTTTACAAATGCGCTTTTTAATATAACAGAAGCAGTAAATGTAAATGAATTGGACAGCGATATATATACATTTGTTAAAAAATATGGTGATTATAGTCTTTATAAGACAAATTATAATCTTCCGTTTGCCAACTGTGTAAGCAGCAGCTTCGTGCAGCAGGATTTTGACGGTGACTGGATTAAGCTTCACAATATGTTTTACCATGAGCTTTCGGGAAGCAATGAGGATTTGGCAACAGGATTAGGATACAGCGTTTATGCTTCAGATAATTACAGGCAGTATGAGAGCAATATAATGGGAAAAAAGGCGCTTTATTTGAGTGTAATCGATGAAGAAAATGAGTGGCGCGATGCAAACTCACAGGAGCTTTTTTATAAGATAAAGCTTTATGTAAACGGAGAGGCTGTGATTGTGCCTACGATAGGTGATGTTAAAAATACATCATATATGACTGATTATAATAATAATCTTATATATCTTGGCTGCTTTGAGGATGAAAAGGTTGATATTAAGGTGGAAATTGAGGATGGTCTTGATTTGAATGACTATACTGTTAAGCTTGGCCAGATTGACATGAGAAAACTCGAAGCATTGACGGAGAATTTAAAAGGTTCACAAAGAGATATCGAATACACAGATAATTCTTTAACTGTTAATGTTAAGGGAAATGCGGAAAAGGATATGCTGCTTGTTCCTGTGATAAACAGCGGCAATTGGAATATCACTGTAAACGGTAAGACAACAGAGGGTCTAAGCGTGGCAGGAATGTTTACAGGCGTGGCCCTTGATAACGGTGATAATACGGTAGAATTTAAGTTCGAGGCAAAGGGTGCGAAAGAGGGCTTTATCATAACCGCTGCGATACTTATAATTATATTAGTGTGTGTTATTATCAATCATTACAGGAAAATCAAGGTTCCTGTAATTATAAAATGTGTTGCAGAGTATATTTATCTTGCATTGTGCGCAGTGCTTGTCATTGCTATGTTTTTAGTTCCTGCGGTTATTGCACTGCCTGTTTATATTTATAAAATAGCAGGTGTGCTTAAAGGTCTTTTTTAAAAACGGAGATTAATGTGAAAAATCATGAACTATTTATCAAAAAAATATAAGGAAGATGAAAATTTCCGGCTTATACTCAAAATTTTGTTTATATGGTTGTGTTCAAGATTGTTTATGCTTATTTTAATGCTGATATACGATTTGTGGAACGGTGCAGATTATTCGGTGTATGAGCTTATAAATAAGTGGGATGCAAAGAGATATTTTTATATTGTGGAGAATGGCTATACATTTCCTAATGATTGTGATCCTCAGGCAAACTGGGCATTTTTTCCGGTGTATGTGCTTATATGTATGTTTTTTAAGACCATTACATTCGGAACTGTAAATACGTATCTTATAGGAATGGCTGTATCAAATACAGCAATGATAGCGGCAAGCTTTTATGCAGTAAAATTAATGGCAGATTCATATGGCAAAAAAGCAGAAAAATGTCTGCTTACAGCAGTCCTTATGCTGGCAGGGCCATATACATTTTATATGACCTCAATGTATACTGAGGGCGTGTTTATACTTTTTATTGTCATGTTCTTTTACTATTGCAGTAAGAAAAGGTATCTTGCGGCAGGCGTGATGTCTGCACTTGCAAGCGGAACGAGAATTGTGGGCTGTTTGCTTGTGTTTGCTCTTATTATTGAGATATATAGAGGAAATTCTTTCGGTAAGCTGTCTTTTAACAATATAAAGAAATTTGTAGTTATGCTTATTAAAAAGCCGGTAAATTTACTTAGTATTCTCATATGTCCGCTTGGAACCTATTCGTACATGTTTTTCTTAAGATTTTTCTGCGGCGATGTGTGGGCGTTTAAAAATGTCCAGATTGCATGGCGTGAGGACATATATGTGCCGGTAGTCGGAGTTCTTTGGAATGCCTGTGCCGGTAAAATGGAGCCGAGATATACATATATGGGCTGGATGTGTTTGGGTATCATAGCTTTGTATATCTATATGTTTGTAAAAAAGCGGTACTCGATGGCTGTTTTTGGACTTTTGACGCTTGCTGTGGCCCTTACGTCCCATGTTATGAGTACACTTCGATTTACTGTGGGAACATTCGTATACTTTGTCGGAATGACAGATTTATTGAATGATTTAGGAAAGAAGCATAAGGCTTTGAAATGGGGCGTGCTTGCATTTTTTGCCGTTGCCGAAACGGTGCTTTTGTGGATGTGGTACATGGAGAGCCACTGGCTTATGTAAATTTCTTGTATTTTTAAAAAAATAATATTATAATAGCGTAGGATTGTGGGCGTGTTAAGCACTAAACAATCTGTATAATCATCTTAGAAAATTAATGACGGGATTGGAGGATTAAAATAAATGTTATCAGTAGTTATTCCAACATATAATGAGGGGAAGAATATAAGAAACCTTGTTACACAGGTGGATGATGCTCTTAAAAATATAGATTATGAAATAGTTTTTGTCGATGACAGCAAGGATGATACACCGGATGTCATTATGGAGGTTGCAAAGGATTTTCCTGCTGTAAGAATGGAGCATAGGACAGGACAGACAGGTCTTGCAACAGCAGTTCTTAAGGGCTTTGAGATTGCAAAGGGAGATTATCTTGCATGTATGGATGCGGATTTACAGCATCCGCCTATAGTACTTAAATATATGTATAAGGCGATGGAGAGCGGAGCTGACTTTTGTATTCCGAGCCGACTTATTCCGGGCGGAGATGACGGCGGGTTAAACTGGTACAGAAAGTTTGTGTCAGGTACTGCGCGTAAGATAGGACAGTGGATGCTTCCTTGTTTAAGACAGATATCAGACCCTACAAGCGGACTTTTTATGTTCAGAAAAGAGGTTATAGAGAATGCTGATTTACAGCCGATAGGCTGGAAGATTATGGTTGAAGTGATTGCCATGGGTACATATAAAAAGGTAATTGAAATTCCATATAAGTTCCAGGAAAGAACGGAGGGTGAATCAAAGCTTTCAAGTCAGGCCACTGTAGAATATTTAAAACAGCTTAAAAATTTAAGAAAACGCTATAATAAATCAAATAAATATACTGTTGAGGTTTGGTCAGAAGAGAGAATGAAGGCATAATCATGTTTATGGAAACGGAGGGAAATTATGGCTATATTAGTTACCGGAGGAGCAGGTTACATTGGAAGCCACACTGTGGTGGAACTGTTAAATGCAGGATATGAGGTTGTGGTAATTGATAACCTGTCAAATTCAAGCGAGGAATCACTTAACAGGGTAGAACAGATTACGGGAAAGAGCGTTAAGTTTTATAAAGGAGATATTGCAGATGCAGCATTGCTTGATAAAATATTTGAGCAGGAAAGCATCGACAGTTGTATTCATTTTGCAGGACTTAAGGCAGTGGGAGAATCGGTGCAAAAGCCGCTTGAGTATTATATGAATAATATTTCAGGCTCGCTTGTCCTGTTTGATTGCATGAGAAAGCACGATGTCAAAAATATAATCTTTTCGTCATCTGCGACAGTTTATGGAGACCCTGCATTTGTTCCGATTACCGAGGAATGTCCTAAGGGAGAGATTACAAATCCATACGGACAGACTAAAGGTATGCTTGAACAGATACTTTCGGATATCTATGCGGCCGATAATGAGTGGAATATAATACTTTTAAGATATTTTAATCCGATAGGTGCGCATGAGAGCGGTCTTATAGGTGAGAATCCAAATGGTATTCCAAATAATCTTATGCCTTATATTACACAGGTGGCTGTAGGAAAATTAGAGCAGCTTGGCGTTTTCGGAAATGATTATGACACACCTGATGGAACATGTATACGGGATTATATTCATGTAGTGGATCTTGCAGACGGGCATGTAAAGTCAGTCGCAAAGCTTAATGAAAATCCTGGACTTAAGATATATAATTTAGGTACGGGAACAGGTTCATCGGTGCTTGACGTAATCAATGCTTTTGAGGCGGCTACAGGCGTTAAGATTCCATATGTATTTAAGCCAAGGAGAGCAGGCGACGTTCCTGTAAATTATTGTGATGCTTCAAGGGCAAAAGAGGGGCTTGGCTGGACTGCAAAGAAGAATCTTACGGATATGTGCAGGGATTCATGGAAATGGCAGAGTTCAAATCCAAATGGATACTAAAAGCAGCAGCGATATATTAATCGGAAATGAGGAATAAAAATGGGAAAATATTTTGGTACAGACGGTTTTAGAGGCGAGGCAAATGTTAATCTTACAGTGGACCATGCTTTTAAGGTTGGTCGTTTCTTAGGCTGGTTTTACGGAAAAAATCATGACGACGGAAAATCAAAGGTAGTAATAGGCAAGGATACAAGAAGAAGCAGCTATATGTTTGAATATGCGCTTGTGGCAGGACTTACGGCGTCAGGTGCAGATGTTTATCTTCTTCATGTTACAACTACTCCAAGCGTATCATATGTCGCAAGAACTGAAGATTTTGATTGCGGAATTATGATTTCTGCAAGTCACAATCCGTACTATGACAATGGTATAAAGCTCATCAATGATAAGGGCGAGAAGATGAGAGAAGATGTAATTGATGAGATAGAAAAGTATCTTGACGGTGAAATTAAAGAAATACCATACGCAACAAAGGAAAGTATCGGAAGAACAGTTGATTATGCGGCGGGAAGAAACCGTTATATGGGTTATCTTATGAGTCTTGCGATATATTCATTTAAGGGTATGAGAGTAGGAATTGATGCTGCTAACGGAAGCGCATGGTCTTTGGCAAAAGGCATTTTTGATGCGCTTGGTGCTAAAACCTACGTTATAAATGCAGAACCTGACGGAACAAATATAAACACAAATTGCGGTTCAACACATATTGAGGGACTTCAGGACCTTGTACAAAGAGAGCATCTTGATGTCGGATTTGCTTTTGACGGTGATGCTGACAGATGTCTTTGTGTTGATGAAAACGGAAATGTTGTGACAGGAGATCATATTTTATATATTTATGGGTGCTATCTTAAAGACAGAGATAAGCTCGTTGATAATACGGTAGTGACTACAGTTATGTCTAATTTCGGTCTGTACAAGGCGTTTGACGCCGCAGGCATAAATTATGTAAAGACTGCAGTAGGTGACAAATATGTGTATGAGAGCATGTCAAATAATGGATACAGACTTGGCGGTGAACAGTCAGGCCATATAATATTCAGCAAGTATGCTACAACAGGTGATGGTATTATTACTGCATTAAAGATGATGGAAGTAATGATTGCTAAGAAAAAGACGCTTGCAGAACTTGCCGCACAGGTAGCAATTTATCCCCAGGTTCTTAAGAATATAAGAGTTTCCGACAAAAAAGAAGCGCAGAATGATGAGATGGTTAAAGCAGAAGTTGAGAAGGTTGCGGCAGAGCTTGGAGACGAGGGCCGAATCCTTGTGCGTGAGAGCGGGACAGAACCTGTTGTGCGGGTTATGGTTGAAGCAGGCTCTGTGGAAAAATGTGAGCAATATGTAAATCAGGTAATAGATGTTATAAAACAAAGAGGTTATGCTGTTTTGGCACCCTAATCTTTATAGAAAATGCGTAAATATAAGCATATTAAACAAATCCCTGTAATAAGATTTTAGTAAGTCTTATTATAGGGATTTTTATGTATATCAGAAAATGCAAAAGCGCTGTAGTATTAGTGATTTGCATAGTTGCCATTTTCTTTACGGGATGTAAATTTACTAATATGGACAGCAAAAAGGTGTCAGACATTGATTTTACGGTGGTTGAGGATGAGGATTTACCAATAGAATTAAAGAAGCTTATAGATGAAAAAAAATCAGGTACTATGAGAATGACGTACACGACAAAGGATTATACATATCTTGTAGCCGGTTATGGAACACAGCCTACAAGCGGTTACAGCATAAGCGTGGATGACGTGTATCTTGGTGAAAATGCAATATATGTCAATGTAAATCTGCTCGGCCCGGAAAAGGATGAGCAGGTTACGGAAACCGCTACAACACCGTATATAGTCATTAAGATAGAGAAAAGAGAAGAATCTGTAATATTTAATGTTTAGGTTAAAAGGAGAGCAGTTGTGAGAATAAATAAGGAAAATATTCATGAAAACAAAATTAAATGCCAGAATACTATTCAGATTACACTTGATGATGATTTCAATGTGCCTGATACAAAAGCTGACATTGAATCTATAGTAAAGGAATGGGGAAATGTAAGAATTGACAGTGCAAAGGTCAACGGAGACAGAGTCGATGTGTCAGGGTGTCTTGATTTTGCAATACTTTATACCGGGTTAGATGAAACACTTAACAAAATAATTCCCGTAAAAATGAGCGGAGCAATGAATATAAGCGAAAGTATTAATGTATCTGAGGATTGCAGTGATACATATGTGATATGCGCAAGCAGGCTGGAGGATTTAACCGTAAAGGCAATCAATTCAAGGAAGCTTAGCGTAAAGGCAATTATTACGCTTAAAATACAGGCGGAGGAGCTTGTAGACATAGAGGTTGGATGCGAGCTTGAAGACGTTGAGGAAGCAGATCAGATGAAAGTGTTGACGAAAAATCTTGAATATTCCCAGCTTGCGGTTAATATGAGAGATAACTTCAGAATAAGAGAAAATGTCTCTCTTCCACATGGCAAAGCAGAAATCGGAGAGATATTATGGCAGGATGTTGACATAAGAAATCTGGACAGCAGGCTTACGGATGAGGGTATTGTACTTAACGGAGAAATAGGACTTTTTATAATGTACCTTGCACGCGATGATATGTATGCTCCGCAGACATATGAAACAGGTGTTGCGTTTGAGGGTAAACTTGACATAAACGGCTGCAGTATGGATATGATAAGCGCATTAAAATATAATATTGTAAGCGTTAACATAGAGGTTAAACCAAATTATGACGGAGAGAATCTCGATTTGGCTCTTGAGGTTGTGCTTGATTTAAATGTGAGAGCATATGAGGACAGAACAACAAAAATACTTGCCGATATATATTCTCCTGTGAGGGACACAGAATTAACGACGGATAATGCCGTTGTAAGAAAACTTATAATGAAGAATGCGTCAAAATGCAGGGCGTCGGACAGAATAAAAATTAAAGACCACAATAGTATATTACAGGTTGCAAATTGTACGGGAAGTGCGCAAATAGATGATATTACTGTTGAGAGTGATGGTTTGCAGATAGACGGAGCAGTTATTGCAAATGTATTTTATATTGCTGCCAATGACAGTTCACCTATGGGCAATATTAAGTGTGTGATACCTTTTTCAAATAAAATACAGCTTACAACGAGTGATGCGATGGAATATGAGGTTGAGCCGAAGTTAGAGCAGGTAAGTGCGGTAATGACAGGTGGTGATGAAATAGAGCTTAAGGTTTCTGTACTGCTTGATGCGGTAATATTTGAAAGTGCGCAGATAGATGTTATTAAGGATTGTATTATACATGATTTTGATGAGAGCGAATATCTTAAGCTGCCGGCAATGACGGGATATATTGCAAGAGGCGGTGAGACACTTTGGGATATTGCTAAAAAATATCATACTACTACGCAGCTTATAAGAGATGGAAACAGTAATCTTGCCGACCGCGTAAACGACGATGCAAAAGTAAAGAAGGGCGAAAAGCTTCTTCTTGTAAAAGCAGTGAGGTAATCTATATAAGAGTAATGCCGCTTCTGGAAAAAATCCATAGGCGGCATTTTAAAATACTAAAATGGTAGTACTTTGCTTTTTTAAGCTAATATATCTGATGTTTTTGCAGAAGAACCGTTTTCTTCAAACCACTTGTCAAATTTGTCCATAATAGCTGAATGAGTGTCCTGTGTGATGCCTGGGAGTTCCTTACCCCATGCTTTTGTAGCTTCAGAGAAGCCTTTTTCAACAGCCTTAACCATTTCCTGCATTTTTTCTTTATCGCCGCCTGAAAGGGCTGCTGCGAATGAAAAAATTCTTTCGGAAGTCTGGTTAACACCCCAGTATCCATCTTCTGATATATCTTCCTTTGCCTGAGCAATAGTAGCCGCGTCTGCAGTGAAGTTGCCTCCGGCAAGAATTCTCCACATATTATCAGCAGTACCGATTGTGATGCCCTGCTTTTCAAACATCTTGGTTACTAAAGACTGCATTTGCTGCATACGCTGTTCGGCACTTGATTTAAGATGTGCTATAACAGCAGAACGGTCTGTGCGGTTAGCAGCAGTTGAAGCTTCGTATGTAGCAGCCGGTTCTGAATATGCGTTTGTCGAAGCCTTTTTGTCAGCATCTTTTAAAGCGTCTGATTTTGAAGAATCTGATGTCTTTGATGAAAAACGCGCAGAATCATACGAAGAATAAGAATTGTTGATTCCGTTAAAATCCATAAAATTACCTCCTTGCATATTATACGGATAACCCTCCATGGTTTACCTGCAATAATATTATCGTCATAAGACTGATAAAAATTAACCTGATAACTTAAAATAATAAGAAAAGTATTTCCTTAAGAAGACAACTCTGTTGAAACTGTGCCGCCCTCTTCTTTATTAATTTTTATGGTATTCTTTTTCCATATTCCTGTCCAATATAATATGTACAGAATAAGTGCTGATGATGCGTTACTTACAACAACTGCATACCATACACTTTCGACACCCATATGAAGCACATTTGAGCATACCCAGAGGGTCAAAAATCTGAATATCCATATTCTTGTGGCATCTACTGCCGTAGTTATAAGAGTGTGTCCAGAACCGTTAAAAAGTCCCTGGGTTACGTTGTAAAAAGCGTTCGTCCAGCAGCACATTGCCATTATGGACAGGAAGTCTGTGGCAAGGGGAACGACTGCTTCATCTGTAGTAAAGAACCTTACGATAGGTTCACATATTATCGGGCGTGAGAGAATCATACCACATACGAATAGGAATACGGCACCGATTCTTAGTGCAATATGGTATGATTTATCGACACGTTTGATATTGTTGGCACCAAAATTTTGTCCTACTATTGTTGATATAGCTGAACCGATACCGTTTGCGGGCATTGTTATAATGCTGTTTATTTTGTTGCCGATACCATATGCTGTAGTAGCAATTGTACCATAAGCGTTAACATTTTTAGTCATAAGGAGGAAACCGAACTGCATTGTGCTTCCGCCGATTGCTGTAGGAAGTCCTACCTTAATAATAGAAGTTATTTTTTTTCTGTCAAATTCAAATCCTTTGAAATCAATTCTTACAAGCTGCGTTTTGCGTTTTAATGCCATAATTGCTACGACAGCACTCGGTATTTTTGCTATAAGTGTAGCAAAGGCTGCTCCGGCGATTCCCCATTTGAATACCATAAGGAAAATAGGATCAAGTATGAGGTTAATAGATACACCTAAAACGTTAAGAAGCATAGGGCGTATTGTGTCACCCTGAGCCTGTTTGACTGCTGTGTATAGGTTAATCATAAACAGGAACGGTAAATCCAGTACGACTATTCTAAGATAAGATACGCCATATGTGTAAATAACGCCTTCTGCGCCGAGCCATTTTACTATAGAAGGGGTTGCGAGCCAGCAAAAGCCTGCACACAAAAATGCAAAAAGCATTGAGCATATACAAATGTGGTTAGCCATTGAATTGGCTTCTTTGTCGAGCTTTGCACCGAGATATTGTGAGATTAGTATAGCTCCTGCAGTAGTAATACCCATACCAAAATTAATTAAAATATTTTGGACGGGAGAAACTAAAGTAATGGCTGCCTGTGAATCTGTTCCGATTTTGCCAAGCCAGAAAGTATCAGTTAAATTGTACATTGACTGTATAAAGCTGTTAATCATTACAGGGATTGCGAGCATAAGCACAGCATGGACAAGATTACCTTCAAGGATAAGCTTTCTTTTTTCTTGACTTATTTGTTTGGACATATATTTTACATCCCCTTTCAGTGATAACTATTTTGTTGGAATTAAAAGTATTACAAAAAAATAACTAAATTACTTGACAAAGGTCATAGTTATATTTTATATATTAGTATATAAATAAAAAACAGTGATTTCCACCAAAATATATGCAGATTGTAATGATAATACAGAAAAAAAGCTTAAGGAATTAAAGCGAGGAGATTAGCAATATGAAATTTAGTGATATGCCGACGGACTTTAAAATTTCAAAAGTAAAGAGAGATGCGTCAAAAAAAGTAATTCAGGAGTCGCATATTCATCCGTATTATGAGATTTTTTATTTGGTAAACGGTGATTGTACATTTTTTATTAACCATGATATTTATAAATTAAATAAGGGGGATCTTGTTATAGTTCCGGAGGGAGAGTTGCATAAAAGTACTTATCCTCAAAGAGGTTTCAGTGAGCAGTATTGTCTGTGTTTTAAAGACAATAATCTTGAGTGGCTTAAGGATATAATAGGGGAGGAAATTGTAAACGCGTCCCTTAAAATGGGCGTTATTTCCATACCTGAAAAGCGCAGGGATTATGTTGAGGCTCTTATGAAGAAAATGCTGTTTGAGAGCAAAGAACAGGATATATTGTCAGCGGCATTTATAAAAATAGGTCTTATAGAGCTTCTTCTTTTTATAATAAGATGCCAGAGATTTGAGCAGAATGTTATTAAGGAAATAGATGTGGATAATCAGCTTATGCAGCAGATTGCTACATATATCTATAATAATTATAATCAGAAAATAACACTTGAGCATATGGCGGATAAATTTCATATAAGTAAATCTTATCTGTCTAAGAAATTTAAGTCGGTAACAGGCTTCGGATTTAAAGAGTATCTTGTAAATGTTCGTATAAAGAACGCTTGTACATTGCTTCTTGATACTAATAAGTCAATAACCGACATAGCATTTGAGTGCGGATTTAATGACAGTAATTATTTCGGAGATGCATTCAGACATGTTAAAGGAATGTCGCCTAATAAATACAGAAGAAATAAGGAAACGATTTGACAGAATATTTGACAGCATTTTTGGTATGAATAAAGCTTGTACTTGCATTTGAACAATACATTTTATATAATTGATTGTATACAAGAAACAATGGAGATAAGTCATGGATAGTATCAGATTAAAAGCAAGAGCAAAAATTAATCTTGGCCTTGATGTTCTCGGAGTAAGAGAGGACGGGTATCATGAGGTTCGAATGGTTATGCAGACGGTTGGATTGTATGACAGACTTATTATAAACAGGATACCGCAGGACGATATTATAATTAAATCAAATCTCAATTTTTTGCCTGTTAATGAAAATAATCTTATTTATAAAGCAGCAAAGCTTTTGAAAGAAGAGTGCGGATATACGGGCGGAGTGGAAATTGACCTTAATAAATTTATACCGGTTGCGGCAGGTATGGCAGGCGGGAGTACAGATGCGGCTTCTACGATTTTCGGAATTAACAGGCTGTTTAATCTTGGACTTACGCAGGCGGATATGATGGAGCTCGGATTAAGGCTTGGTGCAGATGTTCCGTACTGTATTATGAGAGGAACTGCACTTGCTGAGGGAATCGGGGAGAAGCTTACACGTCTTGAGCCTATGCCGCATTGCTGGCTGCTTGTGGCAAAGCCGCCGGTAAATGTATCGACAAAGCTTGTTTATGATAGTCTTGACATGTCGGAGGTAAATAACCACCCTGATATTGATGGTATAATTGATGCGATAAAAAGTCAGGATGTTGGTTTGATTGCATCAAGAATGGGAAATGTTCTTGAGCAGGTTACAATACCGTTGTATCCTATAATAGATACAATAAAGCAGGATATGTTAAACAACGGTGCCATAAATGCTATGATGAGCGGCAGCGGGCCGACAGTATTCGGAATATTCCCGGATGAGGAAACTGCATTAAGGTGTCAGGCCTATTTAAAAGAGAAAAAGGATGCAAGACAGGTTTATATAACAGAGACGTTTAATTAGAAAGTGTCAGAGCCGAAAGGCAATAAGATATGCTGTGCTTTACGGCAGATTGGAGGTAATATGAAAGGCGAATTAAAAATGGATGTTAATGATTATCTTCCACTCAGAGATGTTGTATTTAACACATTGAGACAGGCTATTTTAAGAGGGGAAATGGAGCCGGGAGAGAGGCTTATGGAAATTCAGCTTGCTCAGAAGCTTGGAGTCAGCAGAACTCCGATAAGAGAAGCAATAAGAAAGCTGGAACTTGAGGGTCTAGTTGTTATGATACCGAGAAAAGGAGCAGAGGTAGCCAAGATTACCGAAAAGGATATGAGGGATGTTCTGGAGGTAAGATGTACACTTGAGGAGCTTGCGGTTTCGTTGGCATGTAAAAATGTGACTCAGGAAAAAATAGAGGAATTAAAGGCTGCAAATAAGGTATTTGAATCGGCAGTTGTATCAAAAGACGTTGTAAGTATTGTAGATGCTGATGTTTTATTCCATGATACAATTTATGGAATGACAAATAATGCAAGACTTATACAGATTATAAATAAGCTTCGTGAGCAGATGTACCGCTACAGGCTTGAGTATGTAAAGGATGCAAGAACGCATTCAATATTAATAAGTGAGCATAATGATATTATAAAGAAATTGTCTGAGAAAAACACGGAGGATGCAAAGACGGTAATTCGTCAGCATATCCATAATCAGGAAAAGGGAATTGTCAGGTTATTAAATAATTAAGATTACAGTATCAAAAGGTCTTGAGCCCACTTGTGCTTGCACAATAGTGGGTGAAAGACATTGGGACACGCCCAAAATTGGAGCATAATGCGAATATTGGGCAGGATTGTGGGAGTGCAAGGAACGAAACAATCCGTGTAATCTTAATAAGGACATTTTAGTGTATAGTCTGTGTTATTATTGGAAATAATTGCCATATACAAAGTTTTATTATTGGGAGGCAGTTATGAAAAAGAAAAAACACAGACTATCAGCTTTTTTATTTATAACAATTATTGTATCAGCATTGTTATCATGTTACTCTTTTGGATTTAGTTCAAAAGAAAATGAGCTTCAAAAGAATATCGCATCGCAGATAGTAAGATTTCACGTGCGAGCAAACAGTGACAGTGATTCAGACCAGCAGCTTAAGCTTAAAGTAAAGGATGAAATTATTACATATTTAAGGCCTATGCTTGAAAAATCTAAAAGTTTAGAGGAATCCAAGCAGATTTTAAGCAGACATACAGATGATATAAAAAGTAAGGCAGAAAGCGTGCTTAAAAAAGAGGGTAGCACACAGAGTGTGTCGGTCTATTTTGAGAACAGCTATTTTCCTATGAAAACTTATGGTGATGTCACATTTCCGCCTGGTGTGTATGAGGCTTTCAGAATTGATATAGGTGAAAGTACAGGCAGGAACTGGTGGTGTGTACTTTATCCTCCGCTTTGCTTTGTAGATGCGACATATGGCGTTCTGCCGCAGGATTCAAAAGATACACTTAAGAATATTTTGACAGATGAGGAATATAATGCTATAACTGACAAACAGTGTAAATACAAATTCAAGTATTTAACATTTTTAAATGATTTGTTTGGGTTATAAAGATTGAAAAAGCTTACAGAAAGGCATAGAAATAATGATGGATATGAATGCACCGATTGGCGTGTTTGATTCGGGTGTTGGCGGACTCACGGTGGTTAGAGAGATAATGAGACAGATTCCCAACGAGAGAATTGTGTATTTTGGTGATACTGCAAGAGTGCCGTATGGGAGTAAGTCAAAGGAAACAGTTATAAAATATTCAAGACAGATAATAAGATTTCTGCTGACAGAAAATGTTAAGGCTATTGTTATTGCATGTAATACAGCCAGTGCATTTGCAATAGAAACAATGCAGAAAGAATTTAATATACCTATTATAGGAGTTGTGAAGCCGGGAGCAAAGGTGGCTGCTGCTACTACGAAAAACGGAAAAATAGGGCTTATAGGTACGGAAGGTACGATAAGAAGCGGCGTATATGCGGAATTTATAAAATCGTTTAAGCCTGAGGTAGAAATTATAGGTAAACCGTGTCCTTTGTTTGTACCGCTGGTGGAAGAAAGGATGCTACATGACGAGATTACGGATATGGTAGCGCAAAGATACCTTTCATCACTTAAAAATAAAAATATAGACACGCTTATAATGGGGTGTACTCATTATCCGCTTCTGCGCTCAACTATAGCAAAGGTGATGGGAGATGAAGTGACACTTGTAAATCCGGCTTACGAGACAGCTTTGGAGCTTCGCAGGGTACTTACCGGTGAAAATATAGCGAATGTATGTGAAGTTGATAGTCCGTCTCATATGTATAGGTTTTATGTAAGTGATGCGGCAGACAAATTTAAGGATTTTGCAAATTCTATTCTTCCGTTTGATATAACGATGACGAAACAGATAAATATAGAACAGTATTAGAAATAAGGTAAAAAATGAAAGAAAAAGTATATATAAGTATAAAAGGACTGCATCTGTCAGCGCAGAGCGAACAGAATAATGAGACGCAGGAAGATGAAGTTGAGATTATAAATGTTGGTACATATCGTGTTGTGGCAGGCAAGGAATATTTAAAATATGACGAAGTATATGAGGGGGAAAGTGATAAGAGCACTGTTATTATAAAGCTTACCGATAACAGTATGGATATTACAAAGAAAGGTTTTGTTACGGCGAGCCTGTCTTTTGTTGAGCAGGAAAAAACGATGACATGTTATAATACTCCATTTGGAAATATTTATCTTGGGATATTTACAAGAAAATTGGATATTGAGAGGTCAGAGGAAAAAATACGGATAGCTGCAGACTATTCACTTGAGTTAAATTATGAAACTGTATCCGACTGTACAGTTGAGATTGAAGTTACGCCGCAAGGTGAATTTGATAAGATATAGTAAAGCGCCGCATTTGCGGCGCTTTATGTTATTCATTCTCACATTTTTTGCTGTAATCATTAAGAAGTTTCTGTTTCATATCATAGAGCGGTTTTGATAAATCTACATGGACCTCGTGAGGGTTGATAAGACGTTTAGATTCGTCCCAAAGTGTGGATAATTCATGTTTGCAGTAAGATTGAATATCCATAACAGGAGGCGTCTTGTAGATACATTTTCCGTCCTTAAATATAGGAGCCATAATTTCTTTTAACGAGTATTCGCCCGGCCTTAAAAGTGTTTTTTTCCATGTTTCGACAGGGTCAAATAAGAGCAACGCATCAGTTTCATTATAAACCTCATCTGTGAGGGCAATTAAATCTGCCTTTATCATGCCATCTGTATCATAAACTCTGTAAACCGTTTTATTTCCGGGATTTGTGATTTTCTCTGAATTTTCAGAGAGTTTAATCTTAGGAATAAAATTTCCGTTATCATCTTTAATCGCTGCAAGCTTGTATACACCACCAAAAGCCGGATTATCCTTTGCAGTAATAAGGTTTGTTCCGACACCCCATGATGTTATTGCAGCTCCCTGTGTTTTAAGAGAGTCTATAAGATATTCGTCAAGATCGCTTGATGCAGAAATTACCGCGTCTTCAAAGCCTGCCTCGTCAAGCATTTTGCGGGCCATTTTCGAGAGGTATGCAAGGTCGCCTGAATCAAGTCTTATACCATAGTTTTTAAGAGGTATACCGGCATCGCGCATTTCTTTAAAAACTCTTATTGCGTTAGGAACACCGCTTCTTAATGTGTCATACGTGTCTACAAGAAGGATACAGGCATTCGGATAGAATTTTGAGTATGTCTTAAATGCAGTGTATTCATCAGGAAAGCTCATAATCCAACTGTGTGCGTGAGTTCCCTTTATCGGAACGTCAAACATTTGTCCGGTAAGTACGTTGCTTGTACCTATGCAGCCTGCAATAACAGCGGCTCTTGCCCCATAAATTCCGGCATCAGGGCCTTGTGCGCGCCTGAGACCAAATTCCATGATTCCGTCCCCTTTAGCTGCATAACATATTCTGGCGGCTTTGGTTGCGATAAGGCTTTGGTGATTTATTATGTTTAATATAGCGGTTTCTACGAGTTGTGCTTCAATGATAGGAGCAATAACTTTAACAATCGGTTCCTTTGGAAATATAACGGTACCTTCCGGTATTGCATAAATATCTCCGGTAAAATGAAAATTTTTAAGGTATTCAAGAAAATCATCATCGAAAAGCCCGGTGCTTTTCAGGTAATTTATGTCGTCCTGTTCAAAATGCAGATTGTTAATGTAATCAATGACCTGCTCTAAACCGCATGAGACAGCATATGCACCATCACATGGATTCTTTCTGTGAAAAGCGTCAAATATCACAGTACGGTTATTGCCTGTCTTAAAATATCCCTGCATCATTGTAAGTTCATAAAGGTCTGTTAATAAGGTTAAATTGCGCATGGCCCGACCTCCTTATTATTTTTTCTTTTTGCCGAAGAGTCCCTTTTTCTTCTTTTTCTCCTCTACAACGATTTTACCACCGCGTACGGATTTTATTCCTACAATATATATACCGCTTACTTCAGCCTTGATTTCAGCTTTAATAGGAATCTGGTCAAAAACTTTAGGATCAGATAAAAGTGTCATAACTCTTGGTCCGATTTTTGCTTTTACTACAGGCATTTTGCTGCCTCTTAAATACTTAGGTGTCTGATCTACAACCATTTTAGGCAGACCTGCGTCTCTTAACTTCATTTTCTTTTTGTCGATAACGAGCATAGACATAATCTGTTTTGCAGCATCAATCTGTTCCTGCTGTGCTACCTGTTTCTTGCGCATCTTGTTTCCGAAAATCATTAATGCAACAAAGGCAATTACTAAAACTGCTAAAATAGATAATAATACAATACTCCAAACTGGCATTGCTTAGTTCCTCCTGAAAAAATAGTAATGTTTAATATGTCGGATATTATAGCATACACAAGGTTGTTAAACAAGTTTATTGTTGCTTTCATACATCTGTCTGATTATATTTCTTGTATAATTTGCGACATCCTTTCGGTCGTTTTTATCAAGTTCATCTAAAACGATAGGCTTTCCGAATTCCAAAGTTGTTTTGGTAGCTTTAATACGCGGAAACTGGTTTTCAAATATATATTCCGTTTTAGTCTGAACCATAGGTATAATTTTACAGTTTGTTTTTTCTGCTATTTTAAAGCTTCCTGCATGGAATGGTAAAAGACCGTCGCCTTTATTTCTTGTGCCCTCGGGGAATATAACTATGGAAATTCCGTTATTAATGTGGTCAATGGCTGAAAGAATGGTTTTTAAACCCTCTTTCATATTTTTTCTGTCAAGGAAAAGGCAGTAAAGATGTCTCATCCAGCGGCGGATAATCGGAACCTTATCCATCTCTTTTTTTGCTACAAAGCCGGTAAGGTCGGGCATGCGGCTGTATGATACAAGTACGTCAAATATGCCGCGGTGGTTACCGATAAATAAAACAGGTTCATCTTTAGGAATATTTTCTATTCCTTTTACCGTTGTTTTAACTCCGCTTAAAAACAGAATTACTTTAAATACCCACTGAATTATTCTTAGTGAACTTATGTCTTTTGCATGTTTATTGAACTTTCCGATAATCCATTCCAAAGGAAATAGAATTGCGGAAGCAATAAAAACCAAAAGTAAAAATATGGCTACTAAAATTAATCTAATCATACTAATCCTCATTTCTTGAGCAACTTTGTTGCGAAGAGGCGAAGAGAAATTCGCGTAGGCGATTTCTCTTCTGCCATAAATGCTATTTGTTTTGCTCAGAAACAAATAGCTGTATGAAAAATCAGCGTATCGGCATGATTTTTCACACTATCTCCATTCTACTAAAGTTTCATTATAGGGGTGTAATGTTCAGGGCGTCTGTCTCTGAAAAGTCCCCAGCTTAAACGCATTTCGCGTATTTTGTCCAAATCAAATTCGTGGCAGATAAAGCCTTCACTGTCTCTGTCCATTTCCTCTTTTATCTCTCCGGTTTCATCTGTTATAAATGAGGAACCGTAAAAGGTCAGGCTTGAATTTTGTCCTCCATTTGCATCATTAGCCTTAATGACTTCGCTGCCGACGCGATTTGCGGCAATAACAGGCAGGACATTTGCAGCGGAATGACCCTGCATAACGCGTCGCCAGTGAGGCATACTGTCACATTCAAGTATAGGTTCTGAACCGATTGCTGTAGGATATAAAAGAATCTCAGCACCCATTAGTGCCATGCAGCGCGCTGTTTCGGGAAACCACTGATCCCAGCAGATTCCTACGCCGATTTTGCCGTATGCTGTATCCCACACTTTAAAACCTGTATCTCCAGGTGAAAAATAGAACTTTTCCTGATAATAATGGTCGTCAGGGATGTGGGTTTTGCGGTATACGCCCAAAACACTTCCGTCAGCGTCAATCATTGCAATAGAATTAAACGTTGTGTTGCCGGAAAGCTCATAAAAGCTTACTGGCATAACAATTTTAAGCTCTCTGCAGACATTTCTAAAACGTATTACTGCGGGATTTTCCTCGACAGTTGTGGCGAGAGCATAGTAGTCATAATTTCGCTCCTGACAAAAATACCTGGTTTCAAATAATTCAGGTAACAGTATTAAGTTTGCACCGCTTGCAGCCGCTTTACGAACAAGCTTTTCGGCATTATCAATATTTTTTTGAACGGTATCCAGACACAGCATCTGAATAGCCGCAGCTTTTAATTTTTTCATATTTTTACCTCACATAATCTTTATCGTGTAAACTGCGGTATCTGCTGCGTTATGCAGTGGATATTACCGCCCCCGATAAGTATATCCCTTGCGTATATCTGAATGATTTCACGCTCAGGGAATAGTTCCTTTAATATATTTTTGGCAGTTTCATCTGATTTAAGATAAGACATATTAAGCCTGCTTGTGTCGTTTGGCTTTCCAAAGCCGGGCATAATTATGGCATTGTTTGCAATATAGAAATTGACATATGATGCCGCAAGACGCTCTCCCGGAGTCCTTGTGGGCTCAAAGTCCATATTGTCAAGTCCGTCACATTCATCGGCTGTTATACATACCGGTTTCGGGATCGGGAGCTTGTGTATTGTAAGCTTTCGACCTTTAGCATCAGTTTCAGCTGATAAAATGTCAAAACAGCTTTTTGACATTTCATATTGGGGGTCATTTTTATCGTCAGTCCATGCAAGTACAACATGACCCGGTTTGGTGAAAGCACAAATATTGTCTACATGTTCATTTGTTTCATCGTTATAAATTCCGCATTTAAGCCATATTACCTTTGATACATTAAGATAGGCTTTAAGCTTTTCAGTTATTTCAGCTTTGCTCATCAAAGGGTTCCGGCCCGGGCTTAAAAGACAGTTTTCGGTGACAAGGGCTGTGCCTTCACCGTCTACATGGATTGAGCCGCCCTCAAGGACGAAATCCTTCGCATCATAGACGTCTGCCATAAAAAGATCACATAGCTTATTAGCCATTGCATTGTCTTTATCCCACGGAAAATACAGACCGTCAACGAGGCCGCCCCATGCGTTAAAATACCAGTTAATGCCTCTTAGAGTACCGTTTTTGTCAGTCACGAAGGTAGGGGCGACATCTCTTGCCCATGCGTCGTTGCTTGACATTTCTACAACACGTATATTGGCAGGTAAAGATTGTCTTGCATTGTTATATTGTTCATAGCTTGCACAGACGGTTACGTTTTCTGATTCTGCGATTGCGGACGCAATTTTTATGAATGCTTTTCTTGCGGCATAGCCTCCGAATTGCCATGAGTCTGAGCGTTCAGGCCATATTAATATACATCCGTAGTGAGGCTCGTATTCCGCAGGCATACGAAAACCATCTGACGAGGGAGTCTGGTGTAAAATTTTCATCAGTATTTCCTTTCTTTTCAAGATTAACAGTTCAGACCTTTTAATACTGTAATCTTTATTTATTAATGTAATTTTTAAAGTTATCCGAATAATACAAATCGGAACCTGACACATACATCGCTTCTGTGTCAGTGATGTCTGATATTAATTCAAGTCCTTTTTCACTGCCTAAAACAAAGCATACAGTGCTAAGGCAGTCGCCGATAAGAGATGAATCGGAGATTATTGTAACACCATCTATATCATTATTATAAGGATATCCTGTTTTAGGATTTAAAATGTGGTGATAAAGTACATCATCTTTTGAAAAATACCGCTCATAAGTTCCGGAAGAGACAACAGACTTATCGTTTATTGATAAAGTTGTTAATATCTGGGAAGCTTCGCCAAAAGGCTTTTTTAAAGCAATGTTAAAGTTGACGTTCTCCTTTTTTTGACCGACGCATAAAACATTGCCTCCGAGGTTAATTATCGCATTTTCGATATTTTTACTTAACAAAAATTCTTTGATTTTGTCAGCAATGTAACCTTTAGCAATAGCTCCGAGGTCAAGCATCATACCATCAGGCATGCTTATGTTATATGAACCGTCATTATTTTCGGATAGATCAACCTTTGTATAATCAACGTATTTAAGCGCATTTTCAATGTCTTTGCTGTCAGGAACTTCATCTGATAACCCGGAAAAATCCCAAAGACTTGAAACGCTTCCTATAGTGATATCAAAAGCACCCTCTGAAATTTCACAATATGAGAGTCCTGTTTTAATCAGATAACCAAGCTCTGACGGAATATTTGTGATTTCCTTAGAGTTTACTTTATACAGCGTACTTTGAGGATTGGTCCGCGAAAACATAAGTTCATATTTATCGCAAAGTGATAATGCTTCTTCCAAAATATTGTTAAGTTCTTTAGAAGAATGGCCGCCTGTTGTGTAAGCATCAATAGAAACATATGTGTTTAGTTTATATCCGGTGACACCGACGGGAGAGGCCAGTTCGTTGCTGCATGCGGTTAACATTGTTAAAAGAGGCATCACTGCTATAATCATGATTAGAATATATGCAGTATTTTTTGATAGTAAATTACGTTTGTTGTGCATTTAAAATATAACTCCGTGTGTTTTCTTTATACATCAGATTATTATATCAAATAATGAAAAAAATGTGAAACAGCTTTTATTTTATTTGTAATTATGCTATAAATATAAAAGTCATGCGCTGTGCGCAATATTGCATGTTTTTGCACAGAAATGGAGGAAATTTTATGAAAAAAAAGATATTTGGTGTTTTGCTTGCAGCTACAATGGTAGTTTCGCTTGTAGGCTGCGGTGGAAAAAAGAATGATGCGGATACATCCAATAAAGGTATTTCGGCATCTGAATATGCGAACACTGTAAAAGAAAATGCGGAGGTTTACAAAAAGTTTGTAAAATTGCCGGAGTATAAAGGTCTTAGTGTTGCTGTAGACAAATCAAAGCTTGAAGTTAGTGATGAAGAGGTAGAGGCACAGCTACAGTCGCTTCTTTCAAAGTATTCAACAGTAGAAAAGCATGAGAGCGGGGTAACTGCTAAGGGAGATTCAATTATACTTGATTACAGCGGAAAGCTTGATGGAGTTGCATTTTCAGGTGGGACTGCAACTGATGCAAGCTATACTATCGGTTCAGGACTTTTTATAGAAGACCTTGATAAAGGTCTTGTAGGACTTAATGTTGGTCAGGATTATGAGATACCTTGTAAATTCCCTGATGATTACTCAAATAAAGACATGGCAGGCAAAGAGGTTGTGTTTGAAGTTAAAGTTACAGCTATTCAGGAAACAATATATCCTGAGCTTACAGATGAATGGGTTGCAGGTAAAGCTGAGGAACTTGAACTTGAAGGAGAGTATACGGTTGACGGTTTAAAGAAAAATATCAGAACAATGCTTGAAGAACAGGCAAAACAGTCATTTGATTCAGCAAAGTTTTTGACAGCATTGGAACAGATTATTAATAATGCAAATATTGAAAATTATCCTGAAAAAGAACTTGAATCATTAAAGAATACATGGAAAACAAATGTTAAATCTGATTATGAAACAAACAAGGAGCTTTACAGTTCTTATTATGGCATGGAAAACTATGAGGCGTATATTTCACAGGCATACGGATGCGAGGATGAAACTGCCCTTGATGCTTTTGCGTTAGACACTGCAAAGGATTATCTTAAGGAAAAGATGATAGTTACTCTTATTGCGGCAGAAAATAATATTGACGTGTCAGAACAGGATATAAAAGATCTTGGAGTAAAGTATGCAGAGTATTATAGCTATGAAAGCTATGATAAGATGGTTGAAGAGTTCGGCAGCGAAATTAATGCTGAATTAGGATATGATGTTTTGCACACAAAGGTACAGGAGCTTGTAAATTCATTATCTGTTGAAGTAGAAGAAGAAAGCAAATCAGCAGAAGAAACTACATCAGAAAAATAATATTATTAAAAAATATACAAAAGGTAAAAAATATGAGGCAATTTATTCCAAAACTGTTTGATTGTATGAAGGGGTATACAAAAGAGCAGTTTGTAAAAGATATAGTAGCGGGAGTGATAGTTGCAATTATTGCACTTCCTCTTTCTATTGCCCTTGCTCTGGCTTCAGGAGTAGGACCGGAGCAGGGCATTTATACTGCAATATTTGCAGGATTTGTAATTTCATTATTAGGAGGAAGCGGCGTTCAGATAGCCGGACCTACAGCAGCATTTGCAACGATAGTTGCAGGAATTGTGGCAAAAAACGGTATGGAAGGGCTTGTTATTGCGACAATAATGGCAGGTATTCTTCTTATAATAATGGGATTGCTTAAGTTTGGTAATTTGATAAGATTTATCCCGTATACGATTACCGCAGGCTTTACTATAGGTATTGCGGTAACAATAGTAATAGGACAGATTAAGGATTTTTTAGGACTTACGTTTACATCTGCGCCGGTTGAGACCATGGACAAGCTTAAGGCGTGCGCAGAGAGTATAGGAACTTTTAACTGGCAGGCACTTTTAGTAGGAATGGTGTCTTTGGCAATACTTATTTTATGGCCTAAAGTTACAGAAAAGATACCTCCGTCACTTATTGCTGTAATTGCTGCAATAATTATGGTTAAGCTTATAGGTATGGATGTAAAGACTATCGGAGATTTGTACACAATTTCAAGTGAGCTTCCGAAAGTGAATATTCCTGCGGCAGATTTCAATATGGTGCGTTCACTTTTTCCCGATGCACTTACAATAGCAGTTCTTGCGGGAATAGAGTCGCTGTTATCTTGTGTTGTTGCTGACGGTATGGTTGGAAGCAGACATAAACCAAATGCTGAGCTTGTTGCTCAGGGTGCCGGAAATATAGTTTCCGCACTTTTTGGAGGGATTCCTGCCACAGGTGCAATAGCAAGAACAGCAGCTAATATTAAAAACGGAGGACGTACACCGATAGCAGGTATGGTTCATTCGGTTACTCTTCTTTTGATTCTTCTGGTGCTTATGCCATATGCAGCATGGATTCCTATGCCTGCGATTGCAGCTATTCTTTTCATGGTTGCTTATAACATGAGCGGCTGGAGGGAATTTTTACTGCTTGTTAAGACATCGCCAAAGAGTGATGTTATTGTGCTTGTGACAACATTTGTGCTTACCGTTGTGTTTGACCTTGTTGTGGCGATTGAGGCAGGTCTTGTTATGGCAGCCATTCTTTTTCTTATAAGAATGTCAGCGGTTACAGAAGTAAAAAGCTGGAAATATATTGGCGAGAATATTAGTGAAAATGATGATCCTGAAAGTATACGATTTAAGGCTGTGCCAAAGAAAACACTGGTTTATGAGATAATAGGACCGATGTTTTTTGCAGCAGCAGATAAATTTATGGATATATCGCTTGAACAGGATATAAAAGTGATAATAATAAGAATGCGAGGAGTTCCTGCGATGGATGTGACTGCGTTAAGATCCCTGAAAATGATTAGCGCAACGTGCAAAAAGCGTGGTATTACACTTTTGCTGTCACATGTACAGGAACAGCCTAAGGCAATGATGAAAAAAGCAGGTTTTGTTTCGGAGGTAGGAGAAGAAAACTTCTGTTCCAATATAGATGAAGCACTTAGCAGAGCAGAATCATTGTTAAATTAAACAAAAATTATAAAAGCGTCCGCAAGGGATACTTCCTAAAAGGAAGTGTTCATTTGGACGCTTTTTACTTTAACGATTAAGGTGTTAAAACACCCTAATTACGATTATACAGGTTGGTGATTATGATGAAAAAATCGAATTTTAAAGCATTGCTTCCCATAGGCGTATTTTTGGTGCTTTATCTTGGACTGGGGGTTTTGTTTGAATATATTTTGAAGATTCCGATGGGATTTTATAATATTCCTATCGTAGTTATATTTTTAGCTGCTTTGTTTGTAGCATGTGTGCAGAATCCTAAGCTTAGTTTCGATGATAAACTTGAAATAATGGCTAAGGGAGTCGGAAATAAAAATATTATAACTATGATTCTGATTTTCATGATGGCAGGGGTATTCGTGGGGGTAGTCGGAAGAAGCAGTGCCCAGAGTGTGGCATATTTTGTACTATCCTTTATTCCTGCGAGATTTTCGGTGCTTGTGCTTTTTATTGTGAGTGCATTTGTATCACTTGCCATGGGAACTTCAGTAGGAACAATCACGCTTATAGCACCGATAGGAATAGCAGTAGCGCAAAGTGCAGGCTTTGGACTTCCGATGTGTCTTGGGGCGGTTGTAGGCGGTGCAATGTTTGGCGATAATTTGTCATTTATATCAGATACAACTATTGCGGCTTGTAATGGTCAGGGCTGTGCAATGAAGGATAAGTTTAAGGCAAATTTATGGATTGCACTTCCGGCAGCAGTTGTGACAGCAGTATTTATAGTAATACGTTCAATGGAAACGGATGTTGGAAATGTTGTTTTGGGTGAGTACAATTTGGTGCAGATTATTCCATATATTATTGTGCTTATAGGTGGTATAATAGGTATTAATGTGTTTGTTGTTCTGCTTATAGGAATCGTGAGCGGTGCAGCAATCATGCTTATTACAGGCGCTTCGTCCGCCACGGAAATGCTTGTCAGTATGGGTACAGGAGTGTCGGGAATGTTTGAGACTGCAATGGTTGCAATTTTAGTTTCTGCAATATGTGCATTGATTGAAGAGTATGGCGGATTCATGGCAGTGCTTGAATTGATTAAAAAGATATTTAAAGGAAGAAAGGGCGGTAAATTTGGTATGGGCCTGTTAGCAGGACTCATTGATATTGCTACTGCAAACAATACTGTTGCTATTGTTATGGCAAATCCGATTGCAAGGGAAATGGCAGATAACTATGACATTTCTCCTAAAAAGGCTGCGTCGCTGCTTGATACATTCTCCTGCATTTTTCAGGGGATAATACCATATGGAGCCCAGCTGTTAGTTGCTGTATCTGTGGCATCTGAGCTTGGTTTTGCGATTTCTTCAATTGATATAATACCGCATTTGATTTATCCGTTTATGCTGTTTATAAGTTCACTGATATTTATATTTATTTTGCCGGATAGAGATAATAAAAGTTAGGAGGTTGAAAAATGGATAACAAAGATTTTTTGGGTAAGGAACCCGTCGGAAAGCTTTTAATGCGTTTGGCACTGCCTACTATAGCTGCGCAGATTATAAATGTGCTTTATAACATTGTTGACCGTATTTATATAGGTCATATACCGGAGGTAGGTGCGCTGGCTTTGACAGGAGTTGGAGTATGCCTTCCGTTGATTATGATTGTATCTGCGTTTGCGGCGCTTGTCGGAAGCGGAGGTTCACCAAGAGCCTCTATATTTATGGGGCGCGGAGATAATGACATGGCTGAGAAGATTCTTGGCAACTGTTTTGCTTTGCAGGTTATTATTTCAGTTGTTCTTACATTTGTTTTGTTTACTTCTAACAGAGGTATGCTTCTTTCCTTTGGAGCAAGTGAAAAGACTATTGAATATGCAGTTGATTACATGAATATCTATGCTGCAGGTACTATATTTGTCCAGCTTACTCTCGGAATGAATACTTTTATTACTACACAGGGGTTTGCAAAGACCGGTATGCTTTCAGTTCTTATCGGTGCTGTAACCAATATTATACTTGATCCTATTTTTATTTTTGGTTTTAATATGGGCGTTCGCGGTGCTGCGCTTGCAACAGTTTTATCTCAGGCTGCATCGTGTATATGGGTTTTATCGTTCCTTTTTGGAAAAAAGACAATATTAAAAATCAAGAAATGTAATATAAGATTGCAGAAAAATATTATTATTCCTTGTGTAGGACTCGGATTATCTGTATTTATAATGCAGGCAAGTGAAAGTGTTATTTCTGTATGTTTTAATTCGTCATTATTAAAATATGGTGGAGATATAGCGGTAGGAGCAATGACTATTCTTACAAGTGTTATGCAGTTTGCAATGCTGCCTCTTCAGGGACTTGGACAGGGGGCCCAGCCGATTATAAGTTACAATTACGGTGCAAAAAATGCTGACAGAGTTAAGGCGACATACTGGCTGCTTTTAAAACTCAGTGTGGCTTATGCGATGCTTCTTTGGGCCTCTGTAATGCTTTTCCCAAAGATATTTGCAGGAATGTTTACATCGGACGCAGCTCTGATTGATTTCACAGGAAATGCACTTAGAATTTATATGGCATGTCTTGGTATTTTCGGAATTCAGATGGCGTGTCAGCTGACATTTACGTCGCTTGGCAAGGCAAAGGCTTCAATAGCAGTAGCTGTTATGAGAAAATTCATTCTTCTCATCCCTCTTATTTATATTATGCCTAATATATTTACTACGGATAAGACGACAGCGGTGTATATGGCAGAGCCTATCGCAGACTTTTTCGCAGTTGTGTTTACGATATTTTTGTTTAGACACCAGTATAAGAAGATAATGAATGAACTTAGAAGTTAGTAAAAAGGTAATATTAAAAAATTTAGAATTCTTATGTATATAATTGTAAAAGTCAACCTAAAATAAAGTTATGAGTGTGCATTTTGCATTGAATAGCGTTTTCTGCATTTATCGCAGAAATTTAATATACGAGGGAGGTTAATGTGAAAAATCATATTGATACGATGATTTTTCACACAGCTATTTGTGCCGCAGGCGTCACAAAGTAGCTTTTATCGCAGAGTCAAACGGGGATATTCAGATTTGCCTCGCGATTCCTCCGACGCAAGTGCGTCTGCGGAATGGAGGTTGATATGCATAAGTCAATTTGGTCTGAAAGAGCAGACATGCCTGAGTTTCAAAAACTTGAAAATAATGCAAAAACAGATGTGTTAATTATAGGCGGAGGCTTGTGCGGTGTTTTGTGCGCATATTTTTTAAAAAATGCAGGAATAGATTATATGCTCGTTGAGGCAGACAAAGTTTGCAGCGGTATAACAAAAAATACTACGGCTAAAATAACTTTCCAACATGGTCTTATTTATGACAAAATGATAAAATCTAAAGGAAATGAAAAAGCTCTGCTTTATTTTAATGCAAATAGAAAAGCTCTTGAAAAGTATCGTGAGCTGGCTAAGAAGATTGAATGTGATTTTGAAGAAAAAGACGCCTATGTATATTCAAGGACTGACAGGAAAATCATAGAGGACGAGGTACATGCGGTAAATTCATTAGGCTTTCCTGCTGAATTTGTGCAGAATATTCCTCTTCCATTCAATATAGCAGGCGCAGTAAAATTTCCTCATCAGGCACAGTTTAATCCGCTTAAGTTTGTAAGAGAGCTTTCATGCGATTTAAATATTTATGAAAATACGTTTGTTGATGATATAAAAGGCCATACTGCTTTTTGCGGAGAATTTGAAATTAATGCAGGAAAGATTATAGTTGCAACACATTTTCCTTTTATAAACAGGCACGGAAGTTATTTTTTAAAGCTTTATCAACATCGCTCATATGTGATTGCACTTGAAAATGCAGCCGATGTAAACGGAATGTATATAGATGAGGTTTCGGACGGTTTATCATTTCGTAATTATAAAAATATGCTCCTGCTTGGAGGCGGGAGTCACCGTACCGGAAAAAGCGGCGGAAATTGGGAGGTTCTTAGGAATTTTGCAAAAACTTATTATCCCGATTCTGTTGAAAAGTATTATTGGGCTACGCAGGACTGCATGAGCCTTGACGGTATACCTTATATAGGAAATTATTCTGATAACACGCCTGATTTGTATGTGGCTTCAGGTTTTAATAAATGGGGTATGACATCGTCGATGGCAGCAGCTTCACTTTTGTGTGACATGGTGCTCGATAAAGATAATCCGTGGCAGGAGGTATTTAAACCGTCAAGAAATATGTTGACACCGCAGCTTTTTGTAAATGGTGTGACAGCTGTTGGCAATCTGTTATTTCCTACGACTAAGCGTTGTCCTCATATGGGATGTGCTTTAAAATGGAATAGCCATGAGCATACGTGGGATTGTGAGTGTCACGGTTCAAGATTTGAGGATAACGGTACGCTTATTGATAATCCTGCTAAGAAGGATGCCTTTGAGTGAGTGTTGAGTTTTTATGTGTTCAAAATGATAAATGAAACATTTGCTGGCATATACATTCCCTAAATGATATAATCTAAACAATATATTAAAAATTAAAATTCAGGGGGTATAATATTGAAAAAACTTTTCAATACATTAAAATGGCGAATTTTATAATTTTATTTATTGCAGGTTGTATAAATGCTTTTGGTGTAACTGTTTTTTTAGCTCCGGTTAAGTTATATGACAGCGGAATATCAGGTACATCAATACTTCTTTCGCAAATTACTCCTGAGTATATGTCGTTATCATTATTTCTCCTTATTTTGAATGTGCCTCTTTTTCTTTTTGGATTAAAGAAACAGGGCATTACATTTACAGTGTACTCAGTATTTACAGTTATTGTGTATTCGTGGGCATCATGGATGATAACAGATATTTTGCCTATAGATGTAAGTATGGCTTCACCGCTTGCAGGTGAGGATTTGCTTTTGTGTGCATTGTTTGGAGGCGTAATATCAGGTATCGGAAGCGGACTTACCATACGTAATGGCGGAGCCATAGATGGAATAGAGGTCATGGCTGTAATTTTTGCAAAGAGGTTAAATATAACTGTGGGAACCTTTGTAATGATTTACAACGTGTTTTTATATATTATTTGCGGAATTATTATCAACAGCTGGATTTTGCCGCTTTACTCTATTGTGACTTACGCCGCGGGATTAAAGACTGTCGATTTTATTGTTGAAGGTCTTGACCGTTCAAAATCGGTTATGATAGTTACTGACAAGCCGCAGGAAATAAATGACGCTCTTATACATGCCTTTGAGTGCGGTACAACAAAGATAGCTGCAACAGGGGGATATTCCAATGCAGACAAGACAATAATTTATTTTGTTGTTAACCGATTTGAAATTTCAAGAATGAGAACTATTATACATAACATAGATTCAAAGGCGTTTGTGACTATCAGTGAAGTTGCAGACGTGTTTAAAAGCAACGACTGATATAAATATAATAAGCAATCACTGATATTTTTTATTCAATTTTAATCATAATTTTCGTGACGTATTCTTCTGGGGCTGATATTACAAATTCATTCAGCCCCTGTTCATAGGCATATCCTGTCAGTTTTAAATTATTTGCTTTTGCAAAAGCGAGCATTTTTTTATACATATCAGGAAGTTTGTCCCATGTCCCCTTTTGATAACCGCATAGATATTTACCTTTGGTTATTGTTAAGCCATCTAATTCATCAGATTTTTCTAAAACGGGTGTAAACAGACCGTCATATTTTTCAAAATTGTTGTTTTTCACTTTATCCAGCGATATGAAACCGCCGATTCCCATACGTATCTGTTCAATGCTCCATTTATCTTTTACATAGGAAAATGCTTTTGATATGTCGTTATCTGCAAAATCAAACGGCAGAACATAAATTTTTTCTTCACTACATTCTTCAATTCTTATTTCATGTTCATTTAACGATTCACAAAATAGTAACTGCTCTTTTTTAGTCTGTAAAATTGTTTTTGTATGCTGTAGTCTTTTAATTTCATTGTCAATTTCTTTTTCTTTTGCATTTGCAATTTTTAAGAATTTATCCGGTGCAGGATTTTGAAAATATTCTTGAATTTCTTCAATAGTCATATTCAATTCTTTTAACATACGGATGTACTCAAAATCTATGCTTTGTGAGATATCGTAATATCTGTAACCGTTCTCTCCTTTACTTTCAGGTGAAAAAAGGCCTATGCTGTCATAATAGTGCAATGTACGTTTATTTACTTCATGTATTTTGGCAAATTGAGCTGTTGTTAATTTCATAGAGTTTTGTTTCATATTAATCCTCATTCCGCAGACGCACTTACGTCGGAGGAATCGCGAGGCAAATTTCCAATTTGGCTCTGCGATAAAAGCTACTTTGTGGCGCCTGCGACACAAATAGCTGTGTAAAAAATCATCGTATCAACATGATTTTTTACACTAATCCTCATTCATACTTGACATTACAGTTACTGTATACTTTATTGTACATAATATAGAAATTAAAAACAATAAAAGAGTAAAAAATAAGAAATAAAAAGGAGAAAAAAGCAATGGAAGTACAATTACGTGAATATCAAAAGCAGGATTTTAAGAGTCTGGAAAATATTATAAGACAGACATGGCATTATGATGAATTTGCTTCTTCAAAAACAGCGGTTAAGCTGGCAAGGGTATTTTTAAGCAGCTGTTTAACAAATTATACGTTTTCAAGGGTAGCAGTTCTTAATGGTAAGGTTGTAGGAATTATTTTAGTAAATAATATTGCAAAGCATAAATGTTCTGTTTCAAGCAAATTAAAGCAGATAAAAGCAATAGCTTCACTGTATTTATCTAAGGAGGGCAGAAAGGTATCTAAAATATTCGGGAATGTATATGGAATAGATAAGCAGCTTCTTAGCGAAAGCAGCAAATCATATCCGGCAGAGCTTGCGTTGTTTGCAGTGGATGCTTCATGTCGGGGAAAAGGTATAGGTAAAAAATTATTTCAGTCGGCAATGAATTATATTAATGATGAAAAATTAAAAGAATTTTATCTCTTTACTGATACAAGTTGTAATTATGGATTTTATGAGCATCAGGGAATGGTACGCCGCTGTGAAAAAGAGCATGTTTTTAATATCGAGGGGCAGACTGCCAAGATGAATTTCTTCATATATGATTATAATATCGGATAAATAGTGTTTAAGTCCAGGCATTGTAAGTGATGAGGTCAAATAAGGATTTTTTAAAATAAATGATTTGGGGTATTGACAATAATTATAATAAAACTATAATATTAGTATATAGTTTTTAGGAGAGAGACATGAGAAGAAGGGACAGAGAAATTGTGGACCCCAATTTGATAGAGAAATTTATTGCCGGTGAGAAGTTGTTAAGGATTGCATTTTATGATAATGGTGATATTTACATAGTTCCGGTAAATTATGGTTATATATATGAAAATGATAAATTCGTGTTTTATTTTCATGGTGCATCAGATGGGCGAAAGTATAAACTGAGCCAGTCAAATCCGATGGTAGGATTTGAGATTGACGGAAAATATAAGCTTCTTGAAAATGATGTTGCGTGCGAATTTTCAGCGGAATTTCAAAGTGTAATAGGAAGCGGAAGACTTAAACTGTTAACGGACAGGCAGGAAAAGATAACAGGACTTAATGCTGTCATGAAGCAGGTGTCGGGCAGAGATGAATGGAGCTATGATCGTAAAATGGTTGATAATACAGCGGTGTATAAGCTGGAGGTGCAGGGATTGACGTGCAAGGCTAAATTGTAGTTTTACATATTATAATATTGTAAAATAATGGAGGTAATATTGTATGTGGTTTGTATTTGCATTACTGTCTGCAATATTTGCAGCACTTACCTCTATACTGGCAAAAGTCGGCATAGAAGGCGTAAACTCAAATCTTGCAACAGCAATAAGAACAGTAGTAGTTGTTGTAATGGCATGGGGAATGGTATTTATTACCAATACGCAGAAAGGTCTTTCTGATATCAGTAATAAAAGCTGGATATTTTTGATTTTATCAGGTCTTGCAACCGGTGCATCATGGTTATGTTACTATAGGGCATTGCAGATTGGTGACGCCTCTAAGGTTGTGCCGATAGATAAATTGTCTGTAGTTATTACGCTTATATTAGCATTTGTATTCTTACATGAGCAGTTTACAATGAAATCTATTATCGGATGCATATTAATAGCAATAGGCACTTTAATTATGGTGGTTTAAAGTGCCTGTGATTTTCTTATATGGTGTTAGAAATCGAAATATATGTTACACTTCAAAACTGAAAATAAGTCCCCCGCGTTCAGCATAGTAACTGCATAATCCGCCTGCTTCATAATAAGCGATATCAGCTTCAGGGTAAAGCTGCTGTACAAGCTTTGATAATTTTTCAGCGAGAGCTTCATTTTCTACATGGCAGATTCTTAAGCGTTTTCCGTTATATCCGGCTTCAGATAGTAAATCTTTAAACTTAGAAAGCAGCCTTTTCTCACCGCGGCATTTGGCTATAGGCTCAAGTATTCCTTTATTACTTGCAGTTCCGACTATACTTATATTAAGTACTTCAGCGGCTGAAGCAACTAATTTGTTTATTCGTCCATTCTGTGCAAGGTTATGCAGAGACATTAATGAGCAGAACAGGCGGAGAGATTCTGTATATTTATCTATTGCCTCACAGATACCTTCAAAATCCAATCCGTTTTTATATAATTCAACAAGTTTTTCTAAAATAAGTTTCATACTTGGGCCTGTGCTTTTAGAGTCAATGACCTTAATTTTTGTCTCAGGGTTTTTGTCAAGATACATTTGCACGGCGTTCATAGCTGAGTTATAAGTACCTGACATGCCTGATGTTATTGTTACAACAAATATTTCGTCAGCTCCGTTAAATGAATTAAGCCATGCGTCTATTCCGGGGCATGCTGTATATGAGCGTCCTTTGTGGCTTGCAAGTATATCTAACATATTGTGAATATCCAAATTGTTATCATCTGTAAAGTTGTGTTTGTCTGTTGATATTACAAGAGGCACTGATTGAAAATCAACTCCCTCAATTGATAAAATATCGCATGATGAATCTGCTATAAATCTTGTCATTATAATCTCCGTTCCGCAGTATTTAAATATATTGTTTTTTGCTCTGCGTTATATTTTTATATTATGTTTTTGTAATATTTGTGTATTACATTTTTGCTTGAATTTTTACAAACAGCTTATAGTGGTATTAAATACTACGTGTTATTGTATTCTTTATCCAACAATGTTACAATTTACAAAATTAATGTTTTTGTAAACTATGTAAGACTTTTATCAACGGAGTCTGCAGAATGGAGATTTTATGAATTCTAAAAATGTATTTACGAGAATGTGCATTGGGGAGGCTGTTGTTAAGCTTTTGAAAAAAATGCCGTATGACAAGCTTCGTATTACTGCGGTGGCGAGAAAAGCCGGGGTATCGAGGATGACGTTTTATAAATATTATGAAACGATATATGATGCGCTTACAGACTATTTAAATATTATTATTATTGAATATATTGATGCGTGTAAGAACAATTCTAAAAACGGGAGTTTTAGAGATAGCGGAAGTATTTTGTTTGCTTTGAACTTTTTTGACAGATACAGAGAATTTTTTCTTACTCTGAGCGGACATGGATTGCATTCAATATTGATAAAAGGCATTAATGATTTTATGTCAAAGTATTATGTCAAAGGTAAAAATTATTCTTCATACAGCCTGTATTGTTATGCCGGAGGCCTGTTGAACGTATTTCTGAAGTGGGAGGAGGAAGGTTGTAGTCAGCCTGCTGAGGAAGTAGCAAAAACGCTTTATGAACTGTATAATTCAATGAAGTGATAAAGCAATTAATCTGTAAAATTACATAATTATATGATGATAGTAAAGGTATTTCTAATAATAAATTTTTATAATATGGTTAAAGTGTCCAGAAATTCAACATTTTGACATCAAAAGTAATTATAAAATAAAGCGTCTGCGGAATGGAGATAGTGTGAAAAATCATGTTGATACGATGATTTTTCACACGCGAGATTTGTGTCTGCGCGCACTTGACACAAACTCGTTATGTGCAAAAAACGTGCGCAGAAATGAGGATTAATATGAATAGAGAACTTAATTATCAGAAAATAATTGTGAAAGAAGATGAAAACTGTGAGGAGTATTATTATAAAGTATCAAATAATACTTCTGATGATTTATGGCTTGACAATGTGATTTTATATGAGTGCCAAAGCCTTCAGGAGCTTGGATTGCCAAAAGACAGTAAGATGTTTCGTTCCGGCAGACATAAAAATGATATGCCGGGTATTTTTACTTTTGGCGTAATGGATGGAGCTATGAAAGATGTTATGGGGGCAATGGCCGAAACGGGTGATAAGATAGACGCAAAGAGCAGTGTTATAGTAAGCGATCACCTGACAATTTTAGGTAAAGATGATAATTATGTCGTTATATCATTTATCACAGGCCAGAGTCAGATGTTTAATACAAGGGTGTATGTAAGTGATAACGGTGATTTTCAAAGGCTTGAATCTGATGTTGAGTTTAATGTCAGGTTAAAAGCAGGAGAGGAAAGAATTACAGAGAGAATAAGAATTGAAAAGGTTAAATCTGCAAAAGATGCGATAGACAGATTTGCGTCTGATAAAGCAAAGCTTTACGGGAGCAGAAATTCACATCATCCATCAGTTTTTTGCACATGGTATTACTATGGACTGACTGTGACATATGATGATGTTATGACTAATCTTAGGATAATGGAAGAAAAGAAGCTGCCATTTGATGTGTTTCAGGTTGATGAGGGCTGGGAGATTGTGCTTGGTGAGTGGGAACCAAACGCTAAATTTCCTGTGCCTATGAAACAGGTTGCAGAGCAGATAAAGGCAGCAGGCTACAGACCGGGAATATGGACAAGTCCTTTTGTGGCGCATGAGACAGCTACAGTTTGGAAGCAGCATCCCGAGTGGATATTAAGAGATAAAAACGGAGAACCATGTTTGTTTCCGATGAATGATACGGTTTATTATATATTTGATATAACTAACAGTGCGACATGGGACTATTTTTATGAATTATACAGAAAGCTTACATATGAATGGGGTTATACATATCACAAGCTTGATTTTACAAGAGCGGCGGTTATAATTCCGGATGCGAAGTATTATGACGACACAATTACTCTTACCGAGAGCTATGTGCAGGCTGTAAAAGCAATAAGAAGAGGTATGGGAGAGGAATCTTATTTTCTTATGTGCGGAGGATTGTATGACCCGATTATAGGTATTGTAGATGCGCAAAGAACAGGTTCGGATGTGCTTTCAATGTGGAGCTCAAATATTAACAAAGACGGAAAAACTGCACCATATACAATAAAACAAAGTATATTGCGCTACTATATGAACAGCTGGTGGAATAATGACCCGGATGCACTTATGGTAAGAAAAAATGAAGTCATGGAGAGAAATTTAAGGCTTACATATGGTCTTCTTAACGATGATGAGGTAAAGACTTCTGTGATTAATCAGTTTATCGGCGGCGGAATAATATGTTCAACTGAACCGCTTGATAAGATAGACGATGAAAGATTATATGAATTAAGAAGAATAATGCCGGTAGTTCCGGTTAATCCTGTTCCGTTAAATATAATGGATTCCGGCAGATTTCCTGAAAATGTAATGATAAACATAAGTGACAGGAAGCTGCTTATTGCAAGGACAAACTGGTCTGATGATGAAGATATGGATATTTACGTTACCATTACAGATGAAATAGTTAAACAGTTTAAAAATTTGGAACAGAAGACAGACGAAAGCGGACAGTTAATTGAAGATAATGGTGTGTTTGTTGTTTGTGATTATTACAGCGGAGCGGTCGAGTTAAATGTCAGGCCTTGTTCAACGGTTAAGCTTTGTACTTTAAAACCACATGCATCAACTGTTATTAAGATTGAAAAGCAGGGTAATGTGCCGATAATTGTGGGAAGCACCGGGCACTATTCTATGGGAGAGGAACTTGAAAGTCTGTGTATGCAGGACGGTGATTTAAGAATATCAGGAAAAAATCCGTTTGATTATCCTATAAAGTACGAAATATTAATTCCGGGGCATTTAGATGAAAATTGTGGATGTTATAAGGGATGCAGAATAGTAAGTGCCGATATAGCTGGACTTGAGAAGTTTGACAGATTAATACAGGGGTGAAAATATGTTTGAGGAATTCAGCGTTAAACTGCCGGAAATTTCAGGGGCAGTATATAATATAAAAAATTATGGGGCTGTTGGCGACGGAATTACGTCTAATACAGAAGCGTTCAGAAAGGCAGTTAGAGCGGCAGCTGATACCAGCGGTCAGGTGTTGGTTCCTGACGGAATATGGCTGACAGGACCGATAGAGCTTTTATCAGGCGTGGAATTGCATTTGTCTGACAATGCAACAATTTTATTCAGCAAAAACAAAGAAGAATATCCGCTTATAATTACTGATTACGAGGGTATACCGAGAATACGTGCATTGTCACCGATATATGCTAATGACGCACATGATATTGCAATAACCGGAAATGGAACGATAGACGGAAGCGGACATTTGTGGAGACCGATAAAGCAGTTTAAGATGACGCAGAGACAGTGGGGTGCCCTATTAGAGCAGTCACAGTATGTTATTGAAAGTAATGAGGGCGGAATATGGTTGCCTACAGAATCTATTTTTAACGGAAGAAAAGCAGGGGAATATTTTCCTGATGATGCGGACGCATTGGCGAAGGCGGAGCCTTACTATGATTTTTACAGACCTGTTATGGTGAGTTTAAAGCATTGCAAAAGAGTGCTTATAGAGAGTGTGACTTTGGAAAATTCGCCTGCATGGAATGTGCATCCGTATTTTTGTGAAGATTTAACTGTGAGAAATGTAACTGTTTCAAATCCGTATCATGCACAAAACGGTGACGGAATAGATGTTGATTCGTGTCAGAGGGTTGAAATACATCATTGCCGATTTAATGTCGGAGATGACGGTATTTGTATTAAATCGGGTAAAAATAAAATAGCCCGGCGTATAGAGGGGCCTTCAAAGGATATATATGTGCATAACTGCTATGTTGGCTTCAGTCACGGTGGATTTGTTATAGGAAGCGAGATGTCAAGGGGTGTCAGTAATGTTCTTGTTGAGGATTGTACATTTGTAAATTCAGATGTCGGTGTCAGAATAAAGAGTGCGTACGGACGCGGCGGTGTAGTTGAAAATATTGAAGTGCGCAGAGTTAATATGATTAATATTAAGGAGGAAGCGGTTATTCTTAACATGGACTATGTCCACAATATAATGGATTATGAGGAGCCTGAGGTACGCAGCAATGATGTTGAGGATATTCCTGTATTCAGGGATATCAGTATAAATCAGTGTACATGTATAGGTGCAGAGAGGGGCGTCGTCATAAAAGACCTGAAAGCAGAGATTCCTACTATATATGATATTAATTTTAACGGATGTAATTTTGCGGCAGAAAAAGATAATTTAATAGACATACCTGTGTCATGGAAAGAATGAAGAATAGTCGGCTTTATGCCGGCTTTTCTTTGTTTAATGGAAAATGTATGGTATAATTATATAAAGTGCAATTCAAGGCGGCTTGTCGCCTTGTACCACTAAAGAGATTGATTATACTTTCCGATATATAATAGTAGTAGACTACATGAAGTAGTTGTAAGATGCAGGAGGCAGATCTATGTTGAATAACAAAACGATTTTAATTACAGGAGGAACAGGTTCTTTTGGCAACGCATTTACAGAGTATGTGTTAGAACACTATGATCCGAGAAAGATTATTATATATTCGCGTGATGAATACAAGCAATTTATTATGTCGAATAAATTTAAAAAATATAGTTCAAAATTACGTTTCTTTATTGGGGATGTCAGAGATAAGGAACGTTTATATCGTGCGTTTGACGGCGTAGATTTTGTTGTGCATGCAGCAGCGTTAAAGCAGGTACCAGCTTGTGAGTACAATCCTATGGAGGCTGTAAAGACAAATATAGACGGTGCAATGAATATTGTAGATGCGGCATTGGATTGCGGAGTTAAAAGGGTTGTGGCATTATCTACAGATAAAGCTGTAAATCCAATTAATTTATATGGAGGAACAAAACTTGTTTCTGATAAGCTGTTTATATCAGCAAATGCCTATGCAGGCAGTAAGGACGTATGTTTTTCTATTGTCAGGTATGGAAATGTCGCCGGCAGCAGAGGCTCGGTTATTCCGTTTTTCAGAAATATTATTGCGGAGGGCGGAACAGAGCTTCCTATTACAGATTACCGCATGACAAGATTTTGGATTAGTTTGGAAGAGGGAGTGCAGTTAGTTATTAAGGCACTAAGTGAAGCAAAAGGCGGAGAAACATTTATTTCCAAGATACCGTCGTTTAAAATTACTGATTTGGCTCAGGCAATCGCTCCAGGCTGCAGTATGCCTGAGGTTGGCATAAGAGAGGGCGAGAAACTTCACGAGATTATGGTGACACGTGAAGACTCCATGAATACATATGAATACGATAAGCACTTTATTGTGTATCCTCATATGGATTGGTGGGATACCAGCAAGATACAGCCGGGCGGAAAAAAGGTTGAACAGGGGTTTGAGTATAGTTCGGGAATGAATACAGACTGGTTATCTGTGGAAGAAATTGCAGAACGTTTAAAGGCAGTTACGGAGCATTAGTTTTTGTTAATGTGTTGGAGGAAATCGGTATGGCATATTATGATGAATTTGGGAAATACGGGGATAAAGCGGCAGTTATTGATGATGAAAATAACCGGATTACTTATAGTGATTTAGAACGTTTTTGCAGACAGGCCGGAGATAAGATGTCACATCGGACGCTGGTGTTTTCTTTTTGTGAGAACAGTATAGGTTCGATATGTGCTTACGTATCATGTCTGTATAATCATGTTGTTCCGGTTTTGCTGGATAAGCATATTGAAAAAGAATTGCGAAAGAATTTGTTGGAAATATATAAACCGGAGTATGTATATATTCCACAGGATTTGTATGGTGAATTTGAAGAGGCAGAAATTGTTTTAGAGCAAAGAGGATACAGACTTTGCAGGACAGGGTATTCTTTGGAGCATGAGATGTATGAAGAATTGGGGCTTTTGCTCACTACATCGGGAAGTACGGGAAGTCCTAAGCTTGTGCGTCAAAGCTATACCAATATACAGGAAAATGCAAAATCTATAGCAGAATATTTAAAAATAGATGAAACGGAGCGGCCGATTACAACTTTGCCGATGAATTATACATATGGTCTTTCTATTATAAACAGCCATCTTTTAAAAGGTGCAGCTATTTTAGTGACACAGCATACTTTAATGGAAAGGGAATTTTGGAAGTTCTTTAGGGAAAGCGAAGCAACTTCGTTTGGCGGAGTTCCATATACATATGAAATATTAAAGAAATTGCGGTTTTTTAATATGGAACTGCCTTCACTGCGATATATGACACAGGCAGGAGGAAAATTATCACCGCAGCTTCATAAGGAATTTGCAGAGTATGCAGAAAGTCATCAAAAGCAGTTTATAGTAATGTATGGACAATGTGAGGCAACTGCAAGAATGGCCTATCTTCCCGCAGAAAAAGCATTAGAAAAGTATGGAAGTATGGGTATTGCAATTCCGGGAGGCCGATTGGAGCTAATTGACGTCAACGGAAAATTTATAGAGAAGCCTGATGAAGTAGGTGAATTGGTTTATTACGGATCTAATGTGACGTTGGGTTATGCGCAGGAAGCTGGAGATTTAAAAAAGGCAGACGAGCGTAACGGACGTCTTGAAACAGGAGATATGGCAAAGCGTGATAATGATGGTTTTTATTATATTGTTGGCAGAAAAAAGAGATTTTTGAAAATATTCGGAAATCGTGTAAATCTTGATGAAGCAGAACAGATGGTAAAAGGGTATGCCCAGGAGTGTGATTGTGCCTGTGCGGGAGTCGATGACAGGTTATATATTTTTGTGACAGCTTCTTCAGAAGAATTACATAATAATATAAAACATTTTTTGGCAGAAAAAACAGGATTGAATATAGCAGCATTTACAGTGAAGTATATTCAGGAAATTCCAAAAAATGAAGCAGGAAAGACATTGTATAAGAAGTTAGAGGAATTCTATGATGGAGTTTAATGATATTTTGGCAGTAAAACCGTATTCTTTGGATAAATATGCTAAGGAAGAGCTGATTACGGACAGATTGAAGGAGCTTTCAGCTTACCATTATGCAAACTGTGAAGAATATAAAAGAATTTCTGATGTCATAGGAAATAGTGTTGAAAAAATGGTCAGTCAGGAGGATTGTTTATTTCTTCCGGTAAGAATATTTAAGGATATGGAATTGAAAAGCGTTCCTGATGAGGAGATTTTTAAGACGATGACTTCGTCAGGTACAACAGGACAGCAGGTGTCGAAGATTTTTTTGGACAGGGAGACTTCATCAAACCAGCAGAAAACACTTGTGAAGATTGTAAGTGATTTTACGGGAAAAGCAAGGCTTCCGATGCTGATTATAGACAGTCCGTCCGTCGTAAAAAACCGCCAGATGTTTTCGGCAAGAGGTGCGGGAATTTTAGGATTTTCGATTTTTGCTTCTGACAGACAATATGCGCTTCATGATGATATGAGTATTGATTTTGACGGCATATCGTGCTTTTTGGAGAAACACAAGGGCGAGAAGATTTTGCTTTTTGGATTTACCTTTATGATATGGCAGTATTTTTATCGTGAATTAGATAAGAATCCTAATAAGCTGGATTTATCAAATGCAATACTTATTCATGGCGGCGGCTGGAAAAAATTAAAAAACGAGGCTGTAGAACCGCATGTTTTTAAAGAGGAATTGAAAAGAGTATGCGGACTGTCACAGATTCATGACTATTACGGAATGGTTGAACAGACAGGCTGTATATACATGGAATGTGAGTGCGGACATTTGCATACAAGCATTTTTTCGGATGTTATAATGCGCAGAAAAGATGATTTTTCAGTATGTGATATTGGTGAAGAGGGAATTGTGCAGGTTGTTTCGACAATTCCAAAGTCATATCCCGGACATTCAATTCTTACAGAGGATCAGGGAATTATATTGGGAGAAGATGATTGTCCGTGCGGACGTCTTGGAAAATATTTTAAGATAACAGGTCGGGTGAAAAATGCAGAAATCAGAGGATGTAGTGATACCTATGAACAAAAATGATATACGATATTATGTCGGAAATGACAAAGTAGAAATAAAGCCATTGCCGGTATACAGCCGGCTGGTTTGTGAATTTCTTGATGATTTATCGCGGATGCTTAGAAATGACAGTCAGGCAAAGAGATTTCCTGATATTATGACATTTGCGTTCTGGTGCAGAAAAGGGAATATTAATAAGCTGAAAGAAAATTATCAAGGTCCTTTTCAGAGAGTGGGAAGAGGTCTTGTGTTTCATGTTGCACCGTCTAATGTGCCTATTAATTTTGCCTTTTCGCTTGTATTCGGAATGCTTGCAGGCAATGCGAATATTGTCCGCGTGTCAGAAAAAGATTTTGCTCAGACAGAAATTGTGTGCAGGGCAATCCGCAGCTTATTTGAAAAGACGGAGTATGAAATTCTTGCAAGGCAGACACAGGTCGTTTCATATGGACATATAAAAGAAATAAATGATATGTTTTCTGCGATGTGCGATGTCAGAATTATCTGGGGCGGGGATGCCGCTATTTCGCAGATAAGGCAGTCACCGATGAAAGCAAGGGCTACAGAGGTGACATTTGCAGACAGGTATTCATTTGCAATGTTTGATGAAGAGCAGATTAGTAAGCTGTCAGAAGATGAACAGAGGCAGCTTGCACAGAAATTTTATAACGACACATATTTAATGGATCAAAATGCATGTTCATCACCGCATCTTGTTATATGGAAAAATGCAATGCAAAATAAGAGTGGAAGAAAGCAGTTTTGGAACTTTTTGTATGAAGCAGCATCAAATTATGATTTACCTGAGAAAAAAGTAATTGATAAGTATACTTATCTTTGCGAGAATATAGCAAGGTATACACAGATACAGTCAGTTATAGCTTATGACAATCTGTTGTATGTGGTACAAATTAACAGTTTTCCTGAGCGTATTGATGAGCTGCGCGGTATGTTTGGAGTGTTTTATGAAATGGACTATTGCAATGATGGGCAGTTGTTTGAGAAGCTTACGGAAAAGGTACAGACATGCGTGACTTATGGCATTGATAAGAATGAGTTATTGAAAGAATTGATAGAACATCACGCGGCCGGAATTGACAGGATTGTTGACGCAGGCGAAGCAATGGATATCGGGGTATACTGGGACGGATACGATGTTATTGGAAATCTTTCCAGGGCGATAACAGTAACAAAAATCTGATAAAAGCGCAGTAAGTTTCTTAAGAAATGAGGGTTAAAATATGGCAGATAAAGCAATAGCGATTATTACTGCAAGAGGCGGAAGTAAGCGCATACCAAAAAAGAATATAAAGGAATTTTGCGGGAAGCCGATTTTGGCGTACTCTATAGAAGCGGCACTTGCTTCAAATATTTTCGATGAGGTTATGGTTTCGACGGACAGTGAGGAAATTGCAGAAATTGCAAGGCGTTATGGCGCAAAAGTTCCGTTTTTGCGAAGCGAAAAGACATCGGGCGATTATGCTTCGACAGCTGAGGTTCTGCTCGAAGTACTTAAAGAATACGAAGATAGGGGTGAAGCGTTTGAATATATGTCATGTATTTATCCGACCGCTCCGTTTATAACTCCGAAGAAGCTTATTGATGCCTTTACATTATTAAGAGAAGAAAAAGCAGTTATGGCAATGCCTGTCGTAGCTTTTTCATATCCGCCTCAGAGAGGATATATTTGCAGGGATAACCGCATTGAGATGAAATGGAAAGAAAATTATACGAAGCGGTCACAGGATTTGGAACCTTTATATCATGATGCAGGGCAGTTTTATATTTATCGTACAGATGACTTTAAGAGGCTTAAAGGGCTGATAATGGAGGGAATTGTTCCGATTATTGTGGATGAACTTGAGGTGCAGGATATTGATAACGAAACAGATTGGAAAATTGCGGAGATGAAGTATTCTTTATGCACAGATAATTAAATTGTAAAAATTGCGGGAGTGAAGATAAATGAGATTAATACTTGATAAGCAGTGGAATGAATTCAGAGAAGAGTTTGTAAATAGTGAAACAGAACTTATTTTATTTGGTGCATCATCTTGCGCAAATATATTTTTGAATGGGTTATCAGAAAAGTTTAAAGTAAAATATATTATAGATAATGACAAAAATAAGCAGGGAAAGCGTCTGTTTGATAAATATGACATTTATTCGCCTGATAAGCTGGAAGAAGCTGCGGAAAATGATGTTATATTAATTACAAGTACATATTATGATGAGATATGTAAGCAGTTGGAAAGCTGTGGATTTAAAGGCACGGTATATTCGTTCTTGCATCTTAGAAGCAAGGTCATGAATGAGGATAGTATAAAAAGGCTTGAAAGTCATATTCAGGAGTTAAAGGAAATCCTTGCTGATGACAAATCAATAGATATAGTGTCAAAAATTTTAGAAAAAAGAAAAGGCGGAGACGCTGATTACAGCGATATATGTGAAGGTAACCAGTATTTTGTTGAGGGCATTATGCAAAATGATGCTGATGAAGTGTTTGTTGATGGGGGAGCTTATGACGGAGAGACAGTCAGGAAATTTGTAGAATTTGCTTCAAATAAATTTAAGAAAGTATATTCATTTGAAATGGATAAAGTGAATTTTGAAAAAATTTCCGAGCCAGAGGATGATCGAATTAAATTTTATAATTATGGATTATGGAATGAAAATAAAAGTGTGTCTTTTATCGAAAATAAAGCAGGCTCAGAGATTGTTGAGGATGGAAATGCGAGTGCACAGTGTATAGCTTTGGATGATTTTATCGATGAGAAGGTTACCTTTATAAAAATGGATATAGAGGGAGCAGAGCAAAATGCTTTGGAAGGAGCGAAAGATATTATATTAAGGAACAAGCCGAAGCTTGCAATATGTTTATATCATAAACCGGAGGATTTATGGGAAATTCCATTGTATATACATAGTCTGGTTCCTGAATATAAAATATATATTCGTCATCATTCTCATACGAATGAGGAAACAGTTATGTATGCACACATATAAATCATAGGACAATGGCGAAATGGGGAGTACTATGGAAGAAAAAATATTAGTTGCAAGAAGCTCTATGCCTCCGTTTGAGGAATATGCAGAGATGATAAAACCATTGTGGGAGAGTCATTGGCTGACCAATATGGGAAAATATCATAATGAACTGGAAAGTCAGTTAAAGGGGTATCTTGGAGTAGATTATTTATCATTGACAGTTAATGGTCATATGGCATTGGAATTGGCAATACAGTCAATGGATTTCCCTAAGGGCAGTGAAGTTATTACAACTCCATTTACATTTGTTTCAACAACACATGCAATTATAAGAAATGGTTTGGTTCCAGTATTTTGTGATATTAAAGAAACGGACTTTACTATTGATGAAAATAAAATAGAAGACTTAATTACAGAAAAAACAGTGGCAATTGTTCCTGTTCATGTTTATGGAAATATATGCAGTGTCGATAAAATTCAACACATTGCAAAAAAGCACAATTTGAAGGTTATATATGACGCCGCGCATGCCTTTGGCGAAACTTATAACGGAAAGGGAATCGGAACATATGGTGATCTTTCGGTTTTCAGTTTTCATGCAACAAAGGTTTATAATACTATTGAGGGCGGAGCAATATGTTGTCATTCACAGGAACAGTATGATAAATTATATAATTTAAAAAATTTTGGGATTCGCTCAGAGGAGCTGGTTGTATCAGTCGGAGCAAATGCTAAAATGAATGAGTTTCAGGCAGCAATGGGACTGTGTAATTTAAAGTATATAGATGGGGAAATCGCTAAAAGAGAGCATATTGCAGATTTATATATTTCAAAGTTAAAAAATTTGCCTGATATATATCTTAATTATGAAAACAGGTCAGAAAAATCCAATTATTCTTATTTTCCTGTGCTTTTTGAAAATAAAGAGGTGCGGGATAAAGTTTATAATTGCCTGAAAGCAAATAATATTTATTCAAGAAAGTACTTTTATCCGATAACTGCTGATGATATGTTTTTTGGGGACAAATATAAAAAAGAACCTCTTGATACTGCAAGAAATGTTTCGGACAGAGTATTGGTGCTTCCGATGTATGCGGACATGAAGAAAGCAGATATAGACAGGATTACAGGTATTATACAACAGATTATTTAGATTGAAATATGTCTTAAGAACGGAGGTTGAGGCATCTTAAATTATGGATAATACAGATATTATGATAAGTGTTATATTAATTACGTATAACCATGAAGAGTATATAAAACAGGCTTTGGAAAGTATAATAAATCAAAAGACACAATACAGATATGAGGTGATAGTCGGTGATGACTGTTCAAAGGATAATACCCAGTCAATAATTTCCGAATATCAGAATAGATATCCTGATAAAATATTTCCTGTACTTCGCACAAAAAATGTCGGCGGCAAGCGAAATATGTATGACATAATGTTTAGATGCAAGGGAAAGTACATAGCATTTTTAGAGGGTGACGATTACTGGACGGACGATTTGAAATTAGAAAAGCAGATCAGCTTTTTGGAAAATAATCCTGAGTATATAGCGTGTGCACATCGTTTTCATGTGGTTAACAGATATGGTGAAAGTTATTATGACAGGGATTTATTAGTGCAGTTTGTAAGCGGCAGCAGTTATACATTAAAGGATTTTGAAAACGGTAAAATGGTGTCGCATTTAAATTCCATAGTATATCAAAATATTTACAGACAAAAGGGTAAAGAGTTTTTTAAATTCTGGCTGGAATTTGATAATATGACAGGAGATGCCGTAATTAATCTGATATTGGTTCTTATGGGAAATGTTTATTGTATGCAGGAGGACATGAGCGCCTACAGAAAGGTCACAGATGAGCGAAGCAGCAGCTTCAGTGCGATGCAGGAAAAGGAAAATAAAAGAGATATTTTGTTTAAAAGTCAGATGGATTTAGAGAAGCTTATATATGAGGTGTTTGGGCAAAAGGTATCATTTAAAATAAGAAAAAAGAATATATTTGCCTCTGCTGTTTTTAAGTTAAGAAGAGATAAGACGCAAAGAAACCGACAGGTAGTCAGGGAGATTATTAAACAAAGCGGACAACCTGTTTATTACAGATTATTTTATATATATCTTATCATTGCAAAAAATATTTTGCAGCTTATTTATAAAGAGGATAAAAGAGTACCATTTTAAATAGACAATAAGAGTTAGGAGTAACAGGAATGGTTTTAGGAATATTCGGTTCGGGCGGATTTGGAAGAGAAGTTTTGGAGTGTGTCAGACAAATTCAGGTTAATGGTGAAAAATACGAAAAAGTTTTATTTATAGATGACATACAGGAAAAGAAAAATGTAAATGGTATAGAAGTTGTAAAGTATGCAGAGTTTAAGAAATTGTATAATACAAAGCAGGCTAAGATATTTATTGCTATAGGCGAGGTGAAGGACAGGAAAGCACTTTGGGATTTGGTTAAGGAAGACGGTTATACATTGGAAACGCTGATTAATCCGAATGTATGGGTACCGGAGACAACTGTGGTCGGTGAGGGAAGTTATATTGCGTATGGAGCTTTTATTTCATGCAATATTGTTATAGGGGATAATTCGTTAATTATGCCTTATGTATCAATTGGACATGATTCTGAGATAAGAAGCCATTGTGTATGCAGTGCCCAGTCTAATATAGCAGGAAACTGCAGGATTGATGATTATTGCTTTTTGGGATTAAACAGCATAGTGCGTGAGAAAATGACATTGCCTCAATGGACGATAGTTAGTGCCGGTTCGGCTGTTTTGGGAGCAGTAAACGAAGCAGGCTGGATTTTATCAGGTGTTCCGGCAAGAAAAATGCAAAAGAATGAGGAGCACAGTGTGTTTAAGCATTAAACAGAATTAGAGATTAGTGTGAAAAATCATGTTGATACGCAGAATGGAGATGTTATTATGAATATTAAAAAGGTAATTGGAACAGTTATATTGGGAGGCGCTGCTGCGGCAGGCGGAATTTTAGCATATGAAAATTACGCTGCATATAAAAGAAGTGAGAGGAAGGTAAAGCGATTAGACAGTTACTATAATATGCTGCAGCAATGGTTGAAGGATAAGCAGGCCGGTACGTTAAAGGGAAAATTAAAAAACTTGTCAGGAAAAAGTGTTGCCATATACGGAATGGGTGTTTTAGGTGAGTTATTATATAATGAATTAAAAGACTGTGATATACACTGCGAGACATTTGTTGACAAAAATGCAGATGTTTTGGTGGAAGGCATAGACGGAATGCCGGTTATGACGATTGATGAAATTGATGAAAATAAAGTTGATGTAATAATAGTTACGGTGACATTTGCATTTGATGAGATTGCCGGCGAAATTTACAGTAAGTTAGGAAGCGGTGTGGAAATAGTTTCCTTGGACAGCATTTTGGGCGGAGAGGAATAAATTATGGAGAAAATATGTACGGTCACTTATCATAATGTCGGAATGAATTACGGTCAGACGCTTCAGGCATATGCTTTGCAGGCAGCATTGAGAAAATATGGATATGATAGTATATTATTAAATTATTATACACCGTTTGCAGATTATAAGTATAAAGGAAAACTTTTTTTTATAAACAGATATGCAGAGGCAGGCGCAAAGTCTTTGTTGAAACAATTGAGATTTGACTGTTTTATTCATAAAAATATTAAATTGACGAAATTATGTTTTACAACAAAAGAAATACGTCAAATATTAGATGATTTAAAAATCACGCATATGATATGCGGAAGTGATCAGATATGGAATCCGAACGGATTAGACGCAGTATATTTTCTGCAGTATGGTGCTGAAAGTACAAGGCGCAGGAAAATAGCGTATGCGGCAAGTATTTGTTCAAAAGATGTAATGGCTAAGTTTAAAAATAAATATCCTTTGTATAATAAGCTGATAAAAGACATTGATTATGTGTCAATCAGAGAAAAGTCAGGCGTGGAGATTGTAAAGGAAATTACAGGAAGAGACGCAGAGTACGTATTAGATCCAACACTTTTATTAAATCGGAAAGACTGGTCTAAGTTCATAAGATGCCGTTTGGTAAGACAAAAGTATATGGTGCTGTTTTTTTATGGAGATATCAAGCCATTTTTAACAAAAATTGAAACAATTGCGAAGATAAATAATATAACAAAGATTATTTGCTTACAGACATCAGAAGAAAATTACAGTAAGCCGGGGTGGAGCGTAAAAAGAAATGCAGGACCTATGCAGTTTCTTAATCTTTTGGCTCATGCGAGTGCGGTATGTACGGATTCATTTCATGGAACAGCGTTCTCGATTAATTTGAACCGAAATTTTTATTGCTTTGGAAGAAGTGAGGAGTTTACAAGTGGAAAGCAGAAGGTTTCAAATAATTCACGTATCACAGATTTGCTGGAACTTCTGGAAATAAAAGAGCGATGGGTCGATGTACAGACAGATGTGTCAAAGATAAGAAAAATAGACTATAAGAGTTTAAATAAAAAATTAAATAATGAAAGAAAAAAATCACTAAGCTATTTAATGAAATCTTTATCACAGAGCAAAGATTGATATTTTATGCACATCTTCCGGCATTAAAGTATCCGGAGAAATGAGGTTAATAATGAAAAAAATAATTATAGATAAAGAGGACTGTACCGGTTGTAATGCGTGTAAGGCAATTTGTCCTAAAAATGCGATAACGATGCAGTTTGATAAAAAAGGTTTTCGTTATCCTCAGATTGATGGTGATAAATGTATCGATTGTAATCTGTGTGTAAAAGTGTGCGGCAGAAGAAATGATTATAGTCATTTAAGGAAAAGTGCGCATGTATTGTACAGCAAAGACGAAGCACTTAGAAAAATAAGCACATCGGGCGGTGTTTTTGGTGAGCTGGCAAAGTATTGTATTCATTTGGGCGGAGTTGTATTCGGCGCTGCATTTGATGAGAATTTGAAAGTATATCACTGTGGTGTGGATAATGAACCAGATTTACCTTTAATTCAAAAATCAAAATATGTGCAGAGTGATTTGAAAAATACATACGAAGAGGCAAGAGAAATATTAGAGGGCGGAAGAAAAGTATTATTTTCGGGAACGCCTTGTCAGATTGCAGGATTTAAGGCTTTTTTAGGAGAAGAGTACGAGAATTTATTCTGTATAGACATAATATGTCAGGGGGTGCCGAGCCCGTTAGTGTGGGAAAAATATCTGGAAGTATTGGGAGATGCAGACGCTCCGATATCAGAGGTTGATTTCAGAAGCAAGATAAACGGTTGGAAAGCTCTTAATTTTTCATATAAGAAAGGCGGAAATTTAGTCAATACGCCTTTTGAGAATGATTTCTATATGAAAGGTTTTGAAGATACGGAAATATTAAGAGATGTATGCTATAATTGTTCGTTTCGCGGAGAATACGGATGTGCGGATATCACGATAGGAGACTGTTGGGGATACAAAGAAATAGTCGGTGAAGAGGACGACGATTTTGGGGCATCTGTTGCTATTGTGAATACAGATAAGGGAGAGAAGTTATTAAAGGAATTAGAAGGTAATTTTAAATTAATAAAACAAATAGCTCCTGACACTTTAAGAAAATACAACAAAAACTTATATTATAATCCGTCATTTTCGGGAAAACGCAAAGCTTTTTTTGAAATGATTGAGAAAGGGGATTATAAGAATGCCTTTTGTATATTAAAGAGTGAGCCGAGAGAAAAGGCATATTTACCTGTAGTTAATAAATGGCTTGAATATAAAATGCAGGGGAAAAATGCAGTAAGTGATTACTTAAGTGAAAAAGGCTATAAGAACATTGTTATATATGGTAGGGGCTCGCTTGGAGAGTTCGTGTACAAAGAGCTTTCAGAAACCGGCGATGTAAATGTGCTGTTTTTTATTGATAACGGTGTCAGTGCCGAAAATACAGTAAGTATCAAAGATATCAGCCCACATGCTTTAGAAAAAGCAGATGCTGTTATTATTACGCCGATTCACGTTAAGGCTGTGATAAAAAATGATTTATTAAAGTGCTATAATGGAGTGATAATAGGAGTAGACGATATATTGTTAGGTTAGAAAAATGCTAAATCATTACAAATGTATTGATTTAGCATTTTTTTGCTTATAAAGATTAGGGTGTCAAAACACCCTAATCGTGATTACCAAGTGGGCTCAAGACCTTTTGACACTGTAATCTTCTAATCTTGATAAAATACTTTCGGCTATTATCGGAGCTTTCAGACCATAATATTCTGCTAAGAAATCCGCACTTCCGGAAACACCAAAAGAATCAGGAAGTCCGATTTTATATAAAGGCGTATGAGCGGAGTAAGAAGACAGTATATTGGCTGTAATACTGCCCAATCCGCCGATAACACTGTGTTCTTCAACTGTCACAATAAGTTTTCCGCGATTTGCGTATGACTGTATTATATTTTCGTCAATCGGTTTTAATGTGTGCATATTGATAACCGCAGTTGAAAGAGAGTGATTATTTTCTAAAAGCTCAGCGGCTTTTAAACACTCAAAAGCTACAGCTCCTGTTGATATTATAATTATATCACTGCCCTCTTTTAAGGTTACTGCCTGTCCGATTTTAAAGTCATAATCTTCCTTATAAACCATAGGTTGGTTTAAAGGGCCTGAGAGGCGGATGTACATAGGACCGGAAGTTTTTGCGGCAGCTGATATACATTTGTAAGCTTCTGTGCAGTCAGCAGGGCTGATTACGGTCATATTCGGAATAGAGCACATAAGGGAAATGTCCTCAAGTCCGAAATGTGAATTCCCGGACATTCCCATTGAAAGTCCGGCACCGGTGCCAATTAATTTTACATTATGCTGCATATAACCTAAGTTCATACGGATTTGTTCGTATGGGCGCATAGTCAAAAAATTAGCGTAGGTTGTGGCGAAGACACATGAACCATAGCGCGAAAGTCCGGCGGCGATGCCAATCATATTCTGTTCAGCAATTCCTATATTAAAAAAGCGGTCAGGATAATCGGTATAAAAATGCTCCAGTCCTGTTAAGTCGGCAAGGTCCGCTGTTAAAACACAGATATCCTCTCCGCTCTCGGCAAGGTCGCATACAGCTTTTGAAAATGTTCCGCGGTGTCCCAGTAAAGACAATAAACGCATGTTTTTTTTGTTAAATTCCATATGCACCTCCTAATTCCTGCATTGCGGCTTCGTAAAGCTCTTTTGTTAAAACAGCATGATGCCATTGCTTTTTATTTTCCATAAAAGAAATTCCTTTGCCTTTTACAGTATTTGCAATAATTGCAGCAGGTTTATTATCCTGAGAAGAAAATACATCCTCAAAAGTTGAAAGAAGCTTGCTGATATCATTACCGTCTGTTTCTTTAGTATAAAATCCAAAGCTTTTAAATTTGTCAGATAAATTGCGAAGGCTCATTATATCATTTGTGGAACCGTCGTATTGTAATTTATTGGCATCGACGATAACGACGATATTATTTAAATTATAGTGGGCTGCTGCCTGAGCTGCTTCCCAATTTGCACCTTCGTCACATTCGCCGTCACCAAGTAAAATGAAAACTCGCTGTGATAAATTGTGCTGTTTCATTCCGAGAGCCATTCCAACGCCTTGAGAAAAGCCCATTCCGAGGCTTCCGCCGGAAAATTCAATCCCTTTTTCCAAATTGCAGATAGGATGTCCCGGAAGAATGGAGAGATTATCTTCAAAGGTATTAAGATCATCAGAAGATAAAAATCCGCAGTAGGCTAAAGCTGTGTAATAGCTCAGCACACAATGTGCCTTGCTTGGAATAAAAACGTCATGGGACGGAGTTAAAATGTTATCAGGTGTCACGTTCATGACATGTCCGTATAAAGCTGCCATGATTTCAACACAGGAGAGAGCAGAACCTAAGTGTGCTCCGTTTTTTCCTGCGTGGTAAGCCATTTCTATAATCTGCTTTCGCATCCAATCAGTCATTTTGCTTAAATTTTCCATATAGTTCTCTCCGTTTGATTACTAAATATTACTAATTAAGTTAAGATTATGGTTAGACGAATACATAACGTGCTAATTTAACATTCCACCGTCCACGCGCAATGTCTGTCCTGTAACAAACCGTGATAAATCCGAAGCAAAGAATAAAACTGAATCTGCAATTTCGGCAGGTTCGGCTTTTCTTTTAAAAATTTGGTGAGATAACAGCTGTTCCTCTAAGTCAGGAGTCATTAATCTGCTCATTTTGGTGTCTGTGAGACCTGGAGCAATGCAGTTTACCCGGATATTATATGAGCCAAGTTCAATGGCAAGACGCTTTGTGGCACCGATTAAAGCTGATTTGCTCGATACATACTGCAAAACACCGGCATTTCCGTCAAGTCCGGCACAGGAAGATATATTGATAATACTGCCGGATTTCTGTCGTATCATAAATCTGGAAATATATTGAGTTAAGTACATTTGTGAAAAAAAGTTGATATCAAATTCTTTTTTCATATCTTCAACGGTAGTCATTTGAAATGAGCGGGGATTTGATACGACACCTAAATTATTGACTAAAATGTCTATCGTATTTGAAATCGGAGAAATCTGTTTTATGCAGTCTTTAATTTCAGAATAGTTTTCAGCGTCAAAATATACAGGGTAAATATGAACGGAGTGTAGCTGTTCGAGTTCTTTGCAGAAGTCAGTATGTGCAGAGGATGGTTTTCTTGCATGGGCAAAAATATCTGCACCTTCCTTTGCAAATGTTGATAATATGGCTTTTCCGATTCCACCGTTAGAGCCGGAAATAAAAGCAGTTTTTCCTTTTAAAAGCATTATTTATACTCCTCAATTTTGACAATGTTATAATTTAAGGATTCTTTCATTTCATTCCATTCATTTTGTAATATTCCTCGCACAGTCACATCATAGTAAATTCCGTTTTTAAATACATGATTTCTTAGTTCACCCTCACGCTTACTGCCGCACATATCCAATATACGAAGAACGGGTTTATTTAAGGAAAACACTTCTTCACATACCTTATGATATCCGAGGCGGTCAAATGCGAAAGAATAAAGATTCCATTGAATATCAAGAATGAGACGCAAAGAACGCTTTTCTTTGACAGCAACATATACGCCTGTATGTATTCTTCGGTTTTTTAAATCAGGCTCCACAAGGCTGGCAAGACCAACCTTTACATTATCAACAACAATAATCCAATAATACTCGTCCTTTTGCTGCATAATGTGGTTATACCAGTTTTTTTGGTCTTCAACAGTTATCTGCGGGTCCGTATTCATATATTTTGTGATATCGGGCTGCATTCTCCATTGACGAAGCAGTTCCAGATCACATTCCTGTATGCGGCGAAATTCAATGTCTAAGTGTTCCATTATTTTTATCCCTCAAATGTAATGTTGTATTTTGAAAGAATCTCTTTTCCCTTTTCATATGAATTAAAATCGATAATATCATCAGTATCCATTGTTATGTTAAAAGCATCCTCTAATTCTGCAATTAAAGTCATATGTCCTACAGAATCCCATTCAGGAATATCCTGATAACACAAAGAATTATTTAACTGGTCATCGCTTATAGAAAGCCCGTTTATAAATGCTGTATTGTATTTTTCAAGGTTATTCATAAGTTGTCTCTCCTTTTTAAATGTGATAGTATCATTATATAACAATTTCCATGGAAAAACTATAAGGATTTAAGAAAATAAACGATAATGTCAGAAGGGGATAAATGATGAGATTACGCGAAAAAGTAGAAAACGGAGTATATATTATAGCTGAAATGTCAGCTAACCATGCAGGAAAAATCGAGAACGCATTTAAGATTATCGAGGAGGCTGCAAAAGCAGGTGCTGACTGCGTGAAGATACAGACATACACAGCGGATACGCTGACAATTAACTGTACTGATGAACCGTATATAATTAAAGGAGGTTTGTGGGACGGTTATAACTATTACAAATTGTATCAGGAAGCTTATACGCCATGGGAATGGCAGAAGGCGTTAAAGGAAAAGTGCGAGGAGGTCGGAGTTGATTTTCTGTCAACACCGTTTGACAAGACTGCGGTTGATTTTTTGGAAGATTTAGGTGTGGAGTTTTACAAAATTGCGTCTTTTGAGCTTGTCGATATTCCGTTGATTGAGTACATTGCAAGCAAGGGAAAGCCTATAATTATGTCATGCGGAATGGGAAGTGTTGAGGAGATAGAGGAGGCATTAGCGGCGTGCAGAAAATATAACAATGAAGATGTGATTCTTTTAAAATGCTGCAGCCAGTATCCTGCTCAATATGAGGATATGAATATTTCGGTGATTCCAGATATGATACAGCGTTTTGGAAAACCAGTTGGGTTATCTGACCATTCATTTGGCTCTCTGGCACCTGTTGTTGCTGTATCACTGGGGGCAAGGGTCATTGAAAAGCACGTGTGCTTAAACAGACAGATGGAGAGCGCAGATTCAGGATTTTCTATGGAGATGCAGGAGTTTGCGAGGATGGTAGAAGATGTAAAAAATGCGTCTGTTATTATGGGAAAGCCGACTTATGAATTAACGGAGCATGAAAAAAGCGGCTTGAGCGGAAGGCGTTCGCTTGTAGCGGTAAAGCCGATTGCAAAAGGAGAAAAATTTACGGAAGAAAATTTAAGAAGTATCCGTCCGTCAATCGGAATAAAGCCGAAGTATTATAGTCAGTTGTTGGGAAAAGAGGCTCAAAATGAATATAAGTTTGGTGAGCCGATTAAAATGGAGGAAGTACATTGATTGGATTTCGTGTAGATGCAAATGAAAAAATAGCAACCGGACATTTGATGAGATGTATTGCGATTGCTGCGGCCTGTATAAAAAGGGGAGTACCATGTATTTTTTTGCCAGCAGACGATAAGGGTGTGCAAAAGCTTAAAGAGTGGTCTATGCCATACCACATTTTAAATACCGAATGGGACAATATGGAGTCTGAAAAAGACAGATTAAAGCAGATTATTTCAGAAGAGAAGATAAATTACATGATTGTCGATTCCTATCAGGCGACAGCTTCGTATCTTGAGTGGTTAAACGGTATTGTGCCGGTTTTGTATATTGATGACATGGCGAAAGAGATTTATCACACAGATGCGGTTTTGCATTATAGTAACTGGAAAGAGGACAGCTTTTATCGTGAACGGTATAAGGATACATCAACAATGGTGTTGTCAGGCATGGAATACACACCGCTTCGCGAAGAGTTTGCTGCGTCCGGAAAAATAGAACGTGAAAAGAGCATACTTATTACGACAGGCGGAACGGACCCATTTAATGTTACTTTAAACCTGCTTAATATCTGCCTCAAAAATCAAAAACTTTCATTATATTCTTATCATGTTATTGTAGGGAGCATGAATCTGTACGAAGAGCAGTTGAGACAGTTATCAGATTTATATCCAAATGTTATTTTGCATAAAAATGTTAAAAATATGGGCGATTACATGAGAAAGTGTGAAATGGCAGTTTCAGCCGGCGGAACAACACTTTTTGAACTATGCGCCTGCGCGGCGCCGACAGTCTGCTTTTCTTTCGCAGACAACCAGACTGAGTTCGCAAAACAGATGGGCGAGCATCAAATCATGTTGTACGCAGGAGACGCCAGATATCAAAAAGCAATAGAGCAGGATATCTGCAATAAACTGCTTATGTTTTCAGAAGATGATGCGTTAAGAGAGAAGTATTCACGTAATATGTCACAGCTCGTGGATGGGCGTGGATGCGAGAGGATAGCGGAGAGGGTGTGTGGTATTCATCATAAAGCAGAGATTAATTTAATCAATAACAATTCAATTTTATCATAATTTTCAAAATGATAAAATTGAATAGACAATGACTAAATTAAATGCTACATTTAAATAAAAATAATCTAAATGCAAACAGAGGCAACTTTTTTGCGGATATGTCCGGCAAAAGACCTGGTTTTAAATTATTGAGGAAAATGAATGAGACAGTTTGATTATCGTGAAAAGTGGAAGAAATTGCTTACACCTGAAATTGTATCTTATTTAACGCAGATACATGAGTTTAAGGGTGAGCAGACTTTGTTTATTGAGGTGAAAGCAGATACTTTAATACAGCTTGTTGAAAGTGCAAAAATTCAAAGTACGGAAGCTTCTAATAAAATTGAAGGTATTTATACATCAGATGAGCGATTAAGGGCGCTGGTAAGGGATACAACAAGACCAAAGACCCGTAATGAGCAAGAGATTGCAGGTTATAGGGACGTATTGAATACAATACACGAAAATCACGATTATATTCCCCCCAAACCTTCAATTATTTTACAGCTGCACAGAGATTTGTATAAATTCGAAGGGTTTGACATTGGTGGCAAATATAAGTCTGCTGACAATATTATTAAGGAAGAAGATATTCAGGGAAATGAGTTTGTAAGATTTCGTCCGGTTTCGGCATGGGAGACTCCAGGAGCAGTTGATGAATTGTGTATGGCGTTTGACGAAGCACTGGCAACAGAGCAGATAGATGCATTGATTCTTATTCCAATGTTCGTTTTGGATTTTTTATGTATACATCCATTTAATGATGGGAATGGCAGAATGAGCCGGCTGTTGACATTGCTGCTGCTTTACAGGGCAGGATACATTGTTGGAAAGTATATCAGTATTGAAAAGCTGATTGAAAATACAAAAGAATTGTATTACGAGTGTTTACAGCTTAGTTCAACAAAATGGCATGAGAATGAAAATGATTATGAACCGTTTGTTAAATATATGTTAGGGATTATTGTTGCGGCATATAGAGATTTTTCTTCAAGAGTAAGCCTGCTTACAACAGACGGTTTATCAAAGCCTGACAGAGTAAGAGAAATAATAAAAACGACATTAGGACCTGTTACAAAGGCTGAAATAGTTGCAAAATGTCCTGACATAAGTCAGGTAACAGTTCAAAGAGCGCTTGCAGATTTAGTTGAATCAGGTCAGATTATTAAACTTGGTGGGGGAAGATATACCAAATATTTATGGAATAATTAGTTGATTGGAGAAAGTACATGATTACAGGTGAATTAAAAAATAAAATTGACGGTTTATGGGATATTTTTGCTGCAGGCGGTTTGGTGAATCCGCTGGAAGTGATTGAGCAGATTACGTATCTGATGTTTATACATGATTTGGATGATTCAGATAATACAAGGGCAAAGGAAAGTGCAATGCTTGGACTTCCTTATCAGAGTATTTTTTCAGACGAAGTAAAAGTTGGGGAAAGGACTATTGACGGTTCTCAGCTCAAATGGTCTGTTTTTCATGATTTTCCTGCTGACAGGATGTATTCGGTTATGCAGGAATGGGTATTTCCATTTATTAAAACATTACACAGTGACAAGAATAGCGCTTATTCAAAATATATGGACGATGCAATATTTAAATTGCCGACACCGCTTGTTTTATCCAAGGTTGTAGATTCGTTAGATGAAATTTATAAGATGATGAACGAAATCCAAACTGCGGATGTGAGAGGTGATGTGTATGAGTATCTTTTGTCTAAGATTGCACAGTCAGGACGAAATGGTCAGTTTAGAACGCCGAGGCACATTATCCGAATGATGGTAGAAATGATGGATCCGTCAAGTGATGAGGTGATTTGTGATCCCGCCTGTGGAACATCTGGCTTCTTAGTTGCTTCGGGAGAATATCTGAAAGAAAAGAAGAAAGAAGAAATATTCTTTGATAGACAGAAGAAAGACCATTATATGAATCATATGTTCCATGGATATGATATGGACAGAACCATGCTTCGTATCGGGGCAATGAATATGATGACTCATGGAATTGATAACCCATTTATCGAATATAGAGACAGCTTGTCCGACCAGAATACGGATAAGGATAAGTATTCATTAGTATTAGCAAATCCTCCTTTTAAGGGAAGTCTTGATGCAGAGTCAGTTTCAGGAGATTTGCTTAAGGTTTGCAAGACAAAGAAAACAGAATTATTATTCCTAACATTATTTTTACGTATTTTAAAAGTGGGTGGAAGATGTGCCTGTATCGTTCCGGATGGTGTATTGTTTGGTTCTTCTAAAGCACATAAAGATATTAGAAAAGAAATTGTTGAGAACCAGAGATTAGAAGCAGTTATTTCAATGCCTTCCGGTGTATTTAAGCCATATGCAGGTGTGTCAACAGCTATCCTTATATTTACAAAGACAGAACATGGTGGAACAGACAATGTATGGTTCTATGATATGACAGCAGACGGATTTAGTCTGGATGATAAGAGAGCACCAATTACAGATAATGATATTCCTGATATTATCGAAAGATTTAAAAATTTAGATAAGGAAATGGATAGAAAACGCACGGAAAAATCATTTATGGTTCCTAAACAGGATATTGTGGATAATGATTATGACCTGAGTATTAATAAGTATAAAGAGGTTGAGTATGTTGCTGTTGAATATCCGCCAACAACTGAAATAATTGCTAATATTCGTGAAATTGAAATGGAGATTGGTAATGCGATGGATGAATTGGAAAAATTATTAAATTTGTAAGAAAGGAATACAGAACCGATAAATTCGGATTTGTAGGGCGAGGATGATATGGATATGATGTATGTAGAAGATTGTTGTGAAATACTCGATTCTATGCGGGTGCCTATTACAGCCTCTGAAAGAGAGGAAGGAGAATATCCTTATTATGGAGCAAATGGTATTCAAGACCATGTAGCGGATTATATTTTTGATGATGAACTTGTATTATTGGCTGAAGATGGTGGTAACTTTGGTTCTAAGGAAAGACCTATTGCATACAGAGTTTCAGGAAAATGCTGGGTTAATAACCATGCACATGTATTAAAGCCAAAAGATGGATTGGATGTTGATTATCTATGCTATTCATTAATGTTTTATAAGGTTGATGGAATTGTTAATGGTGCTACAAGGCAAAAGCTAACCCAAGCTGCTATGCGTAAGCTGCAGATTCCTTCAAGAAGTATGGATGAGCAGAAACAAATCGTTGATGAACTGAATCGTATCATTAAGATAAAAGAACAACGTCAGCAAGAATTAGCGTTGTTAGACGACCTCATCAAAGCCCGATTTGTCGAGCTGTTTGGGGAGCCACAAATAAATCCTTTTGGTTGGGATGTAGTCAATATATCCGAGGTTGTAGGTGGTAAGGTATCTAACGGTTTCTTTGCAAAGAGAGATGACTATGTGGATGATGGAAATGTAAGTGTTCTTGGTGTAGCGAATATTGTTAATAGAATGTATTCTAAAATTGATGAATTACCAAGAACTAATGCAGATGATAAAGATATTGAGAAGTTTGAAGTAAAGTATGGTGATATGCTATTTTGTCGTTCGTCATTGGTTGCGGAAGGTATTGGCAAAGCATCAATTATTCCTGAAGATGTGCAAAACAATGTATTATTTGAATGTCATGTAATTCGCTTGCCGTTAGATTTGAGTAAATGTGTACCTGAATTCATGCAAACGCTATCAACAATGAATTATTTTAGAAATCAAGTAATTGCCCAATCAAAGACAGCTACTATGACGACAATTGGTCAGGATGGAATATTAAAAACAGATATTATTCTTCCGCCGATTGGGAAGCAAAGAGAGTTTTCCGACTTCGTCAACCAAGTCGACAAATCAAAAGTTGTAGTAATGAATGGAGGTGAAAACAGATGTCTCAGAAAGACAATGTTATAGAAGCAATGCGACGTAATGGCGGCTATGCTACGTTTCAACAATTAAATCAAATTGTAGATTTCAGTAATTGGAAAACTAAAACTCCTCAAGCGAGTATCAGACAGATTGTTCAAATACACAATGAATTTTTTAGGATAAAGCCGGGATTATGGGCGCTAACAGAGTGTAAGGAATATGTGCTAAGACATTTGGGGATTTTGGATAATGATGTTAAGAGTGATGAGACATTTACGCATTCTTATTATCAGGGGATTATTGTAGAGTTAGGGAATATGCATAATTATAGGACTTATGTTCCGAATCAGGATAAAAATAAAAAATTTTTAGAAAGAAAGCTTTGTGAGCTTACGGCAGAGTCCGAACTGCCTGCTTTTACATATAAAGCAATAGCAAATAGAGCTAAGACTGTCGATGTGATTTGGTTTAATGAAAGAAGAATGCCATTCAGATTTTATGAGGTTGAACATTCTACGAATATTACCAATTCATTGGATAAATTTTATGAACTTCAGGATTTCAGGGCAGATTTTTATATTATTGCTGATGAAAGCCGAAGAAGTCAGTTTAACACTTTGATGGAAAGAAACATTTACAGTAGTATTCGCAATTATGTAAAGTTTTTTAATTACGATAATCTGATTAACCAATATTCAAAAGAGAGTGTATTAATGCAGATGGACAGGTTGTAGGAATTATTTATTGGGAGGTGCCTATGATAACCAATTTTGACTACTTAAAAGCTGAATCGAAATTTTCAAGTTTTGCGGACGTTGCCATATCGGCAGAAAAGATTATTCTTATGGATCCGGAGGCAAGTATTATCAATAGCCGCAGAGCAATGGAATTTGCATTGAAGTGGATGTATTCAGTGGATTCTGAACTTGAAATGCCATATCAGGATAATCTGCAAAGTTTAATGAATGCGGAAGATTATAGACAGATTGTGGGACCTGATTTGTGGAAACGTATGGATTATATCCGCAGAAGCGGAAATAACGTTGCTCACAGTAATAAAAAATTAGGCAGAGATGAGGCTATGCTTTGTCTTGAGAATCTGTTTATTTATTTAGATTACATAGCATATTGTTATTCAGATAATTATGAAGAGCACTCTTTTGACAAAACAATAATAAGTGCCAGGATTAAAAAAGTAAAGGAATCAAAAGAGGAAGCAGAAGCTACAAAAGCAGCGTTGGTAAAAGAACAGGAGAGGACTGCCAGACAGGAACTGGATTTGCAGAAATTAATTGAAGAAAATGCTTCGCTTAAGGAGGAATTATCTGCCAGAAGACAGGAACAGCAGCAGACGTATGTTCCGAAGCCGCTTGATTTATCGGAATACAAAACCAGAAAGCTTTATATCGATTCTATGTTGATGGATGCAGGATGGACAGAGGGAAAGGATTGGATTAATGAAGTAGAGCTTTTTGGAATGCCTAATAAGTCAGAAGTAGGATATGCCGATTATGTTCTTTATGATGATATGCACCGCCCTTTAGCGGTCATAGAAGCTAAAAAAACCTGCGTTGACGTTTCAAAGGGAAGGCAGCAGGCAAAGCTTTATGCAGATTTGTTAGCGAAAAAATATAAAAGAAAACCGGTAATTTTTCTTACAAATGGGTTTGAAACTCACATTATTGACGGTCAATATCCTGAGAGAAAGTGTGCTGCTATTTATTCAAAAAGGGATTTGGAGAAGTGGTTCAATTTATTGAGCATGAGAACAAGTCTTAAGCATGTTATGGTGGATAAAGATATTGCCGGACGATATTATCAGGAGGCAGCCATTAAAGCGGTATGTAACAGCTTTGATGAAAAAAATCGCAGAAAAGCTTTGCTTGTTATGGCGACAGGATCGGGAAAGACAAGAACAGTAATTGCGCTGTGTGATTGCCTGTTGAAAGCCGGCTGGGTAAAGAATATTTTATTTTTGGCTGACAGAAATTCGCTTGTTACGCAGGCGAAGAGAAGTTTTGTGAATAACCTGCAGAGTTTATCGTGTACGAATTTAGTAGAGGAAAAAGATAATTACAATGCACATTGCGTTTTTTCGACTTATCAGACGATGATGAATTGCATTGATACTGTAAATGACAAATCCGGGAAATTATTTACATGCGGGCATTTTGATCTTGTGATATGCGACGAGGCACACAGATCAATTTATAATAAGTATAGAGATATTTTTAATTATTTTGACGCTCCATTGGTTGGCCTTACGGCTACACCAAAGGATGAAATTGATAAAAATACATATGAGGTGTTTGAGTTAGAAAATGGTGTTCCGACATATGGATATGATTTGGCGCAGGCGGTAAAGGACGGATATCTTGTTGATTATGTTTCTGTTGAATCGAAGCTCAAGTTTATTGAGGATGGAATTGTATATGACGAATTGTCGGAAAGAGATAAAGAAGAATATGAGAAAACATTTGAGGGTGAACATGGGGATTTGCCTGAATTAATATCTTCATCGGCGCTTAATACATGGGTATTTAATGAGGATACCATAAGGAAAGTGTTAAATATTCTGATGACAGATGGTATAAAGATTGATTACGGACAGAAGCTTGGAAAGACTATTATTTTTGCAAAAAATCATAATCATGCAGAAAAGATATTTGAAGTTTTTAATAAAGAGTATCCGCATCTTCCTGGTTATGCAAAAGTAATAGATAATTATATGACATATGCGCAGAGTGCGATTGATGAGTTTTCTGATCCAAAGAAGCTGCCGCAGATTGCAATCTCTGTAGATATGTTAGATACCGGTATTGATGTGCCGGAAGTCCTTAATTTGGTATTTTTTAAAAAAGTAATGAGTAAAGCTAAATTCTGGCAGATGATTGGACGTGGCACAAGACTTTGTCCAGGGCTGCTTGACGGAGAAAATAAAGAGAAATTCTATATTTTTGATTTCTGCGGGAACTTTGAATTTTTCAGAATGAATAAAGGGAAAGCCACTGCTAACAGGATTGCTTTGCAAGGTGCAATCTTTAATCTGCAATTTGAAATATCGTATAAACTTCAGGATATTAATTATCAGATTGACAGATTGATTGCTTATCGTAAGGCGTTAGTTAAACAAATGAGTGAGAAAGTCAGAGAATTGCCAAGGGATAATTTTGCTGTCCGTCAACACCTGAAATATGTGGATTTGTATTCTTCGGAATCAAATTATACAGCTCTTACATATGAAGATACTTTAATTGTGAGGGAAGAGGTTGCACCTCTGATATTGCCTGGTGAAGATGATCCGAGTGCGGTTGGATTCGATGCGATTATGTATGGAATTGAGCTCGCTTATTTAGTTGGAAAGAAGTATACGAAAGCACGCGCTGATTTACATAAGAGAGTAGTCGGGATTGCAAACGTGGCAAATATTCCTGAAATTCAGGCGCAGTCGGATTTGATTAATAAGATTTTGAATACGGATTATGTTGATAATGCAGGAATTAACGAATTTGAAGAGATAAGAGAAAAGCTTCGCAACTTAATGAAATATATCCCAAAGCAACCGGTTATAGGGATATTAACTGATTTGACAGATGAGCTGATTTCGACGGAATGGAGAGAATCTGAACTTGAGAATGATGAACTGAAGAATTACAAGGCAAAGGCAGAGCATTATATAAGGCAGCATCAGGATAATATCGCCATTGCGAAGCTTAAGACAAATCAGCCTTTGACGCTGGCGGATGTTGTGTCATTAGAAGAAATTCTTTGGCGTGAAGTCGGTACAAAACAGGATTATGAACATGAATTTGGCACAAAACCGCTTGGTGAATTTGTGCGTGAGATTGTCGGATTGGATATGAATGCTGCAAAAGAAGCATTTTCGGAATATCTTACAAATAATAGTCTTGACAGCAGGCAGATTTACTTTGTAAATCAGATTGTTGAATATATTGTGCATAATGGAATGATGAAAGACTTTTCAGTGCTTCAGGAAGCACCGTTTACAGATCAGGGTAGTGTGGCTGATATTTTCACTGATATGACTGTGTGGCTGGGAATAAAAAAAGTTATAGATACAATAAACGCAAATGCAGCGGCGTGAGTGGGGATGCAGGTATTAAAGCATTCCGGTGTGCAGCTCGCCAATGATACAACAGAAATTTACGGTAAGTAAAGATGTTATGAAGTGTCTTATAGGAAACAATACAGCATTTGCAAAACACGTATAACCAATTCAACTCAAAAACAATCAAAAAATCAATCGTAAAAATTTGCGATTGATTTTATAAAATTTTGAGCAAGATAATGTTGAAACCAATAGGCGAATAAAGTAACATCAAAGCGGATTATTTTTATAGAAACGGAGGAATAAAGTATGTTAGAAGTAGGAACAAAAGCCCCGGATTTTGAATTACCGGATCAGAATGGAGATATGCATAAATTAAGTGATTATGCAGGCAAGAAAGTAATTTTATATTTTTATCCAAAGGATAATACAGCAGGATGTACGAAACAGGCATGTGGATTTTCAGAGAGATATCCTCAATTTACGGAGAAAGGTGCAGTTGTCCTTGGTGTCAGTAAGGATTCTATAGCATCCCATAAGAAGTTTGAAGAAAAATATGGACTGGCATTTACACTTTTAGCAGATCCGGAGCGTAAGGTTATTGAAGCATATGATGTATGGAAAGAAAAGAAAAATTATGGCAAAGTTTCTATGGGAGTAGTAAGAACTACGTATCTTATTGATGAGCATGGAATTATTGTGAAAGCAAATGACAAAGTCAAGGCAGCAGATGACCCGGAGAATATGCTTAAGGAATTAAGCTGATGAAGATTATATTATCACCTGCAAAGAAGATGATTACAGATATCGACAGCATATTACCGGTGGGGTTACCGGCTTTTCTTGATAAGACAAAAGAAATATTGGACTGGATGAAGGGTAAGAATAAAGAGGAACTGAAGTTAATATGGAAATGTAATGACAAGATTGCAGAACAAAACTTTGATAGATTGGAAAATATGAATCTTTATAAAATGCTTACTCCGGCTATTTTATCATATGAAGGAATTGCTTTTCAGTATATGGCACCATCGGTGTTCGAGGGCGGGCAGTTTAAGTATATACAAAATCACCTGAGAATATTGTCAGCGTTTTATGGTGTCGTAAAACCAATGGATGGGGTGACACCATATCGTCTGGAGATGCAGGCAAAAGCTGCGATAGGAGATGCAAGAAATTTGTATGATTACTGGGGAGACATGTTATATCACTCAGTGATTGATGACAGCAGGATTATAGTTAATCTGGCATCAAAAGAGTATTCTAAATGCATAGAAAAATATCTGACTTCCAAAGACAATTATATTACGATTACATTTTGTGAATTATCAGGAGATAAGCTGGTAACAAAAGGTACATATGCTAAAATGGCTCGTGGTGAAATGGTCAGATTTATGGCCGAAACAGGCATTGAAGATCCAACTGATATCAAGAGATTTAACAGACTGGGGTATGTGTTCAGGGCTGATTTGTCATCAGAATCAGAATATGTTTTTGAACGAAAAATTGAATAGTCATTTTTACAAAAGGTGCTCTATAGGGGCATCTTTTGTTAAAATTAGGAATGATTACTATTTTATATTGACACGATAGATTAAAATAATATATAATCCTTATTAAGAAAAAATCCTAATAAGGAGAACAGATGATAAGCAGAAGAAATACCATTCAAAAAGATTTAGTACGAAATGCTGTATATGAAATGAAGAGGCATGTTACAGCAAATGAAGTGTATGAATTCGTAAAGAAAACCCATCCTACAATCGGAAAAGGAACTGTATATAGAAATCTTGATATATTGGTTGAAGAAGGTTCCCTTAGAAAAGTTGAGGTTCCTGATGGACCTAACCGTTTTGATTTCACTTTAAAAAATCATTACCATGTAAGATGTGTAAAATGTGGCGATGTGTCAGATGTAGATATGGATGAAATACCATACTTACTGGAAAGGATTAATGATACGCATGGAATAGAATTTTTGGGGTATGATATTTCCTTTAAAGGTATTTGTCTGAAGTGCAGAAGGATAATTGCTGTATCATCAATACAGCAATTCAGGCAGCTTTAGATTTTGAAAAAATAGTAAAGAAAACGGAGGTAAAAGAAATGGCAGCAAACAAGTACGCAGGAACATAGACGGAGAAAAATTTACAAAATGCATTTGCAGGAGAATCCCAGGCAAGAAATAAGTATACTTATTTCGCTTCTGTTGCGAAGAAGGAAGGCTATGAGCAGAAGGTGAGAATTACGAATGGACAGATATGTAAGAAGGCTTTGCCAAAACGGCTGAAGAGGAAGGCTTTCCAGAGCTTGCAGCAAAATTCAGGGCTGTAGGAGAAATTGAGAAGCATCACGAAGAGAGATATCGTGCACTTCTTAAGAATATTGAAACTGCACAGGTCTTTGAGAAGAGTGAAGTTAAGGTATGGGAATGACGTAACTGCGGACATATTGTAGTAGGAACTAAGGCTTCGGAGATATGCCCGGTATGTAATCATTCTCAGAGTTATTTTGAAGTACATGCAGAGAATTATTAAAGGAGGAGATTATTACGAAGAAGCAAACTATTAATTCAAAAAAAGCAGTAATGATAGGCTGTGGTTTTGTCGGATCAGCATCTGTATTTGCATTAATGCAAAGTGGATTATTTACTGAGATTGTACTTATTGATGCTGATAAGAATAAAGCAGAGGGGGAAGCAATGGATATTAGTCATGGAATTCCATTTGCCAGTCCTATGAAAATTTATGCCGGTGATTATGATGATGTAGCAGATGCAGCAATTGTAATAATATCTGCCGGTGCCGGACAAAAACCTGGTGAGACAAGACTTGATCTTGTTAATAAAAATGTTGCAATATTTAAGTCTATTATTCCAGAGATTGTGAAAAGAGATTTTGAAGGAATTATGTTGGTTGTTGCTAATCCGGTAGATATTCTTACACAGGTAGCTATAAAGTTGTCAGGTTTTCCAGAAAACAGAGTCATTGGCTCTGGAACGGTTTTAGACAGTGCAAGATTAAGATGTAAGCTTGGTGAACATTTATCAGTGGATAGCCGGAGCGTTCACGCATTTATTGTGGGGGAACATGGTGATAGCGAAGTTGTAGCATGGTCGTCAGCCAATGTATCAGGTGTTCCATTAAGCGAAATGTGTGAAATGCGTGGTCATTATAAGCATAAGGAAAATACCGAAGAAATTGCGACGACAGTAAAGAACAGTGCTTATGAAATTATAAATAAAAAGCATGCAACTTATTATGGAATCGCAATGTCTGTAAAGAGGATTTGTGAAGTGATTATGAGAGATGAGAAATCTATACTTCCCGTATCACATATGATTCATGGCATTTATGGCATTGATGGAGTTTCGTTAAGTATGCCTGCTATTGTAGGTGCAGATGGCGTAGAATCAGATATACCGATTAATTTAAATGGTGAGGAGGCATTAAAGCTTAAGGAATCAGCCGATTATTTAAAGAAAATTGTAGACACAATTGAGCTGTAAATTTAGTATAAAAAATGATGACGCTCTGGCTTAGGCTGGGGCGTTATTTTTGTTTTACTCATCTTTATGTGTCGATTTGTATCTGCTATAATTTAATAATTTACAATTATTTAATAATTTACAATTTATGGTGGTAAGTATGGATGGCACTTTCATCACAAATCAAAGCAGTTTTTATATTCTTTCGGGTGAAGCAGAAATGGGGATATGATGAGTTTAAAGGAGGATGGGAATTTCCTGGTGGGAAAATTGAGAATGGTGAAACGCCAAAGAAAGCTCTTGTGCGAGAAATAAGTGAAGAACTTGCAACGGAAATTTCAGTTGGAAATCTGATTGATACAATAGAATATGATTATCCGCAATTTCATCTTTCTATGGATTGCTTTTGGGCAGAAATTGTAGCAGGCAATTTAGTGCTCAAAGAACATGAAGCAGCAAAGTGGCTGACAAAAGATGAACTTGATTCTGTATGGTGGCTGCCGACAGATATTAAATTAATCAATAAGATTAGACAATATATGTAAATTTAAGAACATGTTGAAAGAAAAAAGTTATACAATTTATTATGAAATAGTGGGAAATTCTTGAAAATATTTATTGTATAGTATACACTACTATTAATATATTTAGTAACTTATGGTATAAGTTCAGAAAACAAAAATACTAATGAAAGAGATTAATTATGTTTAAAATTATTGATGGTGATTTTAAAAACGGTGAGTACAGCAAAGAAGAATATTTGGATAATTGGCCAATGTTGTACATACTTGAAAATGGTAAGCAGGCTTATATTGGAGAGTCTAATCATGTAAAAACAAGAATGGCTCAGCATGCTGCAAATAAAGAGAAGACAATTTTTAACAAGGTTCATTTTATCTATTCAAGGTTGTTTAATCAGTCAGTTACCTTTGATTATGAGTCAAAGCTGATTCAGTATATTGTTGCAGATGAATTATTTCAGGTTATCTGTACATTTTTTTAGCGTGAAAAATGTACAAAATTTAAGCGTGATTGACATATATCCATTGAAGATCTGCTGATGGGGAAAGCAGGAACGAAAAAGGAAACGAAACTGGAAAAGGCACAGAAGTTGATCCTGGAGTTATTAAACAAACGAAAAGTAATGTGTTTAGAAGAATTAGAGGCAGAACTACTAGCCTATGGGATTTCTTCCAGAACAGGAAGAGATGCAAGAAAGCAATTGGAAAGTAGATTAAGCTATGACTGGTGTCAGGGAAGAAAAACAGTTGCGTTAATCACAGAATAAAAGATGACATTGGCAAAAAAATACTTTGGCATTGGCAGTCTTTATAGATACCTTTGCCAGCCGCCAATGTCAAAAACAAAGATAATAGAAGGAGGCATACAAATGACAAGTTATGATATACCTTATTGGAAGAAGTATACATTATCCATTGAAGAGGCAGCATCCTATTTTCGTATTGGAGAAGGAAAGCTTCGTAAGTTAGTCAGTGACAATCCAAATGCAGAGTATTTGCTTTGGAATGGGAATCGTGTACAGATAAAACGAACAAGATTTGAAAAATTTATTGATACACTCAGTGCGATATAAAATGAAATTTAAAAGAAGGAGGTGTTCGAATTAGGGGTTACATGATATACTAACAATATCATGTTGCGTCCCCTTGGAGGTAGGATATGATTTCAAAGAGACGTGATGATAAAGGCAGAGTTCTCCAGCAAGGAGAATGGCAGGAACCAAGTGGACGTTACCGCTATAAATATACAGATTCACTTGGTAAGCGTAAAATATTATATAGTTGGAGATTGACAGAAGCAGATAAGATGCCGGAAGGTAAACGGGCAGATCTTTCTCTCAGGGAAAAAGAAAGAAAAGTTCAGTCCTTACAGATGCAAGGGATTACAGGAAGTAACATTACAGTGCTTGAACTTGTGGAACGATATCTTTCCCTGAAAACAGGAGTAAAGCATAATACTTTAGCGAATTACAAATTTGTGGTGAATGTATTGAAAAAGGAAGAATTCGCTTATAAGAAAGTGGATGATGTGAAACTTTCTGACGCAAAGATTTTTCTGATAAAACTACAAAGAGATGGTAGAGGATATAGTTCCATTCATTCCATCAGAGGTGTTTTAAGACCTGCTTTTCAAATGGCTGTGGATGATGACTTGATTCTAAAAAATCCATTTGGATTTGAATTAGGTACAGTACTTGTTAATGACAGTTAGAAAAGACAAGCTGTTTCGCCGGAAGATGAAACTAAATTTCTTGATTTTGTAAAGAATGATCCGCATTATAATCAGTATTATGATGCATTTTATATCTTATTCAAGACAGGTCTTAGAATATCTGAATTTTGTGGGCTTACTGTAAAAGACTTGGACTTTAAAGAAGATATTATCAATGTGAATCATCAGTTGCAAAGAACTCGAGAAATGAAGTATATCATCGTATCTACAAAGACAACAAGTGGTACTCGGTTACTTCCGATGGAAGCGGATGTAAAAGAGGCATTTCTTCGAATCTTGAAGAATAGAAGGAAACCAAAACGTGAGCCGATGGTGGATGGATATGGAGGATTTCTGTTTCTGGACAAGAATGGAAGGCCAATGGTTGCACTTCATTGGGAAAAGTACATGCAGCATGCAAGAGAAAAATATAATCGTGAGAATTTGTTGCAATTGCCGCCAGTTACTCCACATATATGCAGGCATACTTATTGTACAAATATGGCCAATTCAGGGATGAACCCAAAGACACTGCAATATCTGATGGGGCATTCAGATGTATCTGTAACACTTAATATTTATACGCATACCGGCTATGATGATGCAAAGAAAGAACTTGCCAGATTAAAAGAAGCAAGGGATGAACTCGAAAAGAAAAAGTTTATAACCCAAAAACATGCACAAACAACTCATGTAAGCCTTATCTCATAAGGAATTTGGGACTTTAAAAATAACCCATTTGTACCACAAATGCCCGAAAAAACATGAGAAAATACAAGAATTTATAAGAAAAAGAACCTTTCAAGTAAAAAATGCACAAAGGCTGAAAAGCCAGTATTTATAAGGCTTTGAGAGGATATGAGGAGATAAAATGGAGAAAATAAAGGTACTATTTATTTGCCACGGCAACATCTGCCGCAGTACCATGGCGCAATACGTTTTCCAGAATCTGATCAACAGACACAACCTCACCGATCAGTTCTACATTGATTCCGCAGCTACCAGCCGCGAGGAAATCGGAAATCCGGTTCATCACGGCACCCTGCGGAAATTAAAAGAGGTCGGTATCCCATGCGGAGATCACCGCGCACGTCAGTTAGAAAAGCGGGAATATGACGAATTTGATTATCTGATCGGGATGGATTCCATGAATATTCGAAACATGATGCGGATTCTGGGCGGCGATCCGAAAGGAAAAGTGTCGAAACTGCTTGATTTTACAGAGCGGACAGGGCAGGATATTGCGGATCCGTGGTATACCGGGAATTTTGACAGGACATACGAAGATGTGAAAGAAGGCTGTGAAGCCTTACTGCAGGACTGCCTGCTGCGCCTATAGAGCGCAGCTGAGCAGTTTTTTTAGATTGTTGTGGAATTGTTTTCCGTGGACATGAAGTTTATGACGTTCGGAATTGGAGAGATCCTGATTCAGATGTTTTTCGTAACGATTGAAGAGTACGCGATAGTCCATATTCTGACGGTGGCTCCAACGGATCAGTACCCAGTTCATTGCATCTTCGGTCCAGTACTGGGAGGGGATGCCGGCTTCTTTTAGGACAGTGATATACTGCATGGCGCGCACAGACAGTTTGTTCAGATGTTTTTGTTTTTCTGCCTCAGAAGCAGCATCTTTCCGGCGGAAGAACAGAAACGTACGTTTTTTCTTCTGGGAGTTGTTCTCCAAAAATTCCATCGCAAGGTCTACGGTTTCCTGCAGACGACAGGCAGCGTTCCAATACACGACAAACGGAGCAGCCTGTTCATCATCCTCGGGACCAACGGTAAAGGTGCGGAAGACACGGATTTGTCCACCGCCTAATTCTTTGTCATATTCGTGCCGGGATTCGGGATTGGAAAGTACCCGGTACGCCTCCAGTATTTCCTGCATACACGCAGTGGTGTCGATGCCCTGATTCATATTGGCATCCGGGTGATATACTTTAGCAAGCGCATTTTTTGCACTTGTGATTTCCTGTAATGTAGCTTCCCGGGAAACACCGAGAATATCATAGTAAGTACGGGAATTCATAAGAACCTCCTTCGATTTATAGAATCTCTCTTTCAGAGAATGAAAGAGAGTAAAAATATACATAAAAAAAGCAGATGGCAAGAAAAAATCAGTCTGCCCGGACGGAAATCTGACGATTGCCGATAAGAATATCTGCACCAAATTATTATATTACCTGGATATGGAAAATGCAAGCAATTTTGCTGACGGAATTGCCCGATTGTGTTATATTTTTTTATAGAGAAAAAAGTCAGGAATAACAGACATAGAAAAGAGGTTATCAGACATGTATATTGCAGACTTACACACCCATTCCAGATATTCCAGAGCCACCAGCAAAGAGTGTACGCCGGAGTATCTGGATCTGTGGGCGCGCAGAAAAGGCATCCATCTGATCGGGAGCGGGGATTTTACGCATCCGGCATGGAGAGAAGAGTTAAAAGAAAAATTAAAGCCCGCAGAAGACGGATTTTATGTGCTGAAAAAAGAATACAGGATTCAGGATGGGAATACGCCGGATCACATGATTCCCCGATTCGTGATCACCGGAGAGATCAGTTCTATCTATAAGAAATACGATAAGGTGCGGAAGGTTCACAGTCTTTTGATTCTTCCCGGGCTAAAAGCCGCAGAGAATCTTTCGGAGAAACTGGAAGTGATCGGAAATCTGCATTCGGACGGGCGGCCGATTCTTGGGTTGGATTGCAGGGATTTACTGGAAATCATGCTGGAGACAACACCAGATGGCATGTACGTTCCGGCACACATCTGGACACCGCATTTTTCCATGTTCGGAGCATTTTCCGGATTTGATACGATAGATGAGTGCTTCGGGGATCTGAGTTCTCACATTCATGCAGTGGAGACGGGATTATCCTCGGATCCGCCGATGAACTGGCGGGTGTCCATGCTGGACCGGTTTCAGTTGATTTCCAATTCCGATGCGCATTCTCCGGCAAAACTGGGAAGAGAGGCCACTCTTCTGGATATTGACTGGTCCTATGAAGGTCTGAGAGGTGCCATTCAAAATGGCAGCGGTCTGGCAGGCACCATTGAATTTTTCCCGGAGGAAGGAAAATACCATATGGATGGCCATCGGAAGTGCAATCTTTGCCTGACACCGATAGAGACAGAAACATATCAGGGAAAATGTCCGGTGTGTGGAAGAAAAATTACCATTGGTGTTTCTCATCGGATTGAACAGCTGGCGGACAGGGCGGAAGGTTTTGTAAAAGAAGGTGCCAATGGATTTGAAAGTCTGGTTCCACTTCCGGAAGTTATCTCAGCATGCGTGGGTGTTTCTTCCGGAAGTAAGAAGGTACAAAAAGAATACGAGCAGATGCTGCGGATGATCGGATCGGAATTTGAGATTCTGAGAACTGTGCCGTTGGAGGAAATCCGGCAAAAGTCCGGATTTCTGATCGCAGAGGGAATTGAGCGTCTGCGAAACGGCGAGGTAGAGCGGATTTCGGGATTTGACGGAGAATACGGAACAATCAAACTGTTTCAGCCGTATGAACTGGAAGAGGTCGATAGACAGCGGTGATTGCCGGACCGAAAGAGGGGTGTTGATTTTCTCACGTTGACTTGCTAGAATAGAAGAAACAATAAGATTCGTTGCACCCGGATGGAAGGATGCCTCCAGTTTGGAACATCCTTCCCTTTTTGTGGGGAGCCGGATTTCAGGAAAAGAGGTTTGATATCATGCAGTATGATTTTACAACGATTATGGACCGGCGGGGAAAGGATGCCATCGCAGTAGATGCGCCTGCCGGAAACAATACAGGCAATGATTTTTTCGCAGGTGCGAAAATTCGAGAAGGGTTTGATCTGATCCCGATGTGGGTAGCGGATATGAATTTTCCGGCGCTTCCGGCAATTCCGGAGGCGATCATCCAGAGGACAAAGCATCCGGCATATGGTTATTTTGATCCGTCGGCGGCATATTATGACGGGATCATCAACTGGCAGAAGACACGTAATGGCGTGAACGATCTGACAAAAGAGTGCATCGGCTATGAGAACGGTGTGCTCGGCGGTGTGGTTTCGGCTTTGAAAGTATTGTGTTCCAATGGGGATTCTGTTTTGCTGCAGTCTCCGACGTATATCGGATTTACGCATTGTATTGAGGACAATGGATGGAATATCGTCCTGAATCCACTGGTGTTGGATGAAGAAGGAATCTGGCGGATTGATTACGAAGATATGGAAGAAAAAATTGTGCAAAACAAGATCCATGCGGCGGTTTTTTGTTCGCCTCACAACCCGACCGGACGTGTCTGGGAGCGCTGGGAGATTGAAAAGGCAATGGAAATCTATCAGAAGCATGATGTGTATGTGATCTCAGATGAGATCTGGTCAGATCTGACACTTCCGGGATATCAGCATATCCCGACACAGTCTGTGTCCGAGGATGCAAAAAACAGAACCATTGCGCTTTACGCTCCGTCCAAGACATTTAATCTGGCAGGATTGATCGGTTCGTATCATATCATTTATAATTCGTATTTGAGAGACCGGGTATGTATGGAAGGGAAAATGACCCATTACAATTCTATGAATGTGTTGTCCATGCATGCGCTGATCGCGGCATATTCGAAAGAAGGAATGGAGTGGGTGGACGAGCTTCGCACCGTGCTGGATACGAACATTTCCTATGCCATGGAGTTTATCAGGAGAGAATTTCCGGGTGTTTCCGTGTCCAGACCGCAGGGGACGTACATGCTCTTTTTAGACTGCACAGACTGGTGCGAGGCGCATCACCAGACCATTGAAGAGCTGCAGAGGGCAGGCATGGAAGTGGGCGTGATCTGGCAGGATGGTCGTCCGTTCCACGGAGCGTGCCATATCCGGATGAATCTGGCGCTGCCGCACAGTCGTGTGAAAGAAGCGTTTGAACGATTGAAACAGTATGTGTTTCTCGACTGAAAAATAGTGACATAAAAAAGGAGTACAACATGCAGTATATCATTCCGCACTACTATAAGAAGTTTGCATGTATCGGCGGGGACTGTCCGGATACTTGCTGCGCAGGGTGGCAGATTATGATCGATCCCGCTTCACTGAAAAAATACAGACAGACAAAAGGGCGGCTTGGCAGTCGCCTGCACAATGAAATTGACTGGGAGGAAGGCGCGTTTCGCCAATATGAGAAGCGCTGTGCCTTTCTCAATGAAGAAAATCTGTGTGATCTGTACATAGAAGGCAACGGATCCGGGATGTTCTGCAAGACCTGCAGGCTGTATCCGAGGCATGTGGAAGAATTTGAAGGACTGCGGGAGATTTCCCTGTCTTTATCCTGTCCGGAAGCAGCAAATCTGATCCTGGGCTGCGAAGAGCCGGTCCGTTTTCTGGAGGCGGAAAATCCGGATCGGGAAGAGACTTATGAGGAGTTTGATTTCTTCTTGTTTACCAAACTGGAAGACGCGAGAACTCTGATCTTTCAGATTCTTCAGAATCGGGAGTATCCAGTCCGGCTGAGAATGGCAATCGTGCTGGCACTGGCGCATGATCTGCAGGAGAGGATCGACAAAAATGCCCTGTTTGAGATTGATGGGCTTCTAAAGCGTTACGAGAAGGAACGCGTCTGGACCTGGTTTCAGGAAAAACTGGACAATCTGGATACAGAGGAAAAAACGCAGCAGGAGGTTTGCGGCAATCTGTTTGTGATCCTGAATCATCTGGAAGTGCTCAGAGACGACTGGAAGGGATATGTCAAAGAAGCAAAAAATATGTTGTTGGAATCAGAGCTGTCAGCAGAGCAAAGAAAAGAGTTCGAATCTGTGTTTACGGAGAAGATCATGGAACAGCTGATGGTTTATTTTGTATTTACTTACTTTTGCGGGGCAGTCTACGATGAACAGGCATATGGGAAACTAAAATTTGCAGTGTCAGGTTGTATTTTGATCCGGGCGCTGGCAAAAGGTGTATTTTTGAAAAATGGAACGCTGGAGTTTTCGGATGTTGCAGAGGCGGCACGCCGGTATGCAAGAGAAGTGGAGCATTCGGATTTCAACAAGTGCAAAATGGAGCAGATGCTGCAGGATGAAGGCAAATTTGGACTGGAAAAATTATTTGTAATTTTATAAAAGGCGATAGGATAAGAAAGAAACAACAGGGGGGATTTTATGACAAAAACAGCAGCGCCTATGACAAGCGGCTCAATCTGGAAACAGATGACTTTTTTTGCGATGCCGATTTTTCTGGGCAATTTATTTCAGCAATTATATAACACTGTGGATTCTCTGATCGTCGGAAATTTCCTGGGGAGCAGTGCACTGGCTGCAGTCAGCTCCTCCGGAAGTCTGATCTTTATGCTGATTGGATTTTTGAGTGGAATCTCAGCGGGAGCGGGGGTAATCGTTGCCCGGTTTTTTGGTGCAGGAGATGAGAAAAATCTGCAGCGCGCGGTACACACCACAGTTGCATTTGGTCTGGTGGCAGGAGTTTTGATGACCGGCGTCGGAGTGGCACTTTCTCCGCAGATCCTGCGGTGGATGGATACGCCCGAAAGTGTAATGAGAGAATCGGTGACATATCTTCAGATTTATTTTGCGGGATCTTTAGGATTTGTGATGTACAATGTCCTGGTGGGAATTCTGCAGGCTGTGGGAGACAGCAGACATCCTTTGTATTATCTGATCGTATCGTCTGTGATCAATCTGGTTCTGGATCTGTTGTTTATCACAGGATTTCATACAGGAGTGGGAGGTGCGGCGGTTGCAACCGTGATCTCTCAGATTGTGAGTGCACTCCTTTGTTTCTGGCAGCTGCTGCGGACAAAGGAAAGCTATGGATTGAAGATTCGAAAAATCCGTTTTGACAAAGGAATCCTTGTCCAGATCATCAAGATCGGACTGCCTTCCGGAGTGCAGAACTCTATCATTGCGTTTGCAAACGTGGTCGTACAGTCCAATATCAATGCATTCGGAGAAATGGCAATGGCGGGCTATGGGGCCTACACAAAGGGGGAAGGGTTCGGTTTTCTGCCCATCAACAGCTTTACTATGGCACTGACGACATTTGTAGGACAGAATCTGGGTGCAAAGCAGGAGGAGCGCACGAAAAAAGGGGCGCGATTTGGAATTCTCGCAGCAGTTATATTGGCAGAACTGATTGGTGTCGTGGTATTTCTTCTGGCACCACAGCTGATCGCGGCATTTGACTCTTCTCCTGAGATCATTCGGTTTGGTGTGGAAAAAGCCAGAACAGCAGCGTTATTTTACTGTCTGCTTGCATATTCACATTCCATTGCAGCAATTTTGCGCGGTGCGGGCAAGACGATGGTGTCCATGATCATTATGATGATGTGCTGGTGTGTGATCCGGGTGTCTTTCCTTTCCGTGATGATTCCACTCACTCACAGCATTCAGGTGGTGTACTGGGTATATCCGCTGACATGGAGTTTAAGTTCTCTGGCATTTTTCTGGTATTATAAGAAAGCGAAGTGGATATAATAAATAGTAACAGACCAGATCAGGGAATGGAGAATCGAAATGAAACGTGTTCTCGCAGTGTTACTAAGCGCAGTACTGAGTCTCTCTGTGGCTGTTGTGCCCGGGATTCAGACTCTGGCAGAAGAGCCGGATGCAGCTCAGAAAACAGAAGGGCAGCAGGAGGCAGAGGTGGAAGTACAGGCACCAAGTGCCGTTTTGATGGAAGCGTCCACAGGCGCTGTGTTGTATGAAAAAGATGCAGATACAAGACGCGCACCGGCCAGTGTCACGAAGATCATGACTATGCTTTTGATCTTTGATGCACTGGAGGATGGAAAAATTGCGCTGGAAGATGAGGTGTCAACCTCGGAATATGCAGCGTCCATGGGAGGTTCTCAGGTGTTTTTGGAGCCCGGAGAAACGCAGAGTGTGGATACGATGTTAAAATGTATTTCCGTAGCCAGTGCCAATGATGCCTGTACCGCCATGGCAGAGTACATAGCGGGCAGTGAAGAGGCCTTTGTAAAGATGATGAATGAACGGGCGGCAGGGCTCGGCATGAAAAATACAACGTTTCAAAACTGTAACGGACTGGATACCGAGGGACATTTGACGACGGCAAGAGATATTGCTCTGATGTCCAGAGAATTGATCGAAAAATATCCGAAAATTCATGATTACTGCATGATCTGGATGGATACGATCACCCATACCACAAAAAAGGGGACTTCTGAATTTGGACTGTCCAACACGAACAAACTGGTACGGCAGTATCCATATGCCACAGGTTTAAAGACAGGCTCTACCGATGAGGCCAAATTCTGCGTGTCTGCGACAGCCGAAAAAGACGGGATGGAACTGATCGCGGTGATCCTGGGCGGAGAAAATTCGAAACAGCGGTTTCAGGATGCGACGAAGCTTCTGAATTATGGATTCGGAAAATGCCAGGTATACGAAGACAATGATCCGCCGAAGTTAAAACCGGTCGAAGTGCAAGGTGGTGTCAAAGAGCAGATTCTCTGCGAGTATGCGGATACGTTCCGCTATCTGGACACAAGCGGAGCAAATCTGGCAGGGGTGACAAAGAAGGCACAGATGAAGCAGTCTGTAAAAGCTCCGGTGAAAAAGGGACAGAAAGTAGGCGAACTTGTCTATGAGCTGGGAGAAAAAGAAATCGGAAGAGTGGAGATTCTGGCAAAAGAAAGCTGTAAAAAAGCAGAATTTTTGGATTATCTGAAAAAAGTGATGCAAAAAATCAGGGTGTAGCGAAATGCTGCACCTTTCCTTATGTTGAACTGCATTTAAAAAAATGATAGGATAAGAAGAAAAAATGACAAAAAGGAGAATGCCATGAAAGCAGTGATCTTAGTGGTCTTTGTTCTGACAGTGGCGGCAGTTCTTTGTCTGCTGGAAGCGTACCGGGAGCAGCAGTATTTCAAGGTGACAGAGGACGTTGTTGTATCCCGCAGGCTGAACGGGCTGAAAAAGGAAAAGAAGATCGTGTTTTTAAGCGATCTGCACAATAAAGAATATGGAGCCGGAAATGAACGTTTGCTGGATGCGATCTGCAAAGCGAGGCCGGATCTGATTCTGATCGGCGGGGATATGCTGGTCGGGAAGAAAGGGTGTTCCTTTGCTCCGGCTCTGGAATTTGTTTCAAAACTTCCTGCGATCGCTCCGGTTTATTATGCCTGCGGAAATCACGAGCAGCGGATGAAAAGAAAACCGGAAGTCTATGGGGAGGTTTATCAGGGGTATCAAAAGCAATTAGAAGAATGCGGCGTGCATTTTCTGGAAAATAGCAGTGTCCTGCTTAAGGAGGATGACTGCAGGATCCGGATTTCGGCTCTGGAACTGCCCCTTGCAACTTATACAAAATTCAAAAAATACCGGGTCACAGAGCAGGATGTAACAGCATGTATTGAAAAAGAAGCTGCGGATTATGAGATTCTTCTGGCGCACAATCCGGTTTATTTTGACGCATATAAAAAATGGGGAGCAGATCTGGTGCTTTCCGGGCATCTTCACGGCGGGATTATCCGTCTGCCGGGAATCGGAGGTCTGATCACGCCTCAGGCGATTCCGTTTCCGAAATATTCCGGGGAGATGACAACAGAAGGAGAGCAGACGATCATTGTAAGCCGTGGGCTTGGCACTCATACGATCAATCTTCGTTTTTTGAATGAGGCAGAGATGATCGTGATTCATCTGCGGGGCGAAAAAGACAGTTGAGAATTTGAAGGATTTCCCGTATAATGAAACACAGTGTGAAATAACAGACGGTAGATGGGAGAAATAAAACAGATGGGGATACCGGTAAAATTGCAGGTTTTTGAAGGTCCGTTGGATCTGCTGTTACATTTGATCGAGAAAAATAAGATTGATATCTATGACATTCCGATCGTAGAGATCACCAGCCAGTATATGGAATATATCCGGCAGATGGAGCGGGAAGATTTAAACGTCATGAGTGAATTTCTCGTGATGGCGGCAACACTTCTGGATATCAAATGCCGGATGCTGCTCCCGAAAGAGATCAATGAAGAGGGCGAAGAGGAAGATCCGAGAGCAGAGCTGGTAGAACAGCTTTTACAGTATAAAATGTACAAATATATGTCCTACGAGCTGCGGGATCGTCAGGTAGATGCAGACCAGTATTTTTACCGGGAGGCAGATATTCCCGAAGAGGTGAAAAGTTATGTTCCTGCGGTAGATCTGGATCAGCTTTTAGGGGACGTGACGCTGGTACAGCTGAGGAAGATTTTCCGGGAAGTGATGCGCAGGCAGGAAGAGAAGATCGATCCGGTGCGGAGTAAGTTCGGTAAGATCGAGAAAGAAGAAGTACCGCTTCCGGACAAGCTTTTGTATGTGGAGACTTATGCAAGGACACATAAAAAATTCAGTTTTCGTATGCTTCTTGAAAAACAGAGAAGCAAGATGCATATTGTGGTGACATTTCTGGCAGTGCTGGAGCTGATGAAGACGGGCATGATCCGTGTTTATCAGGAAGAAATCTGCGGGGAGATCCTGATCGATTCCCAGATATAACAGAGCATGCCAGGAGAAACAGGAAGGAAAGAGAAAGAATGGAGCAAAAAAAACTGCAGGCAGCCATAGAAGCAATTTTGTTTGCAATGGGAGGCTCTGTGGAGCTGAAAAAACTTGCACAGGCGATCGGACATGACGAAGAAACGACAAAAAAAATAATCCGCCAGATGATGGACCGGTATGAGAAAGAAGATCGGGGAATCCGGATCATCGAACTGGAAGCTTCGTTTCAGATGTGCACGAAAAAAGAGATGTATGAATATTTGATCCGGGTAGCAAAGCAGCCAAAAAAACAGGTTCTTACGGATGTACTTTTGGAAACGCTTTCGATCATCGCCTACAAGCAGCCGGTTACAAAACTGGAAATCGAAAAAATCCGTGGCGTCAAATCGGATCATGCAGTCAGCAAGCTGGTAGAATATGATCTGGTTGAGGAAGTGGGGCGTATGGATGCGCCGGGAAAACCGCTTTTATTTGGAACCACAGAAGAGTTTCTGCGCAGATTCAGTGTACATTCTCTGGATGAACTTCCTGCGCCGAATCCGGAGCAGGTAGCACATTTTAAAGAAGAAGCAGAGGATGAGGTACAGTTAAAGTTAAACCTGTAGTTCTGATTAAAAATCTTCGGACATAGGATATAGCAAAGAATGTCTGGAGAATAAAAAAGCAATGCATGAGAAAAGAAGGGAAAGAGGACGAACATATCGGGTCGGGCTGATCCTGGGCTTTTGTCTTCTGATTGCAGTAAATGGTCTGTTTCCGGTTTCGTGTGTATATGCGGAGGAAGAACAGACAAAAATCGCATACGGGGAGAATACTCCAGGACAGTTATACGCCCGGTCGGCAGTTTTGATGGATGCAGACAGCGGGCGTATTTTGTTTGCAAAAAATGCCGAAACAGAGCGTCCTATGGCGAGTACAACCAAGATCATGACCTGCATTCTTGCATTGGAACGTGCAGACCCGGATGAGAGTGTGTCAGTCAGTGCCAATGCGGCAGCCCAGCCCAGAGTCCGACTGGGGACAGTGGAAGGACAGAAATTTAAGCTTAAGGATCTTTTATATTCTCTGATGCTGGAATCACATAACGATACAGCGGTGATGCTGGCAGAACATCTGGCTGGAAGCGTGGAGCAGTTTGCGGATGAGATGAACCAGAAAGCAAGAGAACTGGGACTTAGCCATACCCATTTTGTCACACCCAATGGTCTGGACGGGGCAGATGACGGCGGGAGCCATCGGACCACGGCAGAAGAACTGGCAAGGATTATGCGCTATTGTGTGATGGAGTCTCCAAAGCGGAAGGAATTTCTGGAAATTACAGGCGTGTCTTCCTATCAGTTTTCGGATCTGGAGCAGACGCAGACGTATTCCTGCATCAATCACAACGCGTTTCTTACGATGATGGAAGGCGCTGTATCCGGAAAAACCGGATTTACCGGGGAGGCAGGATATTGCTACGTGGGGGCATTAAAAAGAGAAAAGCGAACCTTTATCGTAGCACTTCTGGCGTGCGGCTGGCCGAACAATCGGAGCTATAAATGGGAGGATACAAAAAAACTGATGGAGTACGGTCTGGAACATTTTGAATATCAGAGTATGAAAGGCGCCGGGCAAAAATTTAAAATCCGGGTGACGGATGGGATTCCGGATTCCAATCAGAAAGAGGCGTATACATATGCAGAAGCACTGTCAGAGCAGTCAAATCTTTCGTTTCTGCTGGCAGACTGGGAATCTGTTCAGGTAAGAAGGAACATTCCGGCAGTATTACCGGCTCCTGTCCGGGAAGGGACAGAAGTGGGAACGATAGAATATCGGGTCAACGGAGAAACTCTTGCCAGACTTCCGGTAGTAATCCAAAGGTCTGTGGGAAAAATTGATTTTTCATGGTGCTGGAAGAAAATAGCAGCAAAATATTTCTTAAAAGAGAAAATATATTAAAATAAATCAAGGCAAGTGATTAAAAATGTCACTGGTATCGAATGGAAGAGTATGATAGTATAAACGAAATAAAAAAAGACAAGTAAATTGATGTAATATAAGGAGTGCTTGCGATGAAGAATTTTGAAAAATATGAAAGAAGCTATTTTATGCCGCCGGTGCCGTGCTATGACTGGGTGAAGAAAGACCATATTGAAAAACCGCCCGTCTGGTGCAGCGTGGATCTGCGGGATGGGAATCAGGCATTGATCGAGCCTATGAGTCTGGAGGAAAAAATAGAATTCTTCCAGATGCTTCTGGATGTCGGCTTCAAGCAGATCGAAGTGGGATTTCCGGCAGCGTCTGAGACAGAATATCAATTTCTGCGTACATTGATCGAGCAGAATATGATCCCTGAGGATGTAACGATCCAGGTTCTGACACAGGCGAGAGAGCATATTATCAAACGGACCTTTGAAGCGGTCAAAGGAGCGCCGCATGCGGTCATTCATCTGTATAATTCAACTTCTGTCGCACAGAGAGAACAAGTGTTTAAAAAGAATAAAGAAGAAATCAAAAAAATTGCGGTAGACGGAGCCATTCTTCTGAATGAGCTGGCAAAGGAGACAGAAGGGAATTTCACGTTTGAGTACAGCCCGGAAAGTTTCCAGGGAACCGAGGTGGATTATGCGCTGGAAGTGTGCAATGCAGTTCTCAGAGTGTGGGAGCCGTCCAGGGAGCGAAAAGTGATCATCAATCTTCCGACAACCGTGGAAAACGCGATGCCGCATGTGTTCGCAAGTCAGGTGGAATATATGAGCAAGCACTTATATAACAGAGAACATGTATTGTTATCGCTTCATCCGCATAACGACAGAGGATCCGGCGTCAGTGACGCAGAGCTTGGAATTCTGGCAGGAGCGGACCGGATCGAGGGAACGCTGTTTGGAAACGGCGAACGGACCGGAAATGTGGATATTATCACGGTTGCTATGAATATGTATTCACAGGGAGTGGATCCGGGCTTGGATTTTTCCAACATGAGTGAGATCAGTGAGACCTATGAGAGACTTACCAGAATGCAGGTTTCTCCGAGACAGCCATATGCCGGAGAACTGGTATTTACCGCGTTTTCCGGTTCTCACCAGGATGCGATCGCAAAAGGAATGGCATGGAGAGAAGAGAAGCAGTGCCAGACATGGTCGGTTCCTTACCTTCCTCTGGATCCAAAAGATGTGGGACGCCGCTACGAGACCGATGTGATCCGTATCAACAGTCAGTCCGGAAAAGGCGGAGTCAACTATATTTTAAAACAGAGCTTTGGAATCAGCCTTCCGCAGAAAATGAGAGAAGAGGTCGGCTATCTTGTAAAGGATGTGTCGGATAAAGCGCATAAAGAACTGACGCCAGACTGGGTATACCATATATTTGAAGATCATTATATTCACGTAAAAACAATCTTTACAGTAGATGAATGTCACTTTAAACAGGAAGACGGAATCCTTGCGGAGGCGACGATCCACCATGCGGGAAGCGACCGTGTGATCAACGGAATGGGAAATGGACGTCTGGATGCGGTGAGCAATGCTATTAAGCACTATTTTGACATCGATTATGAGCTGGCATTTTATGAAGAACATTCCATGACAAAAGGGTCTTCATCCAAAGCGGTCGCTTATGTGGGCGTGATCTGCAATAAAAAGCGCTACTGGGGAGTCGGCATTGATGCCGATATCATCAAAGCTTCTGTAGAAGCCCTGGTCGTGGCAGTCAATAAGATCGAAGAACTCCGAAATCAGCAGGAATGCAAGGATGCAAGACTCTTGGAGATCACGAATTATATCTATGCAAACTATAAGCATGTGACACTGGATGAGCTGTCCGAAAAGTTTTTCCTGTCGAAACCATACCTTTCCAAATATATCAAGGAAAAATCAGGAATGACATTCGGAGACATCCTGAAAAATGTCCGGATGAAAAAAGCCTGCACGATGCTCAGGGAAGGCAATGCAACTGTAGAGAGTATCGCAGAGACTGTGGGATATCAGAACGTAGAACATTTCAACCGGATCTTTAAAAAGATGTATCAGGTCACTCCGGTGCAATTCCGTAATCAGAAGTAAAAACAAAGACATATTTCCAAAGTCAGGAAATATGTCTTTTTTTATAAAAATTCGGAAAAAATAAAAGAAAATGGCAAAGAAATAACAAAAAACAGAAATTTAATTGAATTTTTTCGCTAAGTAATATATACTAGAATAGGCAAAAATTTTGGTTTATATTTAAACACATTTTATAATATGGAGGGCTAGAATATGAGCAACAATGCAACAGAAAACTCAGCAAGCAGAAGAATTGCCACAGTGCTTGATGAGGGCAGCTTTGTTGAAATCGGTGGTGCAGTTACAGCAAGAAATACAGATTTCAACCTGCAGGAAAAAGAAACTCCGGCTGACGGGGGCATTACCGGCTATGGAGTGATTGACGGAAATCTTGTCTATGTCTACAGCCAGGATGCATCTGTTTTAAAAGGTGCGATCGGCGAGATGCATGCAAAGAAGATTGCAAACATCTATGACATGGCAATGAAGATGGGAGCGCCGGTCATCGGTCTGATCGACTGTGCAGGTCTTCGTCTTCAGGAAGCGACAGACGCGCTGGAGGCATTTGGAAGCCTGTACTTTAAACAGGCAATGGCATCCGGTGTGATCCCTCAGATCACAGCTGTTTTTGGTATGTGTGGCGGTGGTCTTGCAGTCGTGCCGGGACTGACGGATTTCACATTCATGGAAAATAAAGAAGGAAAATTATTTGTGAATTCTCCAAATGCTCTGGAAGGAAATATCGATTCTAAATGCGACACAGCAAGTGCTGAGTATCAGAGCAGAACAGCAGGTCTTGTAGATGCGGCAGGAACAGAAGAAGAAATTCTGGGACAGATTCGTTCCCTGATCTGTATGCTTCCTGCGAACTTTGAAGACGATGCATCTTATGAGGAATGTACAGATGATCTGAACCGTATTTGTGCAGATCTTGCCAATGCAGCAGAAGACACAGGAATTGCACTTGCCACAATTTCTGACAACAATATCTTCTTTGAGACAAAGAAAGAATATGCAAAAGAGATGGTAACAGGATTCATCCGTCTCAATGGAATGACAGTTGGTGCGGTTGCCAACCGTTCCAAAGTGTATGACGAAGAAGGAAATGCAGAATCACTGGGACAGGTTCTGACAGTGGATGGATGCAAAAAGGCAGCAGATTTTATCAATTTCTGTGATGCTTTCTCGATTCCGGTATTATCTCTGACAAACGTGACAGGATTTGAAGCAACTCTGGAAGCTGAGAAGGATATGGCACGTGCAGTTGCAAAACTGACTTACGCATTCGCGAATGCATCTGTACCAAAGGTTAATGTGATCGTAGGAAAAGCTTACGGAAGCGCATATATTGCGATGAACAGTAAATCTATCGGAGCAGATCTGGTATACGCATGGCCGACAGCTGAGATCGGAATGATGGATGCTTCTATGGCAGCAAAGATCATGTATGCAGACGCAGATGCACAGACATTAAAAGAAAAAGCTGCAGAATACAAAGAACTGCAGTCCAGTCCGGTTTCTGCGGCAAGAAGAGGATATGTGGATGCAATCATTGATGCAGCCGACACAAGAAAATATGTGATCGGAGCATTTGAGATGCTGTTCACAAAGAGAGAGGATCGTCCGGCAAAGAAACACGGTACGGTTTAGTGAGGTGAGGCGAAGTGAAGAAAAAATTAAGTTTAATCGTACTTGCCTGTGCTCTTACCTTAGGTGTTTCAGGATGCGGCAGTGAGGCAGATACGACAACAAGTAATGATAGAGAGTCTATGATGGCTTATTCAGAGGCAATTGTCAGCAGCTTCAGTCAGACACCGGATGAAGTTTTTGATCAGTATGAGGAAATGTCAGACTTGCAGTTGAATCTGATGCTTCTCAACACCGGTCTTCCTGTAGATTCTGAAAACTTCCTTTCTATGGTTGAATCCTGGAAAGCAGGAGAAAAGGAATGCGGAGAGTTCATAAGTTATGGGGACTTCGAGGCAGAGATGACAAGCTCTGGTATTGTTGTTTCTACAGAAGCAGAGTATGAGAATAAGACGGCAGATATCGAATTTACATTTGATGAAGAACAGAAAATGGACAGTATGACGATCAATGCACATTATTCTACTTCAGAGATTCTGAAAAAGGCGGGGTTGAATACCATCCTTGGAATGGGAACTGTATTCCTTGTTTTAATCTTTATTTCATTCATTATTTCTCTGTTCAGATTTATTCCGGAACTTGAGAAGAAATTTAAGAAAAATAAAACTACAGAACCGGCAAAAACACCGGCACCGGCACCAGTTGCGGCACCAGTGGTGGAAGATGTTTCAGATGATACAGAACTTGTAGCGGTCATCTCAGCAGCAATCGCAGCGGCAGAAGGAACTTCTACAGACGGATTTGTAGTTCGTTCAATTAAGAGAAGAACATCAAATAAATGGAACAAATGGAATTAATCAGGAGGATTTTAAAATGAAAAATTATACAATTACTGTAAATGGAAATGTATATGATGTAACAGTAGAAGAAAAAGGTGCAGGTGCAGCACCGGTTGCGCCTGCAGCTCCAAAAGCGGCTCCAAAGGCAGCTCCAGCACCGGCTCCGAAAGCAGCACCGGCAGGAGCGGGAAGCATTCAGGTAAAAGCAGGAGCGGCAGGAAAAGTATTCAGTATTGACGCAAGTGTAGGACAGGCTGTAAAAACAGGAGATACCATCGTGACAGTAGAAGCTATGAAAATGGAAATCCCTGTAGTAGCTCCGGAAGATGGTACAGTTGCTAGCATTGATGTGGCAGTAGGCGACGCAGTAGAGTCAGGAGCAGTATTAGCCACATTAAACTAGGAGGTTTTGACAAATGGAATATATTTCAAATACGCTGGGCAACCTGGTAGAGCAGACTGCGTTTATGAATCTGACATTCGGAAATCTGATTATGATCGCAGTTGCATGCTTTTTCCTTTATCTGGCGATTAGACACGGCTTTGAACCGCTGCTGTTAGTTCCGATTGCATTTGGTATGCTTCTGGTTAACATTTATCCGGACATCATGCTTCATGCAGAAGATTCAGCAAACGGAACAGGCGGACTTTTGTATTATTTCTATGTTCTGGATGAGTGGTCAATCCTGCCGTCTCTGATATTCCTTGGTGTCGGTGCGATGACAGACTTTGGACCACTGATCGCAAACCCGAAGAGTTTCCTTCTGGGTGCGGCAGCACAGTTTGGTATTTTCGCTGCATACCTTGGAGCGATGGCAATGGGATTCTCAGACAAAGCAGCTGCAGCAATTTCTATTATTGGTGGTGCGGATGGTCCTACTTCTATTTTCCTTGCAGGAAAATTGCAGCAGACAGCAATTCTCGGGCCAATCGCAGTAGCAGCATATTCGTATATGTCGCTGGTGCCGATCATTCAGCCGCCGATTATGAAACTTCTTACAACAGAAGAAGAACGTAAGATCAAGATGGAGCAGTTAAGACCGGTTTCCAAACTGGAGAGAATTCTGTTCCCAATCATCGTTACGATTGTAGTATGTACGATTCTTCCTACAACAGCTCCTCTGGTAGGTATGCTGATGCTTGGTAACCTGTTCAAAGAATCAGGTGTTGTAAGACAGCTGACAGAAACAGCTTCCAATGCTTTGATGTATATCGTAGTTATCCTGCTTGGTACATCTGTAGGTGCTACAACAAGTGCAGAAGCATTCCTGAACATGGATACACTGAAAATCGTTGCACTGGGACTGATCGCATTTGCGTTTGGTACCGCAGCTGGCGTATTGTTCGGTAAACTGATGTGTTGGGCAACAAAGGGCAAGGTAAATCCTCTGATTGGTTCTGCAGGTGTGTCTGCGGTTCCTATGGCAGCCCGTGTTTCTCAGAAAGTCGGAGCAGAAGCAGACCCTACAAACTTCCTGCTGATGCATGCGATGGGACCAAACGTTGCCGGAGTTATCGGTACTGCAGTAGCAGCCGGAACATTTATGGCGATCTTTGGTGTGAAATAATAATGGAGGACAGTAAAAATGGCAGAAATTGCAAAAAAACCAATTAAAATTACAGAAACAATTCTGCGTGATGCACATCAGTCTCTGATTGCAACAAGAATGACAACAGAGCAGATGATGCCAATCGTAGAAAAAATGGATAAAGTCGGATACCATGCAGTAGAGTGCTGGGGAGGAGCTACATTTGATGCATCACTCCGTTTCCTGCACGAAGATCCATGGGAGAGACTTCGTAAATTCCGTGACGGATTCAAGAACACAAAACTGCAGATGTTATTCCGTGGACAGAACATTCTGGGTTACCGTCCATACGCAGATGACGTGGTAGAGTATTTCGTACAGAAATCTGCTGCAAACGGAATCGACATCATTCGTATCTTTGACTGTATGAATGATATGAGAAACCTGCAGACAGCAGTTACAGCAGCAAATAAAGAAAAAGCGCATGCACAGGTTGCGATGTCTTACACACTTGGAGACGCTTATACTCTGGAATACTGGGTAGAGCTGGCAAAGAGAATTGAAGACATGGGAGCAAATTCAATCTGTGTGAAGGATATGGCAGGTCTTCTTTGCCCATATCAGGCTACAGAGCTTGTGACAGCATTAAAAGAAGCAGTTGAGATTCCGATCGAGATGCATACACACTATACATCAGGTGTTGCTTCTATGACATACCTGAAATCTGTAGAGGCAGGAGCTGATATCATCGATACAGCAATGTCACCATTTGCACTCGGAACTTCTCAGCCGGCAACAGAAGTTATGGTAGAGACATTCAAAGGAACTCCATACGATACAGGACTGGATCAGAACCTGCTTGCAGAGATCGCTGATTACTTCAGACCAATCAGAGACGAAGCACTCGAATCCGGACTGCTCAATCCGAAGAACCTTGGTGTCAACATCAAAACACTTCTGTACCAGGTACCGGGAGGAATGCTTTCCAACCTGACATCCCAGTTAAAAGAACAGGGAGCAGAAGACAAATTCTACGAGGTTCTGGAAGAAGTACCGCGTGTGCGTAAAGACCTTGGAGAGCCGCCGCTTGTTACACCTTCTTCTCAGATCGTTGGTACTCAGGCAGTGTTCAACGTACTGATGGGAGAACGCTATAAGATGGCGACAAAAGAGACAAAAGACGTACTGTCCGGAAAATATGGTGCGACAGCAAAACCATTCAATCCGGAAGTACAGAAAAAAGTAATCGGAGAAGATGCAGAAGTGATCACATGCCGTCCTGCAGATCTGATTCCAAACGAGCTGGATACACTGCGCAACGAGTGTGCACAGTACAGCCAGCAGGATGAGGACGTGCTGACATATGCACTGTTCCCACAGGTTGCAACAGACTTCTTCAAATACAGAGATGCTCAGCAGACAAAAGTAGATGCAAAAGTAGCAGATACAGAAGACGGAGCATATCCGGTATAATAAAATGAAAGAAAAGGACTGGAAGATGAAAGTTTTCCGGTCCTTTTTTGTTGTCCGGAAAAGAAATAAAAATTCAATTCCTTGTGCAGAATCTGTTTTAGTGATATAATTACCCGTGGCAAAGGAGGACGATTTTATGTGTATCAAAGATAGAATAGAACGATTACGTCAGAAAATGGAGGAACACCATATTTCTGTTTATATGATCCCGACAGCAGATTACCATCAGAGTGAATATGTGGGAGAACATTTTAAATCCAGAGCGTTTATCACAGGTTTTACAGGCTCAGCAGGAACGGCTGTCATCACAGAGAAAGAAAGTTGTCTCTGGACAGATGGGAGATATTTTCTACAGGCAGAGCAGCAGCTTCAGGGAAGCGGCATTCGCCTGCAGAAAATGGGAGAGCCGGGAGTACCTGCGATCGCAGAATATATCGAATCAGTACTGGGAGAATCTGAAAATATCGGGTTTGATGGAAGGACCATCGGTATTACAGAAGGAGAACAGTATGAAAAGATTGCGAAAGAGAAGCACGGACAGGTGTACTATGGCTGTGATCTGATCGATGAGATCTGGGAAGAGAGGCCGAATTTGTCTGAAAAACCGGCATTTTATCTGGAAGAGACTTATACAGGAGAATCTACGGTATCGAAACTGAAACTTGTAAGAGAACGAATGGAAAAAGAAAATACAGAATATCATCTTCTGACCAGTCTGGATGACATCGGATGGCTGTTGAATGTGCGTGGACAGGATGTGGAGTATTTTCCGCTTCTGCTTTCTTATGCGCTGATCACCATGGATTCTGTGGAACTATACGCAGACGAAAGAAAGTTTGATGAGAATATCTTAAAGCATTTTGAGGAGTGTCAGGTACATCTGCATCCGTATAATGCGATTTATGAAGATGTAGAAACTCTTCCGGAGGGGGCTTCGATCCTTTTGGATCCAGAGAGAGTGAACTATGCATTGTATCGCAACATTCCGGAAGCGGTTCGTATTGTAAAGAAAGAAAATCCAGAAGTGCTGATGAAGTGTGTGAAAAATGCAGCTGAGATCGAGAATATCAGGAGAGGTCACATCAAAGACGGCGTGGCGCATACAAAATTTATGTACTGGCTGAAGAAGCATGCTGGCAAAGAGACGATTACAGAGCTGAGCGCATCTGAGAAGCTGGAGAACTTCAGAAAAGAGCAGGAAGGATATCTCTGGCCGAGCTTTGATCCGATCTGTGCCTATGGAGAGCATGCGGCGATCGTGCATTATTCTTCTACACCGGAGACGAATGTGGAATTAAAAGAAGGCGGACTGTTTTTGACAGATACCGGCGGAAATTATTATGACGGATCCACAGATATCACACGTACGGTGGCGATCGGTGAGGTTGACGAAAAACAGAAAGAAGACTTTACAATGGTAGCCTGCAGTATGCTGCGTCTTGCTGATGCAAAGTTTCTTGCCGGATGCAGCGGCATGGTTCTGGATTATGCAGCCAGAGAACCATTCTGGCGCAGAAACTTAAACTATAATCATGGAACCGGACATGGCGTGGGATATCTTGGAAATATTCACGAGGCTCCGATCGGATTCCGCTGGAAGGCAACAAGGGATGCCATGTGCGAGATTGAGCCGGGAATGGTGATCACAGACGAGCCGGGAATTTATATAGAAGGTTCCCATGGAATCCGCATTGAAAATGAACTGCTTGTGTGTGCAGGAGAAAAGAACGAATATGGACAGTTTTTGTATTTTGAGCCGCTTACCTTTGTTCCGATCGATCTGGATGCGTTGCGTCCGGAATTGATGACAGAGGAAGAAAAGCAGCTGCTCAATGCATATCATCAGAGCGTATATGAGAAGATCAGTCCATATCTGGAAGCAGAAGAGAAAGAATGGCTGAAGGAATACACCCGTCCTGTAAAATAGCAGAATGAAAAACAAAGAGGAAGAAGAGGAAATGAAGTGTGAGTGAAAATAGTACAAACGAATTATTGATCCGCATGGAAGAAAAATACAAAAAAATGAGTAAAGGCCAGAAACGGCTTGCGGATTATGTGACGGAAAACTATGATAAGGCTGTATTTCTGACAGCAGCCCGTCTCGGAGAAGTGGTAGGAGTCAGTGAATCCACAGTTGTACGTTTTGCCACACAGCTTGGATACAAAGGATATCCCGGTTTCCAGAAAGCACTGGAAGAACTGGTGCGCAACAAATTGAATTCGATTCAGAGAATGGAAGTAACATATGGGCGGATCAGTCAGTCAGAGATTCTGGAAACGGTGCTTCAGTCAGATATCGAAAAGATAAAACTGACGTTGGCCGGGATTGATCAGAAAGCATTTGAACTTGCGATTGATACGATTCTCAGTGCCAAACGTATTTATGTAGTGGGAATACGTAGCTGTGCACCACTGGCATCCTTTTTGTGCTTTTATTTAAATCTGGTATGTGAAAATGTGACAGCAGTCAACACGAACAGTTCCAGTGAGATTTTTGAACAGCTGATCCGGATCAATGAAGAAGATGTAATCATCGGCATCAGTTTCCCGCGGTATTCCATGCGGACGCTAAAGGCGCTGGAATTTGCCAGCAACCGGAAGGCGAAAGTGATCACATTAACAGACAGTGTACATTCACCGATGAATCTGTATTCTTCCTGCAATCTGATCGCCAGAAGTGACATGGCTTCGATCGTGGATTCGCTGGTGGCCCCTTTGAGTGTGATCAATGCGCTGGTGGTGGCTCTCTGTATGAAAAAGCAGAAAGAAGTAGTCCATACACTGGAAACACTGGAGCAGATCTGGGGCGAATATCAGGTATACAGTAAAGATGAATTGAATCAGGTGGATGATACGCTGACAGAGTCTTCTTCTGGAAAAAGCGAGGAGAATAAAGATGAGTAAAGTGCTGATAATCGGGGGCGGCGCGGCTGGAATGATGGCTGCAGTCGCTGCCGGAGAAAACGGTCATGAAGTGTGGCTGTATGAGAAAAATGACCGTCTGGGAAGAAAATTATTCATCACCGGGAAGGGACGCTGCAATATTACGAATGCAGGGGACATGGAAACCCTGTTTGCTTCCGTGATGAGCAATCCAAAGTTTTTATACAGCAGTTTTTACACCTTTACAAATGATCAGGTGATTGATTTTTTTGAAGAACTTGGTGTCAGAACAAAAATAGAACGGGGCAATCGTGTGTTTCCGTTATCTGACCATTCTTCCGATGTGATCGCGGGGCTGAAGCGAAAACTGGAGACTCTGGGTGTCCGCATCTGTCTGGAAACAGAAGTGGAAAAGATAGAGGGAAAAGACGGGAAGTTCCAGGCAATCGTCTTAAAAGGCGGACAGAGAAAGACAGGAGATGCCTGTATTGTTGCAACCGGAGGAATCTCTTACCCGGCGACCGGATCTACCGGCGACGGATACCGGTTCGCAAAAGAAAACGGACATCAGATTACAAAACTTTATCCGGCTCTGGTTCCGATGGAAGTCAGGGAATGGTATGCAAAGGAACTGCAGGGGCTCTCTCTTCGCAATGTAAGCGCAGCGGTCTATGATGGAAAGAAGAAGCTGTATGAAGATT
>USBB01000002.1 GCA_900552795.1 uncultured Eubacterium sp.
ATTAGTGTGAAAAATCATGTTGATACGATGATTTTTCACACAGCTATTTGTTTCTGAGCAAAAACAAATAGCTATATGGTAAAAGAGAAATCACCTATGCGAATCTCTCTTCGCCTCTTCGCAACAAAGTTGCTCAGAAATGGGGATTGGTATGTGGAATTAGAAAAAATATGTATAACGGGGATAAATAGTACATATGCTATTTCAAATGTAAAAAAGAGTTTCGAAAAGCTGTTGACGAGCTATGGAAAGAAGTACCACCTTGGAAAAGATACCAGCAGAAGTTAATTGAAGATTTAGCTGTGTTAGAACAAGAAAAAGAAAGAGCAATCGATTTACAACAGTTTGAAAAACTTAATGGTGTAGATAGGCTATATAGCATAAGACATCCTGAATCAAAGAAGAATGTTAGAGTTATTTATACAATTGAAGCGGGGATAATTATTTTGTTAGTGGCATTTTTAGAGAAAAATAGTGGAGATTATCAAAGAGCGATAAAAACTGCTCAAAACCGTTTAAAATGGCTTGAGAGCTAAGTGCTTTTTTATGGAGGATTGAACGATGGGTATTGCAGAAAAATTAGCAGGTGCGAAAAAAACAAGCTGGGTTTCAGAGGGATTTTCTGAAGCTGAAGTGAAGACAGTGGTTGAGTTGGCAAAGATTTCTGCGAGAATTGAAAGATGCAGAATAGAAATGGGATTGACGCAGCAAGAGTTTGCTGAATATATGGGTGTAACTCAAGGGATGGTTTCTAAGTGGGAAAGCAGAGAGTACAATTTCACTATCAAGACATTAAATGAGATATGTCAAAAGATTGATTTGGAATTATCTGTTAGCTTGGAAAAGCCTTGTGTAAAGTCCGATTATACGATTGTTACATGGGATTCGGAAAAAGTTGAAGTGAAAAGAAAAAAGAGTGGTTGGGCGAGATTTCTTCCAAATAAGGAGGCTATAGCATAATGGATTTGAATTTGATAGCGACTGGAATAGAACTGGTTGGAACAACAATTAAAGGTATTTCTGTTGAAAATAATATTGTGGATGTTGAGAGAAAGGCAAAAAGAAATTTTGGACTAAATATTAATGAACCTTATTTTGAAACTGTTGAAGATGGTTTCTTTGCTCAAATGATGATTGATTTTAAAGTTGAGATAGAACAATCTGAAGAGCAGAAGTTTAAACTTGAAATGTCATTAGAAGGGGCATTTCTTTCTGCTGATAGAGTTGATGAAAATAGATTTAAGCAGCTTGTTGGCGTAAATGGAGCTGCTGCAATTATTGGAATGGCAAGAGGGAAAATTGAGGCCATTACTGCTAATATATTTAACAATGGTAAAGTTGTGATTCCTTTCGTAAATGTAATGGAATATTATAAGAACATGGTGGGAGAGAATTAATATACGTTGATAATATGTTGTAAGTGCATTTGCGCCTTTTTGTTTTTGTGCTGTATAACCATTTGCGGTCTATAGTAATCGAATAGTTTTTTGCACGCTGGAAAATAGTTAGGAAGAAATAAGAATTAGTATTTAAAAGGCTTATTTTAAAAATAATATAGTGATTTTCTGAAATAAACATTGACTTTATTTTGAACATGAGTATAATTAAATTAATTCATTTATAAATAAATTATAAATTGGAGTAATAATTTAATAACATTAAACCGTTGACGTGGAGATAAAAATAAAATGTGCGCTTACAGAGAGCTGGGATTGCTGAGAACCGGCAGAGAGCAGTTTATTAAATGGACCACTGAGGGCATGGTCAAAGGGATTGCTTTTATGTTTTTTAAATTTAAGCATTGCAGTTCTTAGTATTCCGTGACGTAAGGCACGCGTGAGTTGTCAGGAATATTGAAGTATTCCGTAGAGAGTGTGGAATCCACAAATCAAGGTGGCACCGCGGTGATTGATTGTATTTACCGTCCTTGACAGTAGTTTTTCTATTGTCAGGGGCGTTTTTTACTTTATAAGAAAATGCGTCAAAGACGCATTTTAATAACAAGTTTGCGAAGCAAATCTTGCAAACGACGCTTTTTTATTATATTAGGAATTTTTATGCTGTTAAATTACGTCTTAAGAGACATAGAATAACAGGTTTGCGGATTAAAGCTGCAAATGTCAAAAATACATAAATATTTAAAGGAGAAATGAATTATGTCAAATGGAAGGTATGGCGTTCATGGCGGACAGTATATACCTGAAACGCTTATGAATGAAGTTAAAAAGCTTGAGGAAGCTTATGAGTTTTATAAAAAAGATAAGGATTTTAATGATGAGTTAAATACTCTGTTAAAAGAATATGCAGGCAGACCGTCACTTCTTTATTATGCAAAGAAAATGACCGAGGAGCTTGGTGGTGCTAAAATTTATTTTAAAAGAGAGGATTTAAATCATACAGGTTCACATAAGATTAATAATGTATTGGGTCAGGCACTGCTTGCAAAACGAATGGGGAAAAAAAGAATTATTGCAGAGACGGGTGCCGGACAGCATGGGGTTGCGACAGCTACAGCGGCGGCACTTCTTGATCTTGAGTGTGAAATATTCATGGGAAAAGAGGATACGGTAAGACAGGCATTAAACGTTTATCGTATGGAGCTTTTAGGGGCAAAGGTTCATCCTGTTGAGAGCGGAACAATGACACTTAAAGATGCTGTAAATGAATGTATGAGAGAATGGACAAAAAGAGTTGATGACACTATGTATGTATTAGGTTCAGTTATGGGACCGCATCCGTTTCCTATGATAGTAAGGGATTTTCAGAGTGTTATAAGCAAAGAAGCAAGAGAGCAGATTCTTGAAAAGGAAGGCAGACTGCCGGATGTTGTTATGGCCTGCGTCGGCGGCGGAAGCAACGCAATGGGCATGTTTTACGAATTTATAAAGGACGAAAGTGTAAGGCTTATCGGATGTGAGGCGGCAGGATTAGGTGCAGACACAGATAAAACAGCGGCTACTATAGCAACCGGAAGTGAGGGCATTTTCCATGGCATGAAATCATATTTTTGTCAGGATGAATTTGGACAGATTGCACCTGTTTATTCGATATCTGCGGGACTTGATTATCCGGGTATAGGACCGGAGCACGCATATCTTCACGATACAGGAAGAGCGGAATATGTGCCGGTAACTGATGAGGAGGCAGTAAACGCATTTGAATATATTGCAAAGACGGAAGGAATAATAGCTGCGATTGAAAGTTCGCATGCGGTAGCACATTTGATGAAAATTGCACCGAAGATGAGAAAAGATCAGATTATAATATGCTGTCTTTCAGGCAGGGGTGATAAGGATGTTGCAGCAATAGCAAGATATAGAGGAGTTGATTTATATGAGTAAGATAAGAGAAGCATTTACTGATAAAAAAGCATTTATAGGGTTTCTTACAGCGGGAGACCCGTCTCTTGATAAAACAGAAGAATTTATGGTTCAGATTGAAAAAGCCGGTGCTGCACTGATTGAGTTGGGAATACCTTTTTCAGATCCTATTGCAGAAGGGCCTGTGGTTCAGAATGCAAATGTAAGAGCACTTTCAGCTAAGGGCGGTTGTACGACAAAAAAGGTATTTGACATGGTTGAAAGAGTGCGCGAAAAAGTTAAAGTTCCAATAGTTTTTCTTACATATTTAAATCCCGTATTTAAATACGGATACGAGGAGTTTTTTAAAAGATGTCAGGAAACAGGTGTTGACGGTGTTATAATACCGGATATGCCTTTTGAGGAAAAAGGAGAAATACAGCCATTTGCGGATAAATATAATATTGATATTATTTCACTGGTAGCTCTTACAAGTAACGGCAGAGTGCAAAAAATTGCAGAGTCTTCTAAAGGATATGTATATGTAATGCCTTCAATGAGTATTGCCGGACCTGGCAGTGAGACTGCAAAGGCTGTTAAAAATATTGTCGATGATATAAGAAAAGCGACTGATAATCCTGTAGTGATAGAGTTTGATATGGATATGACTGAGCGTATCAGTGAATATTCAAATATGGCTGACGGAATTATAGTACAAAACGGCATAGTCAAAATTATAGAGCAGTATGGGAATGACGCGGCACCGTATATTTATGTGTATGTAAAAGCAATGGTTCAGGCTGTAAATGAGTGATTAATTGCATGTGTTGCGAAATATGTCGAAATCTTTGGATGATAAATTGTTGCCTTAAATCGACATAAATTATATAATCATTATCGTTGAAAGGGGGTAAATGTTAATGGAAACTTTTAAAGTGGCGATAGCTGATGACGATGAAAAAATGCTGGAAGTGCTGTCGCAGGTTGTAAAAAATGAAAAAGATTTGGAGCTTGTAGGTGCTGTTTCTAATGGTAAAGATGCACTTGATGTGATTGTAAATAAGAAGCCTGATGTTGTTTTGCTGGATTTAATTATGCCGGGGCTTGATGGTGAAGGTGTTATGAAATGGGTTGTGGGAAATAAGACATTAGATAAGGAACCTGCACTTATTATAATAAGTTCTATAGGACAGGAATACATAACAAAAAAGGCTTTTGATCTTGGCGCAGTCTATTATTATGTCAAACCATTTAATAACGATGCATTGGTAGACAAAATCAGGAGTGTCAGAGATGAAAGAAAAGTGACAAGAAAAAGCAGAATTTCAAACAAGAATGTCATGACACAAAATAATGAAATAATAAGTGAACTTAATCTTGAGACTGAGATTACTGAGATAATACATGAAATAGGTATACCGGCTCATATAAAGGGATATCAGTATTTAAGGGATTCTATTATATTGTCAATCACTGATAAGGAAGTTATAAGCAGTATAACAAAAATTCTTTATCCTACAATAGCAAAGAAATATCAGACAACGGCAAGCAGAGTTGAACGTGCAATAAGACATGCCATAGAAGTAGCATGGAACAGAGGAAATACAGACACTTTATATGAATTATTCGGTTATACGATAAGTAATGGAAAGGGTAAGCCTACAAATTCAGAATTTATTGCACTTATTGCGGATAATATAAGGCTGAAGAATAATATTAAGTAAAAGTTATAATTTTAAATATGAATAATTTGTAAATATTATATGTAAGCCTTGCGCATACAATGATTATATATTATAATGTCAAAGTAATTTAAAAATTATTTAATGAATTTGTAATAAATAGAGGTTATATATGCGCAAAAAAATAGTAAAGTCATTATTGGCTGCTACACTTATTATAACTATTATGGGAACGACAGTTGCTTATGCCACAGAGATTCAAAGTCTTAAGGATGGCAAAAAGCAGGTTCAGCAGGATATTGACAGTACTGAGGATCAGTTGGCATATCTTTTGCTACAGATGGATGAGATTGAGGCTGATTTGGATGAGCTTAATACTAAGATTACAGAAGTTAATGAACAGCTTAAGGTAGAGAATGAAAATCTTGACAACCAGTATGAAGATATGAAGCTTCGAATAAAGTATATGTATGAGGATAAGAACTCTTCTATAGCAGAAGCTTTTCTTACTTCAAAGGATATGAGTGAGGCAATTAATAAGTCCGAATATATACAGCAGGTTTACAGCTATGATCGTGATAAGCTTGAAGAGATGTCACAGACAGCTAAGAAGATAGAGGATTTAAAGACTAATCTTGAAGAAGAGCAGACTGAATTGAACAGTAAGGCAGATGAGCTTACATCAAAGCAGTCGCTTCTTTATACAACACTTGAGAAGTTAAAGAACGATGAGGCTGATTACGAAAGTAAGATTGTAGCTGCACAGAACAGAGCAGCGGAGCAGGCAGCTAAGAATAATGCAGGTAAAATTCCGATGAATGCAAATAATGATTCAGCAGTAGCTTCAAGTATAGTAGCTCTTGCATATTCTTTGTGCGGGGTACCTTATGTATATGGAGGCTCAAGTCCGAGTGGGTTTGACTGTTCAGGATTTACGTCATATTGTTTTAAACAGAATGGTATTTATATTGCAAGAACTGCAAGTGCACAGTCTGTAGGTGGTCAGCGCATTAATGGCTTATCTAATGCTTTGCCAGGAGATTTGATTTTTTATCCGGGTCATGTAGGGATTTATATAGGTAATGGGCAGATTATACATGCGCCGCATTCGGGTGATGTTGTAAAAGTTGCCTCAGCAAATATTATGACGATAACAGGTATAAGACGTTACTGGTAATTTGAAATATTATGTGATATAATAAGTGCAGTTATTTATGTTACTGCACTTATTTTTATTTTATATAATAAGATTAAGGTGCCTTGACACAGTAATCCTATTATATTAATCAATCCTTTTTATATTAGAAATGGAGGTTTATATGAAAAATGTATTGTTTATTGCTTCAGAAGCTGTTCCTTTTATAAAGACAGGCGGTCTTGCAGACGTAGTTGGTTCACTTCCTAAATATTTTGATAAAAATGAATTTGATGTCAGAGTTATGATACCTAAATATGTCTGTATACCATGGGAATACAGACAGAAAATGATATATAAAACGCATTTCTATATTGACCTGGCATGGCGTGAGCAGTATGTCGGGGTATTCGAAATGGAATATGATGGTATTATATTTTATTTTATTGATAATGAATTTTATTTTGGAGGACCAAAGCCGTATAGTTGGATTCATGAAGATATTGAGAAGTTTGCATTCTTTAGTAAAGCTGCGTTATCAGCTATTCCTGTTTTAGGATTTAAGCCTGATATAGTACATTGTCATGATTGGCAGACTGGTCTTGTGCCGGTATATTTAAAGGAGCGTTTTGCACAGGGGGATTTTTATCAGGGAATAAAGTCTATTATGACTATACATAATCTTAAATTTCAGGGTATTTGGGATTTAAAAAAGGTTAAAGATATAACCGGACTTTCAGATTATTATTTTACGCCTGATAAGCTTGAAGCATATAAGGATGCTAACTATCTGAAGGGAGGGATAGTTTATGCTGATAAAGTTACAACAGTAAGTTCTACTTATGCGGAAGAGATAAAGACGCCTTTCTATGGTGAGAATCTTGACGGACTTATGAGAGCAAGATCAAACAGTCTTTGCGGTATTGTAAACGGTATAGATTATGACGTTTATAATCCTGAAACGGATGAATATATTGATAGCAGATATAATCAGATTACTTTCAGGAAAGAAAAGTGGAAAAATAAAGTAGCTCTCCAAAAAGAGCTTGGTCTTGATGTTGATAAGGGCAGATTTATGATAGGTATTGTATCAAGACTTACGGATCAGAAAGGTCTTGATTTAATTGCTTATGTTATGGACCAGATATGTACTGAAGATGTACAGCTTGTTGTTTTGGGAACAGGTGAAGAAAAATATGAAAATATGTTCAGACATTACGACTGGAAGTACAATAACAGAGTTTCAGCTAATATTTATTATTCAGAGCCTATGTCGCATAAGGTTTATGCTGCATGTGATGCATTCCTTATGCCATCACTTTTTGAGCCTTGCGGCTTAAGTCAGCTGATGAGCTTAAGATATGGAACGGTTCCTATTGTACGTGAAACGGGCGGACTTAAAGATACTGTTGAACCTTATAATGAATTTGAAAGTACAGGAACAGGATTTTCATTTACTAACTATAATGCTCATGAAATGCTTAGTATTATTAATTATGCAAAGGATGTTTATTATAATCGTAAGAGAGAATGGAATAAAATTGTGGACCGCGGAATGAAAGCTGATTTTTCATGGGGTAATTCAGCAGTAAAATACGAAGAACTTTACAAATCGCTTTAAGTAAAAATATTTTTATATGGCAGTCATGCGTTATTAATGAGCGTGTGGCTGCTGATTTTTTCTAAAATTTGTTCTTGACTATAGATGTCTGAATATATATAATATATATTATTAAAATACAAAATGTAAATATAAAATATTTTATATTGTAGTCATAATTAGGGTGTTTTGACACCCTAATCCTAATATGTGAATAAGTTTATAAATGGCATATCAGTTTATGTCAGAGGGAGTTTTTTATATGGATGAGCGTAGTTTTTATAATTACAATTTATTTATGAAAGTTTTTGCTGTTGAAGAATATGCAAAGCAGCTTTATGCAGCATTTTCGGGTGCCGATGTAAATAGTTTGCAGGATTTTAATGTTAAAATACTTTGCAATGCAATTTATATAACCTGTGCAAATTGTAAAGATCTGCTTATACATAATAATATGACGCTGTATCAAAGCAAATGTAAGTGCTTTAATAATGAACAGCAATATATGTCGGAATATATATCTGTAAACTGTAAAGATTATTCTTTTTTGAAAGAAAAAGGAAGTTCGTTAGATCGGGTAATGTTTTGTAATGATGAATCGTTAAATATTGAAAGTATGATATTGGGGAATGGGGATATACAGATAATTAATGTATCTGCAGGTAAAAGTGAAGTGCTGAAAAGAAAGTGCGGAATTCTTTATGAACTTACAATTTTTGTTTCAACTCTAAGACGAATGTGCGAGAGTATGAAAATAGAAAAGGCTGTATGCAAGTCAGTTAATTGTTGTATAAATAATGGAATATTAAAAGACTTTTTGCTGAAAAATAAAGATGAAATAAAACAGATGTGTATATTTGAGTATTTAAAAGAAAAGCAGACGGATATAATGATAATGGAAAGTACAAGACTTGCATATAACGAAGGCTTTAGAACAGGACTTATAAAGGGAAAAAAGATAGGTGAGAATAAAAAAAGTTAAAATCAGCACAATTTTTAGTCGGTAAAAACAAAAGCACAGCCGGAAAAATACCGACTGTGCTTTTATTAAGATGCGGATGGCGGGACTTGAACCCGCACGATGTCACCACCGGCAGATTTTGAGTCTGCTGCGTCTGCCATTCCGCCACATCCGCGCGACTTAATTATATTATCATAATGTGAATGTAATTGCAAGAGGAAAATATAAAAACTTGGAATACAAAATAAATGTTCACTTGGCAGGCGGCGCATGGTATAATGTACGCGGACACAATGAGCCAAGCGGCTGCGTAGCAGACATTTGGCTCATTGTGCGCGAACCATGATGAAACGCAGTGAAATCATGGTGTGTATGCGTAGTGCAATTCAAGGTGTCAAGACACCTTGCGCTGTTAAAGCGACGATTTAAGAAATGAGGATAGCATGGTTAACTGTAAGCAAATTCAAAAAATGATTGTTGCATTTGATAAAGAGCAATTACCTATAAAGTATGAGCAGATGTTTGTTAATCACATTAAGAACTGTGCAGATTGCAGGGAAGAATTTGAGATATATTATATAATTGACTATGGATTAAACGATGAGAACACCGAAAGGCAGATTAAAAAAGAGTATCAGGAGCTTCTTGCAAAGTTTGATTTTAAAGGGGTTGTTGGTTTAAAGATTAAGAATTCAGAGCTAAAGCTAAAAAGAATAAGAAAGTTTGAGATTATCCAGAAAGCATGTATAGTAATTTCTGATATTTTTTTAATAATGGCCATGGTTGCCTGGTTTTTTGAGTTGATTTGAGAGTTTTTAATCTAATTTTATTGGTGAAAAGGAGTTTTTAAAGTGGCAGAAAAATTAATGCTTATAGATGGACACAGTATATTAAACAGGGCCTTTTATGGTATACCTGATTTGACAAATCAAGATGGCATACATACTAATGCTATGTATGGTTTTCTTAATATAATGTTTAAGTTTATTGATGAAGAAAAGCCTGATTATGTGACTGTGGCATTTGATGTCAGTGCACCGACGTTCAGACATAAGGAGTATGCAGAGTATAAAGGAACAAGAAAACCTATGCTTCCTGAATTAAAACAGCAGGTGCCTCTTATTAAAGACGTACTCAGAGCAATGAATATAAAAATTATAGAGCTGGAGGGCTTTGAGGCTGATGATTTAATAGGTACTATTGCAAAAAGAAGTGCTCATGCAGGAATGGAAGTTTCTATAATATCAGGTGACAGAGATTTATTACAGCTTGCCGAAGAACATATAAAGGTTCGTATACCAAAGACTAAAAAAGGTGTTACCGAAGTTGAGGATTATCTTGCGAAGGATGTAGAAGCTCTTTATGGTGTTACACCGATTGAATTTATTGATATGAAAGCACTTATGGGCGATACATCAGACAATATTCCGGGGGCTCCCGGTATAGGCCCGAAGACAGCATCAGCGTTAATTGCAAAGTATCATAGTATAGATAACATTTTTGCTAATATCGATGATGTAACGCCGCCTAAAGCTAAGAAGTCAATAAGTGAAAATGTTGAACAGATAAAAATGAGCAGGTTTTTGGCAGAAATTAATACACAAGCTCCTGTTGAGTATGATATTTCTCAATCACTAATTAATAATATGTTTAACGATAAGTCATATGAGCTTTATAAAAAATATAATTTTAAATCTCTGCTGAAAAGGTTTGATGGCGAGAGTATCAAAAGTAAATTTAATGTAAGTGATAACTTCGTTATGATAGAGGATTTGTCAGAAGCTGATAATCTGTTTTCAAATGCCAAAGACAGGCTTAGCAAAGGGGAACTTTGCGGATTTTCTGTTATGGTTGAGGATGACATAAATTATGGAGTTTCGCTTACATTTTCTGAAAATGAAATTTATTTTGTGCCTATGGCGGGGTTTGTGAGCAGTGATTATCTTAACGATAAGCTTACTGAAATGGCAGATATATGTCTTAAAAATAATAAAAGACAGCTGGTTACAATCAATCTTAAGGATAATCTGAGTATTTTCAGAGATCCGGATAAAAACACACTTAAAGTTTCACAGGAAGTTTTTTATGATGTTGCGTTAGCTGCATATCTTATTAACCCTAATAATGAAAGCTATGAATATGACAGCATCGCGTCATCATCTCTTGATATAACAATTATTTCTCCTCAGGAAATAATGGGTAAAACTTCAATAAAAGAAGCATCGTTTATAAATGTTGACTCTCTGTGTAAAATATCGTGTTTTGCAAGCTGTGTAGCATTTCTTTCATATGAAAAAGTTGATGAGAGACTTAAAGAAACTGATATGAAACAACTTTTTGAAAATATTGAAATGCCGTTGCTTTTTGTACTTTATAGTATGCAGGCAGAGGGAATAAAAGTTAATAAGGATGAACTATATCAGTATGGAGAAATTCTTGGTGAACGAATAAGTGTTCTTGAAAAAGAAATTTATGCTGAAGCGGGTGAGGAATTTAATGTAAATTCTCCAAAGCAGCTTGGCGTGATACTTTTTGAAAAGCTCGGAATGCCTTATGCGAAAAAGACAAAAAGCGGATATTCAACTGCTGCCGATGTTTTGGAAAAGCTTGCTCCAGATTATCCGTTTGTAGAAAAAATACTTGAATTTCGCCAGCTTTCAAAGCTGAAATCAACATATGCCGATGGTCTGGCAGGTTTTATAAAAGAAGACGGAAGAATACACGGTAAATTTAATCAAATGGTTACTGCAACAGGAAGAATAAGCAGTACAGAGCCTAATTTACAGAATATTCCAATAAGAATGGAATTGGGAAAAAGATTCAGGAAAGTATTTGTGCCAAAGGATGATTGTGTGTTTTTGGATGCTGATTATTCGCAGATTGAGCTTAGAATTCTTGCACATATGTCTGGTGACCCAAAGCTTATAGAAGCATATAATGAGGAGCAGGATATTCACAGAATTACTGCTTCGCAGGTATTTAATGTTCCGTTTAAAGATGTAACCGAGCTTCAAAGAAGAAATGCTAAAGCTGTAAATTTCGGTATTATATACGGAATGAGTTCATTTGGTTTAAGTCAGGATTTAAGCATATCAAGAAAAGAAGCAAATGATTATATAAACATGTATTTTGAGACATATCCCGATATAAAAAAATATATTGATAAAATGGTGGAACAGGCAAAGGAATGCGGTTACTCGGTTACTATGTTTAACAGAAGGAGACCTATTCCTGAATTAAAATCCGGTAATTTTATGCAGCGTTCATTTGGTGAGCGTGTGGCTATGAATGCGCCTATACAGGGAACTGCTGCCGATATTATTAAGCTTGCGATGATAAGGGTGTATGATGAACTCAAAAAACAAAATTTAAAATCAAGACTGATTCTGCAAGTGCATGATGAACTTCTTGTGGAGACATACAAAGATGAAATTTCACAGGTAAAGGATATTATTACAAAAGGAATGAAAGAAGCTGCAAGCTTAAAGGTTCCTTTGGAGATTGATTTAAAGCAGGGAGATGACTGGCTTGAAGCACACTAAGCTGCTTATAGACAGCCGGCAACAAAGTTGCTTAAGAAATAAGGAGTAGTATGAAAGTTATTGGAATTACGGGCGGCGTAGGCTGTGGTAAAAGCACAGTCCTGTCGCTTATAAAGGAACACTTTAATGCATATGTAATAATGGCTGATGATGTTGCGAAAGAAATTATGACGAAGGGCAGCGAAGGATATAATGCTGTTATAGAATTTTTTGGAAAATCCATTCTGGCAGACGACGGGCAGATAAATAAAAGCGTTCTGGCAGATATAATATTTTCCAACTCAAATAAGCGTATGGTTTTAAACAGCATTGTTCATCCGCTCGTTAAAAAGAAAATTGTTGAGCAGATAACATCGCTTAAAATACAGAATATTTATGATTATGTGTTTGTTGAGGCTGCTTTGCTTATTGAAGACCACTATAATGTTTTTTTGGATGAGATGTGGTACATATATGCACCTGAGGATATAAGGAAAAAGCGTCTTATGGAAAGCAGAGGATATTCACAAGCTAAGATAGAAAATATTTTTAAAAGCCAGCTTTCGGAAAAGGAATTCAGAGATAATTGCGATGTTGTTATAGATAATGGACAGAATTTGGACGATACTTTACATGAGCTTGTTAAATTATTATAAATGTGCTATATTTTTTTAGATATGTAAGATTAGGGGGTCAAAACACCCTAATTACGATTACACGGATTGTTTCGTGCTTCGCACTCCCACAATCCTCCCCAACATTCGCATTATGCTCCAATTTTGGGGCGTGTCCCAAGGTCATGCTCCCACTATTGTGCAAGCACAAGTGGGTTCAAGACCTTTTGACACTGTAATCGTATGTAAATAACTATCGGAGGAAAAACAGATGAAAACTAATGTACGTGAAAATAATGACTTGGTTTTCGGCTTAGATATAGGTACCCGCAGTATAGTGGGTGTCGTAGGTTATATGGAACGTAACAGATTCTGTGTCGCTGCCATGTCTGTAAAACAGCATGAGACAAGGGCGATGATAGACGGACAAATTCATGACATATACAAAGTTGGCGATACGATAAGAAAGGTTAAAAATGAGCTTGAAAAACAGCTTGATACACAGCTTAGCGATGTTTGTATAGCTGCTGCCGGAAGAGTTTTAAGGACAATTCAATCAGATGCGGTCATGAGTTTTGATGAGGATACAAGGGTAACAAGTGAGCATATTTATTCGCTAAATCTTTTGGCAGTTGAAAAAGCACACAGTGAGATAAATAATCCCGGCAGCAAAGAAAGATTTTACTGCGTGGGAAACACGCCTGTTACATATAAGCTTAACGGTTACGATATAAGCAATCTTGAAGGCCATAAGGCTATGGATATAGGAGTTGAGCTTATTGCGACATTTTTACCTGAAGAAGTTGTTGACAGTCTTTATGAGGCTGTGGAATATGCCGGGCTTAATGTGGCCAGCCTTACTCTGGAGCCGATTGCGGCGATGAATATTGCAATTCCTGAGCAGTACAGGCTTCTTAATATAGGACTTGTAGATGTTGGTGCAGGGACATCAGATATCTGTCTTACAAAGGATGGAAGCGTCATTGCATATGGAATGATTCCTGTTGCAGGAGATGAGATTACAGAAATAATTGCGAAAAATTATCTTGTTGATTTTAATACTGCTGAGCAGATTAAGGTTGATGCAAGTGCTGCTCCTGAGGGTGAAATTACATTTAAAGATATAATGGGGCTTGAAATGACGGTTAAGTCGAGTGATGTGGCTGACGTTACACAGGAAATTATAGAAAATATGGCCAAGGCTACTGCTGATAAAATTATAGAGCTTAATGGCGGACGTCCTGTTAATGCGGTATTCGTTGTCGGCGGCGGCGGAAAGATGACTGGCTATACGCAGGCAGTGGCAAAAAATCTCGGTATAGTTAAGGAAAGAGTCGCAGTAAGAGGTGAGGAGGTTCTTACTTCTGTAGATTTCATGGTTGATACATATAAGAAAGATTCATTGTTTGTAACTCCGGTCGGTATTTGTACAAATTATTATGCACAGAAAAACAGCTTTGTGTTTGTAAATATTAATAACGAAAGAATCAAGATGTATGACAATAATCATCTCACAGTGGTAGACGCTGTTATGCAGATTGGTTTTCCTAATGAAAAGCTGTTTCCAAGAAGAGGGCCTGAGCTTAATTTTACTGTAAATGGGAAGACGAGGCTCGTAAGAGGTGTGGCAGGAGAAGGTGCGGTTGTAAAGGTTAACGGCAGACCTGCAAATCTTAATTCTCCGATTGAGCAAAACGATGTAATTGAAGTGACTGAATCGACGGTTGGGCCTAAAGCAAGCATAACGATAGGCCATCTTGATGAATTTAAATCGACTATATCGTTTAATGTAGACGACAAAAATATTCAGTGTCCGAAGTTTGCTTATGTAAATGGAGAATTAAAGTCTGAATTTTATGAAATTAATTCGGGGGATGTTGTTTCAATGGAAAATTATTATACCGTTGAACAGCTTTTTACGTTCCTTGATTATAATATAAGTGATTTGGATATTTATGTTAATAATGAGATTGCGGATATGAATACGAAAGTGTATGAAAACTTCACGGTACGCACCTCAAATAAAAATTATGAAACTTTGGAAACTGTGCAGTCTGAGGTACCTGAGGAAATAGAAGAATCTTTGACATCTGTGGAAAATGTACAGTCTGTAAGCTTAGAGAGTCAAGGCGTAAGGGATATGGTTGTCCTTATAAATAAAGAACCCGTCAGATTGAGAGGAAAGCAAAAATATATACTTGTTGATATATTTGATTTTTATCCTTTTGATTTATCAAAACCGCAGGGAAGGTCAGTTGTGTTAAGATGCAACGGAGAAAACTGCGAGTACACGGCACCGTTAAAAGATGGTGACGTTATAGACCTTTACTGGGAGGAATTTTGATATGCGAATGATGACGATTGCCAGTGGAAGCAGCGGAAACTGCGTATATGTTGGCTCTGACAAGACACATATTCTTATTGATGCAGGTGTAAGCCGTAAAAGGATTATGGAAGGCTTAAAAAGTGCGGATATTGATATAAAAGATATTTCGGCTATATTTGTAACTCACGAACATTCAGACCATATAAAAGGGCTTGGAGTGATTTCAAGAAAGGATTCAATTCCTGTTTATTCCGCAAAAGGAACAATAGAGGGAATATTCAGCCAGAATACTTTAGGTGAGCTGCCAAGAGAATTGTTTAACGGTATAAGTGCTGATTCGGATATTGTGATTGATGATTTGGTTGTACATTCATTTAATGTGTCGCACGATGCAGCACAGCCGCTTGGATTTACTGTTTCATGCGGAGAACATAAAGTTGGGATAGCAACGGACCTTGGTGTTTATGACGATTATATAATTGAAAATCTTCAAGGTCTTGACGCTATGCTTATAGAGGCAAATCATGACGTAAATCTTTTGCAGGTAGGAAGCTATCCATATTATCTTAAGCAAAGAATTTTAGGTAAAAAGGGACATCTGTCAAACGAAATGTCAGGAAGGCTTATAGACACAATTTTAAATGATAATGTAAAAGGAATTTTGCTCGGACATTTGAGCAAGGAAAATAATTATGATAAACTTGCGTTTGAGACTGTTAAATCAGAGATAGATATGAGTGCAGGAAGATATATGTCTAAGGACTTTAATATTGAGGTTGCCTGCAGGGAAGAACCATCAAGAATAATAACAATTTAATAAATTATAATGGAGGAAATGAGAAATTATGAAAAAATGTGTGATTACAGTAGTAGGAAAAGATGCAGTTGGTATTATTGCTAAAGTTTGCAGATACCTTGCAGATACAAGGATAAATATTCTTGATATATCTCAGACTATCGTTTCAGGGTATTTTAATATGATGATGATAGTTGATGTTTCGGATATGTCAAAAAATTTTGATGAGATAGTTGCTGATTTGGATAAATTAGGTGAGGAAATCGGAGTATCCATAAAGTGCCAGAGAGAAGAAATTTTTGATATGATGCATAGAATTTAAGAATTAAAAGAATGGAGAAAATAAATGATTAACATTTTTGAAGTTAATGAAACTAATAAAATGGTTGAGCAGGAAAATCTTGATGTAAGAACAATAACAATGGGGATTAACCTTTTGGATTGTGCCAGCTCAAATCTTGATGATGTAAATGAAAAAATTTATAACAAAATAACAACACTTGCAAAAGATCTTGTGTCTACAGGTGAAGAGATTGCAAAAGAGTTTGGTGTGCCGATTGTAAATAAGAGAATATCAATTACACCGATTTCACTTGTTGGAGGTGCTGCCTGTAAAACCGCCGATGATTATGTAACTATTGCAAAAACACTTGATCGTGCGGCAAAAACAGTTGGTGTTAACTTTATAGGCGGATATTCAGCAATAGTTTCAAAAGGAATGACAAAAAGTGATGAGCTTCTTATACGCTCAATTCCTAAAGCTTTGGCATCAACAGAGCTTATTTGCAGTTCTGTCAATGTAGGTTCTACAAAGACAGGTATTAATATGGATGCAGTAAAGCTTATGGGTGAGATTATTAAAGAAACAGCCGAACTTACTAAGGAAAAGGATTCTCTTGGATGCGCAAAGCTTGTTGTTTTGTGCAATGCCCCGGATGATAATCCTTTTATGGCAGGTGCATTTCATGGTGTGTCAGAGGATGATGCTATTATTAATGTCGGTGTCAGCGGCCCGGGAGTAGTAAAATATGCTTTGGAAAGTGTAAGAGGCGAAAGCTTTGAAGTACTTTGCGAGACAATCAAAAAGACTGCGTTTAAGATTACAAGAGTGGGGCAGCTTGTGGCTCAGGAAGCGTCAAAAAGACTTGGCATTCCTTTTGGGATAATTGATTTGTCACTTGCGCCTACGCCGGCTATAGGTGACAGCGTTGCCGATATATTGGAAGAAATCGGGCTTCAAAGAGCAGGGGCTCCGGGAACTACGGCAGCTTTGGCACTGCTAAACGATCAGGTTAAAAAAGGCGGCGTAATGGCTTCGTCTTATGTAGGCGGTTTGAGCGGTGCATTTATTCCGGTGAGTGAGGACCAGGGAATGATAGATGCAGTTGTCGAGGGTTCGCTTACTATAGAAAAGCTTGAGGCCATGACCTGTGTGTGTTCGGTAGGACTTGATATGATAGCAATACCGGGGGATACAAAAGCTACTACGATTTCGGGAATTATAGCAGACGAAGCTGCAATAGGAATGGTTAACCAAAAGACTACTGCGGTTAGGATTATACCTGTAGTAGGAAAGGGAGTAGGAGAGACGGTAGAATTTGGAGGACTTTTAGGATATGCTCCGATAATGCCTGTTAATGGTTTTGACTGCTCAGCATTTGTGAATCGTGCAGGAAGAATACCGGCTCCGATTCACAGCTTTAAAAATTAAAATAATATTACACGTATTACCTCGTGTTTTTTATGCAGATGCCATGACGAAATTCATCTTTGCACATATAACCGAATTTGTTGAAACAAATCTGGTTATATATGTTTGCGGCGTGTATATCGGCCGCTATAAGTTCACTGTGTTTAGATGTTTTTGTGATAATTGTGGCATCTGTTTTTTTCTTTATTTCATTAAGGTATTCCCTGCCTTTTTCATCAAATCCAAGAATTCTTATATAATTGTTGTGTGCAAAAAACAGTGCTGTATTATGGTCTATTCCGAGGATAATATGAAAGAGGCATCTGTTTATTCTTGAAAGTGTATATGATTTTGTCTTTAATTTTGCGGCAAATTCAGTAAAAGTATCGTTACCTGTAAAGCATACTGCGATTCTGTTTGCAATATTTTCGGTGATATCTTCGTATTTTTGCAGTTCAGAGCTTATTTTGTGTTTGTCATTACCGCATTTAAAAAATATGTCGTACAGCCTGTAATTTAGTAAAATGCTGAAATCGTCCTTAAAGACAGGCGCACTTTTGTTATAAGAGTCTATAAATTCCTCATACATCTGCGGTAAAAACAGCTCTTTTATATTTGTATTATTATCTGAAACAGCTTTTCGTATTGCTGTAGCACTGTTAAAGCTTAAGTCAGAATTATCGGAAGCGCTGTCAATAGTTTCGTCATTATAGCCCTTTCCGATTCTTTTAACTGTCATTGGCGTTATGGCGCTTTTTGACTGAAAAATGGCTTTCAGATATTCAATGCCGAGAATATTGTTAGGATTTTCAAGGATTTTTGAGTAATCATTTTTAAAATATGAGTTTAATGCATTCATTCTTGCTTTTGGGAATGATAAGCCTGATGAAAGTTCGTTTTTCAGGGCGTTTTTAAAAGATTCAGGCTCATTAGACAATACATTTGCAATTTCTTTCAGAGCATTTATATCTCCGCATTCACTTCCGAATACAACATAATCGCACATAAGACTGTTTAAAATGCGCATTGCGCCTTTTGCAAAAATTTCTGCACTGGAAAGAGAGTAGTAGACAGGGAGATCAACCAAAAGATTTATTCCGCTTTTTAATGCGGCGCGGCATCTTGTGTATTTGTCTGTTATGGCAGGCTCTCCGCGCTGTACATAATTTCCGCTCATTACGGCAATTGTTAAATCGGCACCTGTCATTTTTAAGGCTTGATTCATATGATATATATGACCGTTATGCAATGGATTGTATTCCGTTATTAGTCCAACAGCTTTCATAAACTCCTCGTTTCCGGTGTCAGAACACCACAATCATGATTACCTAAAATAATACATTTTTATTGGCTTACAGTCAAATTGCTTGTTATTTAAAACAATAGACGACTTGTTTTGAGACAAAATTTGGTATATAATTTTACTAAGATTTCAGTTATTAACTGAAAAATATATTTTTAATCTAAGGAGGAGTCAAGAATCATGGGATTTATTGACGCTATTAAAGAAAGAGCTAAGGCTGACAAAAAGACTATTGTTTTACCTGAATCAATGGACAGAAGAACATTTGAGGCTGCTGAGAAGATTTTAAAGGAAGGAATTGCCAACCTTGTAATTATCGGTACACCTGAAGAAATTGCAGAAAACAGTAAAGGACTTGATATTTCAGGTGCAACAATCGTTGACCCATTCAATGACCCAAACAAGCAGAAATATATTGATAAGTTCGTAGAATTAAGAGGCGCAAAGGGTGTTACTCCTGAAATAGCAAAGGAAACTATTGAAAAAGATTATATGTATTATGCTTGTCTTATGTGCAAGTGCGGTGATGCTGACGGTGCTGTTTCTGGTGCATGTCATTCAACAGCTAATACAATAAGACCTTGTCTTCAGATTATTAAGACAAAGCCGGGTACAAAGCTTGTATCAGCATTTTTCCTTATGGAAGTTCCTGATTGCGAATATGGCGAGGACGGTATTTTTGTATTTTCTGATTGTGGTTTAAATCAGAATCCTACAGCAGAGGAACTTGCAGCTATCGCAGGTTCATCTGCAGATTCATTTAAGATGCTTACAGGAAAAGAGCCTAAGGTTGCAATGCTTTCATATTCAACAATGGGTTCAGCAAAGCATGACGATGTAACTAAGGTACAGGAAGCTACAAAGCTTGCAAAGGAAGCATATCCACAGTTAAAGCTTGACGGTGAGATGCAGCTTGATGCAGCTTTAGTTCCAAGCGTAGGTTCATCAAAGGCTCCGGGAAGTGAAGTTGCAGGACAGGCTAACACTCTTATTTTCCCTAACCTTGATGCAGGTAACATCGGCTACAAGCTTGTTCAAAGACTGGCAAAGGCAGAAGCTTACGGTCCTGTTCTTCAGGGTATTGCAATGCCTGTAAACGATTTGTCAAGAGGATGCTTCTCTGATGATATCGTGGGTGTTGTAGCTATTACAGCAGTTCAGGCTCAGAATTAATTTTATTTAATGGAGGAAAATATGAATATATTAGTTTTAAATTGCGGAAGCTCATCTTTAAAATATCAGCTTATCAATATGGATGATGAAAGCGTATTGGCTAAAGGTCTTGTTGAAAGAATTGGTATTGAGGGTTCTGTGCTTACACATAAGCCGGCAGGAAAGGACAAGTATGTTGTTGAGACACCTATGAAGGATCACAATCTTGCTGTTAAGCTTGTTCTTGATGCATTGGTAGACCCTGAACATGGTGTTATTTCAAGTGCTGATGAAATTGCAGCAGTTGGTCACCGTGTACTTCATGCCGGAGAAAAGTATAAGGATTCGGTAGTTGTTACAGAGGATGTTAAGAATGTAGTAAGAGAGTGTTTTGATTTAGGACCTCTTCACAATCCTGCTAACTTAATCGGTATTGAGGCTGTTGAGGCTGCTATGCCTGGCAAGCCAAATGTTGCAGTATGGGATACTGCATTTGCAGGTACAATGCCTCCAAAGGCTTATTTGTATGCTATTCCTCGTGAATATTATGAAAAGTATCATATCAGAAGATACGGTTTCCACGGAACAAGCCACAGCTTTGTTTCTAAGGAGCTTATCAAATTTGCAGGGCTTGATGCAAATAATTCAAAGGTTATCGTTTGCCACCTTGGCAACGGTGCTTCAATAACTGCAACTGTAAATGGTAAGTGCGTAGATACTTCTATGGGACTTACTCCTCTTGAAGGTCTTATAATGGGAACAAGAAGCGGTGACTTAGATCCTGCTATTCTTGAATTCCTTTGCAATCATGAGAATCTTTCAATAAGCGAGATGCTTAATATTCTCAACAAGAAGTCAGGTGTTTATGGTATGTCAGGCGGCATTTCAAGCGACTTCAGAGATCTTAAGGCTGCTATGGATGAGGGCAATGAGAGAGCAACAGAGACTCTTCAGGCTTATGTATACAGACTTGCAAAATACATAGGTGCTTATGTAGCTGCAATGAACGGTGTTGATGCAATTGCATTTACAGCAGGTGTAGGTGAAAATGCTGCATGGTTAAGACCTATGGTATGCGAATATTTAGGATATCTCGGTGTTAAGCTTGATGAAAAGGCTAATGAAGCAGCAGTTGGTGAGGAAATGCTTATTTCAGCTGAGGATTCAAAGGTTAAGGTTTGCGTTATTCCGACTAACGAAGAACTGGCTATTGCAAGAGAAACTTTAGAACTTGTAAAATAAGTTGTTGACAAATATATTTTCCGTGAGTATAATTGGAAAAGTGTGAATTGGAGACAATTATATGCTAATTGATTTAAGAGAACTTTTATCAGGCTCAAAGGATAGTATAAATATTTCTGCAGTTTTGGATATGAATGTGTTTGACACAGGCATATGCAGCTATGAGATAGTTGAAAAGCCCGAATTTCCTCTTTCAATTTCAAAGATTGACAAGAATAAATTCAGCATAAAGTGTGCAGGCTTTGTTTCAATGAATATCCCTTGCGACAGATGTCTGGAATCAGTACTTACAAGAGTTAATTTTGATATTGACTTTGAGGAAGATTTAAAAGAATTGTCAGGCCGGATAGAAGAACAAGAAGAAAAAGACTATATTGATGGATACAACCTCGACGTGGACAGACTTGTTTTCGGCGAATTACTGCTATCCATGCCGGGAAAGACCGTGTGCAGTGATGACTGCAAAGGCTTGTGCCCTGTATGCGGCATGAACCTTAACATTACCGAATGCGGTTGTGACAGGTCATCCCTGGATCCAAGAATGTCTGTTTTCAAAGATATTTTAAACAATTTTAAGGAGGTGTAACCATGTCAATTTGTCCAAAGAATAAATCTTCAAAGGCAAGAAGAGACAAGAGAAGAGCTAACTGGAAAATGAGTGCTCCAAATCTTGTTAAGTGCAGCAAGTGTGGTGCTTTAATGATGCCTCACAGAGTTTGTAAATCTTGTGGATCATACAATAAGAAAGAAATCGTATCAGTTGATTAATTCTTATTTGATTTATGCAGGTTGTGATAGTTCGCAGCCTGCATTTTTTACTTTATAGGATTATAGTGTCAAAAGGTCTTAACCCACTTGTGCCTGTACAAGGGTGTTTTGATACCCTAATCTACATCTGCTGTAATCAGTATAGAAAATCCTTGATTTTAGTATTTATATATAGTATATTACGATGTAGGTATTTTGAAATGGAGGCACCAAGATGTCAGAAAAGGTAAAAGTTGCGCTGGATGCCATGGGCGGAGATAATGCCCCTGTGGAAGTAGTTAAAGGTGCAGTTGAAGCTGTCAACTCAGAGAGCGATATTATCGTTTATCTTGTGGGTAAAGAGGAGCTTGTTACAGAAGAGTTAAAGAAATATACATATAACGAAGAACAGATAATTGTGGTTGATGCACGCGATGTCATAGAGACAGGAGAACCTCCTGTTATGGCAATCAGAAGAAAGAAAGATTCTTCAATGGTTAAGGCACTCAACCTTGTTAAGGAAAAAAAGGCCGATGCGTTTGTGTCAGCAGGAAGTTCAGGAGCAATCCTTGTAGGAGGACAGGTTATAGTGGGAAGAATAGAAGGTGTTGAAAGACCTCCTATGGCACCGCTTATACCGACAGCCAGGGGCGTGTCGCTGCTTGTTGACAGCGGTGCTAATGTTGACTCAAGACCGTCATTTCTTGTACAGTGGGCAAAGATGGGTTCTTTATATATGGAACATGTCGTAGGAATTAAGAATCCTAAAGTTGCGATTGTAAATGTCGGACTTGAGGAGGAAAAAGGCAATCAGCTTGTAAAGGAGACATATCCGCTTCTTAAGGAATGTAAGGATATAAACTTTGTTGGAAGTATTGAAGCAAGAAATATTCCGATGGGCGATGCAGATGTTATAGTATGTGATGCATTTGTCGGAAATGTTATTTTAAAGCTTTATGAGGGAACAGCATCGACACTTATAAAGAAGATAAAGGGCTCTATGATGAGCAGCTTAAAGACTAAGATAGGAGCTCTTCTGATAAAGAAATCTTTAAAAAATGAGCTCAAGTCACTTGACGCAACAGAGTATGGCGGAGCTCCGCTTATAGGTCTTAACGGTCTTGTTGTTAAGACACATGGTAATGCGACTTCAAAGGAAATCAGAAATTCCGTTATACAGTGTGTCAAATTTAAAAGGGAAAATATTAACGAAAAGATAAAGGCATCTTTGAATGCATGATTTTTTCGATTAATATATATATTGAATATAGTTTATTTATGAAAGGATTTTTATTATGGAATTTGAAAAATTACAGAGAATTATTTCAGAAGTATTAAATATTGATGCTGACAAAATCACTATGGACAGTACTTTTATTGATGATCTCGGCGCAGATTCACTTGATGTTTTTCAGATTATAATGGGAATTGAAGAGGAGTTTGACATTGAGATTCCTGAGGATGCTGCTGAATCGATTAATACTGTTTCAGATGCTGTAGAACAAATTAAGTCAGCTACTAATTAATAATCACAAAAAATTTTTATTATATGAGGCTGTCGCATATAGACAGCCTCATAGTTTTTTATTAGATAAAAAGCAGTACAGAAATGAGGTGACAATATGTATATAAACAGTGGAAATCCGGAGGAGCTTGAGAGAATCATAGGATACCATTTTAAGAATACAGAACTGTTAAAAACAGCTCTTACACACAGTTCATTTGCAAATGAAATAAAAAAACATAATATAAGTGATAATGAGCGACTTGAATTTTTGGGAGATGCTGTTTTGGAGCTTGTAACAAGCGATTTTATTTTCAAGAATCATATTATGAGTGAGGGGAAGATGACGAAGCTTAGGGCAAGCATAGTCTGCGAGCCGACTTTGTCGTTATGCGCAAAGGAATTTGGTCTTGAAAAGTTTATACGACTTGGAAAAGGTGAGGAAATGACAGGCGGAAGAAACAGGGATTCTATTATTTCGGATGCTTGTGAAGCTCTTATAGGCGCAATTTATCTCGACGGTGGTTTTGCTAATGCAAAAGAATTTGTTGGAAAATTTATTCTCAATGATTTGGATAAAAAACAGCTCTTTTATGATAGCAAGACTATCTTGCAGGAGATTGTCCAGGCAAGAGAGAAAAATGTTGTATATGATGTTATATCTGAGGAAGGTCCTGAACATGACAGGACATTTAAGGCATCGGCTAAGGTTGATGGCATGTTTGAGGTGTTCGGAGAGGGGCATACAAAAAAGGCGGCTCAGCAGCAGGCAGCATATAATGCGTTGTTGTTTTTAAAAGAGCAGGGGATAGAAGTAAATCCGAACGGAATATAAGATAAAGGGAATATAAATATGTATTTAAAGAATATAGAAATACAGGGTTTTAAATCTTTTGCAAATAAAATAGTTTTTGATTTTCATAATGGAATTACAGGTATTGTGGGACCGAACGGTTCGGGAAAAAGCAATGTTGCAGATGCTGTAAGATGGGTTTTGGGTGAGCAGAGTGCAAAGCAGCTTCGCGGCGCAAAAATGGAAGATGTAATTTTTGCAGGAACAGAGCTTAGAAAACCGGTTGGATATGCGTATGTTACCATAACATTTGACAATGCAGACCATGCATTGCCTGTCGAATATGATGAGGTTACTGTTACACGTAAGGTTTTTCGTTCGGGAGAGAGTGAGTATCTTATAAACGGACACGGGTGCAGATTAAAGGATATAACTGAGCTTTTCTATGATACAGGTATAGGTAAAGAGGGCTACTCGATAATAGGTCAGGGACAGATTGACAAAATATTAAGCGGAAAGCCTGAGGAGAGAAGGGAGCTTTTTGATGAGGCTGCAGGAATCGTTAAATTTAAGAGAAGAAAAGCGGCTGCGGTAAAGAAGCTTGAAAATGAACGCAATAATCTTGTGCGTGTAAATGATATACTCTCTGAGCTTGAAAATCAGGTAAATCCTCTTTTAAAACAGTCAGAAAAGGCAAAGGAATATTTAAAATTAAAGGACGAGCTTAAAAAATGTGATATCAATGCATTTTTGCTTGAAAGCGACAAATTAAGGGAAGATATAGCTGAAATAGAAGGTAAGATAGAGATTGTTTCGTCTGACTTAAATTCGGCAAGAGAAGAATATGAGAGCACAAAAGCCGAATATGAGGAAATTGAAAATAATCTTTCCCAGATAAATAGCGAGATAGATCTTTCAAATACACTGCTTTCAAATACAGAGCTTGAAAAGCAAAGACTTGAGGGTGTTGTAAATGTGTTTACTGAGCAGATAAAAACAATAAACGCAAACAGTTCACATTATATAAGCAGGATAGAGGACATACAAAATCAGATAGAGCAAAAAAATATAGAGATTAAAAATCTTGAACTAGAAAAGGCAGGATTATCAGAAAGTCAGGCTGTTTATCAGGAAAAGCAGGCTGTGTCGGAAAAAAAGCATGAAGAAATAGCTTTGCAGATAGCGCAGATAACACAAAAAATAGAAAATAACCAAAATCAAATCATAAGCATACTTAATGAAAAATCGTCTATTATTGCGGATAACGAGCGTTTTCAGACAATGCTTGAGCAGTATAATATAAAACTTGCAGAATTAAATAGTTCAGTTATCAAAGGAAAAAGCGAGGAGTCGGCTCAGGATATAGTTATAAAGGATTGTCAGGATAAGCTTAATGCAGCAAAACTGCGCATAGATGAGCTTACATCTTCAATTAATTCGGGAAACGAAAATGTCACAAAAATAAAAGAAAATATTGCCTCACTTACTGCGCTTACTGATAAGAGTCAGCAGCAATATCATAAAGAAAAGTCAAGACTTGATTCACTTATAAATATTACCGAAAGATATGATGGTTATGGCAACAGTATCCGTAAAATTATGGAGCTTAAGTCTCAAAATGACGGTATTTTGGGTGTTATTGCAGATATTGTTAAGGTGGAGCGTCGTTTTGAAACAGCTATTGAGACTGCACTTGGAAGCACGATACAAAATATTGTTACCGACAATGAAAATACGGCTAAAAGCCTTATTTCATATCTTAAGGAAAATAAATTCGGACGGGCTACATTTTTGCCGCTCTCCTCAATTTCTGCAAGAAATACTCTTGAGAAAGAGCCTTGTGCAAAGGAAGCAGGTGTTGTAGGTATTGCAAGTAATCTGGTAAGAGTTTCGTTTGAGTATGAAAATCTTGCAAAATATCTTCTCGGAAGAATTCTTGTAGTGGATAATATTGATAATGCGCTTGCAATAGCACGAAAATATAAGCACACAATACGAATAGTAACACTTGAGGGAGAACAGCTTAATCCGGGCGGTTCGATGACGGGCGGCGCATTTAAAAATGCCGGAAATCTTTTGGGCAGAAGAAGAGAAATTGAAGAGTTAAAGCTCAGCGTAAGTGAAATCAGCAAAAATATTGCTGAAAATAAAGAGAAAGTGTCCGAGCAAAGAAAACAACTTGCATTAATAAGAGAAAAGCTGGACGCAGACAATAAATTGATGCGTGAAGAACAGCTTTACGAAAATACTCTTAAAATGCAGCTTAATCAGGCAAACGTAAAGAAAGATGATATTATAAAATCATACAGTGATTCAAAACTTCAGGCTTCACAACTTGAGTCACAGATTAAGGGCATTAATGAAAGTATTAATAATGTAAACGGTAATTTAGGAGATTTAGAACTTAAAAATACTGATTCCAAAAATGCAATAGATGAATTAAATATTGAGCTTGAGAAAAAAAGAGCGGAGGAAGCCGATAATCTTGCGGAGTCTGAAAATTTAAAAATAGAATTTTCATCATTGCTGCAGAGAGTAGAGTTTATTGAGGAAAACAAAAAAAGATTAAGTGATGAGCTTACCAGACTGGGTGCTGAGAAAGTCACATGTACAGAGAATATCGCCTCAACGTCACAAGAGATAAGGCTGAAAAATGATGAGATTGATAGCGTAAGATTGCAGATTGCAGGCGCTGACGAACAGATTTTATCATGCAGACAAAAAAGTGATGCGTTAAAGAAAAAAAGAGATGAGATGAACGGTTCTCATAAAATTTTCTTTGAGAAGAGAGAGCGCATAAACAACCGCATAAACGAGCTTGATAAAGAAAATTATCGTCTTGAAGCGTCAAAAGAAAAGTTTCACGAAAAAAATGACAGTCTTACTGATTATATGTGGAACGAATATGAGATTACATACGGCTATTGTCTTGAATTAAAAGACGAGAGTATGGATAATCTTAATTTGATAAAGAAAAATATTGCGGAACTTAAGGCTTCTATAAAATCACTTGGCGAGGTTAATGTCAATGCTATAGAGCAGTATAAGGAAGTAAGCGAGCGATATGAGTTTCTAAAGACGCAGCATGATGATTTGCTTGAAGCCGAGGCGGCTCTTATAAAGGTTATAGATGAGCTTGATAACGGAATGAGAGTACAGTTTTCTGAAAAATTTAACGAGATTAAACTGGAGTTTGATAAAGTTTTCAAGGAGTTGTTTGGCGGAGGAAGAGGTACTATAGAACTTGTCGAGGGTGAAGATATACTTGAGGCAGGAATCCTTATTATTTCGCAGCCGCCTGGAAAGAAGCTTCAGAATATGATGCAGCTTTCGGGTGGTGAGAAAGCTTTGACTGCGATTTCATTGCTATTTGCAATTCAGAATCTTAAACCATCACCGTTTTGTCTGTTGGATGAGATTGAGGCGGCGTTAGATGATTCAAATGTCGGAAGATATGCCAATTATCTTCATAAGCTCACAAAGCATACGCAGTTTATAGTTATAACTCACAGAAGAGGAACGATGTCTGCTGCAGACAGGCTGTACGGTATCACAATGCAGGAGAAAGGTGTTTCGGCACTTGTTTCTGTGGATTTGATTGCGGATGATTTGGAAAAAGAAGAAAAGTAATTCGGAGGGAGATTAATGGGTTTATTCAGTAAGTTAAAAGAAGGACTGACAAAGACGAGGGACAACATAGTTTCCGGTATTGACAGTATTTTTTCGGGTTTTTCAAGTATTGACGACGATTTTTATGAAGAACTTGAAGAAACGCTTATAATGGGTGATATAGGTGTTGTTGCGACTGAACAGATAATTGACGATTTAAAAGAAAAAGTAAAAGAACAAAGAATTAAGGACCCGAAGGAATGTAAACAGCTTTTAATTGATACAATTAAAGAAAAAATGGATTTGGGTGAAAATGCTTACGAATTTGAGAACAAAAAATCAATCGTTATGCTTATCGGTGTTAACGGTGTCGGTAAAACCACATCGGTCGGAAAGCTGGCAGGGCACTTAAAAGCTATGAATAAAAAAGTTGTTCTGGCGGCTGCGGATACATTCAGGGCTGCGGCGATAGAGCAGCTTACCGAGTGGGCGAACAGGACGGGAACCGATATTATAGCCCAGAGCGAGGGCTCAGATCCTGCAGCAGTGATATATGATTCAATAGCAGCATCAAAGGCAAGAAATGCAGATGTACTTCTTTGTGATACGGCGGGAAGATTGCACAATAAAAAGAACCTTATGGAAGAGCTTTGTAAGATTGACAGGGTCATCGAAAGAGAGTATTCTGAAGCGTATAGAGAAAATTTAATCGTTCTTGATGCTACCACGGGACAGAATGCCATTTCACAGCTTAGGGAATTTAAGTCAGTTACGGATATTACAGGTATTATTCTTACTAAGATGGACGGAACGGCTAAAGGCGGAATAGCTGTAGCTATTCAGGCGGAGTTTGGTATACCTGTCAAATATGTGGGTGTAGGCGAGAAGGTTGAAGACCTCCAGAAATTCAATTCTGATGTGTTTGTTAATGCGTTATTTGACGTTGATACACCAGATGAGGAGTAGAAAAAACATTTTCATATGATGATGTTTTTTGCAATTATTAGAATTGATTAAGAAGGGAAGAGTTAAGGAATGGAAGAATTAACATTGCAGAAGTTTGAGGAAGCAGCTGAAAAGGTCAAAGAGGTGACATTACAGACTAATCTTGTATATAGTGAGTATTTCAGCAGCCAGGTTGGCAACAAAGTTTATTTAAAGCCTGAAAATATGCAGTATACAGGTGCTTACAAGGTACGTGGAGCATATTACAAAATCAGCACAATGTCTGAGGAGGCAAGAAAGAAAGGTCTTATTACTGCATCTGCCGGAAATCATGCACAGGGCGTTGCTTATGCTGCTAAAAAGTTTGGTGTTAAAGCCATCGTAGTTATGCCTACAACTACGCCATTGATAAAGGTAAACAGAACAAAGGGTTACGGAGCAGAGGTTATTTTGTACGGAAATGTATATGATGAGGCTTGCGATTATGCGATAAAAATGGCAGAGGAAAAAGGCTATACATTTGTACATCCTTTTGATGATTTAGATGTTGCTACAGGACAGGGTTCAATTGCTATGGAAATTATAAAAGAACTTCCTACTGTAGACTATATTCTTGTTCCTGTCGGCGGCGGCGGTCTTGCAACAGGTGTTTCAACACTTGCGAAGCTTCTTAATCCGAATATTAAGGTTATCGGTGTTGAGCCGGCTGAAGCAAATTGTCTTGAGGAATCAATTAAGGCAGGGGAGGTTGTAACTCTTGATTCTGTAAGCACTATAGCTGACGGTACTGCAGTTAAAACGCCGGGGGCAAAGCTGTTCCCATATCTCCAGAAAAATCTTGATGATATAATAACAGTACCTGATGAAGATTTGATTGTTGCGTTTCTTGATATGGTTGAAAACCACAAGATGGTAGTTGAAAATTCAGGACTTTTGACAGTTGCAGCATTAAAACAGCTTAATGTAAAGGATAAGAAAATTGTTTCAATACTTTCAGGCGGAAATATGGATGTCATAACAATGTCGTCTGTTGTGCAGCAGGGGCTTGTACAGAGAAGCAGAATATTTACTGTATCAGTGCTGCTTCCTGATAAGCCGGGTGAACTTGTAAGAGTTGCTTCAATAATTGCGGAAGCAAACGGAAATGTCATAAAGCTTGAACATAATCAGTTTGTAAGTATAAACAGAAAAGCTACTGTTGAGCTTAGAATTACAATTGAGGCATATGGTCACGAACATAAAGAAGAGATAGTTGAAAAGCTTGAAAAGGCAGGCCTAAGACCAAGAATTGTCAAAGTAAATATTTAATATAATTACAGTGTCAAAAAGTCTGAACCCACCTGTGCTTGCACAGGTGTGGGTGAATGACTTTGAGACACGCCACAAAATGAGCATAAAAGTGGAGCGTAAGCTTCACGATATGCGAATATTGAGGCGGATTGTGGGAGTGCGGAGCACGAAACAATCCATGTAATTATAATCATGGTGTCAAAAAGCAGAAATGAGGAAAAATATGAGGGATAAATCATTTAAAAGATATTTGTATATTGCAGTTTCCACGTTCGGCGTCGTGGCACTTTCGATATTTTTATTCTTTTTCTTGTATAATTTTGATAATATAGGAGCTGCTTTTAAGCATGTGATTGCAACTCTTATGCCGTTTATAGTAGGCGCGGTGCTTGCATATATTATGTGTCCGCTCTGCAATGTTTTTGAGAAATTTCTTACTAAGGTGTTAAAAAAATATAACGATGGAAAAAGAAAAAAGAAGATTATAAGCGGAGTCAGTGTGTTTGGGACTATAACTGTTGCAATGGTGGCAATATATCTTATACTGATGATTCTTATACCGCAGCTTATTGAGAGTATAGTAAAAATAGTTCAGATACTGCCTTCAAGTGTGGATGGGCTTCTGACATGGCTTCAGGGTACGATAAGTTCTAACGAAACGCTTCTTACATATGCACAGCAGATAATTGATAAAGGTTATCAGTATATTGAAAACTGGCTGTCAAACGGACTTTTGGAATATGTTGAAAATTTTGCCACAGGTCTTTCAACAGGAGTTATAAGCATAATAGGAATATTTATGAATATTTTTGTTGGTGCAATAGTGGCTGTTTATCTGCTTCTTTCAAGAAAGAAGCTTGCAAGGCAGGCAAAGCTTATAACATACAGTATATTTAAGAAAAATATAGCTGATGAAATAGTTGAGGAAGCAAAGTTTGCGGATAAGGTTTTCAGTGGCTTTATAAATGGTAAAATAATTGATGCACTTATAGTTTCATGCATATGCTATTTGGGAATGATGATATTTCGGGTGTTTAATCCGGGAAAAGACATGATGAGCGAAATACTGGTTTCAGTAATAGTCGGAATATTTAATGTCATACCATTTTTTGGATGGTATATAGGATTGTTCTTATCGGCACTTCTGATATTGATAGTAAATCCCGTGCAGTGCATTTTCTTTATAATATTTGATTTTATTTTGCAGCAGATAGATGGAAATATACTCGGACCTAAAATTTTGGGTAATACAACAGGTATTTCAAGTCTTTGGGTATTATTTTCAATATTTTTGTTCGGTGATATATGGGGCTTTGCAGGTATGCTTATCGGAGTTCCGCTGTTTGCGGTTATTTATCAGGAAATCAAGAGACTTGTTTTTATAGGTTTAAGAAGGCGCGGACAAGAGGAAATGATAAAAGAATATAATAAAGACTATCCTGATGATGGGATAACTGCGGATTATATTGATGATGGTAAGCTGAATCATTCTGATGAAAAGGCTGAACCGAAAGATGATAAAGCAGAAATCGACTGAGTTTTGTACTTAATTTAGAACAATATTTATTAAAGGTGTCAAGTAAAAATGCTTGACACCTTTTGTGCGTCATGTTATTATACGTAAGGTTTAAAAAGTAGCTGTAAGTTGGTGTGATATGGAAAAGTTTGTAGAACAGTCGCTTTTATTTGATTTTTATGGCGAGCTTTTGAATGAACATCAGAAGAGCATATATGTTGATGCAGTATTTAACGATTTATCATTAAGTGAGATTGCAGATGAACACGGTATTTCAAGGCAGGGTGTTCACGATATGATTAAGCGTGTTAATAAGACGCTTGACGGTTATGAGCAAAAGCTTCATCTTATTGAAAAGTTTATGCAGACAAAGGAAAAGGTTCGTTGTATAAATGAGCTGACAGACACATTTTTTGACAGCGGTGATTCTGAGTGTATAAGAAAAATACATCAAATCACCAAAGAAATTATAGATACTTTTTGATTTTATTATATTTAATTGTGCGGAGGGATTATGGCATTTGACAGTCTTTCAGATAAATTGCAGAATATTTTTAAAAACCTTCGTGGAAAAGGACGCTTGACAGAATCTGATGTTAAAGCTGCATTAAAGGAAGTAAAGATGGCACTTCTTGAAGCTGATGTAAATTTCAAGGTTGTCAAGCAGTTTATTAAATCAGTTGAGGAACGTGCAGTCGGACAGGATGTTTTGGAAAGTCTTACTCCGGGACAGATGGTTATTAAGATTGTAAATGAAGAGATGGTTTCTCTTATGGGTTCTGAAACTACAGAGCTTGCTTTAAAATCGGGCAGTGAAATCACCGTTATAATGATGGCAGGTCTTCAGGGTGCAGGTAAGACTACTACAACTGCAAAGCTTGCAGGTAAGTTTAAGTCAAAGGGCAGAAAACCGCTGCTTGTTGCCTGTGATGTGTACAGACCCGCGGCTGTTGAACAGCTTAAGATAAACGGTGAGAAGCAGGGTGTCGATGTGTTTAGTATGGGAGTTAACAATAATCCCGTAGATATAGCAAAAGCAGCTGTTGCACATGCTAAAAATAACAATTTCAATATTGTTATTTTAGATACAGCCGGACGTCTTCATGTAGATGAAGATATGATGGCAGAACTTATTAATATCAAGTCAGAGGTCAATGTGGATTATACAGTGCTTGTTGTTGATTCAATGACAGGTCAGGATGCGGTAAATGTTGCATCTTCATTTAATGAAAAAATCGGAATTGACGGAGTTATTCTTACAAAGCTCGATGGTGATACAAGAGGTGGTGCAGCTCTTTCAATAAAGGCTGTTACCGGAAAGCCTATACTTTATGTAGGTATGGGTGAGAAGTTATCTGATTTGGAGCAGTTTTATCCGGACAGAATGGCTTCAAGAATACTTGGTATGGGTGATGTGCTTACTCTTATTGAGAAAGCAGAATCACAGATTGATGAAAAGAAAGCAAAAGAAATGGAACAGAAGCTTAGAAAAGCAGAGTTCGATTTCAATGATTTCCTTGATTACATGGGGCAGATTAAGAATCTTGGAGGTATCGGCTCAATTCTTAACATGCTTCCGGGAATGGGATTTGGTGCAAAGATGAAAGGGCTTGATACCGGTATGGCGGATGACGCTGAAGCAGGTCTTAAGAAAACTGAGGCAATCATCTATTCGATGACAGCTAAGGAGCGCAGTAATCCGGATATTCTTAATCCGTCAAGGAAGAACAGAATTGCAAGAGGCGCAGGTGTTGATATCAGTGAGGTTAACCGCTTGATAAAGCAGTTTGAACAGATGAAAAAGATGATGAAACAAATGCCTGGCATGATGAAGGGTGCTAAAAAGGGACGATTTAAATTACCTTTTTAACATATACCGGTTTGGGTGTCAAAACACTTAAATCAAATTTTAGAAAAATTTAGGAGGTGAAAATAACATGGCAGTAAAGATTAGATTAAAGAGATTAGGTGAGAAGAAGTCTCCTTTCTATAGAATTATCGTTGCTGATTCAAGATCTCCAAGAAACGGAAGATTTATTGATCAGATTGGTACTTATGATCCTAATTACGATCCATGCAAGCTTAACATCGACGCTGAGGCCGCTAAGAAGTGGTTATCTAACGGTGCACAGCCAACAGAGGTTGTAGCTAAGCTTTTCAAGATGGCTGGTATTGAAAAATAGGATTAGTGGAGGTGTTTTTCTATGAAAGAATTAGTTGAAGTCATTGCTAAGGCACTCGTTGACAATCCAAATGAAGTTGTTGTTACGGAAACTGAAAAAGATAAAGCGATAATTATTGATTTAAAGGTAGCGCAGTCAGATATGGGCAAGGTTATCGGAAAGTCAGGAAGAATTGCAAAGTCTATAAGAACAGTTGTTACAGCAGCCGCTTCTAAAATTGACAAAAAAGTCATCGTTGAAATTGATAACTAAAGTTAATGGACGGTATTCTTAAATTATGGATATCGTCCGTTTTTTTATGAATAATGCAACAAAGTTGCTCAGAAATGAGGGATAAAATGGACGATTTGTTAAGAGTGGGTGTTATTACGTCTACACATGGTATACGAGGTGAAGTGAAAGTTTTTCCTACGACAGATGATCCGCAGCGTTTTAAAAAATTAAAAAAATGTATTGTATGTCTTAGAAGAGAGAATATTGACCTTGAGGTAGCATCAGTCAAATTTTTTAAACAGTATGTTATTTTAAAATTTAAAGGTTATGACAGCATAAATGATATAGAACAGTTCGTAAAAAGTGATTTGATGGTGACAAGGGAAAATGCAGTAAAATGTGAGCCTGGAGAATATTTTATATGTGATTTAATCGGTTTGAAGGTTATTACCGACGAGGGATCAGAGCTTGGTATGCTTACAGATGTGCTTGAGACGGGAGCTAATAATGTATATGAGGTTACGACAGAAAATAATAAAAAAGTATTAATTCCTGTAATTGAGCAGTGTATTCTTTCCCATGATATGGACAAAGGTACAGTAACTGTACACCTCCTTCCCGGGCTTCTTGATTTAAATTGACAAAATATTACATATTTTATATAATTTTTAGAGAATAGTTAGGAAAGGAGTCCTTTATATGGCAGTAGCTTCTTTAGTATTAGGTATTTGTTCGCTTGTTATTCCCGGCATTGGTCCGATTCTTGGTATTATTGGTATTGTGCTTGGTGCTATGGCAAGGAAGGATCCTAATCAGAATCAGAATCTTGCAACAGCAGGTCTTGTCTGCTCTATAATTTGCTGTGCTCTAAGTTGTATTTCATTGATATCATGTATCGCATGCGGCGGATGCAATTTGTGTGCAACAATGTGCGCTCTGTAATATTTATAGTGACTTTGCCGGAGGCACAAATAAGAGTTTTTAAAGTAGATTTTGCAAGCAGCGTAAGCGGCGCTTTTACTAAAGATGAGTAGAAACAGTTTTTGTTTCTACTCATTTTTAAGATTTTTAAGTTATTTAAGACATTATTATTTATATGTAATTCAGTAATTTTTTAAATTAGAAATGAGGATTTGTATGCCGGATAGTTTAGGTTTTTATATAGGAGAATCATTTATTCCGTATTACGGACTAATGATTATTATAGGAGTGTTCGCAGCAGCTGTTGTCGGTATCATACAGTGCAGGATACATAAGCTTGATTTAAATGATTTTATAATTATGGCGGCGATGGGAGCAGGAGGCGGTATGATTGGCGCAAAGCTTTTATATCTTATCATTTCGTGGAATTCAATAGATTTTTCAAGGATATTTGATCCGGAGTATTTGAAAATGATTATAGCCGGAGGTTTTGTATTTTATGGCGGGCTTTTAGGCGGATTGATAATGATTTTTGTCACACAGGTTTGTTTTAAGATTAACTGCAGGCCTTATCTTGAAAAATGTATAATGGTACTGCCGATAGCGCACGGATTCGGAAGAATCGGGTGCAGCATTGTGGGATGCTGCTACGGGATACCGTATGATGGTCCATTTGCGGTTGTATACACTGATTCTGTTGTTGCACCAGCAGGCGTTTCGCTTTTTCCGGTTCAGATGACGGAGGCTTTGCTTGAATTTATGATAGCAGCCATACTGCTTATATATGTAAATGTAAATAAAACCGCTAAAAAGCATAGTTTTTTGCTTTACCTCATAATGTATTCAGTTGTAAGATTTATACTTGAATATCTGCGCTACGACGCAGAAAGAGGGGTGTACGGAATATTTTCTACATCACAGTGGATAAGTATTGCATTGTTTGCTATCTCAACAGGGCTGCTTATAAGAAATATGTATTTAAACAGGAGTAAAAGAAATTTATAAGTTTTTATTGCAATATTAAATCAGATATGTTATCTTAATAAAGTTGTGAGAAAGAGATGGTCCTCTGTTACATAAAGTGTATTAAGAACATCCGAATAATAAGGAGGTCACACATGAACGAAATTATTAAAAACATTGAAACAGCACAGATGAAGTCAGAACTTCCACAGTTTAACGTAGGTGATACTGTAAGAGTATCAGCTAAGATTAAGGAAGGTAACCGTGAAAGAACACAGGTATTTGAAGGTACAGTTTTAAAGATGCAGGGTACAGGCGTACGTTCTACATTTACTGTAAGAAAGATATCTAACGGTGTAGGCGTTGAGAAGACATGGCCATTACATTCACCAATCGTTGAGGATGTTGTTGTTGTAAGACGCGGTAAAGTAAGACGTGCTAAGCTTAACTATTTACGTTCAAGAACAGGTAAGGCTGCTAAGGTTAAAGAGTTAATTAAATAATAAGAGCATTTTGTTCAGAATAAAGATTGCGTTTGCGCAATCTTTTTTTTATTTTTAATATTTATTAATTATTCTGTTATTTTAATATTGTAAATAGTGTGATAAAATTATATATAATTTTTACAAAAGTAGAATGGATGGATATATATGGTTACATTTCAGAAAAGGTATCAGGAAAATATTTTGCTCGGGCGCGCCTGTAAGTTTACTGCTGATGTTTTGCTTATTATAGTTTTTGCATATACACTTATTTCTTTTACATGTGACAGGGTGATGGTTGTCGGAAGCTCCATGCAGCCGGTTTTTCAAAATGAGGACAGCTGCCTTGTAAACAGATTTGCATATGCATTTTCAGGGCCATCGCGTTTTGATCTGGTTGCATTCAAAATGCACGATACAGGCAGTGCAAAGACATATGTTAAAAGAGTTGTTGGACTTCCTGGCGAAACAGTTCAGATAAAAAATCAAAAGCTGTACATAAACGGAGAAGAGTTAGAGAAAGATGTATCTGACGCTTTAATTCTTACGGCAGGAATGGCAGGCAGTGAAATAAAGCTTGGAAAAGATGAATATTTTGTTTTGGGAGATAACAGAAATAACAGTGAGGACAGCAGATTTTCTACTATAGGAATTCTTTCAAAAGGCAATATAACAGGTAAGGTATGGGCTGTGTGCAGCCCGTTTGACAGGGCAGGACTTGTAAAATAGGAGGTTTACTTTACAGATGAATTATCAGTGGTATCCGGGGCATATGACTAAGGCCCGAAGGATGATGGAAGAAAATATTAAATTAATAGATTTGGTAATAGAGGTGGTTGACGCAAGAATCCCATTAAGCAGCAAAAATCCAGATATTGATAACCTTGCTAAAAATAAGGCACGAATAATAATTTTAAATAAATCTGATTTGGCGGATGACGATAAAAATAAACTTTGGATGGATTATTTCAGTCAAAAAGGTTTTTTTGTGCTAAAGCTTAACTCAAGAAGCGGTGCAGGCATTAAACAGATGAACAATGCAGTTGCACAGGCATGCAGGGAAAAAATAGAGCGCGATAAGAAAAAGGGCATTATGAACAGGCCTGTAAGAGCTATGGTTGTAGGAATTCCTAATGTCGGAAAATCAACGTTTATAAATTCATATGCGGGGAAGGCGTGTACAAAGATTGGAAATAAACCGGGTGTGACCAAGGGAAAACAATGGATAAGGCTTAATAAAAATGTTGAGCTTCTTGACACTCCGGGAATATTATGGCCTAAGTTTGATAATCAGGAAGTCGGCAAAAAGCTTGCTATGATAGGCTCAATGAACGATGAGATTCTTAACGTAGAAGAGCTTTCTTTTGAGGTGATATCGTATATCATAAATCACTATAAAGGAAATATAAGCGAAAGATACAACGTAAGCGAGGATGATGAGGTTATAGATATTCTTAACAATATCGCGTCAAGAAGAGGGTGTCTGAAAAAGGGAGCTGAAACAGATTATGAGAAGCTTGCCGGCATTATTCTTGATGATTTCAGAAGCGGAAGATTGGGAAAGCTTACGTTAGAAACACCGGAGGATTTTGATGACTAAAAAAGAAATTGCGCAGTTAAAGCGTGAGGAAAAGCTTAAAGCTGAAATGCAGAGAGTAGAAGACTTGTGCAAATTTGAAAAAGAATACGGTATGTATGGCTATATATGCGGTATTGATGAGGCAGGAAGAGGTCCTCTTTGCGGTCCTGTTGTTGCAGGAGCTGTTGTATTGCCGAAGGATTTAAGAATAATGTATATTAACGATTCCAAGAAGTTAAGCGAGAAGAGAAGAGAGGAATTGTTTGACATAATACAAAAAGAAGCGGTAAGCGTCGGCGTCGGAATAGTTGATGCCGCAAGGATAGACGAGATTAATATACTTAATGCGACTTATGAGGCTATGAGACAGGCAGTTAATAATTTGAGTGTGAAGCCCGATATATTGTTTAACGATGCAGTTACAATTCCGCAGCTTGATATAAGGCAGCTGCCTATAATTAAGGGTGATGCGAAGAGCATTTCAATAGCTGCGGCAAGTATAATTGCAAAGGTGACGAGAGACAGAATGATGTGCGAGTATGATGAAATGTATCCGGGTTATGGATTTGCAAAGCATAAGGGATATGGTACAAAGCAGCACATTGAGGCACTTAAGGAATTGGGAATGAGTCCTATTCACAGAAAGACGTTTCTTAAAAATATTTTGTAGGAGAATGTATGGCAATCAATTTATCTGCATTTTTTAACAATATAGGCGGACAGGGGCAGGTTTCTTCCGATAATTCGGTATCATCGGGACAGTCAGGAGAGGTTTCAAAAGTACCTGCGAATAATAATACAAATGGCACATTGGTGCAGGGCGGCGGTTCGGGTATGGAATTGCTGAAAAATATGCTGGCAGGAGACACATTTTCAGGAAAAGTTATAGGGATGCAAAATGATAATGTATTGCTTTCGCTTGCTGACGGAAATACTGTATATGCAAAGCTCGCACCGGGAAGTACTATAAGCAAAGGTCAGACGCTTACATTTATGCTTGAGTCAAATAATAACAATAATATATCAATCAAGCCGCTTAAAATGGATGAACAGCTTGCTGTTATTATAAATAAGGCTCTCGATGCAGCTATGTATCCTGCTACGGAGGGGAATATAAATATTGTGAGGGAGCTGTTGAGCTTAAATATGCCTGTAGATGTGGAAATGATAGGAAATATGATTAAAATGAGCACAAAATTTCCTGATACTGATATAAGCACAATAGCTAATCTTATGAAACTGAATATTCCTGTAACAAAAGAAAATATAATGCAGTATGAAGCATATAAGGTGTATGAGCACAGTATTTTAAATGAATTTAACGACATGGGTGACGATTTATCGCAGATGTTTAAAGCTCTTATCGATGAAAATACAACTGCTGCAGATGTGGCAGCTAAGGCACAGAATTTAAATGAGTTTGTAAAAATTTTGTACAGTGATTTAGAAATAGATAAATCACAGGCGCAGAGTGATTTTAACGGTATTATCGGAAAAGAAGGAATTAATATGATTTCTGATATTATTTTAAATGCAAACCCTGTGGGTTCAGACAGTGCGAAAACTCCGGCTTTGGAATTTGTAAAGCTTATGCAGTCAGGTAAATTAACGACACAGGAATTTCTTGAATTTATAACAGAATTTATAAAAGATAATCCGCAGATAAAAGAGCAGATGTCACATGTTTTTGGCTCGGCTGATTTTAATTCGCTTATAAATCAGATGATTGATGAAACGTTAAAAATAAAACCATCGGCAGTCGGTGGTGAGGATGGGATAAGCGGTTACTACAAGCGCATAAGAAAAACGCTGGAAAAGGCAGTTGAGGCAGGTTTAAAGGATGAGTCGGCAGACGCATTATTAAAGGATATGCAGCAGGTTAAAAGCAATATTGACTTTATGAATGATTTAAATAAGAATATGACGTATTTTCAGATGCCTGTCAAATTTTCGGAAAGCGATGCAAATGGTGAGCTTTATGTGTTTACGAACAAAAAAGCTCTTGCGGCAGGAACAGACAATGTTAGTGCACTTCTGCATCTTGATATGGATAATCTTGGCCCTGTTGATATATATGTAAGGTTGTCAGGGAAAAATGTTTCTACGAATTTTTGTCTTGAAAGTGAAGAAATGCTGGATTTTGTGTATTCAAACATTGATAAGCTTAATTCGAGGCTTGAAGCTCTCGGATATGTATGTCATTTTGAGATGAATATTTCAAATGATGAGAAGTTTAATATTATTAATGATATTGTGGAAAAGGATGTTTCGGATTTTCGGACGAACCAGTATATACTGGATGTCAGGGCATAATAGACGGTGGTTGATATGGAGTATGGCAAAAAAAAAGATAACGATAAAAAATTTACAAATAAGCAGAAAATTTCAGTTGCTCTTGAGTATACGCCGGGTGAGGAAGCTCCAAAGATTATAGCTTCAGGAAGAGGACAGCTTGCTGAAAAAATTATTGAAAAGGCAAAAGAGTCCGAGGTTCCCATATATGAGGACAGCAAGCTGGCAGGTACTCTGTCAAAGCTTGAGATTGGTGATATGATACCCCCCGAGCTTTACAATGTTGTGGCGGAGATTCTTGTATTTGTTGATGACTGTGATAAGATAAGAGGTAAATTAAAGGGCATGCTATGAATACAAGACAGGTTGGTACAAAATGGGAAGAAAAGGCAGTTGAATATCTTAAAGGAAAGGGCTATGTGATTTTGGAGACAAATTACAGGTGCAGATTCGGAGAGATAGATATAATTGCCATGTATGATAAAATGATATGTTTTATTGAGGTAAAATATCGTTCGGGTAAAATGTATGGGGATGCTGTGGAAGCAGTAACTTTATCAAAACAGAAAGTGATAAGAAAAACTGCACAGAATTATTTGGTATTTAAGATTAAAGATGAAAATATTTCCTGCAGATTTGATGTTATAGGTTTTGACGGTGATAAGGTTATGCATATACAGAATGCTTTTTAAAGAGAGGGTTTTATAGTTGGAAAATATTGATATTAAATATATAGATAATGAGCGTATTTATAGTGAATTTAAGAAATTATCGGGGAAAACACCGAATATAACAAATACGACTTCGTTGACTGATAAAGATGGCGTAAAAATAATTGAGTTTAATAATTTTAAAAATATCGATTTTGTAAGACAGGGCTTTTCGACGAGAATCGGAGGAGTCAGCAGCGGGATATATGAGTCTATGAATCTTACATTCGGGCTTTCGGACAAATATGAAAATGTGGCACAAAATTTTAATATAATCGCAAGAACGCTGGGAATTTCACCGGACAGAATGGTTTATTCAAAGCAGACACATACGAACAATGTGATGGCAGCCGATAATTCACATGCAGGAATGGGTGTTGTCCGTGAAAGGGATTTTGATAATATAGATGCGCTGGTCACAAATGAAAAAAATCTGTGTCTTGTGACGTCATATGCTGACTGCATACCGGTAATAGCGGCAGATACCGTAAATAGGTGTATCGGCGCTGCACATGCAGGATGGCGCGGTACGGTTTCTGATATTGCAGGAAATATGATTGAGCTTATGGCTGAAAAATATTCAGGTAATCCGGATAATATATCTGTGTTTGTTGGGCCGGGAATATGTGCAGACTGTTATGAAGTAAGCGATGATGTTGCAGTTAAGTTTAAAGAACAGTTTGGCGATGATGTATTCAGGCTTATAGCAAAGATAGGAAAAGAGCCGGGCAAATATCAGCTTAACCTGCCGATGGCAAATGTCTTTAATCTTTTAAAGCATGGAGTTAAGCCGGAAAATATCAGTGTGTCAGACATATGCACATGCTGCAATTCAAAATGGCTTTTTTCACATAGGGCAAGCGCAGGAAAAAGGGGGCTTTTATGTAACTTTATTTATATTACGGACGAGGCTAAGTGATTTTTTTCTGCAATTCTAAATGAGTTATAATTAAATTAAAAGGTAAAATTCAAAAGGGGAAAGAAAAATGAAAAAACTGGAATTTTTAGACAGAGAAGATGAGCTTATCAAGCCGATACAGCTTGATAAAACTGAACTTATGGAGACGATTGAAAACAGCAGTAAGTTTCTTGAGGTTATGATGATGTACAGAAGTGCGATAAGGGAGGTTCAGACAAAGCTTGAGATATTAAATGACGAATTTAAAACAAGGAGCAAAAGAAATCCAATTGACAGTATAAGGTCAAGAATAAAAAGTCCTTTGAGCATATTTGAGAAGCTTGAGAGGAGAGGTTTTGAAATTTCTGTACAGTCCATGATGGATAATCTTAATGATATAGCAGGTATAAGGGTGGTATGTCCTTTTATAAGTGATATTTATGATGTTGCAGAACTGCTTGTTTCACAGGATGATGTTGAAGTTATGGAAGTAAAAGATTACATAAAAAATCCGAAGCCCAACGGTTACAGAAGTCTTCACTACGTTATAATAATACCTATATTCTTATCTACAGGCAAGGAATACATGAAGGTGGAGGTTCAGATAAGAACTATAGCCATGAATTTCTGGGCGAGCCTTGAACATCAGATGCATTATAAGCAGTTTGAAAGCAATGAGATGCCTGAAATAGTTTCAGAGCTTACAAATTGTGCACAGAATATTTATAATACCGATGTGCGTATGCAGGAGATAAGAGAAGATATAAATAAGTGGGTTTAAGTAAAAGCCGGTTACTATTTCAGCAGATTACAAATTATCTTATGCTTGAAATGGAAGCCGGCTTTGATTTATTTAGTATTTTTTCTTTTTTGATGTCATTTTGTAAACTATAAATGTTAAAAGACCAAGAACTGCAATCGGTGCGAGTAAAGTGATAAATGTAGAGGTGATTTCTGCAAGAAACGGATTTTCCAATAGGGATTTTTTGATTTCTTTATACTCGGCAGATCTTACTATGTCTGTTAAATAGCTGTTCATCTCATCGGTTATTTTAGCGTTGTCTGACTGAATTGAATAAGTAATTACTTTACCATTAACTATTGTGTAGTATTTTTTTACATATACGGTTACAAGGTCCTTTTTCACGGATTTAATGTCTGTTACAAGGTATACAGAATCACCTTCCCTGTGGATATATGAATCTGTGACTATTTCTGTTATTTCGTTAGTCTCTTTGTTGCTTATATTTACAAATTCTTCAAGAGAGCTGTTAAGTTCATCTTCGGTAAGTTCATTTATGTTTTTTACATCGCCTTTGTATTCGTATCCGCTTACAAGAATTTCAAAATTCACCTTTTCTTTAGGTATGATTTCAAGATATACATTGTTGATTCGCATAAGAGAACGAAGCTCTTCAACGTCATTTACACCTATTAAATCAAGATAAGAATTATTTGACGTAACACTTCGTGTAAATACAACGAGGTCGTCTGATACCTTGACTTCAACATCGAGATCTGAAATTTTATAAGAAGATGAGCTTCCGGAAGTATCTGAAGTGTCGGCAGCACCAGAAGATGCAGTGTTTTCGGTATTTTCGGAAGCATTTGCAACAGTTTTATCAAGAGGAATAAAAACTGCTGCCATAAAGGTAATAAAAATCAGGAAAAAAGATAAAAATTTTTTAATCATATATTAATTTCCGCCTTTCGTTTTTAGTAAAATTAAAAATCATTATCAATTAAGTGTAATCACCTTTACAAGATAGCATATAACTTTACAAAAATCAATTTAGCTGATATTATATATTAGATTATTTAGATTGTTTATTCATTTACAAGAATAATCAGATTTTATTTCAGAAATGAGGAATTTTATGAGTAAACCGATTGTAGCAGTTGTTGGTCGTCCGAATGTAGGTAAGTCAACACTGTTTAATACACTTGCAGGACAGCAGATATCTATTGTTAAAGATACTCCCGGCGTTACAAGAGACAGAATTTACGCAGATGTTGAGTGGCTTGATAAGTCATTTACACTGATTGATACAGGCGGTATTGAGCCTGAAACTAATGACATTATTCTTGCACAGATGAGAGAGCAGGCACAGATTGCCATAGATACTGCAGATGTCATTATATTTATTACAGACGTAAGACAGGGGCTTGTGGATTCAGATGCAAAAGTTGCTGATATGCTTAGGCGTTCACATAAGCCTGTAGTTTTAGTTGTAAATAAGGTCGATAATTTTGATAAGTTTATGCCGGATGTTTATGAGTTTTATAATCTCGGTATAGGTGATCCGCATCCGATTTCGGCAGTTTCAAAGCTTGGAATCGGAGATATGCTTGATGAGGTTGTAAAGCATTTTCCGAAAGGCTCTGGCGAGGCTGAGGAAGACGACAGACCTAAGATAGCTATTGTAGGAAAGCCTAATGTGGGTAAATCTTCAATTATCAATAAGCTTTTAGGCGAAAACAGGGTTATTGTTTCAAATATTGCAGGTACAACAAGAGATGCAATAGATACGGTAATCGAACATGGTGGAAAAGAATATGTATTTATTGATACGGCAGGTCTTAGAAGAAAAAATAAGATAAAAGAAGATCTTGAAAGATACAGTATTATAAGAACTGTTGCCGCAGTGGAGAGAGCGGATATTGTAGTTATCGTAATTGATGCGACTGAGGGCGTGACAGAACAGGATGCCAAAATTGCCGGTATTGCACATGAGCGCGGAAAAGGAATTATAGTTGCGGTAAATAAGTGGGATGCTGTTGAAAAGGACGATAAGACCATTTACAGACATACTGAAAAGATTAAAGATACACTTGCGTTTATGTCTTATGCCGAAGTGTTGTTTATATCTGCATTGACAGGACAGAGATTAAATAAGTTATATGAGCTTATCGATACTATTATTGAGAGTCAGAATCTGCGAGTGCCTACAGGAGTGCTTAATGAGATTTTAACTGAAGCAGTTGCAATGCAGCAGCCACCGTCAGATAAAGGTAAGAGACTGCGAATTTATTATATTACACAGGTTGCGGTTAAGCCGCCTACATTTGTTATGTTTGTAAATGATAAGCAGCTTACACATTTTTCATATACAAGATATATCGAAAATAAAATCCGTGAGGCATTTGGATTTAGAGGAACATCATTGAGATTTATTAACAGAGAACGTAAGGAGAAGTAATGATTATGGAACGGATTATTTGTCTTATTATAGGTTATCTTGTTGGAGCTGTTTTGCAGACAGGCTATTGGTACGGCAAGCTTAATCATGTTGATATAAGAGAATTTGGAAGCGGAAATGCGGGTACAACTAATGTAGCCCGTAAATTCGGAAAAAAGGCAGGAGCAGTTACTTATATAGTTGATGCTTTTAAGGCAGTTATTGCCGCTGTTATAGTACATTTTATTTTTGGAAATAAAGCGGATAATGAAATACTTCTGTTTTTATACAGCGGCCTTGGTATTGTTCTTGGACACAATTTTCCGTTCTATTTAAATTTTAAAGGCGGAAAGGGAATTGCGGCAACATCTGGCGTTGTAATTTCGCTGGCACTTTTTCCTACAAATCTTTGGATACTTACCGTTGCAGGCGTGTTAACATTTTTAATTATAGTATTTACGACAAAGTACGTATCATTAGGTTCATTAATTGCTGTAAGTGCTTTCTTTATTGAGTTTGTAATATTTGGCTTTGCAGGATGGCTGCCTGTTACGGGAAGAGTTATGTATGAATGTTTTGCAGTTATTTTTGTGATAGTTGTTTTGGCATTTGTAAGGCACAGAGGAAATATAAGCAGATTAATTCACGGAACAGAAAGAAAAATAGGACAGAAAAAAGCGTAATAGCAGAAATGAGGATTAGTGTGAAAAATCATGTTGATACGATGATTTTTCACACGCGAGATTTGTGTCTGCGCGCACTTGACACAAACTCGTTATGCGCAAAAAACGTGCGCAGAAATGAGGATTGAAATGGCAAATATTAGTGTTATGGGTTCAGGAAGCTGGGGTCTTGGACTTGCAATTTTACTTAATAATAACGGACATAATGTAAAGGTGTGGTCTGTTTTTGCTGATGAAATAGAAATGTTAAAAAAAGAGCATGAGCATAAGAGATGTCTTCCAGGAGTTAAAATTTCTGAAAACATTGAGTTTACTGCTGATACAGAGTATGCAGTTAAGTCGGCGGATGTTTTGGTGCTTGCTGTTGCATCACCGTATACGCGTTCCACATCAAAGCTGCTGGCACCGTTTGTAAAGCAAGGCCAGATTATTGTAAATGTGGGCAAAGGTATCGAGGAAGATACACTTATGACTCTTTGCGAGGTTGTAAGTGAGGAAATTCCGCAGTGTACCGTGGCCGTGCTTTCCGGTCCGAGCCATGCAGAGGAGGTAGGAAGAGGTATTCCTACTACATGTGTAATAGGAACACATAGAAAAAAGGATGCAGAATATCTTCAGAATATATTTATGAGCAATGTATTTCGTGTGTATACAAGTCCTGATATGCTTGGAATATGTGTTGGCGGTGCGTTAAAGAATGTAATCGCACTTGCAGCAGGTATTGCAGACGGATTGGGATACGGAGATAACACAAAGGCTGCGCTTATTACAAGAGGTATAGCTGAAATAGCAAGACTCGGTATTGCAATGGGAGCAGATCCTATAACATTTACAGGGCTTTCAGGAATCGGAGATCTTATAGTTACATGTGCGAGTATGCACAGTCGTAACAGAAGAGCCGGAATTCTTATCGGTAAGGGTTATACAAAAGATGAGGCCATGGAAGAGGTTCAGATGGTAGTTGAGGGTGTATATGCGGCGAAGGCGGCATTGCAGCTTTCTAAAAAATATAATATCGAGATGCCTATTGTGGAACAGATAAATGAGGTTCTTTTCGATAATAAAAAGCCGGCAGACGCAGTTACTGAGCTTATGTTAAGAGATAAAAAGATAGAGGCCAACAACGCAGACTGGAAAGAGTAAAGTAAGAAAGCAGGTAGGATATGAGAGTTATTGCAGGAACAGCCAGAAGTATGCCGCTTAAAACGGTAGAGGGGTCAGATACAAGACCTACAACAGACAGAATTAAAGAAACTTTATTTAATATTTTACAGACAGAAATATATGGTTCGAGATTTCTTGACCTTTTTTCAGGAAGCGGTGCCATTGGAATTGAAGCACTTAGCAGAGGAGCAAAAGAAGCTGTTTTTGTGGAACATTCAAAGGAATGTGTCAAATGTATAAAAGATAATCTTAAATTTACGCATCTTGATGAAAAAGCTGTTGTTATGGAGCAGGATGTATTATCTGCCATAAATAAATTATCAGGAAAAGGAGTGTTTGATATTGTTTTTGTAGATGCTCCGTATGGACAGGGTTACGATAAAAGCGTGCTTGATAGCTTAAGAAACAGTGATATTATTGATGAGTATACTACAATTATTATAGAGGAAGCTGTCAGAGCAGATTTTTTATATGCAAATGAGAGCGGATATAATATTTATAAAGTAAAGAATTATAAGACAAACAAGCATATATTTATGAATCTGATATAAAAAAGCGTCGTTCACGACGCTTGCAAGATTTGCTTCGCAAACTTGTTATCAGAATGCGTCTTCGACGCAATTTCCTATAAAGAAATAATAGCGACAAGTCGCTCAGAAAAGAGGTACTATGAAAACTGCTATTTATCCGGGGAGTTTTGATCCTGTTACACTTGGACACGTTGATATTATAAAGCGTTCTGCCGCATTGGCTGATCATTTAATAGTTGGTGTGTTGAATAATAGTACAAAATCTCCATTGTTTTCGATTGATGAACGTGTTAATATGTTAAGAGAAGTTACAAAGGATATACCTAATGTTGAAGTCTTAAGTTACACCGGACTGCTGGTTGATTTCGCAAAGGAAAGAAATATACAGGTTATTATAAGGGGATTGAGGGCTGTTACTGATTTTGAGTATGAGCTTGCTTTATCACAGACAAACAGAGTGGCAAATCCTGATGTAGATACAATCTTTTTAAACACAGACTTAAAATATGCCTATCTTAGTTCAAGTATGGTTAAAGAAATGGCAATGTATGGCGGACCTATTGATAAATTTGTTCCCAAGAATGTTGTGGGTCTGGTGTATGAAAAATACGGTATAGATAAAAATATTTAAATTATTCAAGAGGGAAAAAGTATGAGTAGAATTGAACAGTTAATCAGTGATATTGAGGCTTATATTGATAGCTGCAAATATCAGGCGTTTTCAAACTCAAAGATTATTGTAGATAAAGATCAGATAGAGGATATGCTTTCTGAACTGCGTTTGAAAACTCCTGATGAAGTTAAGAAATACCAAAAAATACTTAGCAATAAAGATGCAATTATTGCTGATGCGAAAGAGCAGGCAGATGCAATACTTAATGCGGCACAGGTTCAGACTGAGGAGCTGATTAATGAGCATGAGATAATGCAGAGGGCTTATGCGCAGGCAAATGAGCTTATTGAGCAGGCAACAGCACAGGCCCAGCAGATACTTGATTCAGCTACTGAGGATGCGAACAGCATACGAATGGGAGCGGTTGCGTATACGGATGAGATGCTTGCAAAGCTTCAGTATATTATTGAACATTCAATAAATGATAATAAAGAAAAATATAATTCTCTTATTTCAGATCTTGAAAATGTTTTGTCTGTTGTTAATAATAACCGCAACGAGCTTAACGGAACACAGGAGGAGCCTGAACAGGAGCCAGAAGAAGTGTTTGATGCGGATGTTTCTGACATGACGGAAACACAACCTGAATAAAATAAAAATAAATTATACATATATCATAAATATAGTGTTTGCCATAGTTACAAGAGCAAAGATTATTTTGTGGTATATGTATTTTTTTATGGAAAGACTGCTTTTATTAATCATACCCATAGTCTGCATTATCGTTGACAGGCCTCCGAAGGCGTTGCTTGTAAGTATTATTACCATTTTTAGTTCAGAGCTTATACAAAGACTGTCCACAAGGCTTATACCATTAGTTATCTCTGTGACAGAACAAAGAATTGATGTAAACAGTTCATCCAAAACACCGATTTCTATTATGTATTGGCATATGCATGCGAACAGAACAATATAGCCGCCGAGCTTAAGCACGTTGTTTATTGATGTCCATATTGAATTATCAAGGATTTCGTTAAAATTTGAGCCGGTATTCATGCTTTTTATATTGTTTGGATTTATAGCTGTTTTATGGGGCGGCAATGTTAAAGGTTTTTCTTTTTTATAAATAAATAATTGTATAAGCAGCATTTCAGCTACAGGAAGATATATGCATATGATTATCAGAACAGGATTAAAGTCTTTGGCGAAAGTCATGCTTAATATATAATTCATAACAAATGACGGACTTGAAATATTGATATATGCCATTATACGTTCGCAAAATGTTTCATCTTTGTTGTTTATATTGTAATTGCTGCATAGTATTGAGCCTATCGGATATCCGCAAAAAATTCCCGTAGTTATGATATATAAGTATGATGCACTTTTACCGAAAGGAAAAAGTGACAACAGGCAGCTTGATATAATCATTGCGGGAAAAAGTCCTGGAAGAATTATGTTTGCCCACAGATTTAATCCCGACAATGCACCTTTAAATGCAGTTTGCGGCATTGTTATTATTATTATGAAAGCAAAAGCTGCGGCGAGTTTAATTAAGATATTTTTTGATAAAATTTTATTTTTCATTATTAAATTCTTAATCTGTGATTGTTATATATATATTGTCAAAAAAATGTAACATGCTTAAAAATCATATTTTCGCGGCTCAGACATATTTTATAAAAACGGTATAAGGTTGATGCAGATATGTATATTTTTATTGTAATAATATGTGCTTTTATAATTAATTTTCAGGTAGATTATATAGATGATATAGAGTTTTTCAGCAGAGAATCTAATTTGTCTGTACATAATGAAGAAATAAGAAAATTAAAAATCGATGCGGGCGTCCAGCAGGTTAAGGATGCGGCAAATGAACTCGGATGCAGCACGGGGGAGCTTATATGTACTGCAATGTTAAAAAATGAGTATTCTGTAAATGAGAGCAGTATAAGGGCAATAAATAAAAAAGATTTTGTCAGGTATACAAATAAGCTTAAACGTTTTAACGGTGAAAATTTCAGGGATGTTAGCATGCTTTATGACGGATTAGTATCTGATGTTAAGTATTTTCCGGTTCCGAAATCGACAAAAGGAACAGCATGGGTAGAATACGTAGATTCGTGGGGGTTTGACAGGGGCTACAGAGGTGATGCAGGCAGTGACAGGGTTCATGAGGGAACTGATATTATGTGCATAAATAATGTTGAGGGACTCTATCCTGTTGTGTCAGTATGCGACGGAACTGTAACTAAGAAGGGGTGGCTTGAGCTTGGAGGGTATAGAATAGGAATAACATCGGAAAATAAAATTTATTATTATTATGCCCATTTAAGCTCTTATGCGCAGGGACTTGAAGTTGGAGATACGGTTAAGGCAGGTCAGCTTCTGGGGTTTTGCGGAAGCACTGGTTATTCCAAAATAGAAGGGACAAAAGGCAAGTTTCCGGTACATCTTCATTTTGGAATTTACTATGTGGCAGGTGACTATGAATTGTCGTTAAATCCTTACTTTATTCTTAAAAATCTCGAAAATAAACTACTGTATTATCTATATTGAGTATGGTATAATATACGCGGATACAATGAGCCAAGCGGATGCGAAGCAGACATTTGGCGAATGTGCGCGAACCATGATGGAACGAAGTGGAATTATGGTTTGTATACAAAGTGCAATTCAAGGCGACAAGTCGCCTTGCGACGCTAAAGCGGCTGCGGAAATGAGGATTTTTATGGAATTACAGATGTGGAAAGATATTATTAACCCTTACGATTTGGCGGTGGAAGAGCTCGTTTTAAAGTTTAATCATATGATAAAGGAATACCGTCAAAAAGGGCTTTATTCGCCTATTGAGCAGGTTACGGGGAGAGTAAAAAGCATTTCAAGTATAATAGGCAAGGCGCAAAAGAAAGGAATTCCCTTTGAAAAGCTTGAAGATGAAATTGAAGATATAGCAGGAATCCGATTAATCTGTCAGTTTATGGATGATATATACTCAGTTGTTGACCTTATCAAAAAAAGAAGTGATATGACTGTAAAAAGCGAGAAAGATTATATAACACACATGAAAGAGAGCGGTTACAGAAGTTATCATCTGATTGTTCTTTATAAGGTTGAGACTACCGAGGGAACAAAGCAGATACCGGTGGAGATACAGATAAGAACGCTTGGCATGAACTTCTGGGCTGTCATAGAACATTCACTACAGTATAAATACCGTGAAAACATTCCAAAGCAGGTAAGGGAAAGACTTACAAGTGCATCAGCAGCCATAATAACACTTGACAGTGAGATGTCATCAATAAGAAACGAAATAATTGATGCCCAGAATTTTTATCTTGTAAGGGCAAATGTCGTGTCTGATATATTAGGAACAATACAGAATTTGTACAGAGTTGCCAACAAACAGGAAATAGTGAAAATTCAGGATGAATTCTATAAGTTATACAAGGAGGGCGACATAGAAAAGCTTGAAAGATTTAATAAACAGCTTGATATAATAGCGGAGGGTTACCGCGTACAATCTACTTAAATTTTAGAGCTATGCAAATACATCTGCGGAATGGAGAGGAAAATGGATTTACCTATAAAATACCAAAATGCTATGAAAGAGCTGTTAAAAGATGATTTTGATGCTTATATGGAAAGCTTCAATGACAGCAGACTTTATGGCTTACGAATAAATACATTAAAAATTACGCCGGAGGAGTTTTTAAAGATTTCTCCATTTAAGTTAAAGCCTGTCCCATGGATTGAGAATGGCTTTTATTTCAGTGAGGAGGATAAGCCTGCAAAGCATCCTTATTATTTTGCTGGATTATATTATATACAGGAGCCGAGTGCGATGACTCCTGCGAATGTACTGCCGGTAGAAGACGGTGATGCAGTCTTTGATATGTGTGCGGCTCCAGGAGGTAAGTCCACAGAGCTTGGAGCTAAATTAAATCACACAGGTATTTTAATTACGAACGATATAAGCAACTCAAGGGCAAAGGCGCTTCTTAAAAATGTCGAGGTTACAGGCATACCTAATTTGTGTGTCTTAAGTGAGGACCCTAAAAAAATTGCCGGAAGATTTACATCATTTTTTGATAAAGTATTGATAGATGCACCATGTTCAGGTGAGGGAATGTTCAGAAAGGACAACAAGCTTATTAAAAGCTGGGAGAAAAATGGTCCTGAAGTTTACAGTAAGATACAAAGAGACATTATTCTTAATGGGGCGGATATGTTAAAGCCGGGAGGAAAAATGCTTTATTCAACATGTACGTTTTCACTTATTGAGGACGAGGAGACTGTTAAATATCTGTTAAATGAAAGACCTGAAATGAAGCTTATAGATATAAAGCATTTTGACGGATTTACAAAAGGCTTTGTTAAAGATGACAAGATGGCTGAAATGCACATGGAAAAAACAATCAGGATTTTTCCTCACAAAATGCAGGGAGAGGGCCATTTTGTTGCTTTGTTTGAAAAGGATAAAGATGCTGATTCCACGTATTATCCTGAAAGAAAGCCTTTTAATACAAAGATAAGCGATGAGTTTTCGGAATTTTTAAAGCACACTACTTATCCGATTGACAAGTCAGACATAAGCATAAGGGATGACAAGGTATATGTTATTCCTAAGAAAATGCCGGAAATAACGGGCTTACGAGTTATGAGAGGCGGATTGCTTATGGGCGAATTAAAGAAGAACCGTTTTGAGCCAAGTCAGGCATTTGCGATGGTTCTTAAGAAAAGTCAGTATGATAACTGTCTTGATTTACCGGCTGATGATGACAGGGTGATACGTTATCTGAAAGGTGAGACTATAGATATACAGCAGTTTAGCGATGTTATACAAAACGGGTTGGTTCTTGTCTGTGTAGACGGATATCCGCTTGGCTGGGGAAAGGCTAATGGCGTGCAGCTTAAGAATAAATATCTTGCAGGCTGGCGCTGGATGTGATTTATGAAATTATTAAGATTGGACAAGTATCTTGCAGACATGCAGACCGGTACGAGAAGTCAGGTAAAAGAATATATAAGAAAAGGACGAATAAAGGTTAACGGTGTTGTCTGCAAAAGTCCTGATACAAAAATAGATACTCAAAATGATACGGTTGCATTTGATGACTGCTCCGTCTCATATGTAAAAACAGAATATTATATGTTAAATAAACCGGCAGGAGTGCTTAGTGCAACAATTGATAAAAAGGCATCAACAGTTCTTGATTTGATTGATTCAAAAAGGAAAGACCTGTTTCCTGTAGGAAGGCTCGATAAGGATACCGAAGGGCTTCTTATCATCACAAATGATGGTGATATGGCGCACAATCTTTTATCGCCAAAAAAGCACGTTGATAAACTCTATTTTGCAAAGGTTGAGGGCATTATTAACGATAAGCATGTCAAAATGTTTAAAGACGGTGTTGTATGTGATAAGGAATTTAAGGCAATGCCGGCAAAGCTTGAGGTAATTGAAAATGTGCAGGGTACGTATGAACAACAATCGTATTCACTGGTTTATGTAACGGTAAAGGAGGGTAAATTTCATCAGATAAAGCGTATGTTTGAAGCTGTGGGAAGTAAAGTTTTATACTTAAAGAGACTTGCCATGGGGTCACTTTATCTTGATAAGGAGTTGCCTGTGGGGAAATACAGAGCATTGACTGATGACGAGGTTGCTCTTTTAAAAGCAGATTCAATAAATGAGCAACAAAGTTGCTCAGAAATAGAGGATTAATATGATTAAGGATTTTCTTCCTATAAGCAGAAAAGATATGGATAAAAGAGGATGGGAACAGTGCGATTTTGTGTATGTTATCGGAGACGCATATGTTGACCATTCTTCTTTTGGCCCTGCAATAATAAGCAGGGTATTGGAAGCTCACGGTTACAGGGTTGGTATTATTGCACAGCCTGACTGGAAAAACAAAGAGAGTATAACGGTGCTTGGAAAGCCGAGACTCGGATTTCTTGTAAGTGCGGGCAATATGGATTCAATGGTAAATCATTATACCGTAAATAAGAAAAGAAGACATACGGACGCTTATTCGCCGGGAGGTAAAATGGGATTAAGACCTGACTGTGCTACTGTTGTATATTGTAATCTTATAAAACAGACATATAAGGACAGCCCTTTGATTATTGGCGGTATTGAAAGTTCACTCAGACGTCTGGCTCATTATGATTACTGGTCTGATAAAGTAAAACATTCAATACTTATTGATTCAGGAGCTGATTTAATATCGTACGGAATGGGCGAACATTCGATAGTTGAGATAGCTGATGCGCTTGATTCGGGTATTGATGTATCGGATATTACATTTATTAAAGGAACCGTATATAAGGCAAAAAATCTTGAAAGCGTGTATGATTATATAATGCTTCCTGATTTTAATACAGTAACATCTGATAAAATAGAGTATGCGAAGAGTTTTAATATACAGTACCATAATACAGACCCTTTTACGGCAAAGACGTTAGTTGAAAAATATAAAGAAAAGCTTTATGTGGTGCAGAATCCACCGGCAATGCCGCTTACAACTATGGAGATGGATGATGTGTACGGACTTCCTTATATGAGAGATTATCATCCGATATACAAAAGCCAGGGAGGAATTCCGGCACTTAGTGAGATAAAATTCAGCATAACAAGCAACAGAGGATGTTTTGGAGGCTGCAGCTTTTGTGCGCTCACATTCCATCAGGGAAGAATACTTCAGGTAAGAAGTCATGAATCAATAATAAATGAAGCTGTTTTGATGACAAAGGATCCTGATTTCAAGGGGTATATTCATGATGTCGGCGGGCCTACCGCTAATTTCAGACGACCTGCGTGCGATAAGCAGCTTACGAAAGGCGTGTGTACAAACAGACAGTGTCTTTATCCTACACCATGCAGGAATCTTAAGGTAACGCACGATGATTATATAAAGCTTTTGCGCAAATTAAGACAAATTCCAGGAGTAAAGAAAGTATTTATACGTTCAGGAATCCGCTTTGATTACTGCATGGCAGATAAGGATGATACATTTTTGCGGGAATTATGTGAGCATCATATAAGCGGTCAGTTAAGAGTTGCTCCTGAACACATAAGCGATAACGTTTTAAAACGAATGGGAAAACCGGAAAACAGCGTATACGGTGCATTTATTGACAGATATTTAAAAATCAATAAAAAAACAGGAAAGGAACAGTTTGTAGTTCCTTATCTTATGTCGTCGCATCCCGGCTCTACCATGAAAGAAGCTATTGAGCTCGCTGAATATGTAAGAGATTTAGGATATATGCCTCAGCAGGTACAGGACTTTTATCCGACACCGTCAACACGTTCAACGTGTATGTATTATACAGGTGTTGATCCGGAAAACCTTGAGAAAGTATACACGCCTGTGAGCTACCATGAAAAGGCAATGCAGAGAGCACTTATACAGTATAAAAATCCTGAAAATTATGAGCTGGTAAAAGAAGCTTTAATAAAAAACGGAAGAAAAGACCTTATAGGTTTTGATAAAAAGTGCCTTATAGCACCGAGAAAAATGGCTTATCAGGCAGCAGACAAAAGTATTAAAAATAAAGACAGAAAGAACCAGACGGAAAAAAGAAAAAGTAAGATAACAGGGCAAAATAACAGAAGATTGGAGAAAAATAAAGGTTATGCAAAGACAGGAAAAAGGTGAGTTCGGATATATGGCTTACCGCAAAAAAATGAATCTGATAAAAATGCTTGCTGCTTTTGGAATTGTAATAGCAGTGTTTGTTGCAGGACTTATTGCATTTAAAACAAGAAACAATATTCTTACGGTGCTTTCAATAGTGCTTGTTCTTCCGGCAGCTAAAATGGCGGTCGGATACTTTGTTTTACTGCCTCACAAATCTGCGTCATCTAAGCTTTATGAAAAGACAGAGCAGGCTGCTTCTAATCTGGGAAGATGTTATGATTTGATAGTTTCAAATGCAAAGTCACCAATCGGCACACTTGCCGTCGTTGTAAGTGATACTTCGGTATGTGCTTTTACACAGGAAGAAAAAGCAGATAAGGCTTTATTTGAAAAAAGCATGTGCGATTTTATGAAAAACGACGGTTTAAATGTAAGCGTGACTTTATATAAGGATGAAAAATCATTTATCGCGCGTGCGCGAAGCTTAAATTCAAATTTTGAAAATGATGATTTATCTAAGGCAGCAAAAAGAGATAAAAATATGGATTCACTTAAATCAATGTGTTTGTGATGAGATAAGAATTATTCGTTAAAGAGGCTGAGGTGACAGAATGTAATGCGAATATATCCGCATACATAAAAGATAAAAAATTAAAAATAACATGAGGGTAACGGACGTCTATGAAAGAATTAAAGGTTTCAAATCTTGAGGCAGGACAGCGTTTTGACAAATATTTGATGAAATGTCTTCCTAATGCATCAAAAAGTTTTATATATAAGATGTTAAGAAAAAAGAATATTGTGTTAAACGGTAAAAAAGCTGACGGAAACGAAAAAATATCTGTCGGTGATAAAGTGGGGATTTTCTTTTCAGATGAAACCTTTGCAAAGTTCTCAGATATTAAAAATGGCGAACAGCTTTTACAAAAAACTGCTAAAGAAGATATATCACTTGATGTAGTATATGAAGATGAAAATATACTTATTATAAACAAGCCTTCAGGAATGCTTTCACAAAAGGCAGGGCCTCAGGATATATCCTTGGTTGAGCATTTATATAATTATCTTTTGACGACAGGTCAGATGACACAGGAAGCTTTCAGAACCTTTAAGCCTGCAATATGCAACAGGCTTGACAGGAATACGAGTGGCCTTGTTGTGGCAGGAAAAAATATCGCGGCACTTCAGAGCATGACAAAAGGATTTCATGACAGAACCTTTAACAAATATTATATATGCATTGTGCGCGGAAATGTAACCGGCAGAAACAGAATTAAAGGTTATCTTTACAAGGATGAAAATAAGAATAAGGTTACTGTTACAGCTGATGCAGAAAATGAGGATGCGGTTTATATTGATACAGAATATATTCCGGTAAAAAGTAACGGTGAATTAACTCTTCTAAAGGTACATCTTATTACGGGGCGCACGCATCAGATAAGGGCACATCTGTCATACGCAGGTCATCCTATTATAGGAGATGCAAAATATGGTGACAGTAAATTAAATGAAACATTCAGAAAAAAATATAAAATTAAAAGTCAGATGCTGCATGCATTTGAGCTTGATATAGATAAATCCGCTACACAGATGCTTGCGCAGGGCTTAAACGTAAAGACACAGATACCGCAGGAGTTTGAAGATGTGTTAAAGGGAGAAAATTTATGGGAACATGGAATTCAAGAGGTCTTAGGGGCTCTACATTAGAAGATTTTATTAATATAAGCAATGAAAAATATATGCAGGGCAATCTTGCGCTTATACAAAAAATTCCCACACCGATAAAACCCATTAAAATCGATCAGTCTACGAGACATATTACACTTGCATATTTTGACCAAAAAAGTACAGTGGATTATATAGGAGTGGTGCAGGGAATTCCGGTGTGCTTCGATGCCAAAGAAACAGCGGTTGATACTTTTCCGCTTCAGAATATACATCCTCATCAGATAAGGTTTATGCAGAATTTCGAGAAGCAGAACGGAATTGCTTTTATTATAATTTACTATTCTCAAAGAGATGAATTTTATTACGTTCCTTTCATTGATATTATGAAGTTTTGGGAACGCGGACAAAATGGCGGAAGAAAAAGCTTTACTTATGAAGAAATTGATAAGGATTACAGAATAAAATCTTCAAAGGGAATTTTAGTTCATTATCTGGAGACATTGCAAAAGTATATAAATAACCATGAGTGGTGATTTATAATTTAAGATATATGAATTGGCTATATAAGGGGTGAAGATATGGATAAAAATATATTTGAAAAATTTGAGCTTGTTGATGGAAATATAATTATGGACTGCGATTTTAATGTAATTTGCGCAAATGAAGATATGCACAGATTTATAGGTGTATCAGTTACGGATTTATCAATGGTTGAGATTATACATCAGGTGGATTTTGATGATTTTAAAGATGTAATAAGCCATATTAAGACAAATACGCAAAAAGAAATGGTACTGCGTATGAGAAGATCTGACAATTCTCACAGATGGATGCTTATGCGCATAAGTATATGATTACGAAACAGATGTTTTTCAGATAAATAATTTTTTGGATAATGAGATTCACAATATAATGGAATGCAGTTTTGATGAATTTAAAACAATGGCGGTTAGTGATAAAAGGATTTCAGATGATACTGTGGGGGAGTTTATTGTGTGCTGTGATGACATTTTAAATGGCGCGATATCATATTCGCACATATTTAATACTAATCTTTTTATGGAGAGAGTAAGTTTTGATAAGGTTGAATTCAGGGGAAGCACGATATATCAAAAGAACAAATCACATATAGCTGTCGGGAGTGTCAGAATTTTGACTGACAGTTATAAATATAAAAGTCTGTATACAGTTTCTACAAGCAAGGCAAATGAGATGCTTTCTTATGAAGATATTAACAGTTTCTGTGAAGACAGTATAATGTATGATGAAAACAGTGAGATAGCGCTGATATTGATAGAAATAGACAATTTAAATGATATTTTAGAAAATTACGGTCAGGAATATTTTGATAAGATATATAAATCATATTTTTCTACACTTGAACAGATGACACATTATAGGGGAACGGTATGTGAAATTAAGTCAAATCTTGTATGTATTGCTATAAAGGGAATAAATACTGAGCTTTATCTGAGAGCATTTATTGAGAGTTTAAGAAATCAGGTTGCATGGAATATAAGACTTTTGGGAATGGAGGAGAAAATAACATTTTCAATAGGTGCGGCAAGGTATCCGCAGAACGGAAAAGATTTGAGAAAAATACATAGAAAACTTGTGAAAGCTTTAGGAATAGCTATAGAAAAAGGGCGTGACAGATATATTATATATAAAGAATATCTTCATGAAAATACAAACTTACAATAAATCTGATTATTGACAAGGTGATATACATAATGTATAATTTCATTATCTTTAATGAATTATCACGTTACCACGATAAAGTGAATGGCGATGGCAATGATAATTTTTAATAGTGTGATTATAGCATTTTATAGTTACGCAATAGTTTTGTGTAAGGAGTGATATTGTGAAAAAGGATTTATTACATACACCCGAGGGTGTGCGAGATATTTATAACGGAGAGTGTCAGCGCAAGCTTATGCTTCAAAACAGGCTTCGTGAAGTATGCTCAATGTACGGTTATAATGATATTCAGACGCCTTCAATTGAGTTTTTTGATGTTTTCAGCAAGGAGCGGGGGAGTGTTCCGTCAAACGAAATGTTTAAGTTGTTTGACAGATATGGAAATACACTTGTATTAAGACCTGATATGACACCGGCCATTGCGCGTACTGCTGCGAAGTATTTCGGGGACAATGCACTCCCTCTTAAATTGTGTTATACAGGAAACACGTTTATAAATGTAAGCAAGTATTATCAGGGAAAGCTTAAGGAAAATACTATGGTAGGAGCCGAGCTTATAGGCGATGATTCAATTTATGCCGATTTTGAGATTATTTCTATGGTAGTTGACTGTATGAAAAGTGCAGGACTCAAAGAATTTCAGGTGGAAGTCGGAAATGTTATGTTTTTTAAAGGACTGCTTAAAGAAGCAGGTATTTCAGGTGATGAGGAAGAAATGCTTGTGAGTCTTATTCAGGACAAGAATTATTTTGGCGTTGAGGAGCTTTTGGCTTCGCTGAATATAGACAAACATATTGCAGATGTGCTTCTTGCCCTGCCGCAGCTTTTCGGTTCGGCTGAGGTTCTTGAAAAGGCTGAAAAGCTTACAAAAAATCCTGACTGCATTATGGCAATAGAAAGGCTTTTAAAGCTCTATGACTTTCTTAAAGCGGCAGGCTATGACAAATATATATCGTTTGATTTGGGTGAGCTTAGCAATCATGCGTATTATACAGGTATAGTTTTCCATGCTTATACGTTTGGGACAGGTGAGCCTGTGATAAACGGAGGACGTTACGATAAGCTTATAGGACAATTTGGAGATGATAAAGCGTCAATAGGTTTTTCCATAACGCTCGACAGACTTATGGCAGCTATTACAAGACAGGGACTTGATATTTCTTTGGATTTAAGCGGTACACTTATTGTTTATGAAAACTCTGAATTTATAAAAGCAGTTTCAGAAGCTGCGGATTTAAGAAAAAAGGGCGAGAGAGTTTGTATGATTGAGTATAATCCGCAAATCACTGATTCACAGTACGCCGAATATGCACAAGGCTCTATGCTTGAGAGAACAATATTTCTTAAAAAAGACAGTATTATCGGAGGTGAGGCTTAATGAGATATATAACAATAGCACTTGCTAAGGGAAGACTTGCTAAAAAGACACTTGATATGCTTGAACATATAGGCATAACATGCGATGAGATGAAAGATGAAAATACAAGAAAGCTTATTTTTACAAATGAGGAGCTCAAACTTAGATTTTTTCTCGCAAAGCCTTCAGATGTTCCTACATATGTCGAGTATGGAGCTGCAGATATAGGTGTTGTTGGTAAAGATACTCTCCTTGAGGAGGGAAGAGTCTTATATGAGGTTTATGATTTAAAGACTGCAAATTGTAAAATGTGTGTCTGCGGGCCTGCAAGTGCAAAGGACAGGCTTAAACATCATGAGCTTATAAGGGTTGCTTCAAAATATCCTAATATTGCAAAGGATTATTTTTACAACAAAAAGCACCAGACCGTAGAGATAATAAAATTAAATGGTTCTGTGGAGCTTGCGCCTATTGTCGGCCTTGCTGAGGTTATTGTTGATATCGTTGAGACAGGAGCTACATTAAAGGAAAACGGTCTTGAGGTTTTGGAAGAGATTTGTCCGCTTTCAGCGAGAATGGTTGTAAATCAGGTGAGCATGAAAATGGAAAATGAGCGAATTACAACTCTTATCAATAATTTACGTGATTATCTTGAAGGAGGAAAAGATTGAAAATGAGAATTATTAAACTTACATCTGAAAGTAAAGAAAATATTCTTGAGAATTTATTAAAAAGAAGTCCTAACAGCTACGGACAGTATGAATCGGCTGTAAATGACATTTTAGATGATGTCAGAAAAAACGGTGACGAAGCCTTATTCAGATATACATTACAGTTTGATAAGGCAGACATAAATGTTTCAAATATAGTTGTAACGCAGGAAGAAATAAATGAGGCATACAGTCAGATTGATGGGGCTCTGCTTGACGTCATAAGAAAGGCATTGGTCAATATAAGAGATTATCATCAGAAACAAAAACAATACAGTTGGTTTGATTCAAAGCCTGACGGAACTATACTCGGGCAGAAAGTATCTGCACTGTCAAGAGTAGGCGTTTATGTTCCGGGAGGAAAGGCGGCATATCCGTCATCAGTTCTTATGAATGTAATGCCGGCAAAGGTGGCAGGAGTTGAAGAAATAATTATGTGTACCCCTCCGGGAAAGGACGGAAAGGTCTATCCTACAACGCTTGTTGCCGCAAAGGAAGCCGGAGTTGATGTCATATATAAGGTTGGAGGCGCTCAGGCTGTTGCAGCTATGGCATACGGAACAAAATCAGTACCTAAGGTTGATAAGATTGTGGGGCCGGGTAATATTTATGTTGCACTTGCTAAAAAGGCTGTGTTTGGTTATGTAAGCATTGATTCAGTTGCAGGACCGAGTGAGATAATGGTAATTGCTGATGAGAGTGCTAATCCAAGATATGTTGCAGCAGATTTGCTTTCACAGGCGGAGCATGATGAAATGGCTTCGGCAATACTTGTTACTACAAGCAATGAACTTGCACAGAAAGTATCAGATGAGATTGATGAGTTCGTAAAGGTTTTATCAAGAAAAGAAATTATAACAAAGTCATTGGAAAATTATGGATATATACTTGTGGCTGATTCGATGGACGAGGCTGTCGAGGTTGCTAATGATATAGCTTCAGAGCACCTTGAGATAGTTACAAAGGATCCTTTTAATATTATGACAAAAATAAAGAACGCAGGTGCTATATTCTTAGGCGAATACAGCAGTGAGCCTCTCGGTGACTATTTTGCGGGTCCTAACCATGTATTGCCTACAAACGGAACTGCAAAATTTTTCTCACCATTAAGCGTTGACGATTTTATAAAGAAATCAAGTATTATTTCATATTCAAGAGAGGCACTTGAGCCCATACATAAGGATATCGAAAGTTTTGCAAATGCTGAGCATTTGACAGCACATGCAAATTCAATAAAGGTAAGATTTGAGTAGATTATCAGATATCATGAATGGAGGATGGTTATGACTTCAGCCGTTAATTTAAGAAAAGCGGATATAGTCCGCAAAACCAAAGAGACAGACATAAGTTTATCAATCAATATCGACGGAAGAGGCGAGGCGGACGTTGATACAGGCATAGGCTTTTTAGATCATATGCTTATAAGCTTTGCAAAACATGGACTTTTTGATTTAAATGTAAAAGTGACCGGAGATTTAATAGTTGACTGTCATCATACTATAGAGGATGTCGGAATTGTTCTCGGAGAGGCAGTTAAATCGGCTGTCGGTGATAAAAAAGCCATAAGAAGATACGGAGATATTATATTGCCTATGGATGAAGCCTTAATACTTTGTGCAGTCGATTTATCAGGACGTCCTTATCTGGTGTTTGAGGGGGATTTTAAATCTGATAGAGTCGGATATTTTGATACACAGATGGTTAAGGAATTCTTTTATGCAGTATCTTACAGTGCCGGAATGAATCTTCATATAAGGCAGATAAGCGGCGAAAATGATCATCATATAATCGAGGGCATGTTTAAAGCTTTTGCGAAAGCATTAGATGAGGCAACGATTAAAGATACTCGCATAAAGAATGTTTTATCTACTAAAGGTTCGCTATAATATAAGAAAAGAGGACATTACACGATGAGATTATATCCTGCTATTGATATTAAGGACGGAAAATGTGTCCGTTTAAAAAAAGGTCTTTTTAATGAGGTGACGGTTTATTCGGATAAACCTGAGGACATTGCAAAGCAGTTTGAAGCTGCGGGAGCTAAATTTATACATACAGTCGATTTGGACGGAGCTTTGAAAGGGCGTTCTGTAAATGCGGCAGTCATAGAAAAAATTGTAAAATCTGTCTCTGTTCCGGTACAGCTTGGCGGCGGAATAAGAACTATGGAAAATATACAGGAAGTTCTTGATTTGGGTGTATATCGCGCTATAATAGGTACAAAGGCGGTAAGCGACCCTGATTTTATAAAGGCAGCCATAGAAAAATTCGGTCCTGAGCATATAGTTGTCGGGGTTGACGCAAAAGATGGGCTCGTAGCTGTTGAGGGATGGGAAAAAGTCAGTGACAAAACTGCACTTAACCTCGCTCTTGCCATGAAAGATATGGGTGTAAAGACTATCGTATATACTGATATTTCAAAGGATGGCATGCTTGCAGGACCTAATGTAGAACAGACAAAGCTCTTATCTGACAAGACGGGTATTGATATAATTGCATCTGGCGGAATGTCGTGTATGCAGGATCTGGAAAACATTTATGATGCAGGTATACACGGGGCTATAATGGGCAAGGCACTCTATGAGAAGAAGATAGATTTAAGAGAAGCTGTTTTGCGTTTTGAATCTTAATTAAGCATGAAATGGAGATTGAATTATGTCATATAAAAAACTGATGCCGATAATTTATTTAAAAGATAAGAAAGCATATGCCGATTATCAGTGTGTATGCTTAATCGGGGAAAATGAAAAAGAAAGCGATGCAGTTGTTTTAGCTGACAGCTTTGAAAAAAACGGTGCTGATGAAATCATAATTATGGATATGTCATATGATGATGCTTCGCATGAAGAGGCTATAGGAATTATCAGGCAGATAACAAAAAATATTGATATACCTGTAATAGTCGGCGGCAATGTTAAAAGAGTTGAGGATGTTAAAAAATATCTTTATGCCGGTGCGAAAACTGCGCTTCTTTCAGATTCAAAGGAATCTAATGTCATGATGATGAAAGAAGTCTGTGACAGATTCGGTGCTGATAAGATAGGTCTGCATTTTGAAGATTACGGCTATGATAGAGAAGTATTAAAAATGGCAAGAGATAACAAGTTATCCTGCATTTTATTTGAAGATGGCGTCGAATATAATCAGATTTTGCCGGAAATTGCAGGAATTCCTGCAATTATTGAATTCAGCATGTCGAATGATTTAAATGACATAAAAGGTATACTTCAAAATGAAGCAGTGTCTGCTGTTACAGGTGTCTGTGTTACTTTAAATGGCTATGATTATATGAATGCAAAGCTTCAGCTTAAAAATAGCGGAATAGAAATGAACACGTTTGAAAGTGCGGTCCCATTTTCTGAATTTAAGTTAAACAGTGACGGACTTATACCTGTTATTGTGCAGGATTACAAGACTGATGAAGTTCTCATGCTTGCTTACATGAATGAGGAGGCTTACAATCTTACAATAGAAACAGGAAAAATGACATACTTCAGCAGAAGCCGCAGTGAAATATGGGTTAAAGGGTTGACATCCGGACATTTTCAGTATGTGCGCTCCATTGAGATAGACTGTGACAATGATACATTGCTTGCAAAGGTTAAGCAGGTTGGTGCAGCGTGTCATACAGGTAACAGAAGCTGCTTTTACAGAAATCTTGTATCAACTGAATATGCACAGACGAATCCTCTTAAGGTATTTAATGATGTAATGGGTGTTATTCAGGATAGAAAGCTTCATCCTAAAGAGGGTTCTTATACAAATTATCTTTTTGATAAAGGAATTGATAAGATACTTAAAAAATGTGGTGAAGAAGCTGCAGAAATTATAATTGCAGCTAAAAATCCGGATCCGGAAGAAATAAAGTATGAAATATCTGACTTTTTATATCATGTCATGGTGCTTATGGTCTTAAGAGGTGTGACATGGGAAGATATAGTTAAGGAGTTGGCCAACCGCTGATTTGGATATATCGCTTAAGAAATGAGGATTAATATGAGCACAAAATATATAATTACAAAGCATAAGGACAGGCTGTTTACTGCTGTATTTAAGGATGATAAGTGTTTAGAACTGCATCCGTCGCAGGACAGCAGCGAAGTTGCAGGCAATATTTATATAGGGCGTGTTGAAAATGTAGTAAAAAATATCAATAGTGCCTTTGTTGAAATTCAAAAAGGAGTAAAATGTTATTATTCACTTGATGAAAACAAAAGGCACTTTTTTCTTAACAAAAAGAATAATACATCTGTAAATCAGGGAGATCTGCTTTTGCTTCAGATTTCAAAAGAACCGATAAAAACCAAGCCGGCAACCGTTACAGGTAAAATAACGCTTACAGGGCGTTTCCTTGTTCTTTCAAGTGATGTCTCAGGCGTAAGTATTTCGTCAAAGACAAAAAGTAATGATAACTGCAGGTATTTAAAGAGTGTTCTTTGCGAAAACATAAATTTTGATGCGTTAGACGGTTATGAGTATCTGTCTGATAACCAAAAGGATTTTGGAAGGTTTGGCTTTATACTGCGCACAAATTCGGCAAAAGCTGAAGAAAAAGAGGTTCTTGCTGAGGCATTAAAACTAATAGATGACTTCAGGGACATATTAAAGAAATCACTTTTTGCATCTGCATTTACGCATGTATATAAAGCACCTCCTGGTTATATAGAGTTTTTAAAAAACGCCAAATTTAGTGAGGAATGTGAGTTTGTAACTGATTTGGAAGATGTTTATGAGACTCTGGCTGAAGAAATAGCTGGTGATAAAAGGGTTAATCTAAGATTGTATAAGGATGATTTGCTAAGTCTTTCTAAGCTGTATTCACTTGAAAGCATTATTTCAAATGCAATGTGCCGGAAGCTTTGGCTAAAGAGCGGCGGTTATATAATAATAGAACAGACCGAAGCACTTACTGTAATTGATGTCAATTCAGGGAAATATGTCGCAAACACAAGAAAAAAGAGCGATAAAGAAAAAACATATGTGCTTGTAAATAAAGAGGCGGCGGTTGAAATAGCAAGGCAGTTGAGATTAAGAAATATAAGCGGAATAATAGTGGTTGATTTTATAAATATGACGGATAAAAGTGATAATTCGGAGTTTATAACCTATTTAAAGCAGCTGTTAAAGCAGGATGAGACAGATACAGCTTTTGTTGACATAACGAAGCTCGGTCTTGTGGAAATTACAAGGAAGCGCAGCGGAAAGCCGCTTATTGAGCTGCTGTAATTCTGCTTATTTTAATATGCGTCTTTAATTATGTTGCTTAAGAAAAGAGGGTATTTATGAGACAATATGATGAGAATTATAAGGTTATATATAATTGGTTTATGAAGCCAAATTCAAAAAGATTTGCTGTTTTAAAAGTGTTTTACAAGCTTTTTCCAATTTTATCGGCATTGATATATATAGGACTTATTTTTTATTGTGTTTCGTTATCCGAAAGCTTTAACCTTATATTTGAAAATCAAATTCTTATGAGAGTTGTGATTGTTCCGTTTGTGACATTTGCGGCAGTTACTGTCATGCGTAAATTTATAGATGCAAAAAGGCCATATATCAAATATAATTACATACCCCTTATTGATAAAGAAAAAACAGGAGAATCATTTCCAAGCAGACACACTCTTTCGGCTGCAATAATTGCAATGGCATGTCTGTATGTTAATATTTATCTTGGAGTCATAGCCTGGATTATTGCAGTTATTGTAGGAGCTACAAGATATATCGGAGGCGTTCATTTTTTTAAAGATGTTATATTTGGGATATTGATAGCGATACTTTGCGGAGTTATCGGTTTTGGGGTTATATAGTGAGCAGGTATATTTTTAAATAGTAATTTGTTAAAAAAATTGTTAAAAATAATATTTTTTCTTGACAAAGCAATAGCTTTAATATATTATATTACAGTGTGCCGCACAGTTAGGGTATAAGCAGATTTTCTCCCCAAAACTGGCGAGTATTTGATTTAGGAGGTGCCATATGTACGCAATTATAGCAACAGGTGGTAAACAGTACACAGTTTCTGAAGGCGATGTAATCAAGGTTGAAAAGCTTGGTGTTAATGCTGGTGACACTGTTACATTTGACCAGGTTCTTTTCGTAAACAACGGTGAAGCTAAAGTTGGTGATCCAACAGTAGCCGGAGCTTCTGTTACAGCAAGCGTTATCGAAGAAGGAAAAGGCAAGAAGGTTATTGTTTACAAGTATAAGAGAAAAACTGGCTATCATAAGAAGAATGGTCACAGACAGTTGTTCACTAAGGTTAAGATTGAAAAAATCAACGCCTAATTTTATTTGTGAATAGATTTTATTTTGGAAAGGCATAGGTATTTATTATGACTTATGCAACAATCTACAAAAACTCTGAAAAAGAGATTGTTGGATTTAAAACGCAGGGACATGCAGGTTATGCCGAATCAGGAAGTGACATTGTGTGTGCTGCTATATCAGTGCTTGTTATTAATACAATTAATTCGATAAATGAATTTACTGATGATAAATGTATTGTACATGCTGATGAAAATGATGCTGTCATATCACTTATGGCAGAGTTACCGATTAGTAAGGAAACTCAGGTTTTGCTTAAATCACTTGAACTGGGATTAACTCAGACATCTTTGGGCAATCCTGATTATTTATCGATTAAAGTCGAGGAGGTGTAATGTTATGTTGAATTTGAACCTTCAGTTTTTCGCTCATAAAAAGGGTGTTGGTTCTACAAAGAACGGTAGAGATTCTGAGTCTAAGAGATTAGGTGCAAAGAGAGCTGACGGACAGTTTGTTTTAGCTGGTAATATTCTTTACAGACAGCGTGGAACAAAGATTCATCCAGGCGTTAATGTTGGTCGCGGTGGCGATGATACATTATTTGCACTTGTTGATGGAACTGTTAAGTTCGAAAGAAAGGGCAGAGATAAAAAGCAGGTATCTGTTTATCCTGTAGCTTCTAACGAATAATATTGTTCATTTATGGCTCCAAGTCTTCGGATTTGGAGCTTTTTAAGTGCTGGAAAAGGGGATTATATGTTTAAAGACAGAGCAAGAATTTTTATAAAATCAGGCAGAGGCGGAGACGGTCACGTAAGCTTTCGAAGAGAGCTTTATGTTCCGGATGGCGGTCCGGACGGCGGCAATGGCGGCAAAGGCGGAGATATAATATTTGAAGTAGATAAGGGACTTAATACTTTAGGTGAATTCCGTCATAACAGCAAATACATTGCACAGAGCGGAGAAGAAGGTGGAAAACGTCGCTGCACAGGTAAAAACGGAGAAGATCTTATAATAAAAGTACCAGAGGGAACAGTAATATTAGAGGACGAAAGTCGTAAAGTTATAGCCGATATGTCTAACGGTAATTTGAGAGAAGTTATTTTAAAAGGCGGACGCGGCGGCAAAGGAAATATGAATTACGCGACTTCTACAATGCAGGCTCCTCAATATGCACAGCCGGGACAGGATGCACAGGAATTATGGATAAGACTTGAATTAAAGGTTATAGCGGATGTAGGTCTTGTAGGATTTCCTAATGTAGGAAAATCAACGCTTCTTTCAAGAGTAACAAATGCAAAACCAAAGATAGCTAATTACCATTTCACAACACTTAATCCTAATTTGGGAGTTGTTGATTTGGATGGAGGAAAAGGGTTTGTTATAGCAGATATTCCTGGGCTTATTGAAGGGGCTTCAGAAGGAGTAGGTCTCGGACATGAATTTTTGCGTCATATTGAGCGTACAAAGGTTATTATTCATATGGTAGATGCAGCATCTACTGAGGGAAGAGCCCCTGTGGCCGATATTAAAGCAATAAATGATGAACTTCGCGCATATAATCCGGAATTATTAAAAAGACCACAAGTTATTGCCGCAAATAAAATTGATGCTATATATGATGATGGCGGTGATAATCCTATAGATATAATAAAGAAAGAATTTGAGCCGGAAGGCATAAAGGTTTATCCTATCTCAGCAGTTACAGGAAAAGGACTTAAGGAGCTGCTTTATTATGTTCGTGAGCTTCTTGATGGAATGGACGATGAACCGGTTATGTTTGAAAAAGAGCTTGATACAGATACATTATTTGATAATCCAAATGAAGCATTTTACGTTGAAAAAGATGCAAAAGGTATATATCTTGTATATGGTCCGAGAGTTGACAGAATGCTTGGATATACTAACCTTGAGTCAGAAAAAGGCTTCAGCTTCTTCCAGCGTTTTTTAAGAGAGACAGGAATATTAAAGCAGCTTAAGGATTTAGGTGTCGAAGAAGGAGATACTGTACGTGTCGGTGATTATCTTGAGTTTGATTATTATGATTAATATACGCTTAAATATTGTGAAAAGTGTATAGGATAAGAATGGAGAGCATTATGACAAGTAAACAGAGAGCATATTTAAAGAGCCTGGCAATGACCATGGATCCTATTTTTCAGTTTGGCAAATCAAGTCTTACACCGGAAAACACTAAAGCTATATCGGAAGCTTTAGAGGCAAGGGAGCTTATTAAAATAAATGTTTTGCAAAATTGTGCCGACGATGCCAATGAAATTGCCCAGACACTTGCTGAGCGTACAAGATCAGAGGTTGTGCAGGTAATAGGTAAGAAAATAGTTTTATATAAGGAATCAAAAAATAAAAAGAAAATAGAACTTCCTCCTGCAGGAAAGGCAAAAAATTAATATGAATAAAGTGAACAGTTGTCATAAAAATGCAATAGGAGTTCTTGGCGGAAGCTTTAATCCGATACATTTAGGACATATAGAGCTTGCAGTAAATGCGCATGAACAGTTTGGTATTTCCAAAATTTTAGTTATGCCAAGTGGTGATCCGTCATCTTATAAAGATACAAGTAAGCTGGCATCAGCAACTGATCGCATAAATATGATAAAGGAAGCAATCAGTGGTTATGATTTTTTGGAACTGTCCACTATCGAAACTGACAGACCGGGAAGAACATATACATCTGATACCTTAAAAATTTTAAAAAAAGATTATGATTATATTTATTTTATAATCGGCGCAGATTCATTTATGGCACTTGACCATTGGTATGATACTGATTATCTTTTGAGAAACTGTCACTTTCTCGTAGCTAAAAGAAATGATTCCAAAACCGAAATTGGAACAGAAATGCTTTTAAAGCAGAAAGCATATTTGTATGAAAAGTATGGAACATGTATAGATTTTATGAATAATGAATTACTGCCATACAGCTCAACAGATATAAGAAGCAGGATAAAATCAAATCAAGATGTAACAAACATGCTTCCTTTAGGAGTTTATGATTATATAAAAGAAAATGGAATATATATTTTATGAATAATGAATATGCAGATAATATCAGAAAAAAGGTTAAAAAGGCTTTAAAGCCGAATAAAGCACGATATTGGCATTCAATAGGTGTTGCAAATACATGCGCGTGTCTTGCAATGCGCTATAACCTTGATGTGCAGGATGCTTATGTCGCAGGACTTCTTCATGACTGTGCGAAATGCTTTTCGGATGATGAGCTTCTTGCTTTATGCAGTGATAATAATATAGAGATTTCTGAATATGAACAGAAAAGTCCGTATTTATTACATGGAAAATTAGGAGCGTATTATGCCGACACTGTTTATGGTGTGAAAAATAAAAATATACAAGATGCAATTTTATATCATACAACGGGTAGGGCAGATATGTCTTTGCTTGAAGAAATTGTCTTTATAGCAGATTATATTGAACCATTCAGAAACAGGGCAGATAATCTTGAAATTGTAAGAAATAAGGCGTTCACTGATATAAAAGAAGCTGTGTATATAGTGGCAAGAGATACTATCGAGTATCTCAAGGAAAGAAACAGAACTATAGAGCCGCATACTATAGAAACTTATCATTTTTATAAAAAGTTGTTTGAAAAATGATAGTAAATTTATGAAAAATGAGGTGTTTATATGACAGATAAGGAAAAAACAAAAGAAATGGTCAGAGTAGCAGTTGAAGCAATGAAGGATAAGAAAGCCGAGGATATCAGGGTAATTGATATCAGTAACATATCTGTAATAGCTGACTATTTTGTAATTGCAAGCGGAAATAATGCTAATCAGGTTCAGGCTATAGTTGACAACGTTGAGGAAAAGCTTCATGACGAGGGTTGTGCGGATCCAAGAGTTGAGGGGTATAATTCGGCATCATGGATACTTCTTGATTATAATGATGTTATACTGCATGTATTCTCAAAGGATGACAGGCTTTTCTATGATCTTGAGAGAATATGGAGAGACGGAATAGAAATAGATATTGATAATTTCTAATGAAACTATATTTTATATAATTTAATATGATATTCTATGTGATACCTCAGGCACGATATTAAATATACATCATGTCTGGGGTATCATTTTTATAGATAAGGAATTTCAATAAAATTCCTTATCTATAAAAAATACACTGCGTGTGAGGATGCGCAGCTCGCGGTAATGAAATTATCGCTTTAGCGAAACGCTCGCGTGCGTAGATTGCGCAAACGAACTATTTTTATATGTATTATTTAGTATCATGATAATTATACAATATTTAATCTGACAAGACCTACAACCTTTCCAAGAATTTCACAGTCATTAACTATAATAGGTTCCATAAAATCATTCTCAGGCTGTAATCTTATATGGCCGTCCTCTTTATAAAATCTCTTAACAGTAGCTGAGTCGTCTACAAGAGCTACAATAACATCACCGTTGTTGGCTGCATTGGTTTTTCGGACTATTATGTTATCTCCCTCATATATTCCTATATTAATCATACTGTCACCTTTTACAGTGAGCATAAAAAGCTCATCATTAGGTACAAATTCTGATGGAATAGGAAAGTAGCTTACTACATTCTCTACAGCAAGTAATGGCTCTCCTGCTGCGACACGTCCTAATAAAGGGACATTTACTACTTCACGTCTGGCAAGGTTAAATGTATCATCTATTATCTCTATTGTCCTTGATTTGGTGGGGTCTCTTCTTATATATCCGTTCTTTTCCAATGTTTCAAGATGTGCATGTACTGAAGATGTGGATTTTAATCCTACTGCAACGCAGATATCGCGTACAGAAGGAGGATAGCCTTTATTAAGTATTTGTGATTTTATATATTCAAGAATTTCGCTTTGCTTTTTAGTTATGCGGCCATATGCCATAATAATATACCTCCGTTAATAATTTGTCTGAAATAATAATATCATATAAATTAAATTTATGCAAACAGATTTTCAGAAAAAATGTTCGGAAAATCTGTTTGTTTTCTATTGACAAACATTCGTTCGCGAATTATAATACAAATCACAAAGGAACATTCGTTTGGAACATATGTGTTATATTTATAGTATGGAGGTTATTATGAACACTTATTACACACATTCAAGAAGTCATAGAGATAATTATTTAAGAAGAAGCAGATTTGTATTGTATAATTTAAAGAATCATTTAAGGCAGAATAAGGTCTTTATAGCGAGAGGCATCATGCTTATTGCCGCACTTATAATAACAGTAAGTTTATCCGGCATTTTTATTGTCAATGCGTCTGACAGCGAGTCTGATAATAAGGTTAACCGATATTATACGAGCATATCAGTAAAGCCAGAACAGACTTTATGGGATATAGCCGAAGAATATTGTAATAATGAAGATAAGATATCATATATAAATGAAATCATGAGCATGAACAATATGGATGCAGATACAATATATTCAGGACGGAATATATTGATATATTATTACAGTGATGAAGTAAAATGATTTAGTAAAATGGACTTTTTTCTGTTTTTTTGGTAATATAGTGTCATATGATTTATATAATTAATGGCCGGATAAGGAGGCAAAATTTATGACATTTGAAGAATTAGGCGTATCAAGCGTATTAAACCGTGCGCTCAAGATACAGAATATAACAGTTCCAACGGATGTACAGTTGAAAACTTATAAGCATATCATTTCAGGGCGTGATGTTATAGCATGCTCCAGTACAGGTACAGGAAAGACCATAGCATATTTGTTGCCGATTATATCAAAAATCGATGTGTCGCAGCATAACGTACAGTCATTGATACTGGTTCCTACACAAGAGCTTGCAGTACAGGTAAGCAAGCAGGCAGACGAGCTTTTTAAGAATTCTGATATTAATATGTCATCCTTATTTTTGATAGGAGAAGGAAATATAAACAGACAAATTGAAGCTTTAAAAGAAAAGCCGGCTATAGTTATAGGAACTCCGGCAAGAATTTTGCAGCTTATAAAGATGAAAAAGTTAAAGGTTCATGAGGTTAAATCACTTGTTCTTGATGAAGCTGATAAACTTATGGATAAGACGTATTTAGAGACAGTTAGTGCCATTCGTAAGTCAGTTATGAAGCGCACGCAGGTATTATTATTTTCTGCCAGCATTGATAAGAAAACAATAAAATCTGCTAATGATTTAACATTCAGACCGATAATATTGAATACACAAAATGATTCTTCAGATAAAAATATTATACCAAAGACCATAAAGCATTATTATGTGGTAACAGACAGGCGTGAACGTATTGAAACATTAAGAAAAATTGCAAAAGCTCTTATTAATAATAAGGACTCTAATTTAGCAAATAATAGGACAATGATATTCATAAATACAAAATATGATTTGGAAGAATCCTTCCAAAAGTTAAAATATCATAACTATAACGTAAGTGCTATATGCGGCAATGTGAATAAGCAAGGTAAGAAAAAGGCTTTAGATGATTTTAAGTCCGGTAAAATTGACTATTTGCTTGCCACAGATGTTGCCGCAAGAGGTTTGCAGATAGATGATATATCGACCGTTATAAATGTAAATTTACCTGAAGAATCAAAAGAATATCTTCATCGTGCAGGAAGATGCGGACGTAATGGGAAAAAAGGTATATGTATATCGATAATTACAGATAATGAATTAACAAAAATTAAAAAATATCAAAAAGAATTTAATATAAATATAGTTCAGAAACGTTTGTATAATGGAAAGCTTGTAGCTAAGTGATATCAAATCAAAGGGATTATATAGTTAATTTAGCAGTTAAATTGATAAAAGGCGAAAAAATGTTAGTTTTATTATAAAACGCTATTATAACTTCGCTAAACTTGGGTTTAGCGAAGTGAACTACATCTAATCTTTTGCAGATTGTTAAATGAAAAAGTAAATGCGTACTTGCAATATTTAATGCAACGCTGTTGCATTTACTCTTTCATGAAATACTAAATGCAACTATTATATATTATATACAACATTTCTTTTACTCCTGCAAGGTTTTATAAAAAGAAATGGAGGGATAAGACTATGAAAAATAAGCATTTAACCCTAAGTGATAGAATTACAATCCAAGAAATGCTGGAACGTAAACAAAGCTTTAGAGCTATTGCAAAAGCTATTGATAAATCTGTAGCATCCATCAGTCGAGAAATCCAAAGAAACAGGTATAAAAAATCAAAAGCAAATTTGTTTATTGAATGTTCTAATCGTAATAATTGTAATTTAACGCATGTATGTGGAGATGATTCCTGTAGGTGCTATTGCTCTGAATGTTTTAATGTGTGCAACTCGGATAAATGCCCTGAATATAATCCTAAAGTATGCCATAGACACACACACGCACCATTCGTATGCAATGGTTGTGATAATCGTTCTTCCTGCCATCAGGAGCGTTATTATTACGATGCCAGACTTGCTCAATCAACATATGAAAAGACTTTAAGTTCAGCTAGAGAAGGAGTTTCTTTATCTGCGGAAGAAATGGAACGTATTGATGCTATAGTATCTCCTCTCCTACTTAAAGGACATTCGCTTCAAGCAATCTATATGCAGCATAAAGACGAGATTCCTTGTTCTATGCGAACTATATATAATTATATTGATTCGAGTTATTTAACAGCTAGAAACATTGATATGCCTCGAAAGGTACACTACAAACAGCGTTATAAACATAATCGTCGTTCTAAGTCAGCACAAACCTTTTGTGAAGGACGCACTTATGCTGACTTTAAAGAATTCACTCAAAACAATCCGGATCTGAATGTGTGTGAAATGGATACTGTTGTGGGTGGTTCAGGCAGCAAAAAGGTTTTTCTGACATTATATATTCGTAATTGTTCTTTTATGATGATCTTTCTGCTTACGGATAAATCTCAGAAGTCAATAATTCAAACATTAAATGGTATATGTAGAATTGTTGGTATTGAGGAATTCAGGCGCGTTTTCGGTGTAATTTTAACTGACCGAGGTACCGAATTTTCTAACCCATATGCAATAGAATATGATGAAAATGGAGAAATAAAAACCCGTGTATTCTATTGCGATGCTTATTGTTCATGGCAAAAAGGTTCTATTGAGAAAAACCATGAATTTATCAGGTATATTATTCCGTCTGGACGAAATTTCGATAGTTTAAAGCAATCTGATGCTGATTTAATTGCCAATAACATAAATAGTTATCCGCGAAGAAATTTAAATAATACTACTCCTTATAAAGTAGCTGAATTACTTATTGGAACAGCATTTCTCAATAAACTTGGATACTATGAAATTAATTCAGATGATGTTATCCTTAAACCTGCACTGTTAAACAAGCGATTAAGATAATATAACTTACAACAAAATTTGCAGGAGTAAATGAAACACAAATTCCGTTTTCAGGAGAAGTTGCATTTACTTTTGCAAAAATAATGCCACTTCTCTTCTTAAAGTGCGCAATTTATGAATATAACAATAATAAATTAAGAGCAACACTAAACTAAAAAATTCTGAAATGTTGCACTTACCTTTTCATTTATTTTTGAATAGAATATCGTTGCATTTACTTTTGCAATCAACGCCTTTTTTATTTCAAATTCTGCTTAAGTTCATCTAAAAGCCAGTTTAGAGAATCTGCATTAAAAATATCATCAAACAAAAATTCCTCATACAAAGACGAAATATTTTCATCCGAATACTCAATCTGCTTAGAAAAAATATGAACATTATAATATCTGTCCTGTTTTGTCAAAACCTTATTATTTTCTGACCATTTTAATATATCCAGGTCCATAAGCACAATAATATTGGAAATTATAAGCTGTATTTTTCCCAAAATATTGTAATCAAACGAAGCTTTCATAAAGTATCTGAACAAATAATATTTTATAATATTGTTGTATTCGTTAAATCGTGATTTGCAGCATTTCATAAAATCAGACAATAATGATTTATATGTATTATCGAGCGTTAAATATTTAATGCTGCTTACATTTTGCTTATCAGGATGAAGCTTATCAAGCATTCCCTCCAATAAAACATTCCATTCATCACCTAAAGATTCAAGATTTAAATATGAATAAATCACTGATGCCATAGAATCATTTAAAGATAATATATTACCTTTTTTATAAAATTCATCCGGTATTTTATATGCTTCATATTCAAATGACTGACAATACTTATCAATTTGCATATAATCGTTTTCATTAATAAGATTCTGTATCTCAAAGCAAATACCAGTCATAATCTGTAATTTAGTGAAAAGATCAAATGCATGATTATCACAAAGACTTATAAGCTTACCACGAAGCACAAAAAGACTGCTTCCAAGCTGTACATCATACTCTCCGCCCTCAAAAGGTTCCTCCTGTATTATCTCATCACACAGGTTAAACTTAAGATTATCCTCCAATATAATCCTTGCCGCTTCCTCACATGCCAGTCCTATACCGGTTTCTTTTACGTTTCCATAATATTCCGTAAATCTTGGAAATTGTCTGCATACAACTCCCATCCTATCTTCACCTAGTTCTTTATAAATCCGACACAGATTCTTATCGTCAAGGAAAGGACAGCTCCCGTTTTGTAGCTTAAAACTGCATCCATTTTTTGTATCTATACAGTCCATAAGCATTTCCCCTAATTTTCCTGGAACCGTCTTATAATATTTAAAGGTCTCATCATCAATGTCTATCTGCCAGCCTCCCAGGCAGCAATTATCCCTGCATTCTGATGCAATACATGTAAAATCTTTATAATAATGCGGAACTTTGTATATCATTAAATGCTTCTCTCCTAAAATCAGACTATTCTTGTTGTCCATTTGGTACAATCTATCACATCTGTTGCTAAATCACTGTAAAATTCAGGCTCATGACAAACCATAAGAATACTTCCTTTATAAGCTTTTAAAGCCCTTTTCAGCTCATCTTTTGCATCTACGTCAAGATGATTGGTAGGTTCATCAAGAACCAGCACATTACTCTCACGGTTAATAAGCTTACACAGACGTACCTTTGCCTGCTCACCTCCGCTTAAGACCTTTACCCTGCTTTCAATGTGTTTCGTGGTGAGTCCGCACTTTGCAAGCGCAGAACGAACCTCATACTGCGTGTATGAAGGAAATTCATTCCATATTTCCTCAAGACAGGTTGTCTCAATATCAGGAGGCGTTTCCTGTTCAAAATATCCGATTTCCAGATAATCTCCTAATTCAACACTTCCGGAAAGCGGTTTTATAATTCCCAAAATACTTTTCAACAGCGTCGATTTTCCTATACCGTTAGCACCTGTAAGAGCAATCTTACTGCCCCTTTCCATGCTTATGTTTAAAGTAGATGAAAGCGGCTCATCATACCCGATTACAAGATTATCTGTCGTAAAAATGTATCTGCCAGGTGTCCTTGCAATCTTAAAATTGAACTCAGGCTTTGGCTTTTCACCTGCCAGTTCTATTATTTCCATGTTATCAAGCTTTTTCTGACGCGACATTGCCATATTTCGTGTCGCAACACGCGCCTTATTTCTGGCAACAAAATCTTTAAGATCTGCAATTTCCTTTTGCTGACGGTTATATGCCGCTTCCATCTGCGCTTTTTTCATGGCATAAACTTCCATAAATTTGTCATAATCACCAACATACCTGTTAAGCTGCTGGTTATCCATATGATAAATTATATTTATTACACTGTTTAAAAATGAAATATCATGAGATATAAGTATAAATGCATTTTCATAATCATTAAGATATCTTTTAAGCCACTCTATATGCTCTGCATCAAGATAATTTGTAGGCTCATCAAGCAGAAGAATATCCGGCTTTTCAAGAAGCAGCTTTCCTAAAAGCACTTTGGTACGCTGACCTCCGCTAAGCTCAGTTACATCCTTATCAAGTCCAAGCTCCAGAAGCCCTAAAGCTCTTGCCACCTCTTCCACTTTTGAATCAATCATATAAAAATCATGCATTGTAAGCATATCCTGAATGACACCCAGCTCCTCCATGTACTGCTCCATCTGATTTTCATCAGCATCGGCCATGGCATCACAAATCTCATTCATTCTTTCTTCCTGTTGTATTAAAAAATCAAACGCTCCGGAAAGTACCGTTCTTATAGTCATGCCCTTTTCTAAAACAGCATGCTGGTCAAGGTATCCCACACGAACATTTTTTGCCCATTCGATTTTGCCCTCATCAGGCATCAGTCTGTTGGTTATTATGTTCATAAATGTAGACTTTCCTTCTCCATTAGCACCTACAAGCCCAATGTGCTCACCCTTAAGAAGACGGAAGGAAACATCGGTAAATATAGCTCTGTCACCAAATCCGTGTGACAAATGCTCTACATTTAAAATACTCATAAAAATCTCCATTTCTGACATTTTATTATTGCTTTTATGTTCATATCAGACCTTTTGAATCCGGCATCATCTTATAAAGAAATAACTCCAAACTGAGCAAGAGTGTAAACTATTAAAATAATAACTAAAAGAACCGGCGCAATATATTTAATCACTACTTTATATATAAGCTCACGTTTAAACTTCTCACCATTCTTAGTAACTTCATTTATTACAAATTTAGGTCCGACAAACCATCCTATCATAACACTTGTAAGGAATGCAACAATAGGCATAAGTACACTGTTGCTTAAATAGTCAAAGAATGTTAAGAAATCCATTCCGAGAAGCTTTATATCTGACCATATACCGTTTCCTAAAGATGACGGTATTCCAAGTATTACAGTAATTACTGCCACTATCGCACAGCATTTAAGTCTTGAAATCTTAAACTTATCCATAATCATCGATACAATAGCTTCCATAACCGATACAGAGCTTGTAAGAGCTGCAAAAAATACAAGAATAAAGAAAGCTCCACCAATCAGAATTCCGCCTGGCATCTGATAAAATACTTTAGGCAACGTCATAAACATTAAGCCTGCACCTGCTGTCTGAAGACCTGCCTCACCGCTGAAAATATAAACGGCAGGAATCACCATAAGACCTGCAAGCAAAGCTACAACAGTATCAAATATTTCAATCTGATTTACGGATTTAGTTAATGAAACACCATCCTTTGTATATGAACCATATGTAATCATTATACCCATCGCAAGACTCATTGAATAAAACATCTGCCCCATCGCTGCACAGACGGTTTTAAACGAAAATTTTGAGAAGTCAGGAAGAAGATAATACTTAACACCTTCGAGCGACCCCGGTATCGTAAGTACAAATATACATATACCAACAGCTATTACCAAAAGAGCCGGCATCAATATTTTTGAAACCCTCTCAATACCTTTCTGTACTCCAAGCACAACTATAAGCATTGTAAGTCCAAAGAAAATAAAGAAAAATATAAGAGGTGCTACAGGCTGGCCGATAAAATTTGAAAAATATGTGCTTTCAGCCGCCGCTGCATTCTGGTTTGTTAAATATACAGTTATATATTTAATAACCCATCCGCCTATAACACAATAATAAGGAAGAATTATTACCGGAATGATAAATGCAAGAATTCCTGTAAATCCGAATCCTTTATGAACTTCCTTATAAGCTTTTGTAGGGCTTAATTTTGTTTTTCTTCCTATGGCGATTTCTGTCGTCATAAGTGCAAATCCAAATGTAAGAGCGAGTATAATATATACAAGTATAAATATTCCTCCTCCATACTGAGCCGCAAGATATGGGAATCTCCATAAGTTCCCCAATCCAACAGCGCTTCCGGCCGCAGCAAGCACAAAACCTATGCTGCCGGTAAAATTACTACGTTTCTTTTCCATAATTTTTTTGTCTCCATTCAAAATTGGTAATTATATATTGCAATATATGCAAAATACAAGGGCAGCTGCACCAACTTGCCGGTTAAGGTGCAGCCACCCAATCTTTAATATATAATATAAAATTTTTATAATAATATCAACTATTTTTTATAAGTATAAACATATATTTGATTTCTTGCATTTATCTTTTTATTTATCTATAATGATTAGGGCATGAAAATGCCTTATTATGATTAGCAAATTTATGTCCGCCTGCTTTTTAATTATGCGTTAGCATTAAAGTACTCTAAAGTGTCTGCGGAATGGAGGTTACAATGGAACAATACTCAAGACGTTTTATAGAGGAGCTTCTAAAACATATAGACCCCGAAATAAGCGAATTTTTTAATAAAAAGCATGATATATTCAAATTTCCTTGCCAGACAATGTCTGAGCTGATTGACGAGACTCTTATGGATTACCTTGAGGGTAAGACCAGCCGAGAAGATTTGATTCCCGTAATAAGCAAAATAAAAAAATCCAGACTTCAAAAAAGAGCAAGATGGTATAAATCATATATAAATGATATTGATACAATCAATATTGACGATCCAAAGCACCCTCTTTCACACATAATAAATATGGCACGTTCTCTTCCTATTGAACAGTATGTAAATATTTTCGGTGACAAAGAAATTGAGGAAATTATCGAAGAATATAAATTAAAGGCCGCCGCATGGAAAAATGATTCCAACAGCCTCTTAATATCCTTTCCGGGTATTTCTGCATTTACAAATAACTCAATATTTAATTCTTTAAAAAACGACCTTATTATTAATATATGGAAATATATTGATGGTGAACTTGCAGGAAATATTGATTCATATTTAAGAATGTTTCCTGAAGAGCTTTTGGAAAAACCTTTATTCAGCCCATCCTCATTTACGCTTATGATGGAAACCGCCTCAAACAATCTGTTAAAGGAAATTATTACTGACGAGGAAGGTTCAGAGCTTTTAGAGGTCACAGTAAATAACGGAAAACTTACTCCTCCGAAATCAATGGATTATAATGATTTAAAACTTATAAATGCTTTTATTTCCAATATTAATATGCAGGAATTTTCACGCGAAAAATCCGTTGTTGTCGATTTAAACACACTCGGAAAAGAGGTTGTTGATTACCACGTAGGCAAAAACGTAATTACAAAAATCTCAAACTCATGCAGAAAACTGGTTGAATACAACTTTTCCTATGAAGAAGAAGGAAGCAAAATGTATTTTAACCTTTTCGACAATATCGCAATAAAGGAAGATGCAGAACGCCCTTATGCAATAGCGCAGTTTGGAGAAATATTAAGCAATGCAATAATCCAGAAAAAGCTTATATCAATCACTTCCGCTTCCTATGACGTTCTTGAAAATAATCTTTCAAGAATTATATGCTACTCGATGAAACGCGAACAGATAGCAAACCAGGAAACACGTATGAATGAATACAGCTATACATACTTCCAGAAAATCGTAAGATTTAAACTAAAAAATAAAAAGAAAAATCTTGCGCTTATACAGGAAAGTCTGCAGGAATTTGTAGATAATAAAATTGCGATTGAAAGCTTTGAATTAAAAAACGGTGTTTTTATTATACATTTCCTGCCTCTGTCACCGGCAGAAATAGAAGATTTAAATTTTGACAATAAAAAACTTATAGATATGAAATAACATTATTTAAATTTTTAAATGGCAGTCATATAAACCAAACTTTAAAGCAGCCTGTGATAGCAGGCTGCTTTTTCTTATGATGCTCTGATAATTAATCAATACATTTTAAAAATGTAGATATTTTCAGAGTAAATTTGTAACTAATTAATTCTTTCATATTTACTTTGTAGATATTTTTAGAGTAAATTTTAAAAATGTAGATATATTTAGAGTATTTTTATTTGTTTGCATAGTATTTTGAGCTATTTTTAAATTCTTAAACAATATATTTATTTTTATTAATATCTAACCTCTACATTTTTAAACACGAAAAAAATTTTTAATGTCTACATTTTTGGCTTATTTACTGCGTTTTCACAAATACAAGGCTTTTTATATCTTTACAAATACCAATATGTAGATAAATATGTAGTAAATTACACTAAATACAAGATTTATGTCTACATAAAATTTTTTGCAAAAATTATGTAGATAATATAAGAGTAAAATATTAAAATTTAAAAAAAATGTAGATATAAAATTTAAAAAAAATGGAATTATTTAAGATTTGTGGATATAAACAGAGTAAAATCGCCCATTTGATTTTTCTTTAAAAAAAATGTTTAATTATGTACATGTAGTAAAAAAAGGCGGTGATTATTTTGGACAATTTCGCAAATATCGGTAAGGCTGTTCTCGTTCAAAGCCTCGGTCTGCAAAAAAATTATATCGAAATTACAAGCGGATGCGTTGAAGTTATCAATTATGATACACCGGCCTGTGATGATTGTAAATACTGCTCTCTTATTAAGAGCTTTTCACCTGACAGCGAAGCCTATAATGTAGCTGTTAACGTATGTAAAAATTGTCCTGACAAACAATTAATCACCAAACCGGTTACAAAGAAAGTATATCACAATGAAAAGAACAGATACGGTTACAGACCGCGACTTAAATCTAACGCAATTAAGCTTCTTTTGGTATTGCATTTTTACCACCCTGACCGTTTCGGTATAATTAAAGATTTAAATATTGACGATTTATCTGTTTTTATCAGATGCGATATCAAAACAATTAAAAACAACCTAAATACGCTTATGCAGTATGGTTATATCTCCTACTGCAAAACCTCTGCACGTACCGTCAACCTCCTGATTACGGGTTATGATAAATATTATTTATCTGCACAACAGGGCGGAAGAGGTTTTTTTGTGATGTCTAAAGAACTTCTTATGAAGATATTAAATATCGATAACATTTTATCCTTAAGACTTCAGCTTCGCCAGCTCTTAGAGATTGATAATCTGAATGCAAAGGGACCCTTTACTGCAGTATCAAAGACTTTTAAAGAATTAAAGCTCTCTCTTCCTGAATACTGCAAACCATGTAATATTAAAAATGCTATTTGTAATGACAACAGCATTTTTGACATATCATTTAAAGAAAAATCTGTCCGCTTTGAAATAAAGGACTGCTTCAACTGCAGGCAACAAAAACTTGAATGTTTAGATCAATACATGTCTATGTTCCACAATTTTGTATCAGAGTTTAATGAAACCGTGGCTTATGTAAATACCAACAATTCTGTAAGTCATAAATATGCTGCATTTTTTGACGATGAACATAGCTTCTACAGACTTTTAAAGATACGTGACTTTGAATATGAAGACCTTGCACAGCTTGCACTGCAGTATTCGTTTGATTGTGTAATTCTTGCTCTCAGCCAGATATATAAATCATATATTATGAATGAACGTAAAATATTAAACCTCGGAGGTCTTATAAGAACTTTAATTATTGCCTCTCAAAAATCCTATAGCAAAAACAGGGCTGCCTGACCGACAGTCTTATTTTTGTGCTCATTTTTACCATTTTATCGTATTTTCTTTTAAATTCTTTCTCATCTCACACTTTCGCCACGCATTTTTTGTAATTCTTAAAATTTTTTAATGGATTTTATTAATATAAAATCATATTATGATTAAAACTGCCTTTTTGATGATATAAAATCATAAATTTTGTTCAAATTTTTATCAACATTAGGAAAAAATTCAACCTTTATCAGAAAGAAATATTCTTACTTTTAAAACTTTTCAGCTAATATTAAAAAAAAATCAATCTCTTTTATAAAATTATTTACTTACAAAAAGATTATTTCAACATACTAATTACAAAAAAGGGACCTGCAACATTCCTTGCAAGTCCCTTAAATACTATATTTGTACGATTTCTATTTACCAATATCTGTTTTTTTAATACTGTTTTGTATATATACATTATTTACATATCTATAATATATATTCATTAACACAATTACAGATAATTTCCATTCCTCTAACAAGCTGTTCATCTGTCATTGTAAGCGCAGGCATAAGTTTTACTACTGAATTATCTCTTCCTGCTCTTTCAATAATAACACCATGCTCGAAACAAGCCTTTGTGATTTTGCCTGAAAGCTCACCTGTGTGAACATCTATGCCCCATACCATCCCGATACCTCTTATGTCAGCTTTAGATGTATCTATATGTGTTTCTAGATAATCTTTAATAATTAATGACTTACGCATTACTTCATTCTCAATATGTTTATTAAGCATGTATTCAAGTCCTGCTTTGGCTGCAACTATTGCAAGCTGATTGCCTCTGAATGTACCATTATGTTCGCCTGGAGCCCATATATCAAGCTCTGGCTTAAATAATGTAAGTGCGAAAGGTAGACCTGCACCTCCGATAGATTTAGACATTACAACTATATCCGGAACGATACCTGCTCTCTCAAATGAGAAAAATGTACCTGTTCTTGCACAGCCTACCTGAATATCATCAACAATTAACAAAATGTCATATTTGCTGCAGAAATCACGTACAGATTGAAGCCACTCTTTTGTAAATACATGTATTCCGCCTTCTGCCTGTACCGTTTCAATAATGAGAGCTGCAGGCTTTTCAATACCTGAATGATCATCATTTATAAGTGTCTCCATATATTTTATTGTATCAAGACCTTCAAACATATAAGGTGCAGGAATATGAGTTACATATTCTAAAGGAACTCCGGCTCCCTTACGACTGTCCCTATCGCTTGTAAGGGCAAGCGCGCCCATTGTCATACCGTGGAAGCATCCCATAAGAGCCCATATATTTTGTCTTTTTTTAACTTTTCTTGCAAGCTTTAAAGCAGCTTCAATTCCATTAGTTCCTGTTGGACCTACAAACATTACTTTATAATCTAAGTTTCTTGGTTTTAAAATCTGTTCCTCGAAATACTTTATGAATTCATATTTTGGTTCTGTCATCATATCAAGTGCATGTAAGATTCCATCATTGTTAAGATAAGAAATCAGTTTTTCGTTGATGTAATCATTGTTGTGGCCGTAGTTTACGGCTCCTGCTCCACAGAAAAAATCAAGATACTCATTGCCATCAATATCTGTGATTATTGATCCTTTGGCTTGTGTAAAGACTTTTGGAAAGCTTCTGCAATAAGAACGAACCTGTGATTCGTAGGTTTCAAAAACTTCTATTTGTTCCATAATAGACCTTCTTTCTTTAATATATCAAACTATAATATCATTCTGTTTTTATTTTAATGTAAGAATAATTAGAATTTACGAGACTTGTTATATCACAAGTAATGTAAAAAGTAAAATGAATTTTGGCGAACGATATTAATATCTTAATTTTGGATTTTTAAATTCTGTAAGACGTTTTTCATATGCTTCCATTATAGTATCCTCAAAAGCTAAGGCAGGTTTATTAATTCCTAACAACATAAGGATATATTTTACAAATAAAGGATTTTCAATTAAAAAAGGTCCTAAAGTATATGTTCCGAAAAAATTGTTGATCTTAATGCCTTCAAGTTTACTATTGGGATTTATGCCGTCACCGCGGGTAACATCATAAAAATAGCAGTCGCTGTTGTCACCGTATGAGTGGCTGAATTGTGCTTTAAATCCTACAAGGGTCATATTTTCAAATTCTCCCATTATAAGAGAATTGTAGCGTTTAAACATATTTCTTTTTGCATATGTTTTTGTTATTCCAAGTCCTTCTATTCTGCTTCCGTCTTCATTTTCAATATATTGTCCGAATGTTTCAAAAGCATTTCCCGTCAATATGAAGACGACATTATTTTCTATACATCTTTTTATATCGTCTTTATATGGTTTTAAGGCATCTATCACTAGTTCCTGTGAATGTTCAGTCATAGGTCCCATATAAATCATTGAAATATCATCATTTGTAAAAGCAGGTACATCGTTTAGTCCGGTATATATTACCTGTGCGCCTGGAATACATTTTTCAAGATAGCGTATATTCATAATATCACCGAAAAGGTTAGCAATTTCGGAATATAATACTTCTATTTTAATCTGATCCATTATACGTTCCTCCTGCTTTGAATAAGTTCTTTTACTTTATCCTTTACTTTCATAGCTTCATCTGCCGCGTAAAGTTCGTGAAGAATAAATATTTTATCGGTTCCATCGAAGATAAGCTTGTCAGGTGCGTCGATTTCTTTATCGGTACATACCAATTTAGCTTCGTCAATTCCTGCCATAAGAAGTCTGAATTTGTAATCGGCAGTTCTTACACCGCTTATGACTATTCGCTTTATATCGTCTGAGTTTAAGAACTCAAAATCGGCGTCATAAATCCAAGTCATAATTTCAGATGAACCCTGACGATCAAATACATCATCTAACATTAGTATAATTTCTTTATTTCCGCTTTCATTTTTTACATAGTCAAATACACAGGAACATGCAATAGGATTCTGACCCTTTGCCATATGGGTTATAACTTGTGTTCCGTTTACATTTTCTAAAGAATAGCGTGATTCAACGATATTAAGCTTATTTAGTGATTCGCTTATCTGTTCGTATGAGAGGCCGAATTCCTTAAGTAATGTTATGGCTGTAACTTCATTGTATGTGTTAAATATACTGTTGCTTATAAGCGGATACAGTTCTTCTTTTTCGTTAAATTTCAACAAAAGCGTGTTATTTGTAAAATCAGGAAATGCAGTATAGTCGCTTTCTGCCGATGCAAATGAACAATTAGGGCAATGCGCTTTTCCTATATGATGATATCTTACATAGTCATATTTTAACGGCTCATGGCATTTTGGACAAATTCTCATGTCATTTATTATATTTATACATTCATCATGATCCGTATCAAGCTTTGCAATTGAAAAATATGTTCTTTTGTTATTCGGTGCAAGAAAGCTGCTTATTAAATCATCGGCATTTAAAATAAGATGTGATGATTCAGGCAGACTGTTTGAGATTATATCAAATATAAATTCAGGATGTGCATTTCTGTGTATCGAATCCCTGAAAAGGTTTGTGCATACGGCGTAAGTAGGCTTAATGTACGGATAAATAAGCTTTGAGCTTCTTTCATCAATTTCAAATAAGCCGATTTTATTTTTTGCTTTGCCTCCTAAAGTACTTTTGCTTATCAAAGCACTGGCAATTCCGGCATTTATATTTGAGCCTGCTTTATTATTCAGAACGTCGTATCCGTTGTCAGTTAAAATATCGAGTATAATATTGCAGACAGTTGTCTTTCCGTTAGTACCTGTAACAGTTATAATGGTTTCCGGTTTATCTATCTGGCCAAGAAAGTCAGGACACAGCTTTATGGCAAGCTTACCCGGAAAATAGCTTGCATTCATTCCTAATATTTTTTGTAATCGCATTGCTGTTTTGCTTAAAAGCAATGCAAAGCGAAATTTAAGAGTTTTCTTTTTCATGATTTTACCTCATTTTTGCGCTGCTTGCTGCGCATAACAGGTTTGCTGTCAAGCAGCATTCTTTCTCATTCTTATTTTGTAAAATTGTACTGAATTCCATTTTTAATTTTGTCCGATGTTTCTGAGTTCTTCAAAATTCTTATAAGCTCAAGACCAAGGTCTATTGCAAAGCCCATGCCTCTTGCGGTGGTGATAAGCCCGTCGGTTACAACACCTTCTGGTGTATACTCTGCACCTGTAAGCGTGTCCTCAAAGCCGGGATAACATGTAGCACGTTTTCCCTTAAGAAGATTAAGTTCTCCTAAAATACTTGGTGCGGCACATATAGCTGCCACTCTTTTCTTATTTTCTAATTGATTTTTTAATGAGCTGCATAGCGTTTCGTTTGCTGATAAGTTTGTTGTGCCCGGCATTCCTCCAGGAAGAAAAATTAAATCAGCGAAATTTAAGTCGATATCATTAATTAAAGTATCTGTAATGACCGTGATTTTATGTGCCCCCGTAACTTCTTTGGTATTTGTTATAGAAACGGTAATTACATCTATGGAAGCGCGTCTTAACAAATCAACGACTGCCAAAGCTTCAACTTCCTCAAAACCGTCAGCAAGAAATGTGTAAACTGTATTCATAATGGTTCTCCTTTCAGATTTCAGAAATAAGGTCATCTAACCTGTTTTTTAAAATTTCAATTCTTACGCGGATATTATCATCAGATTTAATTATTGACTTATTATTTTTTAATATATCAAAGTTATTTTCAAAAAGAGTCAGTGCCTGTTCAGTTTTTGCAATCTGTGAAATACGCTTTAATTCACTGTCAGAGATTGTGGTTTGACGCTGTTCTTTTTCTTTTTGCTGCTGTTTTATCTTCTCAAGGCTTGTCTCAAGCTTTGCTTTTTCTTTTTCGGCTTTATTTTTGGCTTCTGTGATATATTTTAATTCGTCTACAAGCTCCTCTTTTGTTTTTGAAGAAGTTGGAGCCTTCTCAAGTTCGTTTATCTTATTTTCAAGGAAGCGTACTGTGTTTTCCTGATGCTCTATTTTCTTTTGAGCTTCATCAAGAGCTTCTTTATATTTTTTTGCTTCAAGCTCTCTTTCCTCAGAAAGCTTTTTGATTTCTTGAAATTGTGCATTTTCTATCTTACCATTATTTGCCTTAAGCACTAAAAGTATGCTTTTTTGTGCATCTTCATCAAGCTTACCGAATTTATCAGCCTGGTTTAAGTCAATTCCGTTTGCATTTAAAAGTTCACTAAGCTCAGGAATGAGCTTTTCGGCAGTTGTGTATTTGCGCGCCTGGCGTTCAGATATGTTTAACTGTTTGGCTATTTCGGCATTTATATTTTTAATTTCACCTTTTAATTTTTTTGCCTCATACAATTCTTTTAATCTGGATACTTCCCAGCGTTTAACCTCCATGGAAGATTCTCTTACGTCATGGTTTGCAGAAATAAGCATAATTTCTTCATCAATTTCGTTAATGTTTGATTTCTCAACTTTACAAGGGATTCCTGAGGGAAATAACGCATTGTACTCTTTATCGGTCATCTTGGAGATTGCCCTGTAGCGGCGTTCACCTGATACAAGACGGTAAACATTTTTATCAGCATCAAAGAGTACGGATAAATTGTGGCGCAGACCATTTATTAATATACTTTCCTTTAACGCATCGATACCATCCTGTGAATACATTTCATTTTTAGGGTTGGAAACGATTTTTTCTTTTGGTATGTATTGAAAATTATATTGTGTTTTTGCCTGTATTTCTTTTAATTTCTCACCGCCGGAATTGTTTAAAATTCCAGTCTTTGTCATACCTGCACTAAAAGATTTTGCAGCCATTATTTTTCTCCTTTCAGATATTTTGCCAGTTCCCTGAAATGCTTATTATCCATAAGTCCAAGGTAATTTACAAGTTCTATATAATCCTGTGCCGCTATGCAGCGTTTATCGTATGTAAGTAATGGCTCAAACATGGTGTTTGACTCACTTACTGCTATGCAGTTTCGTATTGATACAGGAAGAAATTTGTCACCGAACATTTCCTCATAGCTTTCAAACATTTGTTTAAAAAGCGTTGTTCTTCCAGCGACTCTTGTCATAAAGATCCCTGCAAATTCTATAGATAGAGAGTACTTTGTATTAAGCTCTTCTATTGTATCAAACAAAGACATAAGCCCGTCATAAGAAAAATTGTCTACACATATAGGGGTTATTACCTTATCGCTTGCACATATTGCGCAGCTTGTAAGGTAAGACCTGAAAGGTGAATTATCAATTATTATATAATCAAATTCATCCTTTAACAGGCCGAGATTATGCTTTAAAAACAGTTCGACATTAACTTCTTTGCTTCTGTCATAAATTTTATATATCAGAGTATTTAATTCTCTTGATGCAGAAAGTATTGAAATGTTCTTGTACTGTGTTTTGTTGACAAATTCCATAACAGAAGATTTTTTAATCTGCTTTTGGCAAAATAGATGTTCATAATTGATGTCAAGCTCATCTCCGGGCTGCCCAAACATTTTTGTAGTATTCATCTGCGGATCCAAATCTATTATGAGAATTTTGTAGCCGGATATAGCAAGAATTTGTGAAATTGTTATGGCTGATGTTGACTTGCCGACACCGCCCTTTTCATTAATTAAACTGATTACTTCTGACATTAGTTTTTCCTTTTTGATATTTAATAAGATTACAATGTAAAGTGCTTTAAACCGGTCAGTGCTTTGAATGCCGGTTGTTAATAAATTGTGAACTGAGTTCACTTTAAATTCTATTATACATTACATTTTTTTAAAATCAAGAAATAAAGGTAATATAATATATAAAATAAAAATGAAATGGAAAGTGAACTCAGTTCACAATTTTAGAAAAGCATTATAAAAAGGCAGATGAAAAATGTATAAAAGAATTTAACAGTTAAAATATTAAATATATAGATAAGTAAATTCTTCGATTATCGTATGAATATGAAGATATAAATTATTAAAATAAAAAACGTATAATATAAAGCAAAATGTAAAATTCAATTGACCAAATGACATGTCAATAGTAAAAATTGTTAAGAAATAGAGATTAAAATTGATTTAGGAGTTTAGTAAACACATAAAAATTGAACTCAATAATATTGGAATGGAACCCGGTTCAAGATAAAATAGATTAAAACAAACATAAATTCGATAAATGTATAAAAAGTGATATACAAAATATTTATTTGGGATTATAATAATTAAATCAAAGTTAAAAATTAAATTGCAAATCATGGAGGTTATAAATGTCAGTATCAGAAAAAATGTATGAGTTAGGAAGCAAGAGGTCTGCTATAAGGGAATTATTTGAATACGGCAAAAAAAGAGCTACGGAGGTTGGTGCGGAAAATGTGTATGATTTCAGTCTTGGAAATCCCACAGTGCCTGCACCGGAAGCTGTAAATGAGGCTATAAGGGAGCTTACAGAAAGTCTTGACAGCATATCTTTGCACGGTTATACATCAGCGCAGGGAGATATTGAGACGAGAAGGGCTATAGCAGATTATTTAAATAAAACATATAATACATGCTTTAAGGCAGATAATTTTTATATTACTATGGGAGCCGCCGCAGCTTTATCTATGTGTTTTAAGGCACTTACAACGTCTGAGGATGATGAGTTTATAGCAATAGCCCCATTTTTTCCTGAATACAGTGTGTTTGTGTCAGGAGCAGGTGCAAAACTTGTCGTGGTACCTGCCGATACGAAAGATTTTCAGATTAATTTTGAACAGTTGGAAAAAAAGATAAGTGCAAATACAAAGGGAATTATAATTAATTCACCAAACAATCCGTCAGGAGCAGTATATTCAAAAGAAACAATAATAAAATTGTCAAAGCTTCTTAAAGAAAAATCAGAAGAGTTTAATAATGATATATTTATTATATCAGATGAGCCATACAGAGAGATTGTGTATGATGATATAGAAGTGCCATATGTAACAAAATATTACAATAATACATTAGTTTGTTACTCTTACAGCAAGTCGCTTTCTCTTCCGGGGGAGAGGATAGGTTTTGTTCTTGTGCCTGATGAGGTAAGTGAAAGTAAAGCGGTGTATGACGCAATATGCGGTGCCGGCAGGTCGCTCGGATATGTATGTGCACCGAGTCTTTTGCAGAAAGTTATTGCAAAATGCGTTGGACAGACGGGAGATATTAATATTTATAGGAAGAACCGCGATTTATTGTATGAAGGACTTAGCAGTATAGGATATGAATGCTTTAAGCCGCAGGGAGCATTTTATATGTTTGTGAAAGCGCTTGAGGGTGATGAGAGCAGCTTTTGTGAGAAGGCAAAGGAAAAAGATCTGCTTTTAGTGGGAGCTTCAGACTTTGGGTGTCCGGGCTATGTAAGAATATCATACTGTGTTGATGAGGAAATGATTGTTCGTTCATTGAAGGTATTTAAAGAATTGTATGATAATTACAAATAATTAGGCAAAAATATTAAAAATTATAATGATTTATGTGAATTTTGTAAAATTATGTTGAAATAAATATGTTTTTTTGCTAAAATAAAATAAGTATATTTATTGTTAAAATTTGGGGGATTTTCGGAGGGATGTATAATGGTTAAGAGGAAAATCAAAAGAATTACAGCGTTCATTTGTTTATTAATAATATTGTTAAGCTGTTTTGGCTGCAAAGCAAGTCAGGAAAATCAGACTGATACACATGGTGATACAGAGTATAATCCTGTTATTTCATTAAAAGAGCAGGATAGTGAGGCACAACCTTACTGGTCAAATACAGATAATTGTGTAGCTAAAGGAGATGGCGGATATTATTATTCGACAGGGACGCTTTATTTTTTTGACACCCGGCTCTCAAAATTAATTCCTTTGTGTTTAAAGCCGGACTGTACACACAGTAGCAGGGAGGATTGCTATGCAAAGCATGTGACACCGCAGGTATATTATTATAAGGATTACGTGTATACAACGCGCATAAGCGATAATAACGAGCTGCTCCTTGTAAGGATAAATAAGGACGGTTCGCAAAGAAACGATATGTTTGAGATTAATGTGGGGACGGAGCGTTCCGGAATGTTAAATGTGCATCTTACATTTGGGGATGACTGTGTGTACATATATGATTTTGCAGGAAATTATGGAAGTCTTGATCCTAATAAGGGCATATGTATAAGGAGACGTTCTCTTGATGGAAAAATTGATGAGATAATATATGAATACAGCGGGAAAGACAGTTATATAGAAGCAGTTAAGCATTATGGTGGAAAGCTTTTCTTTACAGTAAAGCAAAGAGTTATTGATGAGGAAACTAAAGAGAAAGACTTAAAGGGACTCGGACTTTATGCATATGATACAGAAACTAAGAAAACAGTTAAGGTCATAGACAAATCAGTGTGTGACTATACAATTAACCAGGAAAAGGGACTGATATATTATTATGTATCAGGGGAGGGCTTATATAAAAGAAGTCTTTCAGAGGATAACAGTGAACTGATTTATAAATCTACAGACGATACATATATGTGCTATTTATCATCCGATAATGAATATGTATATATAGACAATTCAACATGGATAACTTTAAGCGAAGCATACAGGATAGGAAAAAATCCGGTGCTTATAGTTATGGACGATAAAGGGGTTGAAGTAAACAGGATTGAGTATGAAGCGCTCAATTATACGGTATTTGGTGACGAAGATTATTTATTTTTAATTGATTCAGGTATAAGCATACTGCCAAAGAAAGATATAAAAGATGCCGAGGGTTTCATTAAAGCAGCCGATACTAATGAGGCATGGAAATGACAGAGATAAAGCGTATTGTTAACAGGCGGTTTTTAATTGTATTTCTTTTGGCGGTTTTTGCAAATATTTTTATTTTTGTATATCAGCAGCTTGGAACAATGAATGTAAGCGATTTTATGTTCATGGAAAAGCAAAGAAAGTTCCTTGTGGAATATTTAGGGGTTAATGAAAATGCAGATTTAAAGAGCGGGGAGTTTTCAGATTATTCAAAAGATTTCAGTGAAAATGAAAATGAGCTGTTTGTGCAGGCGTACAATGAGGTCAAAAGAAAGAAAGGATATATAAAAGGATATGGCAGAAATATAGAAGAGATTATAGACAGCGCACATAATATGCAGGATTTTAGCGTCTTTGCTGACAAAGGTACATTTGCGTATAAAAACATTAATAAGACTATCAAGGATTTTGAGAGAGTAAGAAGCTTAAAGCTTCCTTTTGATAATGATAAAGCACTCGATAAGTTCTTTTCATATAACGTTATATTTTACATTGCTTATGCAATAATGATTATGGTTGTCTATAAGCTTATGGAAGAAAGAGATAACGGTATGTGGGAAATCGTAAGAGGAACACGAAAAAGGATTTCTGTGGGTGCATTAAGGGCAGGCTCGCTTCTTATTATAACATGTGCTGTTGTTGCTGTTTTGTATTTTTCGGTTCTTCTTATATCCTTTATTATATATGGAGGTGCAGGGCTTGGCGCACCGATACAGACAATAAAACAGTTTGCAAAATATACCTTTGTCCAAAGCAGGGCAGGGTATCTGTTGTATAACTATATATTTGCCTGTCTTTTAATATATGCACTTACATGTTTTGTGTGGATGTTGTTTTCTGTGTTTAGAAAGAGAATATATGCGTCGGCTGTCGTGGGGATTATTCTTTTGGCAGAGACACTGTTGTATATTAAGATTCCCTTTTACAGCAGATATGCGTTGTTAAGGCAGGTCAATATAATTGAGGTGCTTAATGTAAATAATATTCTGCCTGTATATGAAAACAGGGAAGTGTTAGGATTCATATGCCTCGTTCAGGCAATTACTGCAGCTGTGCTTATCTTTATAATTATCGTATCATGCGCAGTTTCTGTGACAGCCTTTATTTATATGAAGCCGCATAAAGGAGCGGCAAAGCAACTAAAGCTTGTTGCAATAATTAACAGAAGATATCAGAGTATGCTTGCGGGCGTGCCTTTTATTTTAAAGGAAATATATAAAAATCTCGTTACATGCAGGGCTGCTGTTCTTTTTTTGGCAGGGCTTGGTTTAGTTATATATTTTACAGACAGTTCCAAGGTTATTTTTTCACAGGATGAATTATACCGTGATAAAATATATATAAAGTATGCAGGAGAGGAGTATGACAATTTAAAAAATCAGGTAAAGCTTACAGAAAGTACTTATAAGGAAGCAAAACAGGAATATGACGTGCTTCTTGATAAGTATGACCGGGGAGAGATTTCGGCGGAAGATTTAAGAAAAGCAAATGCAGCGGTTCAGGTATATGAAAGCGAGTATATGTCAGTCTCGGAATTTTGTTCAAAGATTGATTATCTTGAACAGATATATGCTGAGAAAGGTATTCGAGGATTTCTGATATCTGACAGGGGATATGAAGAAATTTTGGGCAGCCGCGGCAAATTGAGGGAGACAATTATATTTTTTGTGATGATAGCTGTTGTTATGATTACAACCTCAGAATTTTTTACACTAGAGTATAAATCGGGAATAAAACATATTTGTAAAGCCTCAAAAAAGGGCTGGAAATGGTTTGTGGGAAAGAAGATTGCGACAGGCTTTATTGTTGCTACAGTGTTTTTTATGTTAATTTATGGAACCGAATACATGATGCTTTATAATATGTATGGTATGCCATTTCTTAATGCTCCTGCGGTCAGTCTGTCTTTTATGGCATTTGTAAATACCGGCGTAACGATTGCAGAATGGATTTTAATAAAAGTTTTGATTTTATATATTACTATGGCGGTATCGTTTGGTATTGCAGTTATTGCGTCTGCTTTGGCAGGTAAGAGCAAAAGCCGGGGACTGGAGATTATTGTGACGGTAGTTACTTCCCTTGTTTTGTTTTTGCTTGTAAATAATATAATATATTTTAATTAAAGGGAGGTTGATTATATGCCATTTGGAGAGTATGACAGTTCAAACAACAGTATGGATTTGCTTGGGATGGATTTTAAATCATCGGTGTATAATGATATGAAAGATGAAAGTGAGTTAACTGAAGACGAAAGAAGAAAGCTGGAGGAAGAACGAATTAAGGAACAAAAGTATGCGAAAGTAAAAAAGGCAGGCTGGATAATTCTTTTTATAGTGATAGGCGTACTTTTTACATTTTCACTCATAACTTATCTGGCTTGGAAGGTTTTATAGTACAATGATGCTGTTTACTGCAGCAGGTGCCGGAATCAAAAACAATACCGGTTTTGTATAAATAATAGCCGTTCACGTGTATATAGAACCATTCGCGTTTAGAGTATTGAAAAATTAAAATCGATGATATATATTTTTTATGGGATTGGACATGAGTACATGTAGGTTACTAAAATCAAAGATGATGAGTTGTTCGTATTAATGAACTGGGGGATCTTATGATTTGTTGGAATGGTGGTTTACAAAACATAAGGTATTAAAAGAACAGGAAGCGTAGGTTTTTAAAACATATGCTTCCTGTTTTTTTATGGTTTGATAAATAGTGGAAAGTTGTTTATAATGAACATATTATTGTGATTTAGAATGGCAAAGAGAGGCGCAGAAATGAGGAGAAGATTATGATTTTTAAAAATACATATACCATAGGAATAGAGGATATCGGCAAAAGCAATTTTGCAACAAATAAGGCGATTCTTTCTATAATGGAAGATGTTGCGTGTAAGCATGGCGCTGATTTAAAGTATGGAGTCAATAATTTGTCAAAGACTAAGCAGGCCTGGATATTGCTTAACTGGAAAATGAAGGTGTTAGAAAGACCTGTATATAATGATAATGTCTGTGCATATACATGGTCGAGAAAGTTTGAAAAGGCATACGCATGCAGGGATTTTAAACTGAAAGGCGATGACGGACGTGTTTATGCGATAGGCACTTCAAGATGGCTGTTGTTTGATATAGAAACGAGGAGACCGGTAAGGCTAAATAAGGAAATAGAAGATTTATATGGAACAGAGAAAGGAATCGATGTTTTTGAGGATGAGATATATGATATAAGACCTGATTTAGAGGTTATAAAGAAATCACAGAAAAGTATTTATAAAGTACAAAGAAGGGATATTGATATAAACGGGCATGTTCATAATACAAATTATCTTGAGATAGCATATGAAATGCTTCCGTGGGAGATATATGAGAGCAAAAGCTTTGAAAATATAGAAATTACATATAAGAAAGAAATCAGATATGGCGATGAGGTAACATGTTGTTATTATACTCATAATGATAACCATTTTGTGGCAATGATGGTGGGAGACAGAGTTAATGCCGTAGTTTCATTTAAATAAATTAGAATAAGGATTAGTGTGAAATTATGAAGACAATATGGGTTTATTTAAAGGATTATAAAAAAGAATGTGTGATTGCACCGCTTTTTAAGATGCTTGAGGCAATATTTGAATTGTTTGTTCCGCTTGTTGTATCAGGAATTATTGATATTGGTATAGCCGGAAGAGATTATAACTATATTCTTAAATCGACAATTATCCTTGTACTTCTTGCTGTTATAGGATTGTCATGTTCAATTACAGCACAGTATTTTGCAGCTAAAGCAGCGGTGGGAAGTGCAACAGCTTTAAGGCATCATCTGTTTAAGCATATAGAAGGATTTTCTTTTGCGCAGATGGATGATATGGGAACTTCAACACTTATAACAAGGATGACAAGTGATGTAAATCAGGTACAAAACGGGGTTAATCTTGTATTAAGGTTATTTTTACGTTCACCATTTATAGTTTTTGGTGCGATGATTATGGCATTTACCATAGATGTGCAGGCAGCACTTATATTTGTGGCAGCAATTCCTGTTCTTGCACTTATAGTATTCGGAATAATGCTTATAACAAGACCTTTATATAAGAAAGTACAGGCAGGACTTGATAAAATTCTTGGGATAACAAGAGAAAATCTTACGGGTGTAAGGGTAATAAGAGCATTTAATAAACAGCATGCTGAGGCAGAACGATTTAAGAGTGCAAATAATGAGCTCAATAAGCTTCAGAAATTTGTCGGAATGATTTCAGGTCTTATGAACCCTTTAACATATGTTGTTGTAAATGTTTCAATAATAGCTCTTATATGGCTTGGAGCAATAAGAGTAAATATGGGAACGCTCACGCAGGGACAGGTAGTTGCATTATATAATTATATGTCGCAGATACTTGTGGAGCTTATCAAGCTTGCAAATTTAATTGTGACCGTTACAAAGGCACTTGCATGTGCTAACAGGGTATCAGGTGTATTTGAAGTAAAAAGCGGTATGGAGTACGGAGTACAGTCATTTGATACTGCAATAAAAAATGTATCTTATAACGAAAATATAGTTGAATTTAAGAATGTGTCCCTAAAATATGATGGAAGCAGTCAGGATGTGATTACAGGTATCAGCTTCAGTGTAAAAAAAGGCTGGACTGTAGGTATTATAGGAGGAACCGGGTCAGGCAAATCTTCGCTTATAAATCTTATACCGAGATTTTATGACGCTACTGGCGGGGAGGTTATAATAGCAGGAAAAAATGTGAGGGAGTATACAAAGGAGTCGTTGATATCACATATAGGTGTGGTTATGCAGAAAGCCCGTCTTTTTAAGGGAACAATAAAAAGCAATATGCTTGTTGCGAATAAGGATGCAGATGACAATGCGATATGGGAGTCGCTTAAATGTGCGCAGGCAAAGGAATTTGTTGAAAAAAAGGATGGAAAGCTTGAAACTTTTGTTGAGCAGGGAGGAAAAAATTTCTCCGGCGGACAAAAACAGAGGCTTACGATTGCGAGAGCTCTTGTAAAGAAACCGGAAATACTTATTCTTGATGATTCTACATCGGCGCTTGATTATGCAACGGATGCAGCACTTAGGCAGTCAATAAAGGAGCTTGATCCCAAACCGACAATTTTTATAGTATCGCAGAGAGCAGCTTCTCTTATGCATGCAGATATGATAGTGGTGCTTGATGACGGAGAAATTGCAGGAATCGGAAAACATGAAGAGCTTCTGACAAATTGTGATGTATATAGGGAAATATATTATTCACAGTTTAAAAAAGAAGCACAGAAATGAGGTAAACTATGACAAAGGCTACACAAAAAGGAACAGGTTCTTCATTTAAAACATTTAAAAAGGTTCTTTTAAGAACTAAACAATACAGACTGTTTATAATATTGTCATTATTGATGGCGACTGTTACGGTGGCATCAACGCTTTATGTGCCAATACTTATAGGCAGGGCTATTGACTGCTGTTTAGGGGCAGGAGCAGTAGATTTTGCAAAGATTGGTGCTATTCTTGTAAAAGTTGCTATTGTTGTCGCAGTTACTGCACTGTCACAATGGATTATGAATATATGCAACAATAAAATAACGTACCATGTAACCAGAGATATAAGAAACGAAGCAATCGAAAAGATTGAAAGGCTGCCGCTTAAATATCTTGACAAACATTCTTATGGAGATGTGATAAGCAGAGTTATAGCAGATGTAGATCAGTTTGCGGACGGACTGCTTATGGGATTTACGCAGTTTTTTTCAGGTATTATGACTATATGTGGAACGCTTATTTTTATGCTGTCAATAAATGTTACAATAACACTGATTGTTGTGGTGATAACGCCTGTCTCATTTCTTGTTGCAGGATTTATTGCAAAAAAGACTTATAAAATGTTTAAATTGCAGTCAGAGACGAGAGGCGAGCAGACCTCACTTATTGATGAGATGATAGGCGGCTTAAAGGTTGTAAAAGCATATGGTTATGAGGATGAATCCGTAGAAAGATTTGATGAGATTAATGAAAGATTAAAGGGCCATTCTCTTAAGGCTATTTTCTTTTCATCGCTTACAAATCCGTGTACACGTTTTGTAAACAGTCTTGTATATGCAGGAGTTGCAATAAGCGGAGCCATGATTGCAATAAGTTCGTATGCGGCAATAACAGTAGGACAGCTTTCATGTTTTTTAAGCTATGCAAATCAGTACACAAAACCGTTTAACGAAATTTCGGGAGTTGTGACGGAACTTCAAAACGCGCTTGTTTGTGCGGCAAGAATATTTGAACTTATAGAAGAAGAGGTGGAAACACCCGAACTTGACAATGCTAAAGTGCTTGAAAACGTGGATGGAACAGTTAATCTTGAAAATGTATATTTTTCATATATGCCTGATAAAAAGCTTATAGAGAATTTTAATTTAAGCGTAAAAAAAGGACAAAAAATTGCAATAGTAGGTCCTACAGGCTGTGGAAAGACAACGATAATTAATCTTTTGATGAGGTTTTATGATGTTGATTCCGGCAAAATCAAAGTTTCGGGAACAGACATAAAGGAGATGACGAGAGACTCCTTAAGAATGGGATATGGCATGGTATTGCAGGAAACATGGTTAAAGAGCGGAACAATAAGGGAAAATATAACAATGGGAAAGCCGGATGCGACTGATAAGGAGATTATCGAGGCTGCTAAGGCGACACATGCACACAGCTTTATCAGGAGACTTCCGAAAGGTTATGATACCATTATAGGTGAGGACGGAGGAAATCTTTCGCAGGGACAGAAACAGCTTTTATGTATAACGAGAGTTATGCTTTGCAGGCCTCCTATGCTTATACTTGATGAAGCTACTTCCTCTATTGATACAAGAACAGAAATTAAAATCCAGAATGCCTTTGAAAAGCTTATGGAGGGTAGAACAAGTTTTATAGTTGCACACAGGCTTTCGACAATAGAATCGGCTGATGTGATACTTGTAATGAAGGACGGCCATATAATTGAACAGGGAAGACACAAAGAACTTCTAAGTAAAAACGGATACTACAGCAAACTGTATGAAAGCCAGTTTGCAGGATAAAAATAAAACTGACCATAAAAACAAATGCTAAAGTGGCACTGTTTTTACGGTCAGTTTTATTATATTCTTTTGTAAATTAAGTTATACAAGAAAATCTTACAAAAAGAGGAGAAAAGATTATGAAGACAAAAAGGTTTGACACAAAAGTATTGGCTCAGGCAGCGTTATGTGCAGCACTGTGCTATGTAGGAGCGACATTTATAAAGATTGATATTCCTGTTGGAACAGAAAAGACAATGTTTCATCTTGGAAATACGTTCTGTGTGCTTGCGGCTCTTCTTGTCGGAGGCGTATGGGGCGGCTTATCGGGAGCTATTGGTATGACGATAAGTGATTTAACAACAAGTTATGTTTCAAGTGCTCCAAAGACATTTGTCTTAAAGCTGTGCATCGGTCTTATAGTAGGTTTTGTTGCGCATAAGCTTTTTAAATTGTCAAAAGAACACAGTGCAAAATACGTGACAGTTGCGACTATAGTGTCAAGTGCGAGCGGTATGCTTTTTAATATATTTGCAGACCCTATTGTGGGATATTTCTATAAAACATATCTTTTAGGGGTACCGCAGGATTTATCAAAGGCACTTGCAAAAATAGGTGCTGTTACAACATCGGTAAACGCTGTTATTGCAGTTATAGTAGCAAGTTTAGTTTATTTTGCATTAAGACCTGTTTTAAAAAGATCAAATATGCTTAGACAAATGTAAGATATATAAATATATTAATAAATGAAATCTTTACACTGCCGGACAGCTTTTGTTGTCCGGCAGTTGTGTATTTGAGATATTTCAATGCTGTTTTGAATCTAAAATCATTTGTTATATGGAAAAAATTATGTTAAAATTTGTTTTAAAATGGATTTAAAGAGGCAGATATGACAAAAAAAGAAATTAATGAAATAAAATCACAATATACTCTTGAGGATTGCGGCATATTAAAGCTTTGTGCCTGTTATGTTGATGGAGAAAAAAATAAAATTACAAAAATGAATGAAACATTTCTCAACCTGCCGGAAGAGGAAAAACATAAATATTTTGATATATTCAAAAAAACATTATCGGGAACGTGCGGAAAAAATCTTATTGACATGCAGTTTAGCGAGACTGCATACGAAGAAAACGGAACGAGAAGTTTCTTATTTAAGTTAAGAGACAGCGAGTTAAAAGATGACGCAGTTTTGGATGAGTTTTATGATAAGGTAATAGCATCTTATGATTATCCCGGTAATTACATAATATTTCTCATTAACCAGGTATATGATGTACCGTCTAAAACAACAGACAACATTGAAATGGAGGATGCTTCAGATGAGGTTTACAGATATATTTTATGCAGCATCTGTCATGTAAAGCTTTCAAAACCGGGACTGGGATATGATGCAAGCGATAACATGTTTCATAATCAGGAACAGTTTCATATGGTAGATGTACCGGACATAGGTTTTTTATTTCCGTCTTTTAATGAAAGAAGCGAGGATGACGAGAAAATTTTATATTTTTCAAAGGATGATGGTGATTTCCAGACATTATTTTTAGACAGTGTTCTCGATTGTCAGATACCGCTTCCTGCCAAAGACCAGAAGGAAACATTCCAGTCTATTGTAGAGCAGACTTTGGGAGAGGAATGTGATTATAAAATAGTAAAAAACATTCATGAGAATTTAAACGAGATGATCGAGGAGGGGAAAGCTTTAATGCAGCCGGTTGTTCTTGATAAATCGCATGTTAAGGAACTGCTTGAAAAGAGCGGGGTAAGAGAGGAGAAACTTGAAAACTTTGAGAAGCATTTTGAAGAGTCAGCAGGAGAAAACGGAACGCTTATGGCCACAAATATAGCTGAGACAAGAAAATTTGAGGTTAAGACACCTGATGTCATTGTGAAAGTAAATCCTGAACGGACTGACCTTGTTGAGACAATGGTTATTGAGGGACAGCAGTGTCTTGTTATTAAGATAGACGAATCCCTGCAGGTAAATGGTATATCGGTAAATCCAAACACTGGAGAGATAATAGACAGAAACGGAGATTTTAATGGAGAATAAAAATAATTTTAACATTAATGCCGAGCACAGTATAATGAAGAAGTTTAGGCGTGAAATCTGGACGCCGTTTGTTCATGCAGTTAAAAAGTACGAGCTTATAAAAGAAAATGATGCTGTATGTGTGTGTATATCAGGGGGCAAGGATTCTATGCTTTTGGCAAAGCTTATGCAGATGCTGCACAGGTACAGCGATTATCCGTTTACTTTAAAATATCTTGTTATGGATCCCGGATATAATGCAGAAAACAGGCAGAAGATAGAGTATAATGCGAAGCTTCTTGATATACCCATAACTGTATTTGAGACTCAGATTTTTGATGTAGCAAATATGACTGATAACTCACCATGTTATCTTTGCGCGAGGATGCGCAGAGGAAATTTATATGCCAAGGCAAAGGAAATGGGCTGTAACAAGATAGCGCTCGGACACCATTTTAGTGATGTTATAGAGACCACTCTTATGGGAATGTTATATGGCGCACAGATACAGGCGATGATGCCTAAGCTTCACAGTTCAAATTTTGAAGGCATGGAGCTTATACGTCCGCTTTATGAGGTGCACGAGGACGATATAAAAGCCTGGCGTGATTATAATGGGTTAGAGTTTATAGCATGTGCCTGCCGGTTTACTGAAAATATTTCGATTAATAATAAAATAGAGAGCAATTCAAAAAGAATGGAAACAAAAATGATAATTAAAAAGTTAAAAGAAATTAACCCTTACGTTGAGAGCAATATATTTAACAGTCTGCATAATGTAAATCTTGATACATTTCCTGCATACAAGTCTAATGGAGTAAGGCATTCATTTTTGGAGGATTATGATGAGCGATGAACATACGATGAGTGAGAATAAGAAGTTGAATAAAAAGGATATCTTTATTCTTTTTATGACATTTTTAAAAATAGGAGCGTGCACCTTTGGCGGCGGATATGCAATGGTTCCGCTTATAGAAAGAGAGCTTGTTATAAAAAAGAAGTGGATAGATGAAAAAGAAATATTGGATATTATAGCCGTATCAGAGACGACACCGGGGCCTATCGCAGTAAATACGGCAACCTTTATCGGTTCACGAATTGCAGGATTTTGGGGAGCACTGGCTGCGACGCTTGGAGTCGTACTGCCTTCGTTTGTTATTATAACGGTTCTTGCAGTATTTATGAGATACATAAAGGATAACAGGATAGTATCCAATGCTTTTTTTGGTATAAGGATAGGAGTACTTCTTTTAATTTTTAATGCACTGTTTACGCTCGGAAGAGGAGCAGACAAAAATGTGTTTTCCTATATAACAGCCGCGGCTGCGTTTATATTAGTTGCAGTTTTTAACGTAAATGCACTTATAGTTATAATAATATGTGCATTGGCTGGACTTATAAATTATAAAAGGCGGGATTTTAGAAAATGATTTATTTAGAGCTTTTTTTAACATTTTTAAAAATAGGTGCTTTTACTTTTGGAGGCGGATATGCGATGCTTCCGCTTATACAGGAGGAAGTAATTAAAAACGGATGGCTTAACATGCAGGAACTTGTCGATTTTGTGGCAGTTAGTGAAAGCACGCCGGGACCGTTTGCAATTAATATATCGACATATGTAGGGTATGAGACAGGTGGTCTTTTGGGAGCTTTTGTATCAACACTTGGAGTCGTGCTTCCATCATTTATTGTTATATTGCTTGTGGCGAAATTTTATGTAAAATTCAGAAAAAGTAATGTTGTTAACGGCTGCATGGACGGTTTAAGACCGGCAGTTATAGGACTTATAGGTTCTTCGGTGATATCTGTTGGTATAACCGTATTTAGTACTGCATATAGTATGGGTACATATTATATTATTGCATCTGTTGTCATATTAGTTGTATTGTCAGCCATATATTACAAAAATAAAAATCCTATAGTGATAATATTAGCATCGGCAGTTCTTGGAATTGCAGCCGGTGCATTCATTTAGATGTATTCGTTGACATACATAAAAATAACTGATAAATTAGACCAAACATCAAAAATAAATTAAGAGGTGGTAGTTATGGATTTTATTGAAATTTTAAAGGCAATCCTGTTTGGTATTGTCGAGGGTATTACAGAGTGGCTTCCTGTCAGCAGCACAGGACATATGATATTATTTGACCATTTTTTACCGTTAAATGTATCGGAAGAGTTTTACAAAATGTTTGAGGTGGTAATCCAGTTTGGAGCGATTCTTGCAGTAGTATTGATATTTTGGAATAAGCTCTGGCCTTTCTGCATGAAAGACGTGTCTAAAGGTGGAAGCTTAAAATCTGAAGGTAAAAAAACAGTAGCATTTAAGGCCGGTGCTCTTGATATGTGGATAAAGATAATAGCTGCTTGTATTCCTGCGGCAGTAGTCGGTCTTATATTTGATGATAAGATTGATGAACTGTTTTATCATCCTGTTCCTGTAGCAATAGCTCTCATTGTTGTGGGTATTATATTTATAATTGTTGAGAATGTAAACAAGAAAAAAGTTCCTGTAATAAATTCAATAAGTGAGCTCACATTTAAATCAGTTATGATAATAGGCTTTTTTCAGCTGCTTGCAGCTGTATTTCCGGGAACATCGCGCTCGGGAGCTACTATTATAGGAGCACTTGTAATAGGTGTTTCAAGATCTGTTGCGGCTGAATTTACATTTTTCCTTGCAGTGCCTGTAATGGCAGGAGCAAGTCTTTTAAAGATTGCAAAATATATGCTTGCAGGTGTTGCAATGACAGGTGCAGAGCTTCTTATACTTTTGGTGGGAACGCTTACGGCATTTCTTGTATCTGTTTTTGTAATCAAATTCCTTATGGGTTATATAAGAAAGCATGATTTCAAGGTTTTTGGCTGGTACAGAATTATTTTAGGTATACTGGTACTTTTAGTTTTAATGTAAACATAAAAGTTGCTAAGAATAGGGGATAGTATGAAAAACATAGTTGAAAGCGTTACGCAGCTTATAGGAAACACGCCGATGCTAAAGCTTAATAAATACAGCATCTACGCAGGTGCGACAGATGCGACAATTCTTGCAAAGCTTGAGTATTTAAATCCGGCAGGGTCTGTGAAGGACAGAGTTGCCCTAAATATGATAGAAGAGGCAGAAGAAGAAGGAAAGATAAAACCAGGTGACACTATTATAGAGTCTACATCGGGAAATACCGGTATAGGACTTGCACTTGCTGCGGCTGCAAAGGGGTATAAGGCAATTATTACACTGCCGGAGACGATGAGCATTGAGAGAAGGACGCTTTTAAGTGCTTATGGAGCGCAGCTTGTTCTGACAGATGGGGCACTTGGAATGGCGGGGGCGGTTGAAAAGGCTAAGGAACTTAAAGCTTCAATACCGGGAGCTATTATTTTAGGGCAGTTTGATAATGATTCTAATGCAAGGACGCATGAAAAGACCACGGGACCTGAAATATTTGAACAGACCGATGGCAAGATAGATATATTTGTGGCAGGTGTAGGAACCGGAGGGACGATTACTGGAGTAGGAAGATACCTTAAGTCTAAAAATCCAGATATAAGGATAGTGGCTGTTGAGCCGTCATCAAGTCCGCTTCTGTCTGAAGGAAGGTCAGGAAAGCATGATATACAGGGTATAGGTGCGAATTTTATTCCAAAGGTGCTTGATACTGATATTTATGACGAAATAATTACTGTTGATGATGAGGACGCTTACAGTGAGGGAAGAGCGTTTGGATGTACAGAGGGAATTCTTGTAGGAATATCATCCGGGGCAGCGTTAAAGGCAGCTTCAATACTTGCCAGACGTCCTGAAAATAAGGGCAAGACAATAGTTGCGCTTCTTCCCGATTCGGGTGACAGATATCTGTCAACAAAGATGTTTAAGTCTGAGGATTAGAATAAAAACAGTAAATTTTACACACACTTTACATAATTTACGTAAAGTGTGTTTTTTTAACATTCTCTTAAAAATTTAACATACACTTTACTTTTATTTAAGCTGACCGAGATAGTAAATTTTACATAAGATTGTTTATTATATCATTGTTGCCGGATAAATGAGGCAGCATAAAAGTCTTTTAAAAAGAGGAGAATGTTATGAGAAAAAGTAAATTAATTAAAAATGCAGCGATATTAATGAGTATCTTATGTATGGCAGGTGCAGTGGCAGGATGCGGAGAAAAGAAAACAGCAGATAACACAGCTACTGATGCATCTGTAAGTAAAGAAATTACAGTTGTATCAAGAGAGGATGGTTCAGGAACAAGAGGCGCATTTATAGAGCTTTTTGGAATTGAGGAAAAGGATGCAAACGGAAATAAGGTAGATAATACTACTGATGAGGCAATTACATCAAGCAGCACAGAGGTAATGATGACAACTGTTGCAGGAAATGACTCAGCTATCGGTTATACATCTTTGGGTGCGTTAAACAGCAATGTAAAAGCACTTAAGGTTGATGGAGCAGAAGCTACTGTAGATAATGTAAAGAGCGGTACATACAAAGTTTCAAGACCGTTTAACATTGCTACAAAAGAAAATATCAGTGAAGTTACACAGGATTTTATCAACTACATTCTTAGTTCAGAAGGTCAGAAGGTTGTAGAAGACAAAGGCTATATTTCAGAAGGAAACACAGGTGAATTTAAGTCTAACGGTGCATCAGGAAAGGTAGTAATTACAGGTTCATCATCAGTAACACCTGTAATGGAAAAGCTTGCAGAAGCATATCAGAAGATTAACACAAATGCAACTATCGAAATTTCTCAGACAGATTCATCAGCAGGTATGACTTCAGTTGCTGAGGGAAGCTGTGATATAGGTATGGCATCAAGAGAAATAAAAGACAGTGAGCTGGCAAAAGGCATAAAGGGAACAAAGATTGCGCTCGATGGTATAGCAGTTATCGTAAACAACGCAAATGAGCTTACAGATATTACATCAGAGCAGGTTAAATCAATATTTACAGGTAAAACAACAAATTGGAGTGATGTAAAATAATGCCTCATAAATCAGATAGAATCAGGTTCAAGGAAAAATTGATGGAGAAGGTGTTCCTTGTATGTGCGTTGGTTTCAATATTGTCGGTACTGCTTATATGCATATTTCTTTTTGCAAATGGTGTCCCGGCTATTAAAGAAATTGGAGTGCTGTCATTTCTTACAGGAACAAAATGGAGGCCTGGCAATGACATCTACGGTATTTTTCCGATGATACTTGGAAGTATCTATGTAACAGCAGGAGCAATCATAATCGGTGTTCCGATAGGACTTCTTACAGCAATATATTTAGCATGTTTTTGTCCTAAAAAGCTTTATAAGGTAATCAAACCGGGTGTTGAACTTCTTGCCGGCATTCCATCAGTAGTTTATGGATTTTTCGGTTTGTGTGTGATTGTGCCGATTGTAAGAGACTATATAGGCGGAGATGGAATGAGTATACTGACAGCTTCGATACTGTTAGGTATAATGATACTGCCGACTATTATCAATGTTGCCGAAACCTCAATAAGGGCTGTTCCTGATAAATATTATCATGGAGCTCTTGCACTTGGGGCGACGCATGAAAGAAGTGTATTTAAGACAGTGGTTCCTGCTGCAAAGTCAGGAATTGTAGCCGGGGTTGTGCTTGGAATAGGACGCGCAATAGGCGAGACGATGGCAGTAATAATGGTTGCCGGAAATCAGACGAGGATGCCTAAAACCCTCCTTAAAGGTATAAGAACCATGACGGCAAATATAGTTATGGAAATGGGATATGCGACTGATTTACATAGAGAAGCCCTTATTGCCACCGGTGTGGTATTGTTTGTATTCATACTTATAATCAATATATTATTTTCAATTCTTAAAAGAAAAGAAAACATATAGGTATTATGTGTTTGACATGGTTGCAAAGCATGATATAATGGCCCTGTGATTTAGAGAATTATATGAGGAGACAATCATAGTGAATACAAATAATCTTACAGATGAATCGGTATCAAAATTATTTTTCAGATACTTAATACCGTCAATATGCGGTACGATGGTAACATCTATATATGTTTTAGCTGATACTATTATAATAGGAAAAGGTATCGGTATTGATGCAATGGCAGCGCTTAATATTGTGTTGCCATTGTTTAATTTGTTTTTTGGAAGCGGACTTTTGTTCGGCGTGGGCGGTTCTGTGCTTATGTCTATAGCAAGAGGTAAAAAAGATGATAATACAGGCTGCCGATACTTTTCCATTGCTTTTATTCTTAACCTTATAGTGTGCATAGTATTAACAGCTCTTTTTAGTGTATTCTTAAAGCCTATTGTAAGAGTGCTTGGTGCGACAGATGTTACAATGCCATATATTCTTGAATATGCGCCTTATATTATAGGCGGGCTTGTATTTTTTTCATTTTCGTCATTTTTGCAGACCTTTGTAAGAAACGACGGTGCGCCTAAGCTTTCTATGATTGCGGTTATAACTGGTGGCGTAACCAATATAATATTAGATATGCTTTTTGTATTTACATTCGGCATGGGTATGGCAGGTGCTGCAATCGCCAGTGTGATAGGTTCGGTTGTGACGGTTTTTATTCTTACGTGGCATTTCTTTAGCAAAAATAACGGGCTGCATTTTTATTTTAAAGGTGTGCGGTTTAAAGATATTGCGCTTATATTTAATAATGGAATTACAAGCTTTTTTCTTGAGATATCTTCAGGTATAGTAATGTTTGTATTCAATCTGCAGATACTTAAATATATTGGTGATATAGGTATAAGTCTTTACGGTGTAATAACCAATACGGTTATTGTTGTAAACTGTCTGTGCAACGGTGTAAATCAGGCAGCACAGCCGCTTATATCAGTTAATTTTGGTGCAGGTTTTATTAACAGAGTAAATGATGTAAAAAAAATCGGAACGAGAGTGGCATTTATTATTTGTTCTTTTATAGCACTCGCAGGTCTTATTGTTCCTGACTTTTTTACATATCTTTTCATGAATCCTAATGAAGAGATACTTATGATGTCAAAATCTGCTATACGTATATATTTTGCAGGTTTTTTTGCTATGGGCATAAATATGTTTGCGACAGGATATCTTCAGTCGACGTTAAAGCCGCTGCAATCTCTTATTTTATGTCTGTGCAGAGGCTGTTTTTTAAGTATTTTGTTTGTATTTATATTGCCGATTATTTTTGGTACAAAAGGTATATGGCTTGCAATGCCGTTTGCAGAGTTTGTATCTGTGATAATGGCATGCATTTTTCTTAAAAGCAATACTTTTGTTAATACGTAAGTTTTTTACAAACATTTTACATGGATTTTATGAAAAAATGATAGTGGCTTTACATGACAGAATGTATGATACAAGGGTAGTGAAAAGAATGGAAATATTCTTTATATTATGACTTTGAAGGGAGAAATCATATTAATGAAATGTAAAGTCAGGACATATTTAAAACACCCGGGTTCACTTGCGGCATTTCTGCTTACGAATCTGGCGGCAATTCTTACTGTTGCAGTGCTTGCATTTATAATTGTGTATATACTTGTAAAGGGCGTTCCGTATCTTGAACCGCAGTTATTTGCATTGGAATATAATTCCGATAATGTATCAATGCTTCCATCGCTTATCAATACATTTATATTGGTGGCAATGTCTCTTCTTATAGCAGCTCCTCTTGGAATCGGTGCAGCTGTATATATGGTTGAGTATGCAAACAAAGGGAGTAAAATTGTAGCGGCAGTAACTATTACTGCTGAGACACTTTCAGGAATTCCTTCTATAGTATATGGTCTTTTCGGTATGCTGTTTTTTGTTAATGCCTGCAATATGAAGCTGTCTATTCTTTCAGGTGCGTTTACCGTAGCGATAATGGTGCTGCCTACTATTATGCGAACAACGCAGGAGGCTCTTCTTAGCGTTCCGGTAAGCTACAGGGAAGGAAGCTTTGGGCTTGGGGCAGGTAAGCTTCGGACAATATTTAAGGTAGTGCTTCCGTCAGCGGTTCCCGGAATACTTTCAGGAATAATTCTTTCTACAGGAAGGATTGTGGGGGAAACGGCAGCGCTTATTTATACGGCAGGAACTGTTGCCAAAATACCTCAGAGTATATTTTCTCCGGCAAGAACACTGTCGGTACATATGTATATGCTGTCAGGAGAAGGATTTAATACAAATCAGGCTTATGCGACGGCTGTCGTTCTGCTTGTATTTGTTATAGCAATTAATATGCTTTCAAATTATGCCGGTAGAAAACTTTCTGCCAAAAGGTAGATGATAGATCTTTCAACACTGTAATCATAAAAAATAAAAATAGTGTTAGTTTTTTATTTTATTTTTATAAAAAACTAACACTATTTTTCTGTTCATTGTTATAAATAAGTGATAAGATTTGATAACAATAAGAATAATGAGAGAAATTACTATAGGAAAGGAATGGACAATGGGAAGAATATTTAAAAGTGTAAAACCATATTGGAAATCAATAATATTGATTTTGGCACTGCTTGTTATACAGGCATATTGTGATTTATCACTTCCGCAGTATACGTCAGACATAATTGATACGGGAATACAAAACGGAGGAGTATCCCATGTTATGCCTGAGGCAGTAACAAAAGATGAATTTGAATTTGCAAAGCTTCTTATGACAGAAGAAGAAAAATCTGTGTGGGAAGAAAGTTATGATGCAGACAAAAGCGTATATAGACTTAATGTCAAAAGTGAGAGTAAGCTTTCTGAATATGACGATATGTTTGCAATTCCGTTAATAATGAATAACCAGATGAATGATGAGCAAAGAAACAGTCTTAAAGCAGTTTCGGCAATGGGAGGAATTTCTCAGGAACAGCTTCTTGTATTAAGAGATAAAATGGAAGAATCAGTTGAAACGGTCGGCAGTTCTCTTATAAAATCGATGGGTATTTCATATGCTTTAAAACAGGATAAACTTGCCGGTCTGGATATGGATAAAATACAGACACAGTATTTAATAATTGCAGGGCTTAAGATGGTTGCAATGGCTTTAATCCTTGCGCTTATAACTGTTCTGGTAGGCCTTATTGCATCAAGGGTCGGTGCAGGAATAGGCCGTGACTTAAGATGCAGTATTTACAAAAATGTGATGAATTTCTCAAACTCTGAGACGGATAAATTCTCAACGGCATCACTTATTACAAGAACAACCAATGATGTACAGCAGATTCAGATGGTTAGTGTAATGATGTTAAGACTTGTTGCATATGCGCCTATTATAGGTATAGGAGGTATTATTAAGGTAAGTGAGACAGGAGCAGGTATGGGTTGGGTTATAGGCCTTGCAGTTCTTGTTATTATAATGATAGTAATGGTGCTTATGGTTATTGCCATGCCTAAATTCAAGCTTATGCAAAAGCTTGTGGATAGGGTTAACCTTGTTTCAAGAGAAATTCTTACAGGTCTTTCAGTTATACGTGCTTTTGGCAGGGAACAAAAGGAAGAGCAAAGATTTGATGAGGCAAACACAAAACTTACAAAGACAATGTTATTTACAAACAGAGTAATGACATTTATGATGCCGCTTATGACTATGGTTATGAACGGTCTTACAGTTCTTATAGTGTGGGTTGCAGCGCATAATATAGATGAGGGAACAATGCAGGTAGGTGCGATGACGGCATTTATAACATATGCAATGCAGATTGTTATGTCATTTTTGATGCTCACAATGATGTCTATTATGCTTCCAAGAGCTGCAGTTGCAGGAGAGCGTATAGATGAGGTATTAAATACAAAGCCTTCAATTAAGAATGTTAATAATCCTGAAAAGCTAAATGAAAATAAGGGTGTTGTAAGTTTTAACCATGTAAGCTTCAGATATCCAGGTGCAGAGGCTGATGTTATTTCGGATATTGATTTTGTGGCTGAACCGGGAAAGACTACTGCAATTATAGGAAGTACCGGATGTGGAAAATCAACACTTGTAAATCTTATTCCGAGATTATATGATGTGACGAGCGGTTCAATTACCGTTGACGGGCATGATATAAGGAATGTTTCAATAAAAGAGCTTCGTGATAACATAGGCTATGTGCCGCAAAAGGCTATGCTGTTTTCAGGAACAATAGAATCAAATCTTCGTTATGGAAATGTTGATGCTTCAGACGAAGAGATTGCACAGGCGGCAGAGATTGCGCAGGCAAAGGATTTTATAGAAGAAAAGAGAGATAAGTATAAAAGCCATATTGCACAGGGTGGTGCTAATGTTTCGGGAGGACAGAAACAAAGACTTTCAATAGCGAGAGCAATAGCGAAAGATCCTAAGATTTATATTTTTGATGACAGCTTTTCAGCACTGGATTTAAAGACAGATTCAGCTTTAAGAAAAGCACTGGCTCCTAAAGTTAAAGACAGTACGGTAATAATTGTTGCACAAAGAATAAGCACTGTGCTTCATGCAGAACAGATACTTGTTATGGAAGACGGAAAAATTGCAGGAAAGGGAACACATGAACAGCTTCTTGCAAATTGCGAAGTATACAGACAGATAGCAAAATCACAGATGTCTGCAAAAGAATTAGGACTTAATGAGACAGAAAATGATAAAAAGGAGGAAGCATAACTATGGAAGATAAAAAAGAGTTTAAGGCACCTCCAAGACATGGACATGGCGGCATGGGAAGAGGAGTAGTGCCGGGTGAAAAAGCTAAGAACTTCAAAGGTTCTATTAAAAAATTAATAGCATATATAGGACGTTATAAGATTGCTGTTTTTGCGGTTATGTTATTTGCGGCGGCTTCAACAATATTTAATGTTGTAGGACCGAAGGTATTAGGTAAAGCTACAACAGCGCTGTCAGACGGACTTATGAATAAAATCCAGGGCACAGGAGGCATGGATTTTAATTTGATTGGAAAAATACTTATATTTGTACTTTTGTTGTACGGAGCAAGTGCACTGTTTAATTTCTGTCAGGGATGGATTATGACTACAGTGACGCAGAAGGTGTGTTACAGGCTTCGTAAGGAGATTTCCGAAAAAATTAACAGAATGCCTATGAAATATTTTGAGAGCAGAACATACGGAGAAGTTTTATCAAGAATAACAAATGATGTCGATACATTGGGACAGGGATTAAATCAGAGCATTACAACCATTATTACTTCATTTGCAACAATGATAGGTGTACTTGTGATGATGTTAAGCATTTCTCCGCTTATGACACTGATTGCAATTGTAATACTTCCTATCTCAGCATTTTTGGTGTCATCTGTAGTAAAGAAGTCCCACAAATACTTTAAGACGCAGCAGGAATATCTTGGACATATAAACGGTCAGGTGGAAGAGACATATGGCGGACATATTGTAGTAAAATCGTTTAATAAAGAAAATGAGATGATAGAAAAATTTGAACAGACTAATGAGGTATTGTTTAATTCTGCGTGGAAGTCTCAGTTTTTATCAGGAATGATGCAGCCTATAATGATGTTTGTAGGAAACCTTGGATATGCAGCAGTGGCATTAAGCGGCGGACTGCTTGCAATAAGAGGTGTTATTACAGTCGGTGATATTCAGGCATTTATTCAGTATGTAAAAAACTTCACACAGCCTATAGTTCAAATTGCGCAGGTTATTACACAGGTACAGTCAATGGCAGCGGCATCTGAGAGAGTGTTTGAGTTCTTAGATGAGGAAGAAGAAGATCAGTTTGCAAAAAATCCTGTAGAGCTTGATAAAATAGAAGGTGCAGTTGAGTTTTCACATGTAAGCTTCGGGTACAAAGAAAATCAGACTATTATTAATGATTTTAATGCCATTATCAAACCGGGACAGAAGGTTGCCATTGTTGGACCTACCGGAGCAGGTAAAACGACTATGGTTAAGCTTTTGATGAGATTTTATGATGCAAACAGCGGAGCTATTCTTCTGGATGGCCATAATATTAAGGATTTTAACAGAAGAGAGTTAAGAGATGCTTTTGGAATGGTACTGCAGGATACATGGCTTTACAAGGATACCATTATGGAAAACATTCGTTACGGAAGACTTGATGCGACAGATGAGGAAGTTATAGAGGCTGCAAAGGCTGCATATGCAAATCATTTTATTGAGACTTTGCCGGGCGGATATAATATGGAGTTAAATGAGGATGCAAGCAATGTCTCACAGGGACAAAAGCAGCTTCTTACTATAGCAAGAGCAATACTTGCAGATAATCCTGTGCTTATTTTGGATGAGGCTACATCATCTGTTGATACACGAACAGAGATACAGATTCAGAAAGCTATGGATAATCTTATGAAAGGCAGAACAAGCTTTGTAATTGCCCACAGACTTTCAACGATTAAGGATGCAGATATTATCTTAGTAATGAAGGATGGAGATATTGTGGAGCAGGGAAATCACGAACAGCTTTTGGCAAAAGGCGGATTTTATGCTCAGCTTTATAATTCACAGTTTGAGGTAGCGTAGAAAAGATTTAATATATTCACATGTAAAACACCTCCGTATGTTAATGACATATGGAGGTGTTTTTATGTGTGTCTTACGGACATGTTTATTAGAACTAACGACGCATATGCATAAAAGCTCAGCGTGCGGCACTTTTTTATAAAGTGCTTCCAAAGTCAGAGACAATAGTCTGGCCTGTTATGGCTCTTGATTCGTCTGATGCAAAGAAGAGAATTATATTTGCAACATCTTCAGGCATACAAGGCTGAACCTTAAGGTCGGCATGTTTTGCCATATTTCCGAACATATCGGCGTCCATATTGTCAGGACGCATATTTGCAACCATAGGAGTCACGATTGTTCCGGGACATATTGCATTGCATCGGATATTTGTGCCGGCGAATCTTAAGGCAGTATGCTTAGTTATACCTAAAACAGCTGCTTTTGAAGCAACGTAAGCAGCCCCTCCGCAACCCATAACACCCGCAACAGAAGCTACATTTACGATTGAACCTGTTCCCGATTTAGCCATTTCCTTAGCTGCCTCACGCATACAATACATCGTTCCTTTTGTGTTAGTGTCTATAATTTTGTTCATGTCTTCATCAAGCACTTTGTCAATAGGCTTTAGACCCTCCTCTAAAACACCTGCATTGTTGATAAGAATATCAAGCTTACCATAAGCTTCAATGGTCTTTGCAACAAGATTTGCGGCGTCCTCCGGCTTTGAAATATCGGTTACGACTGTAGTTACTTCTCCACCAGACTCTTTAATTTCAGCTGCAACTTCATCAAGCTGAGGCTGGCGTCTTGCACTTATTACGACTTTTGCCCCCTCTTTTGCCAGAAGTATGGCAGTAGCTTTGCCTACACCTGAATTACCGCCTGTTACAATAGCTACTTTTCCTGCTAAACGATTCATAAAATCCTCCGTTCTGAATTAATGTAAAAGATTACATTATATTCCATTTGAAACATATTTTTATATAATATGTTAAATATATCACAATCAGTGTAAAAATACAAATAGAACTTAATTGCGCAAAGTAAATAGCTATAATATATAGAAATAGCAGTTTAAATACAATACATACAATTCCTATTAAAAAAGTATGAAATAATTATTGACATTAATATTTTCAGGTGTTATAAAGATAATATATAAAACAATCTAAAAATTAGCAGTTAAATAGAGTGCAGAAAGGAAATGTATGACTATATCTACAAAAGGGCGTTATGCACTTCGTATTATGATGGATTTGGCTTCACATCAGGGTGAGACAGTTAAGTTAAAGGATATTGCCGCAAGACAGAATATTTCTGAAAAATATATGGAGCAGATAATATCAGTATTAAACAAATCAGGTTATGTAAGAAGTTTAAGAGGAGCTCAGGGCGGGTACCAGCTGGCGAAAGATCCAAAAGAATATACGGTTGGAATGGTTTTAAGGATAATTGAGGGTTCGCTTGCACCGGTAGAATGTCTTTCTTCCAATGCAATTCCATGTGAAAGAAATTCAAAGTGTGCTACTGTTGAGATATATAAAAGAATATATAATGCGGTAAACGGAGTGATTGATAATACAACCATACAGGATCTGCTTGATATAGAGCAGGAAAAAACAGCAGATAATTATGTTATTTAATTAAGTGTATTTATAGAGTGCTCAGAGGTGCAAACTTTTTATAAAAATGAGATACAGGTATAAAAAATGAAAAAAAGCGCATTTTAAAAATGCGCTTTAAAATAAAAAGCTATTCATACTAAACAGGTATGAATAATAGTAAATAAATTGATCAGAATGGAGGAAGAATATGATTTATTTGGATAATGCAGCAACAACAATGGTAACCGAAGAGGTTTTTGAAAAGATGAAGCCTTACTTTATATCTAAATATGCAAATCCATCATCAGTATACAGCTTTGCAGCTGATGTAAAGAAAGATATTGATATGGCAAGGCAGAGCGTGGCGAAGCTTATAAATGCTGATACGGATGAAATATTTTTTACAGCCGGCGGAAGTGAGTCGGACAACTGGGCACTAAAAATGGTTGCACGTAAGTACAGAGATAAGGGAAAGCACATAATAACTTCTAAAATAGAACATCATGCGGTTCTTCATACATGTGAATATCTTGAGAAAAAGGGGTTTGAGATAAGCTATATAGATGTTGATGAAAATGGAGTTATAAAGCTTGATGAATTAAAGGCTGCGATAAGGGATGACACAATACTAATTTCAGTTATGGCAGCAAATAATGAAATAGGAACAATACAGCCGCTCGTTAAAATAGGAGAAATTGCAAAGGAAAACAGGATTTTATTTCACACCGATGCGGTACAGGCATTTGGACATATTCCTATAGATGTGGAAAAGATGAATATTGATTTGTTAAGCGCGAGCGCACATAAACTTCATGGTCCGAAGGGCGTTGGATGTTTGTATGTAAGAAAAGGTGTAAAAATAGGACCGCTTATACATGGAGGGGCGCAGGAGAGAGGAAAAAGAGCCGGAACATTAAATACAGCGGGAATTATAGGTTTTGGTGCTGCCGCGGATATTGCTGCACAGGATATGAAGAGAAATGCGGAAAAACAGATTGCATTAAGAGATTATCTTATAGACAGGGTGCTTGCTGAAATACCGTACAGCAGATTAAACGGTCACAGAACGGACAGGCTTGTCGGAAATGCCAATTTTTCGTTCAGATTTATAGAAGGCGAATCTCTTCTTATTTTATTGGACCAGCAGGGAATATGTGCCTCATCTGGCTCGGCTTGCACTTCGGGTTCACTTGACCCGTCACACGTGCTTCTTGCAATAGGGCTGGCACACGAGACAGCTCATGGTTCTTTAAGACTTACTCTTTCTGAATATACGACAAAGGAAGAGATTGATTTTACAGTGGAGCAGTTAAAAAAGGTAGTCGAAAGGCTTAGGGAAATGTCACCGCTGTATGAAGATTTTATAAAGGAGGAAACCAAAAATGTACAGTGAAAAAGTAATGGACCATTTTAATAATCCAAGAAATGTTGGGGAAATTAAAGAGGCAAGCGGAGTAGGAACAGTGGGAAATGCAAAATGCGGAGATATAATGCGCATGTATCTTGATATAGATGACGATGGTGTAATAAAGGAAGCTAAATTTAAAACTTTCGGGTGTGGTGCGGCAGTGGCAACAAGCAGCATGGCAACTGAGCTTGTAACAGGAAAAACAGTTAACGAGGCCATGAAAGTTACTAATAAGGCTGTTATGGATGCACTTGACGGTCTGCCGCCGGTAAAGGTACACTGTTCTCTTCTTGCAGAAGAAGCTATACATGCAGCGCTTTGGGATTATGCGAATAAGAATGATATAGTAATCGAGGGCTTAAAGGAGCCTGTAAATGATATAGAAGAAAAAACAGATTAGAAATTTATTTAGGATTAAATATAAGTTATAGGTAAGGAAAAAAATTATGGCAGGAATTTACAAAAATATATTTGAAACACTTGGAAATACACCTCTTTTGCAGATAACAGGAACAGGAAAAAATGTGGATACTAAAGCAAGAGTGCTTGTGAAGCTTGAATATGCAAATCCGTCCGGAAGCGTTAAGGACAGAGCAGCATATTATATGCTTCATGAAGCTGTAAAAAGCGGAAAGGTAAATAAGGATACTATTATTATAGAGCCTACGTCGGGAAATACAGGGATTGCCCTTGCAGCCTATGCTGCTTCAAAAGGTATTAAAATTATTCTTACAATGCCGGAGAGCATGACTGTAGAAAGACGCAATATTTTAAAAGCATACGGAGCAGAAGTAGTGCTTACGGAGGCAGTTAAGGGTATGCGCGGAGCTATTGAAAAGGCGCAGGAGCTTGCAGCAGCTTATAAAAATTCATTTATACCATCTCAGTTTGACAATGAAGCTAATGTTAAAGCTCATTATGAGACGACAGGACCGGAAATATGGAATGATACAGACGGAAAGGTCGATGTGTTTGTTGCCGGTGTAGGAACAGGAGGCACAATAACGGGAACAGGAAGATATTTAAAAGAAAAAAATCCTGATATAAAGGTTGTGGCAGTAGAACCATCTGATTCAGCAGTACTGTCGGGAAAGAGTGCCGGTGCACACAAAATTCAGGGAATCGGAGCCGGATTTGTTCCAAAGATTCTTGATACGCAAATTTATGACAGCATTATAACGGTTGATAACGGGGACGCTTTTTTACAGGCAGGTAAGCTTGCAAAAAATGAGGGCGTTCTTGTAGGAATTTCGTCAGGAGCAGTACTGCATGCAGCATTGAAGCTTGCAGACAGTGATGAATATGCAGATAAAACTATAGTTGCGCTGCTTGCAGACGGCGGCGACAGATATTATTCAACACCATTATTTGCCGATTAAAATTTTACTTATATTTTACCTGTTACTGATAGCAGATTTTACATTACTGTGTGTAAAATTCATATGTAATTTAAATTAGTAACAGAAAGGTAAGGAATCAATAACTTATGATTGATCAGATACAAAAGGCAGATGACGCAAAATTTCATATAAGTAATCTTAATCTTTATTATGGAGATTTTCATGCCTTAAAGGATATCAGCATGGAAATTCCAAAAAATAAGATTACCGCATTTATAGGCCCGTCGGGCTGTGGTAAATCCACTTTTTTAAAATCGTTAAACAGAATGAACGATTTGGTTTTAGGCTGCAGGATAACAGGAGATGTGTATCTTGATAGCGAGGACATTTATGGTGATATAGATGTCAACAGCTTAAGAAAAAGAGTGGGTATGGTATTCCAGAGCCCGAACCCTTTTCCTATGAGTATATATGATAACATAGCATATGGCCCAAGAACACATGGCATAAGAAATAAATCAAAACTTGATGTGATTGTGGAACGTTCGCTAAGACAGGCAGCTATATGGGATGAGGTAAAGGACCGTCTTAAAAAATCAGCACTCGGACTTTCAGGAGGACAGCAGCAGAGACTTTGTATAGCAAGGGCTTTGGCTGTTGAGCCGGAAGTTATTCTTATGGATGAGCCGACCTCGGCACTCGATCCGATTTCAACTTCAAGAATAGAAGATTTAGCTATTGAATTAAAAAATGATTATACAATTATTATGGTTACGCATAACATGCAGCAGGCAACAAGAATTTCTGATAATACCGCCTTCTTTCTGCTCGGTGAAATGATAGAATATGGCAGTACACAGCAGCTGTTTTCGGTTCCTAAAAATAAGAAGACGGAAGACTATATTACGGGAAGATTTGGGTAATTATTTTAATTAATTTATTTAAATGTAAACGTTACATATTTTTATATTTATTTTATGTGCGGTTCGGAATGGAGAAGAATATGAGAAACAGGTTTGACAGGGAGCTGGTAGTTCTTAATAATGAGCTTATTGAGATGGGAAGCATGATTGAAAAAAGCATTGAGACTGCAATAAATGCGCTTATAAATCAGGATATTGAGCTGGCTAAAAAAGCTATTGAGGATGATGATGAAATTGACAGACAGGAAAGAGATATAGAAAACCTCTGCTTTAAACTTTTGCTGCAGCAGCAGCCTGTTGCAAAGGATTTAAGACTTATATCGTCAGCACTTAAGATGATTACTGATATGGAAAGGATAGGAGACCATGCAGCTGACATTTCAGAGATAACAATAGCTCTTGGGAATATGCCTCATATTAAAAGATTAGAGCATATACAGCAGATGGCCAAAGAGACAATGGTTATGCTTGTAGGAAGTGTGGAGGCTTTTGTTAACAGGGATATGAACAAAGCAAACAGTGTAATAGCGCAGGATGACATTGTTGATAAGCTTTTTGAGAAGGTTAAGGGTGACCTTATTGATATGATACATTCTGATAAAAATAACGGTGAGCAGGCTGCAAATCTTTTAATGGTAGCTAAGTACCTTGAAAGGATAGGGGATCACGCCACTAATATTTCTGAATGGGTCATTTTTTCAATAACAGGAGAACATCCTGCAAAAAATGCTCTGTAAAGAAATTTTACTTAGATTTTACATGAAATTAACTTAAAGTTAAATAAGATACTATATACTTCCTATGTAAAAATGGTGTAAAATAGACCATAGCAATTAAATTGCCACATACGGAGGTATAAAATGAGTATTTTTGATGCATTAGCGATGCTGGGCGGACTGGCGCTTTTCTTATATGGAATGCATACTATGGGAGAAGGTCTGTCAAAAGCATCAGGAGGTAAACTGGAAAAAATCCTCGAGAAACTTACATCGAATCCTATCAAGGCTGTATTGTTAGGTGCCGGAGTTACGGCGGTCATACAGTCCTCTTCAGCAACGACCGTTATGGTTGTAGGTTTTGTTAATTCAGGAATTATGAAGCTTCAGCAGGCGGTGGGCATTATAATGGGTGCCAATATAGGAACGACTGCCACATCATGGATTCTTAGTCTTACAGGTATAGAGGGCGACAATATTTTTATAGAGATGTTAAAACCGTCGTCATTTTCACCTATACTTGCAATTATAGGTGTAGGCTTTATTATGTTTTCAAAAAAGGAAAAGCTTAATGATATCGGTAAGATTCTTGTCGGATTTGCAGTGCTTATGACGGGTATGTCAATGATGAGTGATGCGGTAAAACCGCTTGCAGATGTTCCGGAATTTACAGGAATTCTTACTATGTTTTCAAATCCTATACTGGGGCTTATTGCAGGTATGGTGCTTACGGCGGTTATCCAGAGTTCGTCAGCATCAGTTGGTATTTTGCAGGCGTTATGCGCAACAGGTTCATTGCCTTACTCAACAGCTCTTCCTATTATAATGGGTCAGAATATCGGAACTTGTGTTACAGCTTTAATTTCAGGTGTAGGTGCATCTAAGAATGCTAAAAGAGCAGCGCTTGTGCATTTGTATTTTAATGTTATAGGTACAACTATATTTATGGTTGGTTTTTATACAATCAATATGTTTTTCCCGTTTGCCTTTTTAAACGAGAGCGCAGATGCGGTTGGCATTGCGGTTATTCATAGTATATTTAATATAGTTGCGACAATGATTCTTCTTCCATTCGGCAAGGTTTTAGTTAAGCTTGCATGTGCGACTGTAAGAACTACAAAGGAAGAGAAGGAACTGCAGACACAGGTTGGAGAGTTTGCGCTTCTTGACGAAAGATTTCTTGATAAGCCAAGTCTTGCAATAGAGCATTGCAGAATTGTCACAGGTAATATGGCTGATTTATCTAAGAAGACATTATTTACGGCTTTGGAGCTTTTTGAGGAATATGATGAAGAAAAAGAAATGCTTGTAAAGCAGATGGAAGATACGGTTGATAATTATGAGGATCAGCTTGGAACTTATCTTATGAAATTAAGCGGTACTGAATTAAATGAAAAGGATTCAGAGACGTTGTCGGTGCTTTTGCATACAATAGGTAATTTTGAGAGAATATCCGACCATGCATGCAACTTAGCGGAAGCCGCAAAAGAACTGCATGATAAGAATATGAAGTTTTCAGAAAAAGCACATACAGAGCTTCATATTTTTACAGAAGCACTTCGTGAAATTGTCTCAAACACATTTGAAGCTTTCCATAATGGTGATATTGAACTTGCAAAGCTTGTAGAACCACTTGAGGAAGTTATCGATGATATGAATATGGAGCTTAAGGCAAGGCATGTAAGACGTCTTACAGAGGGCAAATGCACTATAGAGCTCGGGTTTGTTCATTCAGATATTATAACGAGTTATGAGCGTATCGCAGACCATTGTTCCAATATAGCTGTATGTCTTATACAGGTTAAGCAGGAGGGATTTGATACGCATGAGTATCTTGGCACTGTAAAAAGAGAAGATAATCTGTTTTTTAAAGAGCATTATGCTGAATATAAGAAAAAATATGAGCTGCCAGTGACAAGAAAATTTGAAGAGCCACAGGTGACATCGTAAAAATAGGAGGAGCTATGGCACTTATTTATGTAGTTGAAGATGATAAAAATATCAGTGAAATTGAAAGCTTTGCTTTAAAAAATGCAGGACATCAGATAATAGAGTGTTCTTGCGGAAAAGAATTTCATAAACAGGTTTCCGACAGGCTGCCTGATTTGATTCTGCTTGACATTATGCTTCCTGATGAAGATGGTTTACAGATTCTTTCGAAGCTTCGTGTAACTCCGGAAACAAAAAAAATTCCGGTTATACTTGTTACTGCAAAAACTACGGAGATAGATAAGGTAAAGGGACTTGATTTAGGTGCGGATGACTATCTTACAAAGCCCTTTGGTGTTATGGAGCTTATATCGAGAGTAAAGGCACTTTTGAGGCGTGCCGGCGGTATGGAGGATGAAAAATTCATACGTATCGGAAGTCTGTTTATTGATGATGAAAAGCATATGGCGTACGTTAGCGACAAGCCTATAGAGCTTACATTTAAGGAATATGAACTTCTTAAATATCTTGCAACCAATCAGGGAATAGTGTTGTCAAGAGACAATATTATGGAAAAAATATGGAGTCTTGACTATGAGGGCGAATCAAGAACATTAGATGTTCATATAAAAACTCTTCGCCAAAAGCTCGGGCCTGCCGGTACTTATATAAAGACCGTACGAAATGTAGGTTATTTTCTTGATATTGACAACTTATTATAAATTATTAAGAAATCCGGCAGGTTTAGGCTTGTCGGATTTTTTGAAAAAAGAGAGGTAAACAAGTGAAAAAAAGAATTAAAACTCAGTTTCTGCTGCTTACATTTGCCGCTATAATAGCTGCTGTTACAATATCTACATGGGTGTTTTATAATATACTTAAACATGAAGTGATAAGTGATTTAAAGGCTTATACTGAAATTATGGCAAGAACTGATGCATGGGAGATGATTACCGATCCTGAGCATACAGGCAGCAAAGGAATGGAGGAAGATGCAGGACAGATAAGAATAACTCTTATAAGTTCTAATGGTAATGTATTATCTGATACGGGTGCGGATACAGAAATTATGTCAAATCACAGTGAAAGGCCTGAGATAGCAGATGCTTTCAGCAATGGTGAGGGCAGTGCTATAAGAAAGTCGGAGACAATAGGAAAAAGTCTGTTTTATTATGCAATCAGGCTTGATAACGGCTGTGTTTTAAGAGTGTCTAAGGAAGTGGAAAATATATATAGTGTAATAATAAGCGCACTTCCTGTAATTTCTGTAATATGTGCTGTTTTGTTTATAGTATGTATTATGTTTTCAAATGTTCTTACAAAAAGTATTATACAGCCTATTGAACATCTGGCAGAAAATCTTGATGCGTCAAGTTCGGTAAAAGTATATAAAGAGCTTGTACCGTTTGTGACAACAATAAGAAGACAGCATGAGGATATTATGAGAAATGCCAATATGAGGCAGGAATTTACGGCAAATGTATCACATGAATTAAAGACGCCGCTTACAAGTATTTCAGGATATTCCGAGCTTATAGAAAGCGGAATGGCAAATGAGGCAGATACTATACGCTTTGCAAGGGAGATACATAAAAGTTCAAACAGACTGCTCACACTTATAAACGACATAATAAGACTTTCTGAACTTGACCAGACAAGCAGCACGGAAGTGTTTGAGGAGGTTGATTTATATGATGTGGCAAGCAGCTGCGTAGAAATGCTTGATTTGAATGCTAAAAAGAACAAAGTAACCATGAACATATATGGCTCAAGTCAGATTGTTACGGCCAGCCGTCAAATGATGGAGGAGCTTATATACAATCTTTGTGACAATGCCATAAGATATAATAATCCTGACGGAAGAGTTGATATTATTGTATCAGGTGATGATAAACAAAGTATAGTGGAAGTTAAGGATACTGGTATCGGTATACCAAAAGAACACCAGGAAAGAATATTTGAACGTTTTTACAGGGTTGATAAAAGCCGCTCAAAATCCACTGGCGGAACAGGTCTTGGGCTTGCCATCGTAAAGCATATAGTCGCAAGACATGAATCCGCACATATGGAGCTTGAAAGCGAACCGGGTAATGGAACCTCAATAAAGGTTATTTTTGATAAAACCACGGACCGCGGCGGTAGAATATAATTGATAAAACAGTACCGAGTACCCAGCCTACAGGCCATGCAATCCAGATACCTGTTGCACCCCAGAATCCTGCAAAGACATATGCAAGAATAACTCTTAATATAAGGTCGGTAAATGTTGCAGCCATAAACTGCCGCATAAGTCCGGCTCCTCTTAAAATACCGTCTGCTACAAGCTTTGCTGAGACGATAAAGTAAAATGGCGACAATATACATAGGAATTGAATTCCTGTTGACATTGCTGCTGATGTCGGTGCATCAAGGAACAGATAAAGCATGAAACGTCCGGCAAAGAAGTAAAGTATAAACATTGGAAGACTTAAGAGCCATACCATTTTTAAACCGGCCTTAAAGCCTTTTCTGATACGGTCAGGTTTTCCTGCTCCGAGATTTTGTGCCGTGAAGTTTGATATACCGTTTCCAAGCGTCGTAAATGATGTTATCACGAGATTGTTTAATTTGACAGCAGCCGAATATCCTGCTATTACGCCTGGTCCGAAGCTGTTTATTACGCTTTGGATTACAATATTTCCTATTGATATGAAGCTTTGTTGTAAAATGCTTGGAACAGCAATAACAACAAGTTTCTTAAATATAGGAAAAGAAAATACTGCAGGCTTATCTGTGGCCTTTATATTTGAAATTCTTTTAAATACTACCATTATTGCAAGCAGTGCGCTTACGCCCTGGCAGATAAACGTAGCCCATGCGACACCGGCAATTCCTAAGTCAAAGGCTGTAACGAACAGGATGTCTGCGCCTATATTTGCGGTGGAAGATATGGCAAGGAAAATAAATGGAGTCTTTGAATCTCCCAGAGCTGAAAATATTCCAGTAGCCACATTGTAAAAAAACATAAACGGAAGTCCCAGTATGTATATGTCTAAATAAAGCTTAGAGTCCGCTATTATATCGACAGGCGTATTTATTGCAGTAAGCAGCATGTCGCAGCATAAAAAGCCGAACAGCATAAGCATAGCGCATAATGCAGAGCATGTGACTAAAGATGTATGTATTGCAGATTTTACATTGGTGTAGTCCTTGGCACCAAAGAATTGTGATACGATGACGGAGCAGCCTATATTGCAGCCAAAAGAAAATGCTATAAATATAAGTGTAATTTCATAGCTGTTGCCGACTGCGGCTAAGGCGTTTTCGCCTATGAATTTGCCGGCAACAAGGCTGTCGGCAATGTTATAGAGCTGCTGGAAGAAGACGCTTCCAAAAAGCGGAAGACAAAATCTCCACATCACACTATCGGGTTTTCCTACGGTTAAGTCTTTTATCATACAAATCCTCCATTCTCAAGCCAGACTTTGCTGTCAATTATTTTGACAATATTTTATCGTTGGTATTATACTCCTACAAAATAGCCATTTCAAGATTTTTTTACACTGTAATCATAATTATATTAGTGCAATGAAACAGGCGGTGTGCTATAATGTGCGTATTGTTGAGTTGATTTATATGGAGGATAATATGGTAAAGGATAAGAAAATGGTTAATAAATTATGTATATCTGCTATGTTTATAGCGATAGGGTGGCTTGTGCCGTTTTTGTCAGGACAGAATACAGCACTTGGAAATATGCTCTGCTTTATGCATATACCTGTTATTGTGGCAGGCTTTGTTTTAGGGCCTGGGTATGGTGCAATTATAGGTGCAGTAACTCCTATTACAAGATTTATGATATTCGGAATGCCGCCAATATATCCTATAGGAGTGTGTATGGCAGTTGAGCTTACAGGGTATGGATTTTTGAGCGGCTTTTTATTCAGGCTGTTAAAGCAAAGGTCAAAATTTCAAGAGATAGTGATAATATATATTTCGCTTATAGGTGCTATGCTTGGCGGAAGACTGCTTTGGGGCGCGGCAAGAGTTTTGTGCGGAGTATTTTCAAATACTGCATTTACATGGAAGCTGTTTATGACGGGGGCATTTGTTACTGCATGGCCGGGCATACTTATTCAGATATTTTTAATTCCTGCAATTATTATTGGATTAAACAGATCTAAAATAATGAAATAGCGTAATCAACAAAGTGACTTAAGAAATGAGGATTTAAATGTTATGTTTAATCTTGAAAACCATTACATTGCAGATACTTTGAAAAAGCTGTGCGGCTTGTTAGAAAATAATGAGCAGATTGTTATTGCGGTAGACGGAATGAGCGGTGCTTTAAAGTCTACAATGGCGCAGGCTTTGGCAAAAAAATATGAAGCGCAGGTAATTCACTGCGATGACTTTTTTCTTCCTGCACATTTAAGAAGTAAGGAACGATATGAGCAGCCGGGAGGAAATATAGATTATGTGCGCTTAATGGATGAGGTTATTGATAATTTAAGCCGAAATAGCCCGCAAATTGCGGATTTTTCATATGGGAAATTTGATTGCAGACAAATGAAAGTTACACAAAATATAAATATAAGTAAAGCCCGCATGTATGTTGTTGAGGGAGTTTACAGTCTTCATCCGTATTTCGGGAAATATTATGATTACAGCATATTTTTAAAGGTTGACGGAAAAGAACAGTTAAAAAGGATAGAAGCAAGAAACGGTGATGTACAGATGTTTAAAGACATGTGGATACCTATGGAAAATCTTTATTTTGATAAATTTGCAATACAACAGAAGGCAGATTGTGTGATTGATACAACTTTATTTTTGCGGAATGGAGATTAAGATGAAAGAATTATTTTTAAATGAAGTTAAAGAGCAGGCTAAAAATGTAGTCAGAGAATTGCTTGAGCAGGCGGATTTAAGGGAAGGTGATATTCTTGTTGTGGGCTGTTCTTCAAGTGAGGTTATAGGTAATACCATAGGAACAGCTTCAAGTGTTGAGACGGCGGAAGCTGTGTTTAACGGAATTTATGAGGTTGCACAAAGCAGAGGAATCTATTTGGCAGCGCAGTGCTGTGAACATCTTAACAGAGCGCTTATTATAGAAAGAGACCTTGCAAAGGGAGAAAGAATTCCAATTGTAAATGTGGTTCCTAAGCCAAAGGCAGGAGGTTCGTTTGCAGCCACGGCATATCTTAATTTTGAAAATCCTGTGGCAGTAGAGCACATACAGGCTGATGCAGGAATTGATATAGGAGATACTCTTATAGGAATGCATCTTAAGGATGTTGCAGTTCCGGTAAGAATATGTACTGAAAATATAGGAAAAGCGCATGTAGTATGTGCAAGAACGAGAGGAAAATTTATCGGCGGAGAGAGAGCTGTATACGATAAGGAAAATATGTAGGAAAAAATATAAAATTTACCGGAATTAAGAAATTTTATAAACTATTTTTATAAATATTTCGTATAAGATAATGAAAGAGAAAAATATATATAGAATATTTTGTAAATAGAAAAGTAAGTAAGCCAAATTTCGGGGATAGATAGGAGCGGTTAGTAATTTATAAACCGCTCCTATTTATTTTTTATAAAATGTATGATATAATTTTTAAATAAGTTCAATTCAAAATTTTACTTTTAGTTTAAATATGGGGATAACGGTGGATAAGATATCGGTTATAGTTCCTGTACATAATGCACAGGAATATTTGGAAAAATGTATAGACAGTATAATAAGACAGGATTATAAAAATACAGAGATTCTTTTGGTGGAGGATTCATCTGAGGATAACAGTGCCTATATGTGCAGTCAGTATGAAAAGCAATATGACAATATAAAGGTTTTTAGCGTAAATTTTAACAGTGCCGCAAAATCAAGAAATTATGGATTAAAAATGGCATGCGGACAATTTATTGTATTTTCGGATTCAGATGATTATTTTACCGATAATAATTGTATTACAGATATGTACAATAATATAAAGATAAACAGTTCAGATATAGCTGTCGGAAATTATCTTAAGTTTGTGGACGGGCAGTTATATGCTGCGTCACCTCACAGTGCCATAAGTGCTTATGAGACGGATACTGCTGCGTTTCGGTTTGAGGGTTTTTTTGCTACGGGCACATTGTCATATGTCTGGGCTAAAATGTACAGGATGGATTTTTTACAAAAATGCGGCATAGAATTTAAGGATTTAAGTTACGCTGAGGATAAGCTTTTTAATTTTGAGTGTTATGTAAGCGGTGCAAAATACAGCTTTTTAGATAAAGCTGTGTATGTGTACAGACACAATATTTCTTCAGTTTCAAATTCATACAGAAAAGAATCATACAAAAACTGGCTTGAGGTAGCTGCACATATATATAAGCTGCTTGTGCTTAAGAATGTATTAAAGCAATATGGTGATTTGGCAGCATTTACTATTTTTTTTGCAGCATTTTTTGATGGCAAGCAGGAGTATGTATATAACGGAAAAACGATAAGAAATGTCAGGTTTTTGCTTATGCGCTACGCTGATGACAAACTGACTCAGATGTATATTTTAAATATATCGCATGGAGTGTATGTTAAAGACATACCATCACGCATGTGGAGGATTATTATAAGGGGATTCGCAGTTGCAATGAGATTTCATATGTATTGGCTGCTGGGATTTGGAATAAAACTTTTGATAGATCTAAAGATAGATGAAAAGCTGTCTGATATAGGCGCAAAAAATGTTGTTGCGGCATAATCTTTAAGTTAGGAGGTGTTTTGGTGGATGACGATTGCAGGTTAAGGTATGCAGCTGGCGCATACTGGATACAGAGGTGTAACAAAACAAAACAATATCTGCCGCCGGTTATAACAAATGAGACCGGGAGTTGTATATGGCAATGTTTAAAGGACGGTATGGATATTGAAAGTATGGTGAAGTATATATCAGGGTTATATGAAATACCCGAAGAGGAGGCTTACAAAGATGTTGCGGATTTTAGTAAGGTTCTTCAGCTAAATGGTTGTCTTAAAAATTAATGATAGGATTATAGTAAATTATGAAGGTTTTATTGATAGGTGGATACAACAGTATAAATGCATCGATTGTTCGCAAGCTTGGCAAGGAACGTGTAAGAGTATATGTGTTAAACAGCAACAGGCAGACTGCCGGAAAGTTTAAGGATGCGTATGAGCAGTATAATTTTTCTTATGAAAATCCATGTGTTAAAGAGGTATTTGAGAGTGTTGCTCCTGATATAGTTCTTTTTTCTGGTGCTTTTGACAGTAATTTCGACTGGGATAACGGATACCGGGAGGCGGTAAGTTATGGTGCCGGATTATATAATGTGTTAAATGCGTTTGCACTTTTAAATTCAGGACGTTTTATATACTTGTCGTCATATGAGGCCGGACAGGTTTCCAATGATGAATATAAAGATACCACAAAGGATATGGATCAGTTTAATAGTGACGATTTAATGCAGTATTCTAAAGTTCACAGGGCAAAAGCAATACAAAACGGAGAGCAGATTTGTGAAAGCTTCAGGAAAACGTTTAACGTGCGTACAATGGTAATAAGGATAAACGAGCTTTGTACTTCATTTGACAATAATATAGATATGTATGATGAATGTGTAAGAATGGTAGTAGAGGCTTTAAAGACCAATACGATAACGATAAGAAGTAGACACTACAGTCCGCTGAATTTGTCTGATGCTGTTGAATTTTTGTACAGAACGTTTATAAAAGAAAGTTTTAAACACAGTATGTATTTTATGGGTTCTGACAGCAGTATTGATGGGGAGCAGCTGGCAGATTTAATTGATAAAAAGTTAAATATGGAAACTCTTAAGGTGCTTGGGTACCAGGAAGATAAAATAATGTCCGTCGGCCTTAGTGATGAGATTTTTGACATACGAAAAGAGATAGACGGAAAAGTTTTTAATGATGCCAAAATGTGCGCTGAAAAGGTTATAGATAATGTTATCGCAAATAAAGCGGTAGTTTTAGAGAGTGAGAATCAAAAAAATAAAAAAAATTTAAGCCAAAGAATATGGTTATACTTATCTAATATATTTCATGCTCTGCTTCCGTTTATAGAAAATATGGTTGTGTTTATTCCGTTTTTTATGATAAACAACCGTGTTACTGACAGCCAGTATTTTGCAAAGCTCGACTGCTATCTGCTATATGTGCTGTTTTTTGCGATATTTTATGGTCAGCAGCAGGCAGCGTTTTCGGCAATATTGTCTGTCGGAGGATATATTTTTCGTCAGACTTATGAAAGAACCGGTTTTGATGTTGCAATGGACTATAATACATATGTGTGGATTGCGCAGTTAATGATACTGGGTCTTAGTGTGGGATATTTAAGGGATAAATTAACGTCAACCAAAGCCGATAATTCTGATGAAATCATATATCTTGAGAGCCGGTTAAAGGATATAGAGGATATAAACAGCGTAAACGTAAAGCTTAAAAATAATATGGAGACACAGATAGTAAACCAGACAGACAGTCTCGGAAAAATATATGATATTACTTCAAGCCTTGACAGTGATGAGCCTGAGGAAGTTTTCTTTCATGCCGCAGAGCTGGTTTCCCAGCTTATGGATTGTAAGAGCGTAGCAATATATAATGTTTCAAACAACAGCTATGCAAGACTTATGTCATCAACATCTGCACTTGCAAAAAAGCTTGGAAATTCGATTGAGTATGTAAAATATGGCAAGATGTACGATGAGCTTGCAAACGGTAATGTTTATATAAATAAAACGCTTAATAAAGATTATCCTCTCATGGCGGTTGCAATTATTGTAGATGATAAGATGCAGTCAATAATAATGCTTTGGGACATAAGCTTTGAAAAAATGAATCTTTCTTATTCAAACAGGCTAAAGGTTATAAGCTTTCTTATACAGAATGCAGTGTTAAGAGCCAACAAATATATAAAGGTGCTTGAATCTGAGCGTTATATTGAAGATTCAAAGGTTCTTGATGCGCAGGCATTCAGAAAGCTTATTGACGCATTTTTAAACGCAAGACGAAAAAATCTTGCAGAATGTGCGATTATAAGAATTTCATGTATGAAAAATCATACAGTGACACAAACGGGTTCTGTTTTGGAAAAATTGTTCAGGGCATCTGATTATATGGGTAGTCTTAATGACGGTTATTTGTATGTTATTCTTTCAAATACGAGTAATGCTGATGCTTCCTATGTTACAAAAAGAATTGAAGATGCAGGATACAAGTATCAGTTACTTAATGAAATATAAAAGCGGGGGTTATGTATATGGGGACAAACGATATTATCGCAGTAATAATGATAATAATATGCTGTCCGTTAACAGCCTTGGTATGTTTTTTGATAAGTACTATTGTGCACAAGATATTTTTTAAGGCTGAAGCCGACCTTACAGATGTTATGTTTAGCAAAGAACGCATTGAACAGGTAGAAAAGGGTGATTTGGAGCAGGATAATAATATCGTTTCAATAGAGGAAGCCATATCTGTGAGTGATTTTAAAAACCAGCGTGAGCTTATGATGAATATTCTTAAGAAAGATGTAAGCCAATCACTTGGTTCAATAGCACAAGCTTTAAACAGTGAGGATTCGGAAACGTCACATTATGCGGCAACAGCATTAAGAGATGAGCTTGGAAGCTTCAGAAGCAAAATACAGACAATGTATTCGAGGTGGAAAGAGCAGAAAAGAAAAAAAGCTGATGATGGACATAATCTATTACAATTCATATACCCAATGATCAGGCAGGATGTATTTCCGGTGTCCGAACAGTCAGGTTATGTGATTATGATGGACGATGTATTAAAATATTTTTATTATAATTCCCCATCTGATATGCGGTCTGTTTATTATGAGTGGATTGTGGAGCGTTGTCTTGCAGTGGGTAAGGATGCATATGCAAAACAGTGGTGTGAAAGGGCACAGGAGAAGCTTTCTGGGCAGTTAACATCATATAAATGTTGGCTGAAATACTATTATTATATAAATGATAGTGAAAAATTTATTGATACTATTAAAAAACTGAAATCATCGGATATTGCAATAGACAGTGAAACATTGGAGATTATCAGGGTTTTCAGTTAAAAGCGGAGCATTGTTATGGTAATTGTGAATATTTTACAATCGGTCGGATTTTTAATTCTTTACACATTTTTGACAATAGCATTGCCGTCACTATTTCTTAATAAAAAGCTTTGTAAGCACAGCATAAGTGAGAAATTTATGATATATCTTGTCACAGGCAACTTTTATATAATGAACCTGGTTTTTATTTTGCAGCTGCTTCATATATCAAACATTTACACATTAATAATATTTACTCTGCTTCCGTTTTTTATATATATTTTTGTCAGGAAAAGAACCCAGGTAAAATTTTTTATTATAAGACAGCTTGATTATATAAACAGAGTTATAAAGGGATATGCAGGAGTAAAAACGGTTTTTGGCAAAATAACCGCTGATATTAAAGTATTTATAAAAAAATATACATTAATCTCAGGTAAATTTATTAAGCAAAGAAAGACAGAGCTTATAATTTTTACAGTCATTTTTAGTGCGATATGTATTATATACGGCGGCAACAGCATATTTAATTACGGATACACATATTCGGATCTTCCGGTTCATAATTACTGGATAAACGAAATGAGCACAAATAACATATTTGTCGACGGTGTTTATCCTTACGGTTATCATGCAGTTATTTATTATATGCACACTGTCTTTGGAATTGACACTTATGTACTGTTGAGGCTCTTTGCTCTTACAGAGGTTTTATATATTTTTCTTGTTCTTTTTGCCTTTATAAAATGTATATGTCAAACAAGATATGTCGTTTATGCGGGCATATTTACCTTTGCGGTGTGTAATGTATATAACAGCTATTGTCTGCAAAGATATACGAGTGTGCTTCCGCAGGAATACGGAATGATGTTTATACTTCCGAGTATATATTTCATTTTCAATATATTTAAGCATCAGAGATTAAGTATAAAGACAGGTGAAAAGGAATACAAAAAAAGGGTGAAAGGCGATTGTTTATTTGCGGCAATAAGCTTCAGTCTTACAATAGCTGTGCATTTCTATGATACTATGATTGCAGCATTTTTTGTGCTTGCGATTGTAGTGGGATTTTTTACGAAAGTATTTAACAGAAAATATTTTTTTAAGCTTTTTGGTACGGGGATGCTTGCACTGTTAATCGGTGTCTTGCCGATGGGAATAGCCGTAGCACAGGGAAAACCTATGCAGGGTTCCATTGGATGGGGACTTAGTGTAATTTCTGGCAATAAGACAGAAAATGCGGCACAGCAGATGCACGAAGAAAATAAGAATACTGGTCCGGATATCGAAAGCTCATATCAGGAATATGTGTTTGACAGTGCGGGAAATCTTGTATATCTCGATAATATTGATGAGGAAGGTAACAGGACAAGTGTTGACGTAGACGGGGTAAAACCGGATAAAATTACACAGGGTAAAGAAAAAGGAATTGCAGAAAAAATCATTGATTTAGCCAAAAGAATATGGATACAGTTTTTTGAGGTTTCTGAGCTTGGTTTATTTGTAAAGCACAGCAATATTTTAGTTTATGCCGTAATAGTATCGTGCATTTTTATGTTTCTGTACGGAGCGGCAGTTTTGTTAGTAAGAAAAAATGAATACGGCAGTATTTGTATAAGCGTAAGCATATTCATTGTATTTTTAATGATTTTATTTGTATCTGAGAGTGTCGGACTGCCGCCGCTTATGGATATGAACCGTTCAAGAATTTATTTAGCATATATGTTGACAATACTTTTTTCTATGTTACTTGATACAGTCTGCATAATTCTTTCAGCTATTGTCAGGAAATTGAAAGCAGTAAATGCAGTGTCGCTTTCAATTTCATTGCTGACAGCAGCTATAGCTATAGGGGCATTCGGTATAAGGAACGTTATATATCTTGACAGGAGTGCAAGCTATCAGACAAACGGCGCAATATATGCACTTACCAACATAAAAGAGCAAAGGCCGGAAAAAATGTGGACAATAGTTTCAGCCAACGATGAGTTAAGAATGATTGACCAAAGTGGATACCATGTAGAGACTATCAGTTTCTTAAGAAGATTAAAGGCGGCACCGGAAGGGTATAAATGGTCAATACCTACAAAATATATATATTTCTTTGTTGAAAAAATACCTCTGAATTATGGCGTAACTTACGATGGAAGCGGACAGATGATATCAAGAAAAGGGGCTAAAGAAATGCTTCCGACTGAATCGGGCATAACGCCGTATACAGGAAAGAACAGATGGATTATAATGTCAAAACTGTATTTCTGGGCAGAAAAATACAGACAAAAATTCCCGGAGGACATGTCTGTTTACTATGAGGATGATGAATTTATATGTTATCAGCTTGTGCAGGATATAAATAATTTGCATAATTTAATGATTGATTATGAATATAACAGGTAGAATGGAGGATTAAAATGAACAGAATGTTGACAAAAAGAATATTTTTCACCATAAGCAGTATAATGCTTCTTGTTTTATTCATATTCCAGCTTTCAGGAATGATGAGAAAAAGATTTAACAGCTATGACATTAACAGTTATGCAGATAATCAGGGGGTTAAACTGACAAAAAATGACGTATTTGTTCCTGCTTTATCAGAAAATGAAGTATTAACATCAGAAAAAGATTATATTGTATATATAGGTGATATCAGCGATGAAGCGGTAGGAAATACTGTATACAACTGGTGCGGCTATACTAAAAAAAATGTGGTTGCCTATAAAAATATAAATGATTACAGAATATATTCAAAGCATTTTCCGAGTGCGGTTTTAATCGATTCTGAGTATATAGATACAACGCGTGATATTTCAAACATTTCGACATTATCAGATTATGGTATTGACATTGTATTTTGCACACTGCCGGAGTATGAGGATATCAAGCAAAGCGAATGGCTTCAGGAGATACTTGGAATCGGTGAACTCGTGAGTCCTTCTGCAAATATAACAGGTTTTGAGATATATAATGGTTTTTTGTCAGGAGGAGCAGTAGCATATAACCCAAAGACAGATGAAGAAAAGAAATTTGCCGATTATGATACACAGATTCCGTGGTATATAACATCATCGGGCACAAAAACTTATATGTCTGCGATTGTTGATACAACAGAATACGGCGATATAAAAAAGGAAAATGTGCCGTCAATTATATGGAGAAAAAGCTGTGACAATTCATATATATTTTGCATAAGCGGTGATTATATGACGGATATTTCGGGAATAGGACTTTTAAGTGCTGTTGAATCACAGATGAGTGACATAAATATATATCCTGTAGTAAATGCCGAGATGGCTGTTATATCTGATTTTCCGGCATTTGCATTTGAAAATGAAGCAGAAATTTATGAAGCATATGCAAGAGATACCTCATCACTTTTTAGAAATGTAATATGGCCGGATATTTCCAATTTATCAGATAATACCGGATATAAACTGTCAATGCTGTTTACGCCTCAGTTTAATTACGGTGATGAAATACAGCCATCTGTAAGAGAAGCCGAATATTTTTTCAGATTATTTAATGAAAAGAAATTTGAAGCGGGACTTTCAACGACACGTAATGACAGCACGGATATCGGGACAAAATTAAAAAAAGACAAAGAATTTTATAAGGGTGCGCTGGGCAGTTATAAATTTTTAAGTATATTATGCAAAAAAAGTGAGCTTGATAATACATTAAATGAAATTAAAAATTCTGATACAGACATACAGACAGTAGTATTAGATAATAATGATTATGATTCAAGAAAACTTTTCGCATATGCCACTGATAATATACTGACAATAAATTCTGTACTTGACGGAGCGAAATTCAGCTATATGAATGATTTTAAGAAACGCTGCTTACGCACGGCGCTTCTTTACACAACGATAGAGGTTGATATGTCGGATATAGTCAGTGTTGATGATAATGATATCCTGTGGAATAAAAAATCAAAGGAAATTTCAAAGGCTATGGGGACATATTCTGAGGGCGGCAAATACATAAATAAATGCAGTGTTACGGAAACTGATTTGCAGATAAGAAAATTCCTGTCTTTAAATTACAGCTGGAAACACGAGGATAATACTGTTACAATAAATATAGATGGAAACCGGACTGATTCAGCGTTTATGGCAGTGTTTCATAATAAGGAAATCACAAATGCTGACGGAGCTGATGTGACTATGATTGAAGAGGACAGATATCTTATTAAATCAGATAAAGACAGAATAGTACTCAAACTGTCTGATAAGAAATAACAAAGTTGCGCAGAAATGGGGTTAAAATGAAAATATGTATTATTGCTGAGGGGTGTTACCCCTACGTAGTAGGCGGTGTATCAGGCTGGATAAATAATTTAATAAATTCTTTTCCGGAACATGAGTTTATTATGCTTTCCGTAATATCAAACAGAGAGATAAGCGGTAAATTTAAGTATGAGCTCCCGTCAAATCTTACAGAAGTTTATGAAGTATATCTTAATGATAATGATTATGTAAAGAAAGTAAAAAAGAACCATACGCAGAAGATCCCTTCAAAATATGTCGAAGCGTTGGAATCTCTTCTTTTTGGAGAAAATCCTGACTGGGAAAGTTTAACACAGCTTTTTCAAAAAAGAATTATATCTTTAGATGATTTGCTTATGGGACCTGACTTTTTGAATGCTGTCATCAAATGCTATGAAAAAAAGCATGGAGAGATTGTATTTACTGATTTTTTATGGACTATGCGTTCAATGTATCTTCCGTTATTTTTAGCTATGCAGTCATATCTGCCGGAGGCAGATTTATATCACTGCGTAGCTACAGGATATTCAGGAATACTTGGTAGTATGGCTAAGCTTTGTTACCCGCAAAGTAAATTGTTAATCTCAGAACACGGAATATATACGAGAGAACGTGAGGAGGAGATTATTAAATCTGACTGGATACACGGAATATATAAAAATATATGGATTGAACAGTTTAAGAAAATGTCAAAATTTGCATATAATACGGCAGATAAGGTGACATCACTGTATGAGCATGCAAGACAGCTTCAGATTGAGCTGGGCTGTCCTAAGGAAAAAACTATTGTCACTCCTAACGGAATAGACGGTTCAATATATGAAAATATTGTAAGAAAAGATCCTGATGACAAATTTTTTAATATCGGAGCTATACTTCGTGTCACACCTATAAAAGATGTAAAAACACTTATCATGGCGTTCGGATACGCCAAAAACAGCAATCCGGATTTGAAGCTTTGGATAATGGGGCCTGCAGATGAGGATGAGTCATATGCAAAGGAATGTTTTGACCTTGTAAAGGACATGGATATTAAAGATATAGAATTTACCGGAAGAATCAATGTAAAGGAATATATCGGCAAAATGGATATAACGATACTTACAAGTATAAGTGAGGGACAACCGCTCACAATTCTTGAAAGCTATGCCGCACATGTGCCTGTAATTGCTACGGATGTTGGAAACTGCCGCGGACTTATTTACGGAGAAAATGACGGAATAGGTTCTGCCGGAATTCTTACCCATATAATGAATGTTGAAGAAATTACACGTGCAATCTTAAGATTTGCATCAGACAGTAAAATGAGAGAAGAATATGGTAACAACGGCTACAAGCGTTTTAAAGCAAAATATACAATAGAACATATGAAAAATACATATGACAACATATACAAAGAATTATTAAAATAAGAGGGAAAATTAATTATGGCAGGAATTGGTATAAAAATGGGACGCTTTTTTAAAAAGCGGCGTTTAATTTCAAGCCACGTGGCTGGTTCTGCATACAGCGTACTTATAACGCTTGCACCTATGCTTTTGGTTATTTTAACAATATTTTTGATGCAGTTTCTGCTCGGTTATACAGATGCAGCGTATAACGACAGACAGCTTTATCAGGTGACAATGTTATATATATTTATATTTTCTTTAATATTGTCATCACCGCTTAATGCCGTTCTGTCACGTTTTGTGTCAGATGTCATTTTTGAAGAAAAATTTGGTGACATAATGGCTGCATTCTATACAGGATTTATAATTATTATGTGTCTCGTTTCACTTACTGCAGTTCCGTTTTGTATGTATGAATATTTTGTGGGCGGCGTAAACATAATATATGTAATCACATCTCTGATATGCTTCTGCGGTCTTACTTTAGTCTTTTACACGATGATTTATATGTCAATATGTAAGAAATACTCAAAAATTGCATTTTTTTATCTTATAGGAATGTTTTCATCTGTTATTTTATCACTTATTTTGGTGAAAGCTTTTCATGCACCTATTACTTATTCAATGCTTTTATCAATGGCTGTCGGCTTTATAATCACCGCAGCACTCGGACATGCACAGATATGCCGGTATTTCAAGGATAATAGCAGGGATTACAAAAAAGTGTTAAGATATATATGTAAGAACTATAAGCTTGTTATCGCAAATTTTCTGTACATAATGGGCATGTTTGTACATAATTTTGTTTTTTGGAATTCGCAATTAAGAAATATTACGGTAAATACATTTATAAGCGCTGAGACATATGATTTTGCATCAAGCATTGCCATGTTTACAAATATCTCATGCAGCGTTATATTTACCGTTCTTATTGAACTGCATTTTAATGAAAGATACAAGCAGTATATAGAAGCTATAAATGGTGGACGGCTTATTGACATTAAAAAGACAAAATCGAGAATGTTTCGTACACTTTCAGACCAGCTTATGAGTATAGTAAGAATCCAATTTATTATATCAACAGTTGTTTTTATAGTATGCCTTGTATTTTTACAAAAGGCAGGCTATGCGGGCACAATAATGCAGCTATACCCAGGACTTGCCGCGGGATTTTTTATATTATATATAATGTACTCTTCATTCTTATTCCTTTATTATTACAACGATGTGAACGGTGCTATGTATACAAGTATGATATTTTTTACAGTTACACTCATCATCAGTATATTTGTAATGAAGCTGGACACTATATGGTACGGTATGGGATTAGTTGCCGGTGCCTTTGCCGGCTGGACCTTTGCATTTTTCAGACTGTCATGGATTGAGAAAAATATAGATATTCACACATTTTGTGTAGGTACAATCATTAAAAAAGTCAAAGGAAAAAGACCTGATTCTCTTGTATATAAAAGGAGGCAGTTATGACACCAATAATAATTAAACTGATTATAGGCGCAGTTGCTGTTTTACTCGTAATTGCTTCCCTTATTTCATATTTTAAGAAAAAAATGGATGAGAAAACCACAATAGGGTGGTGCGCTTTTGGAATTCTGATTACAATTGCAGCTCTGATACCCGGTGTAATAGAAAATAATACGTTTGCTGATAATAAATTTGCGGCAGCATTGACAGTGATTATCGGAGTAATTATATTATACATTTTCAAGCTGTCAGAACACTCGTCAATTCTAAACAGAAAAAATCAGGAACTTGCAATGCAGGTATCTTTGCTTAATCAGGAAAATGAAAGAATACTTAAAGAACTTGCAGCACTTACAGGTAAACATAAATCAGAATTGTAGAAATGATTGATAATTATGAAAAAGAAAATACTGTTTGTTATAAATACGCTCGGAAGAGCTGGTGCGGAAACTGCCTTAATTGCACTTTTAAAAGAATTGCCTCAGGAAAAATTTGATATTTATATTTATGTGCTTATGGGGCAGGGTGAGCTCATAAGTGATTTGCCGCCATATGTAAAAGTAATAAATAAAAAATACTGCTATAAATCCGTACTTTCATGTGATGGAAAACGCAGGCTTTTTGTAACTGTATTAAAACATTGCTTTGCACATTTTTCCATATTAAAAAATGCAGGCTATCTTATATCAAATCTGGCTGCAATGATTAAAAATAAGCAATTAAAGCATTTTGATAAGCTTATGTGGAAAATAGTTTCGGATGGGGCATTAAGAATCAAGGATGAATTTGATCTTGCGATAGCTTATCTTGAAGGCGGTTCAACCTACTATGTAGACGACCACGTGACTGCCAAAAAGAAAGCTGCATTCATTCATATAGATTATGAAAAAGCGGGATATACGCGAAAGCTTGATAAAGACTGTTATCTTAAATTCGACCGGATTTTTACCGTATCTGATGAAGTAAAACAGCATTTTTTAAACATTTATGGCGAATGTGATAAGAATACAAAAGTATTTCACAATCTCTTAGATACAGACCGAATTTTGAAATTATCAAAACAGGCTATGGATAAAGACGGACAGGCACTGTTTAACCGGTCAAAAAACTGCTTAAAAATCGTTACAGTAGGAAGACTCACATACCAAAAAGGCTATGACGTAGCAATACAGGCTCTAAAAGTTCTTGTTGATAAAGGATTAGATATCTGCTGGTTTGTTATAGGAGAAGGACCGGAACATAAAGCTTTAAGCACGCAGATAAAAGCACTGGGTCTTGAAAAACGATTTTTTCTTGTAGGAGCAAAGTCAAATCCCTACCCTTACTATAAAGCCGCAGATTTATACGTACATGCTACTCGTTTTGAGGGAAAAAGTATTGCAATACAGGAGGCTCAGATACTTGGGTGCTGTATAATCGCATCGGACTGCAGCGGCAACAGGGAGCAGATAGAAAATAGTATTGATGGTATTTTATGTCCTTTCTCAAAAGAAGGAATAAGTTCAGCAATCATGAAGCTTACAGACAAGCCTTTAAATTTAAAAAAATATGGGCATAATGCAGCCCAAAGAACTATCAATCATACTGATGAATTAAATTATATTTATGAATTACTTTAAACATATGGGTGGATTACAATATGCAGAAAGATTTGTTAATAATAATACCGGCTTATAATGAAGAACGAAATATAATAAGTGTGTTGGATGAACTTGAAAAGCCGCAGATAGCTGAAATCGCAGATGTACTTGTAATGAACGATGCCTCATCAGACAATACAAACTGGATGGTAAAGGCAAGAAATCATGCCGTTGTAACACATGTATTTAACCTCGGATACGGAAGTGCCTTGCAGCTTGGTTACAAATATGCGATAAGATATAATTATAAATATGTTATACAGATGGATGCAGACGGTCAGCACGACGTATGCAACATAACAAACATATATAACAAGCTAAAAAAAAGCGAAAACGGTGTATATCCTGACATTGTGCTCGGCTCACGCTTTATCGGCAAAAAATCGGATTACAAGGTTTCTTTGTTTAAGAAATTTGCCATATGGATTTTTAAAAAAATCATATATATAAGCACAGGCCAGATAATAATGGATCCTACAACGGGATTGCAGGGGCTTAGCAGAAGAGCTGTGCTTTATTACTCAAAATACGGAAATTTCGATTCCAAATATCCTGACGCGAACATGATTATGAACATGCTTTTAGCCGGCTGCTATATTGTTGAAATTCCGGCAGTAATGCACAACAGGGAATATGGAAAAAGTATGCATTCGGGGCTTAAACCAATATGGTATATGTTTCATATGATGCTTAGCATTACAGGAGTTATAATGCGTCATAAAGTATTAAAAAATGTTTCTGATATAGGTGAATTTGACAATGCTATGGCAAAAAAACAATAAAATAAAAAATTCTTCTATTTTCTGTGACAATACCTTTCATAATCCGTCAAGAGGCTGGTACAGTATTTTTCCGTTTATTATTCCGCAAAAAATTGATTTTACTGAGCTTGGGTATTGTCTTTTGGAAAATGAAAGTCTGTGTCTTTTAAGAATAGATATATCAAAATATAAATCATCAGCTCTTGACGATGAGGCATTAATGAATTTAACGCAAATACTTGATTTTTTTTCAGACCGCGGCAAAGAGCTTATTATAAGAGTCGTGTATGATTCCTGTGGAAACGGTCTCCTTAATGAGCCTTCCGATATAAATTTAATAAAATTACATATCAGACAAATAGGCGGGATTCTGACAAACTACAGCAGTCATATACTGACTCTGCAGGGAATATTTGTCGGCAGCTGGGGAGAGATGCATAATTCAAGATATTTAAGCGATGATGATGTCGCAGAGTTATTATCATGTATTTATTATGCAACTGACGGTAAGATAAGACTTGCGTTAAGAAAACCGGAATATATAAGAAATACTTATAAAAAGCTTATATCAGATATGAATAAAGATGCCGATTCAATAATTATGCTGACAGGGCTTTTTGACGATGCAATAACAGCATCAGAAAACGATTATGGTACTTATATTATTACACACCGGGAAGAAGAGTTAAATTATATAAGTACAGTAAGTAAAACTGCTCTTTGCGGAGGGGAAGCAGTAAATGAAAACCCGTTAAATGACGCCGATAAAGCTGTTATTTACCTTGAAAAGCTTAAAGTTACGTATCTTAACAGGCAATATGATAAATCTGTCCTCGATAAATGGAAAAACAGCCTTATAATAAAAAACGCAGTAACGTATAATGCCTATGATTATATAGGAGAACATCTTGGCTATTGCCTTAATATAAAAAACGCAGAATTTGCCGACAAACAAAAAAGCCTGATAAAAGTAACCATAACTAACGAAGGCTTCGCTCCTTTATATGACGGTGTATACGTAATTGCAGAGATATCTGACAATGATTCTTTAAATATATCTGCAGAATGTGACAGCAGTAGTTTGAAATCGGGTATACCAGAATCAGCCGCAGCATACCTTGATCTTAATAAAATAAACTTAAAAAGCGGCCAATATAAAATCGATTATTCAATTATAAGAATCCGTGACAATAAAAAAATAATACCGCATAGAACAACCGTCACTTACCTAAAATTTTTGAAACGTTAAGATTTCCTATAAAATACCCTTTTTGCGTAAATTCATTTGTGTTTGCAAGATATATCGTATCGTCACAACCGCTGTCCGTAATTTCAAGATAAAAATCATACTCTCCGGGCAAAAGATTCCCGATATCAATGCTGCACGTTATATCAGCCGAACCGCCGGCCGGTAATGATACCTTTTCATCCTGATAATTAAAAGCCTTAACAATACAGCTTATGACAGAATTGCCATCACTGTCATAAGCTTTTATTTTTGCATCAAATTTCCTGTAGGCAGGCGCAAACCCCTTATTCTCTATGGTAATATTTAAATCTGCATTTTTGGCAAACGTCTCATAATTAATGAAAGAATCTTTAAGAACATATCTGTATCCCAAGTGTGACAGCATATAATCATAAACGCTTACTCCGTTAAAAATGTCATCGCCATTATAAATTTCTGCTTTCCATTTATTTAACACATTCTCATCATACATTTTATTTAAATATGTTATATGCATCTTACTAAAATCATCTGTCGCATTTGAACCATCATTGTACGGGTTATCTATAATGACCTCCCCGCCGTTTGGAAAATGACTGCACAAATCATTTTGAAATTCAAGCTCCTGATTTCTTGAACCTTTTTTAAAATAGTTATTATCATCAAAAGCAATATCATCCTGACCATATGTATTAAGATCGGTAGCGGAACCAAGGATTGCGTCGTTAAAAAGTCCCGTCCTTTTATTTTTCTTTATAATCTCTATAATATCCGCACTTTCATATATTGTACGCAAGTGCGCAGGAGTCCTTACGGAAAGGAAAATATCTTGGCTTATCAGATTATCAAGACAAGCAAAAAGCTCTTTAAAGCTTTTATCATCCATATAACTTCCGCCGTTCATCTCTGCATAATTTCCGACAAAAATCCCCTGCATGACAAAAATATCAGATGCATAAGAATTTACAATCTTTGAAATCTGCATCATATGTTCTTTTATCACAGATATATCATCAGGCTCACTATCTGCAGCCTTTCCGTCCCAATCATACAAAAACCTTAAAATAATATCATAATCTGCCTCACTCCATGAATTTATGACATGATTTATCTGATTTAAGGCCTTATCAGTAAGACTTTTGTCTTTATAATAATTTAAATTAAACTGCAAAAGTACAAGTCGCTCATCGATGCTTTCAGCAATGCCTTTTTTTGTTCTTTCATCATGTACATAGCCTTCTTCATCATTTACATAATACGCATAAATATTATAAAATCCACGATAAGGATTATTTACAACATTCGTTGATTCTGCATAGCTTTGAGCACTCCAGTCTACATTTCTATAACAGTCATATACTTTTTTTGCAGCAATAAGTGCAGACGATAATACTAAAAAAACTGCACACACAGCCACTATACGAAACTTTTTCATACCAAGAATCCCCCTCTCCAACATGCAAACGATTTTGTATATATTGAAATATTATAGCATTTGGCACGCTTCAATGCTATAATATTTTAATCAGATATAAGTTTAATTCTTAAAATTACAGAAACGGAGTAAAAATTTGGGAAATAAAAGCCGGACACAATACTCAGCATATAATACAACTATTGCAATGATTTCTCGCATTTTTGCGATTTTGATGGGATATGTTGTCAGAGTTATATTTACACATACGTTATCTGAAAGCTATGTAGGCATAAACGGATTGTTTACAGACATATTAAATGTACTGTCGTTATCGGAAATGGGCATTGAAACCGCGATAGCATTTGCATTATACAAGCCGATAGCAGAAGACGATATAGAAAGCCAGAAATCTATCATGAATTTGTATAAATGGTTTTACAGAGGTGTTGCGGCCTTTGTAGCCATAGCAGGCCTTTTAGTAATTCCTTTTATGGATGTCCTTATAAAAAATAAGCCTGATATAGATAATCTTACCTACATTTATCTGCTTTTTTTGTTCAACACCGTTATATCATACCTGTTCGCCTACAAAAGAACACTTATAGAAGCACATCAGCTCATGTATATAAGCACACTTGCAAGAACACTTTCATGGATAATACAGGATATCGTGCAAATTATAGTTTTACTGAGCACAAAGAATTTTATATTATTTTTGTATGTTTATATACTATGTACATTTCTGTCAAATTTATATATCTCTAAAAAAGCTGATAAAATGTACCCTTATATAAAAGATAAAAATATATTGCCGCTGAATAAAAACACACGAAAAACTATAACTAAAAATATACGTGCAATGATGATGCACAAAATAGGCGACGTTATGGTAAATAATACCGATAATCTGCTGCTTTCAAGCATAGTAGGCATACGAAGCGTAGGCTGTTATTCAAATTACGTGCTTATAATAGGCTCCATACAGCAGATATTAAATGAAGCTTTTGCAGGAATAACGGCAAGCGTCGGTAATCTTGGCGCAACGACTGATTCCTCGCGAGTCAAAAAAATATTTGAAGCTTCCTTTTTCCTTAATAACTGGATGTATGGACTTTCTGCAATATGCCTTTTTGAGCTTATAAATCCTTTTGTTGAGTTAAGCTTCGGTTCCCAATTTGTATTCCCTTTGGAAATTACCACTGTATTATGCATTAATTTCTTTATAAAGGGAATGCTGCAAAGCTGCCTTGTTTTTAGAAATTCATTAGGACTTTTCTGGTATGACAGATATAAATCCATAGCGGAAGCCGCAATAAACCTTGTGGTTTCGATTACACTCGCATTTAAATTCGGGGCAATAGGGGTTTTTATAGGAACACTTGTAAGTGCAGTAACAACTTCAATGTGGGTAGAGCCTTTCGTACTCTATAAGCATCACTTTAAGGAAACACCGCTAAGTTACTATAAAAAGCTTATTTTATACTGCACCGAAACCGTATTTATATGGGTGGCAACTCATTATATAAGTGATACTTTTATAACAGAAGCAGCGATACACAATATATTTGCGCTTATTGCGGTTAAATTTGTTTTTTGTTTTATATTTTCAAATATGTTGTATTTTATAATAAATTTTAGATCAAAAGAATTTAAATTTCTTGAAGACAAATTAAAAAGGCTGTTAAAAGAGAGGGGAATATAGCCAATGAACAGTAAATTAACTCAAAACCAGGATTTGCTTTTACATATTTTAAAAATCTCATTATATAAATATCCTAAAAATATTAACCCGCAGGACGCAAAAAATATAGGCCTGTTTTACAAAAATCTGCTTAAAGACAGCTCCGTCTATAAAAAATTGATAAATGCAGACTGGAATCAGCTAATATCATCAGCCGATAAGCACGGTGTTCTGTCTGTAATGTATGAGGTACTCTCACAGGTTAACAGCATTTGTGATTATAATAAAATTACTGATAACTCTGCCCTTTATATAAAAAGTGTTTCTCAAAAAATTGTAGCTCAAAATTACAGGCTCCTGCATATGAGCGGCTATATTATAAATATTTTAAATGAAAATGATATACCTGCCATTCTTTTAAAAGGGTGGCATATGGCAAATTATTATCCTATAGCTGAGTCACGGAAATCAGGCGATATTGACATACTGATACCCGACACGGACAAGTTTACGCAGACGATTGACATTCTGCTGCAAAACGGTTTTTATGTTAAATCAGAGCAGGCAGCCGACTACCACGTAGAACTTGCAGGTGAAAAAGGTATTATTGTTGAAATTCATTCCAAACTTACAGGAGATTTTTCTGACACAAAAATTAACAGAAGTCTCGATATAATAAAGAATGAATTTAAATTTAATTATTTAAAGAAACAAATATTGGGATATACAATCAATTATGCAGGTTACGCTTACAACGCCTTTTATCTTCTTATTCACATGCTTCATCATTTTCTGCAGTCCGGGTTTGGATTAAGACTTCTATGCGACTGGGTTGTTTTCTGGAACAATGAAATATCACATGAAGATAAGCAAAAATATATGCACCTTGTAAAAATGTGCAAAATTACAGGCTTTTGTGAAGCTGTCACAGGTATCTGTATAAAATTTCTGGGGCTTGATTACAGGAAAGTAGCATTTATGTTTGAAGACCATGCAGCACAGCAGGATATGAGCGTGTCAGAATATATGCATACCAAAAAATATAACAACATCTGCACCGAATTTATTTTAGAAATACTTGAATCTGAAGAATTTGGCAAATCATCAGATGAAAGGCTTGTCGCATTAAGAAACTCAAAACCGTCGGCTTATATAAAAGAATTTCATCATCAGATGAAATTAAACCACCCGAAATCATCTAAATGCCCGTTGCTTTGGCCTTTCCTATGGATTGTCACACTATATGTGTTTATGAAAAATAACCGCAATATAAGAAAGACCTCTACGAAAAAAGTTCTTAAAAGCGCGGCTATTCGCGGAAAAATCGTCAATAAGATGAATTTATTTAAAAGATGATTATTTTAAATACCAATTTTACGCTGTATTCTGTTGACATAAAACAACTTGCAAGAGTATAATGCTTCTTATAAAAAAGCTTTTGTAAATTAATAAAAGAGGAGGTCATAATATGAGCAATTATGAAAAACCGGTTGCCAGTATTGTAGAGGAAAAGACAGAGGGCGTATTCATGGCAAGCGGCACAAAGCCTGTATGCCGTTTCGGTAGAACTGATGCCGGAGCCGGCGTTGACACATGTCAGTCATGTTCAAAATCAGGCGGAACAGTACCTGACTTAAAGAATACTTTTAAGTCAGATTATACAGGCTGTGTAGATAACATGCCTGAAAAGCAGGTTTTATAATTAAATGACAGAAGTAAATAACAGCATAGATTTTATTCCTATGCTTGATGAATTTAATATAAAGCTAAAGCCAAAGGGATACAGTATGTATCCCTTATTTGTTCCAGGCAGGGACGAGGCGATTATTGCAAAAGCTGATATATCAAAGCTGAAAAGAGGGGACGTCGTACTTTACAGGCGCATAGACAGCTCCAATATACTGGTGCTTCACAGAATATTCAAAATTAAAAAAGGACTTTTTTACATGGTCGGAGATAACCAGTCAGCCATAGAAGGCCCTATTTTTCCAGAACAGATAAAAGGTATTTTAATAGGTATTATCCGAAACAATAAAGAATTTAGCGTAAACAATCCCACATACAAAATATTATCGGGATTATGGCTTATTTTACGTCCTGTAAGAAAACCAATAAGCGTAACTGCGGCATTTTTTAAAAGAAAACTGTTACGCGGCAAAAACAAAAGTTAGGAAAAAGCGTCGTAAACAACGCTTGCAAGATTTGCTTCGCAAACTTGTTATTAAAATGCGTCAAAGACACATCTTCTTATAAAGGAACAAATTTACATGCAAAAATACAATAATAAACACAGACTCAGACTTTCCTTTACTACAACAATTTTATTTTTTGTAATTACTGCCTTATTTTTAGTTTTTAAACAATTTAACAATGATGGCTCTGCTTCTCTAAAAAAACCGTCAGGTGTTCTTGAGGTTCATTTTATAGATGTAGGACAGGCCGACGCAACACTCATAAAATGCGATGATAAAGCCATGCTTATAGATGCCGGAGAAAATGACAGCGGTACAAAGATACAGTCTTACCTTAAAAGTCAAAATGTCGATAAACTTGATTACATAATAGGCACTCACCCTGACAGTGACCACATCGGCGGCCTTGACGTAATAATATACAAATTCGGCTGTGATAAAATTTTAATGCCGGATACAAAAAAGAACAATAAAACATATAGAGATGTTGAGGACTCACTAAAAAGCAGAAATTTAGCAAAAACAGTGCCTGAAGTTGGCCAGCGCTATGCGCTTGGAGAAGCCTCATTTACTATAGTAGGGCCAAATGCTTCATATGATTCCTCAAATGATAATTCTATATCGATTCTTCTTGAATATGGAAATTCAAAATTTCTGTTTACGGGGGACGCACAGCAGGAAGCAGAAGAGGATATAGTAAACAATGGTATAAACATTGATTGTGACGTCTATAAGGTCGGACACCACGGCAGTAAGACATCATCAACTGAAGAGCTTCTTAATGCAGCAAGCCCCGCTTATGCTGTTATAAGCTGCGGAGAGAATAATGATTACGGTCATCCTCATGCGTCCGTATTAAACAGCTTAAGGCAGAGAGGAATCAAGGTATTCAGGACAGATGAGCAGGGTACTATAGTTGCTACGACTGACGGCACAAGCATAAAATGGAACTGCTCACCTTCTGAAAGCTGGAAAGTTGGAAATTAATTCCCTAATTGACACAAATTGCCTTTATATTGTAATATATTTCTTATAAAAGCCTGTTTGGAGGAGCGCAAATGAAAGACTTTTTATTATCAAAAATTTATATATTTTCGTTTTATCTTGAAATGTTCATATCATTAATTCTTACCTTTGTCATCATACTGCTGGCAGGAAGACTTACTGTAGATGTAATGAGTATTACATTTACATCAGACCAGAACGAAATATTTACATATTTTTTGGAAAATGCCATGAATCTGGCAATCGGAGTCGAGCTTATAAAAATGCTTTGTAAGCACACTCCCGGAACGGTTGTGGAAGTTTTAATGTTTGCAATTGCAAGACAGATTGTGGTTGACCATTCATCAATATGGGTAAACCTTGTAGGTGTTATCTGCATTGCAATTCTTTTTGCTACAAGAAAATATCTTTTCATTCCTCACGATGATGTTACAAGAGTTACTCTCAGGGGAAGCCAGAGCGTAAAAATGGCAAATGCGCTCGCTAAAGTGCATATACCGGTTACAGATGGAAAAACTCTGCGCGATGTCATAGATAAGCATCTGTCCGATAATAATATAGACAAAAATATAGGTACATGCGTTGATTTTGACAATTTTGCATTATGTATTGCAAGTATGCATGACGAAATAATAACCAGAGTCGATATTTTAAAGACTAATTAGTGGCACTGTCAAAAAGTGTCACTTTTTTATGTGATAGGATAACAAAAATGGAGATTAGTGTAAAAAATCATGTCGATACGGAATGGAGATTAATATGAAAAAAGATGAACAACGCCTGACAAAACAGTTTGACTTTATAAAAGAAATTGATAAAGAAAAATTTATCAAAAGACAAACCTATATTTCTGACGGAAAAACTAAGGAAAATGATGCAGAGCATGCATGGCATATGGCTATAATGACTATTTTGCTCAGCGAATATGCAAACGAAGATATAGACATATTAAAAACAATAAGCATGCTGCTTATTCACGACATCGTAGAAATAGACGCAGGTGACACTTACGCCTATGATGAGGAAGCAAAGCTTAGCCAGAAGGAGCGGGAGCTTGCCGCCGCAGACAGACTTTTCGGACTCCTGCCGGATGATCAACGCGACAAATTCAGAAGCCTTTGGGATGAATTTGAAGCCGCAAATACACCTGAAGCCAGATTTGCAAGAACAATGGATAATATCCAGCCTACCATGTTAAATTCCGTTTCAGACGGGAAAGCATGGTCGGAAAAAGGTGTGCGCTTAAGTCAGATACTAAAAAGAAACGCACCAACGCCAAATGGTTCTGAAACACTGTGGGATTATTCTTATAACAATTTTATAAAGCCTAATGTTGAAAATAAAAAAATTATAGATGATACACAGGATAGACCATTTTAAAAATACAATAAATCTGCTAAGAAAAGGAGATTAAAGTGTCAAACGATAAAAAGAAATATGAAATAGATATGTGCAGCGGTTCAATATTAAAAAAAATGCTTCTTTTTTCAATTCCGCTGATGTTTTCAAGTATTTTACAGCTTTTATTTAACGCAGCAGACATCATAGTAGTAGGCCGGTTTGCAGGCGACAATTCCCTGGCTGCGGTAGGTTCAACATCTTCGCTTATAAATCTTTTAGTAAATTTATTTATAGGTCTTTCGGTAGGTGCCAACGTTTTAGTTGCAAGATATTATGGTGCAAAACACGAAAAAGATTTAAGCACAACTGTTCATACAGCCATGACATTAAGCATTATGAGCGGAATAATCCTTACAATAATTGGTGTTATTGGTGCACCATTAATCCTTACATGGATGCAGACACCTGAGGCTGTATTAAAGCTTGCAGTGTTATATTTAAGAATCTATTTTATAGGCATGCCTGCAATGATGATATATAATTTCGGAGCAGCGATACTAAGAGCTGTCGGCGATACAAAAAGGCCTCTGTATTTTCTTATGATTGCCGGGATTATAAACGTTGTCCTAAACCTTGTATTCGTAATTATATTTAAAATGGACGTTGCGGGTGTTGCAACCGCCACAACCATTTCACAGTGCGTATCGGCATTTCTTGTATTAAAATGCCTTATGAAAGATAAGGGCGGTATAAAGGTAGAGTTAAGGCAATTAAAGATAAGTCGAGATAAATTTATAAAAATTCTTCAAATCGGACTTCCTGCCGGCTTTCAGGGTATTTTATTTTCTTTATCCAACGTATTTATACAGTCATCTGTCAATTCATTCGGAGAAACTGTTGTTGCCGGAAATTCAGCGGCCTCAAATATAGAAGGCTTTGTTTACGTTTCAATGAATTCATTGCATCAGGCAGCAATATCTTTTACCAGCCAGAATGTAGGTGCAGCCAAATATGAAAGAGTAAATAAAATATTACTTACGGCTCTTGGGTGCGTTCTTATCATAGGCGCAGCTTTAGGTAACTTAGCCTTTGTGTTCGGCCGTCCGCTCCTTTCGCTTTACTCAAACAGTCCACAAGTAATAGAAGCTGGAATGGTGCGTCTTTCAATAATATGTACAACATACGCCGCATGCGGAATTATGGACGTAATGGTAGGTTCCTTAAGAGGGCTCGGATATTCTGTAATTCCTATGATTGTCTCACTTATAGGCGCGTGTGCATTAAGATTAATATGGCTTGCGACTGTTTTCCAGCTACCACAGTTCCATACAATAGAAATGGTTTATTTAACATATCCTATATCTTGGATAATTACATTTTTAGCACATGTAATATGTTTTATAATTATAAGAAGAAAACTTTCCATAAAATGGAATGCAGGAATGTAAAGCATAAAATAATCCGTATAATCACAGGTTAAGGTGCACCCTAATCTTAAACATAAAAAACTCTCAATTACTAATCCGGTTAATCTATTCAGCCGGCAATAAGTAAATGAGAGTCTTTTTATGTTGAAACTGCTTAGGTTGTCAAATCACTCAAAGTATGCTTATAAAAATCAAAACATCAGATATCCAAGATAAACCGCATAGCTTACAAGCATAACTATACCCCAGGGACGTCTTAGGCTCTTTGTTCGCGCCACTGAAATCCATAAAAGAAATCCTGCAGCTATAGCAATTATAGCATCAATTATAAATGCCGGCTCATAAATAACAGGTGTTATAATAGATGCTGTTCCAATTACAAAAAGGATATTAAATATATTGCTTCCCACAATATTTCCTATTGCAATATCAGCATTTCCTTTTCTAGCCGCCGTAACTGACGTTACCAGCTCAGGAAGTGATGTTCCCAGAGCCACAATAGTAAGGCCTATAAATCTTTCACTGAGACCTGCAAATTTTGCAATGGCAGTAGCACTGTCAACGGTAATGTCGCTTCCCCATACTACAATTATTCCGCCAAGCACAGTAAGCACGATAAGCTTTAATACACTTCTTTCATCTGTACTCTTTTCCTGTTTGCCTTTTCGCGCAAGAATAAAAAGATAACTAAGATATGCCAAAAATATAACCCACAAAATTATACCCTCAAATAATGTAACTGATTCTCCGGTCATTCCCATAAAAAGCAAAATGACAGTAACTATTATCATAAAAGGTATTTCAATGATAAGCGTTGATTTCTGTATTGCAACGGTAGTTATAACAGCCGTAATTCCAAGAATAATAAGTATATTCAAAATGTTGCTTCCGACTACATTTCCTATACTTATTCCGCCATTTCCTTTAAGTGCCGCATTAATACTTACAGCGGCCTCCGGTGCACTTGTTCCCATCGCAACAATGGTAAGTCCGACTACCAGCTGCGGAATACCCATTTTTTCTGCAAGTCCCGATGTCCCATCAACAAACCAGTCAGCTCCCTTTACAAGCATAAAGAAACCCACTGCCAAAAGTAAAATTTCCAAAAATATCATAATTGTCCTCCAGCTTTATACATTTATATAATCATTATATAACCGAGTCTTCCTTTTCCCCGTCCTGATTATGTATATAACTTACGTTAAACGTAATACTTGAATTCTGCCTGCAATAATCTGATTTCGGAATATATAAAACATGTGCAAAAATATGCTGCAAAATGATGTTGTCTGCTATATATGCAGCATGAGCAAATTTAACTTTCTCGATTCCCTTAAACAGGCCTTTGACGGCCATATAGCTTAAATTATTTGAAAAAACCGTACTGACAGTTAACTCATGATGCGATATGGCATCACTGTGTGTCTCCGCATTAAAGTCAGATGGAGACGCTGCGCAAAAAAACATACATATAAGTATTAATGATATATATATTGAATTATGTTTACTGTTAATCATTTTTAATTTCACGATGTCCACCATTACAACTTAAAATTAATGCTGCTTTTAATAATTTTATCAAAGCTCCCAGATGCCTGCAACATATTAATAGCATAATTAACGCCTTGTAAATTATCAGAATATTCTTAAAAATAAGTACAATTAATATATAAATATCGACTTAATATATTTGAAACAAAAAACTTTAATTTTTTTAAAAAATTATATTGACAAATCATCATTCAAATGGTAATATACAGACATAGAAAAGAGATGTCAATCTTAAAAAATAAATCAAAGGAGGAACAGTCCATTGGAAATATAATTAAAAAATAATCAATATGAGCGTGATAAGACATTTAAAAATGTTTTCATATTGAACAATTATCACAAAACTAATACATAGATTTCTAATTCGTGTAAAGAAACGAATTCAGAAAGAATACATTATTATATATAACCTGAACGCTTTTGATGAATAACTTAAAACCGGATGTAATAAATATATTCTTCGGGTGCAAGAACAAACAGAGATTATAATAAGCAAAAGCAGATGGAAAATATATATTAATCTATTTTGAATATATACATTGTGATATTATATGAAGCTGTGTATTATGAAAAAGACAGTATACAACAACTAAATAGCAATAATCTATTTAAGAAAGTATCATATAGTCTTATAAAATCATATTATCGAAGAAGCTGATAATTTCAGTGAGGTATCGAAGAAAGAGAAAAAATTGAATAATTATATATTATAAAAACGGCCATTAATCAAAGTAATTAATGACCGTTTTTAATTTAATTTCTTATTCTGAATGTTTTTGCCGCAAATCTATATACAAGCATACATGCAATAACAGAGTATAAAACACAAAATGCTGTCATTATTATAGCAAACCATAACGGGTTCGGATGTACCTGGATAAACATATAACAAAACATATATGTAATAAAATTTACCACCTGAAAGCTTCCGCTCTTAATCTCGGTATCAATATTGTATGGCTGTAAAAGATAATAAATCGTAAGAAAATGTACCGAAAAAAATATACTCATTGTTATAATCGAAACAGGAATAAGAAAATAATACTGAATATCAGTTCCGCCCGTAACCGTTAAGAGCAAAACCATTCCAAGCGATATAACAATAGCCGGCAAAATATTTATCTTTATAATTTCCCATAGTCTTATTTTAAAAAGCTTAAGTATAGAAGACGATGTCTTATAAAAAGAGTAGGTCAGCAGACTGTGATCGCAATTTGCAAACAATGCCTGCGTATAACTCATTCCCTTATTTATTATATACATGATAAAAGTAAATACAGGAAGGACCCTTATCACTGTATGGTTAACATTCGGTTTTATCGGCGTGTAAATAAAGCAGGCGCAGATTACAACCAAAAAGAAAGCCGCACAGATTAGTGTCGTAATAAGAATCGGTTTTATGAGCAGTCTCCTGTGTCTTTTCATAAAAAGCTCATTTAAATATTTAAATCCTGTCTTATCGCTTGTCTGCGTAACATCGCCGCTTATATATTTTCTTGATGATACCGCAATCGCTGATTCTTTTTTTGACAAATCAACTATATTTCTAAATTCCTGTATAAGAACCTTATAACAGACTCTGTATCCGTCAAACTTAATTATTGTAACTAACCCAGGAAGTGATACAATGACAAGCACAACCAGCAAAACAGCATACACCGATACATTAATGGTCACATTTATAAAAGGAAGCGCATATGCAGCCACAACAAAAATAATTCCGCATATTGATCTGTAACTTCGCTTTTGTGTTGAATAAGGAATTCTTCTGCATTTTTTATAAAGAATAATAAGTGTATACGCATATGTGATCTTTGCAGCTGCAACAAATAAAGGCATCGTAACATATACCGCCAAAGGCAGACCGGTAAAACTGCCAAATATTATGGCAAAAGGAAGCAACCCTATAACAAGCTTTATTATTGAAAATATAAACTGTGATACGGCGTACTTCCCTGCATCCATAGCAAGCAGATTAATGCAATGAAACGTATTATTATCTGCTGAAAACAGATACGGGTTTAAAATCACCCCTGTAAACGTCATAAGCACAAACAGATGAATAAAAAGCGCACTGTCACTTACGCTTACAGGAAATCCAATTGCAAAGGCGAACAGTACGCCAAGATATAGCGCTTTGCCTGCAAATGTCATTAAGAATCCTGACAATACGGACAAAATTCCGGCAACAGTTTTTAATGAACCTTCTTTATACAAAGAAGACGGAATATGTTTTCCGATAAAAGGCAGACGTTTTATCGCATATATTATAGAGTTTGTTCGGCTCGTATTTTTTATTATAAATGTGATGAAAAAAGTCCTAAGCATTCTCAGCCTCCTTTAATATTTCGATAATTCTTTCTTTGAAATTGGAATTATCAAGGTCTGATTTATCAACAAGCTCAAAAGTTCCATGATTAAGAATAATTATCTCATCGCATAAATCCAAAGCAAGTTCAAGAATATGTGTTGAAAAAATAACTATGCTGTCATTTTTTAAGCCACGAAGAATCTGCTTCATCTCCTCGGCAACAACAACATCCAGAGAAGTAAGCGGCTCATCAAGCAGCAGAATAGCAGGCTTTGTTATTATGTTTATAAGCATCTGCATCTTATTTTTCATTCCGTGCGAAAAATCCTTTAGCAGTCTGTCCCTGTCATACTCATCAATTCCAATTATATCAAAACATTCATCTAAATCAGGCACATTTTTTATCCTGTGTGCATTTACATCTATATAAAATTTAAGAAACTCTCTCGCAGTAAGAAATTCCGGAACAGTAGGAGTTGATATAACATAACCGATATCATCAGGCTTAAGCTCCCTCTTTGCCTCCTCTGTCGTTTCCTGTATAAAAAATTTCCCTGTATCAGGCTCCAAGTCATTGTTAACGCAATTAAAAAAAGTAGTTTTACCCGAACCGTTTCTTCCCAGAAGCCCGTATATTTTACCGGATTCAAAATTAAAGTTAACGTCACTTAAAACGAGCTTTTTGTCAAACGATTTCGACAAATTTTTAATTATAAAATTCATTATTAATTCTCCCCATATTTTTATCTTTTTGAGATATTTTATCATTATATTAATATATATTAAAGTATATTTTTTCTTTATTTGGGAATATTCTTAATGTGGATTGTATTTATTTTAATAATACAAAAAATGCTCTTGATTTTAGGGCGCCATAATGTTAACATAGTTTTGTCAGTAATTGTCACATTTTTATCAAAGTCGCTGACACTTTTTTTAAGATGTGGCGTGTATACAATGTACACAAATAAATACAATTATTATTAAAGGAGGATTTACAAATGTTTGCAAGTGAAAACTGGGACGGATTCAAAGGAAGACTTTGGAAAGAAGAAATTAACGTAAGAGATTTCATTCAGAAAAACTACAAGCCTTATGAAGGTAATGAAGACTTCCTTGCTGATCCTACAGAAGCTACTAACAAATTATGGGGCAAATTACAGGAATTGCAGAAAGAAGAAAGAGCTAAGGGCGGAGTTTTAGACATGGAAACAGAAGTAGTTTCTGGTCTTAACGCATACGGTCCTGGATATATAGATGAGTCAATGAAAGATCTTGAGCAGATTGTCGGACTTCAGACTGACAAGCCATTAAAGAGAGCTTTCATGCCATACGGTGGTATCAAAATGGCTGAGGAATCATGCAAGAACTATGGTTATGAGCCAAATGCTGAATTACACAAAATATTTACAGAATACCACAAGACACACAATCAGGGTGTATTCGATGCTTATACTCCTGAGATGAGAGCTGCTCGTCACAGCCATATCATTACAGGTCTTCCTGATACTTATGGCCGCGGACGTATCGTAGGCGATTACAGAAGAGTTGCCCTTTATGGTATTGACCGTCTTATCGAAGAAAAGCAGAAAGATTACGCTAACTGCGGATGCGGAACAATGACAGACGAAGTTATTCGTTTAAGAGAAGAAATCTCTGATCAGTGCAAGGCTTTGGCTGGTATGAAGAAGATGGCTGAAAGCTATGGTTATGATATTTCTAAGCCTGCTAAGACAGCTAAGGAAGCATGCCAGTGGTTATATTTCGGTTACCTTGCTGCCATCAAGACACAGAACGGTGCCGCAATGTCTGTAGGACGTGTTTCTACATTCCTTGATATTTACTTCCAGAGAGATCTTGAAGCTGGTCTTATCACAGAATCAGAAGCTCAGGAACTTATCGATCATATGGTTATGAAGTTCAGAATGGTTAAATTCGCAAGAATTCAGTCATACAACGAATTATTCTCAGGTGACCCTACATGGGCAACTCTTGAAGTTGGCGGTACAGGTATCGACGGTCGTTCAATGGTTACAAAGACTGACTACAGATTCCTTCATACACTTGAGAACATGGGACCTTCACCAGAACCAAACCTTACAGTACTTTATTCTTCACGTTTACCTGAAAACTTCAAGAAGTATGCTGCTAAGATTTCTGTTACAACATCTTCAATACAGTATGAAAACGATGATGTTATGAAGGCTACATGGGGCGATGATTATTCAATCTGCTGCTGCGTATCAGCTACACAGACAGGTAAGGAAATGCAGTTCTTCGGTGCAAGAGCTAACCTTGCTAAATGTTTACTTTACGCTATCAACGGCGGTGTTGATATCAAGTCAAGAAAGCAGGTAGGTCCTGCATACAAGCCAATTACATCTGAATATCTTGATTATGATGAAGTAATTGAAAAATTTGACGCTATGATGGAATGGTTAGCTGACCTTTATGTTAATATACTTAACCTTATCCATTACATGCATGATAAATATTATTATGAAGCTGCAGAGATGGCTTTAATAGATACAGATGTTAAGCGTACATTCGCTACAGGTATTGCAGGCTTCTCACACGTAGTTGACTCACTTAGTGCTATTAAGTACGCTAAGGTTAAGGTTATCCGTGATGAAACAGGCTTCAATGTTGATTATGAAGTTGAGGGTGATTTCCCAAGATACGGTAACGACGATGACAGAGCTGATGATATTGCTGTATGGCTTCTTAAGACATTCCTTGATAAGATTAAGAAGAGACATACTTACAGAAATTCAGAGCCAACAACATCTATCCTTACAATTACTTCAAACGTAGTTTACGGTAAATACACAGGTGCTATGCCTGACGGACGTAGAGCCGGTACACCTCTTGCTCCTGGTGCTAACCCATCATATGGCGCAGAGCAGAACGGCCTTTTAGCTTCACTTAACTCTCTTACAAAGCTTCCATACGAATGGGCTCTTGATGGTATTTCAAATACACAGACAATGAATCCTGACGCTTTGGGACACAATGAAGAGGAAAGAGTAAACAACCTTGTTAACATTATGGATGGCTACTTTGATCAGGGTGCTCATCACCTTAATGTAAACGTATTTGGTAAAGAATTACTTCTTGATGCTATGGAACATCCTGAAAAGCCTGAATATGCTAACTTCACAATCCGTGTTTCAGGTTACGCTGTTAAGTTTATTGACCTTACAAGAGAGCAGCAGATGGACGTTATTTCAAGAACATTCCATGATCATATGTAATTTTAATATCAGCCCTTTTAAGACTGTCTGAATATTAAAATTAATTTAAATGGCAGGTATATATCTGAGTATACAGATTTTACCTGCCATTTTTTAACAGAAATCTAATCTGTACAGAAATTTTTAAAATGCTGCACCACGCATAGAAATGAGGATTATTATGGGATTAAACTTTGAACCGGAAAATGTAAAAGGAATAATTCATTCAATAGAAAGCTTTGGCTCAGTAGACGGACCGGGCGTGAGATATATTATTTTTTTGCAGGGATGCCTTATGCGCTGCAAATACTGTCATAACCCTGATACATGGGCATTAAAAGATAAAAATTCATATGAAGAAACTCCTGAGGAAACTTTAAAAAAAGCAATGCGCTATAAAGCATATTGGAAAAAGGACGGCGGAATTACGGTAAGCGGCGGAGAAGCTCTTCTGCAAATTGATTATGTTACCGAACTGTTCAGACTGGCCAAAAAAGAAGGTATTAACACAACTCTTGATACCTCCGGCAACCCTTTTACAAGACAGGAACCTTTCTTTAGCAAATTTAATGAACTTATGAAATATACAGATCTTTTTATGCTTGATATAAAACATATTGACAATGAAAAGCATAAAAATCTTACAATGTGCAGCAATGAAAATATTCTTGATATGGCAAAATACCTTTCTGATAACGGAAAAGATATGTGGATAAGACATGTTCTTGTTCCAGGATACACCAATAACGATAACGATATGAAAAAGCTTTCTGAATTTGTAAAAAGCTTAAAAACTGTCAAACGATTTGAAATTCTTCCATATCATACTCTCGGCGTATTTAAATGGAAAGAGCTTGGCATTGATTATTCATTAGAAGACGTAAATCCGCCTACAAAAGAAGAAATAGAACATGCTTCAAAGCTTATGTCCATTGATGACTATGACGGCTATTTAAATCAGTAATTTTAAGCACTCTCCGCTAAATAAATGCGGAGAGTCTTTTTGCGCATTAAGTTAAGTTGATAAATTTCCACTAAAATGATAAAATAAGATATCAATTTTGTAGTGAATGGAGAAATATATGTCATCTTATAACGGACTTATTGATTTACATGTTCATCTTGACGGTTCGTTGTCTCCTGATACAGTTCGCTATCTTGCAGATATGCAGAATATCAGCCTGATAGAGGGCAAAGACAACAAAGATATCAGTACTTTGGAATTGGACAAAAAACTCAAAATAAATGAAAACTGCCATAATTTAAAAGAATATCTTGAAAAATTTGATTTCACATTACCGCTGTTACAATCTGAATGGTCCATTGAGCAAAGTGTATACAGACTCCTCAAGGAACAGTCATATCAGGGCCTTATTTACAGCGAAATAAGGTTTGCGCCACAGCTTCATACAAGAAATGGTCTTTCCATGAGGAAAGTTGTCTTAGCCGCGCTGAAAGGACTCGCTGCCGCAAGACAAAATCTGCCGATAGGTGCAGCACTTATTTTGTGCTGCATGCGCGGAAAAGACAACGCGGTACAAAATGAAGAAACAATTAAGCTTGCAGCTGAATTTAAAAATTCCGGCGTTGCGGCTGTTGACCTTGCTGGTGATGAATACCATTTTAAAACAGACAATTATCAAAATATATTCAGTCTGGCAAATAAGCTTAATGTTGCAATGACAATACATGCAGGGGAAGCTGATGGCCCTGAAAGTATAAGAATGGCTCTTAAATGTGGAGCCAAAAGAATCGGTCACGGCATAAGAGCTGTAGAAGATAAAGAACTTGTTAAAATACTTGCAGAAAAACAAATTCCATTAGAGCTTTGTCCTACAAGCAATCTTAATACAAAGGTTGTGAAGGATATAAAAGACTATCCTATCATGCAGTTACTTGATGCGGGGGTAAAAGTGACAATCAATACAGATAACATGACAGTGTCAGACACTACTGTTGCTAAGGAATTAAAGCTTATTCAAAATACTTTTGGTCTCAGTAACACTAAAATCGCCATATTGATAAATAATGCCAAAGAAGCAGCTTTTTTACCAAATTTAATCAAGGGGTAACGGTATAAAAGCATAATTGAAGGTAAAGATGGGAGAAATATATGTGTAATTCAAAGGTAAACGAACTATTTTGCAGAGAAAATGTCGAAAAAATAAAAGTACCTGAAGTTGTCTTAAGCGATTTATTAAGTATTCTTGAAGAAAAGCTTAAGCGCGCCGGTTTTTACTACAGACTGGCTTACAGAATCAAATCTGTTGACTCTATAATTGATAAGCTTATATTAAAAGATTACAAAAGGGCGGGCAGCGAAAATGCAGATAAAAAAATGCAGGATTTAGTAGGTATACGAATACTTCTGTATTTTGAAGACGATGTAAATATCTGCAAAAATCTACTTGATTCTTTATTTGCAGAACCCGGTGTATGGGAAACAACCGAAAACAATGAATATGAATTTAAAGCCATGAAGATAAACGGCATATTTAAGCTTCCTGGTTACTTAAGCAAAACTATTGTAAATCCCATGTTATCAGATTATATAGATGATACATTTGAAATACAGATTCGTACAAATTTTCTGGAAGGATGGCACGAAATAGAGCATGATCTGCGCTACAAAGGCGCTGCATTCGGAATCGGAAACGAAGGGCTTGCAAGAAAAATGAACAGTGTGCTCGCAACACTTGAGCTTTGTGACGACTGCCTTGTAAAGCTTCTTGAAGATTTAGGCCATCAGCACTACAAATCACATAAATGGAATGACATGATTATATGCCACTATCGTTTAAAGCTTGACAGCGAACCTATACATCCTGAGGTAGCAAAATTATTTGATGAAAACACAGAGCTTGCAAAGCAATTCTTTAAATTTGACAGAGCAAAAGCCATTCGTACCTTATGGGATGACACGACAGATAAAGGTGAGGCACTTACCATCACCAATATTATCAAAATAGTCAACCAATTAGGACCAAACGATGAAAAGCTTAAAAATGTCCTTGGTGAAATAGAAAAAAGCAGGACAAATGAAGATATTTCAAACAAACGAAAACGTTTTGAGCCATTTAAAAAATTCGGTATCTACAAAGTATTTAAAGCAAAAACATTTCTTGATACAAATACTTTATCCAAAGAGGATGCATTTAAAAAAGCTTCTCTTTACATATATTCATGGGTGCGTTCAAGATATAATGATGCTTTCGGTGACATTTCGGAAAATATAGAAAGCTACAGCTCAGCTATGCCGGGATATTCCGTAGATGTAATTTACAACGAAAAAGACTTATATTTTGAGGAAAAAACAACACACATTGACTCAAAAATTGCCAGCAGAATATGGATATCCCACGCAGTATTAAAGCAGCAGGGAGAGCATATTTTGTTTACGGTAACAAACGAATACTCTGAGCCGGCAGACCGTTACCGTGACAATGAAAACGTATTATTTTCCCGCCCGAACTTTTACGGAGAAATAGCGGATAATATAGGGATATGTGATGTCACAAGACTTAAAGAAAATGTTAAATATGTAAATAAAGATAATTACGACCAGTTTATCTCACTTATAAACGCACCACAACGTCAATTTCCTGTTGTGGTATTTATGGGCCGCGATGAACGCTGGACAGACAAATTCGACATAAATTATTTTGCATATCTTGTAGGCTATTACGCACATATAAAAAGAATCGACGATGAAGACTGCATGAAGCAGTTTGTGACCGCTTTCGGACTCGACCTTTCCAAATATCACGATTCAATCACGGTATTTTATCCGGGAAAAGCTCCGATAACAGATTACAGATCAGATATACTCGACACAACCTTTGAGGTTATAAAGCTTGAACAAAAAAAGTACTGGAATGAAAACGGATGTCGTGCGTACAGACGCCAGCTTGTCGCACAAATAAGGGAAAATAACGTTGAAGAAAATGATTAATCAACAAAAAAGAAAATGAGGAATTTAAAATGTATTATAGTGATATATCTGCTGTATCAAAAACAGCAGAAAACAAAGCTGATATATGTAACCACCAGCTTGGAAAATTTTTTATAAGAGCTATTATGGCGGGCTTTTATATAGTAGTTGCAACAATTCTGTCAAATGTTACCGCTGCGGTATTATATCCTACATATCCGCAGTTTGCGAAAATTTTAGGCGCACTTCTTTTTTCAATAGCTATTATTTTAATCGTTTTTATAGGCGGTGAGCTGTTCACCGGAAATAATATGACTATGGCTATAGGTTTTTATAATAAAACATGCAGGGCGGCTGATGTTGCGAAAGTATGGATAGTAAGTTATATAGGCAACTTTGTCGGCGCATTTACATTGTCAGCCATTTTTGTTGCCAGCGGAGCATCAAGGCAGATTATGACCGACTATTACAACAGCTTTATCTTCACAAAGCTTTCGGCAACACCTATTGAACTTTTACTAAGAGGTATTCTTTGTAACTTTATGGTATGTCTCGCCGTCTGGACCGCAACAAGAATGAAATCAGAAAGCGGAAAACTTATAGTAATGTTTTGTGTCATTATGACATTTGTCGTATCCGGTTTTGAACACTGCGTTGCTAACATGGGAACATTTTCAATTGGTTATATGCTGCTTGGAGGTTTAGACTTAAATCTTATACTAAAGAGCATGATTTTTGTAACCGCAGGCAATATTATTGGCGGCTCTATTCTATTAGGAATGCCGCTTAAACTTATGAGCACAGAAAAATAAATACTTGCAATTTTATTATAATTGCAATAGGATTAATAATAGTTTTCGATAATACGGAGGAATACAGATAATTATGGATTATAAAAAGCTTGCAGATTTGTTATTTCCGGACATAACCAACACACCGGATTATTATGAAGAAAAATTTCCATACAGAAAACTGCCTTCTAAGGCTGAAGTCACCAGAATGGCTCCAAGCCCTACAGGCTTTATTCATCTTGGCAATTTATACAGCGCGCTTGCAGATGAGAGGATTGCACACAAAAACGGGGGCGTTTTTTACTTACGAATAGAAGACACTGACGAGAAACGTAAAGTTGACGGAGCAGTAGAAACAATAATCAATGCACTTAAGTACTTTAATATCGAGTTTGACGAGGGTGCCGGCTTTGACTCTAATGATACTCAAAACGCATACGGACCATATTTCCAGCGCCAGAGAGTTGATATATATCACACTTATGCCAAAAGCCTCGTTGAAAAAGGTTTAGCTTACCCTTGCTTTTGTGATGAAGAGCAGCTTGAAAGCGTAAGACAAAAACAGGAAGCCGATAAAGTTCTTACAGGATACTACGGTAAATACGCTGTCTGCAGAAACCTTTCATACGAGCAGATAGAAGAAAATATAAACGCAGGAAAGCAATATGTATTAAGACTGCGCTCACAAGGCAGTCCTGACAAGGAAATCACTTTTACAGACTCAATAAAGGGTGATATAAAGCTTCCAGAAAATATTCATGACATAGTATTATTAAAAAAGGACGGTATTCCTACATACCACTTTGCACATGCCATTGACGACCATCTTATGCGCACAACAATGGTTATACGCGGCGGTGAATGGCTTGCGTCTGCACCTATACACTATGAACTGTTTAACGTTCTTGGCTTCAAAATGCCAAAATATGCCCACACTGCTCATTTAATGAAATTTGATGAAGAAACCGGCGGTAAGCGTAAGCTCTCAAAAAGAAAAGATCCTGAGCTTTCTTTAGATTATTACAGAAAAGACGGATATCATCCATATTGTATGAAAGTATATCTTATGACGCTTCTTAATTCCAACTTTGAGGAATGGCATGAGAAATTCCCTGATAAGGACATAAACGAATTTCCGTTCTCAGTTGATAAAATGAACCAGTCAGGTGCATTATTTGATAAGGATAAGCTTCATAACATCTGCAAAAATGAATTATCAAAGCTTTCTGAAAATGAAGTATATGACTTCCTGTATGACTGGGCATGTGAAAACGAGCCTGAAAAGAAAGAAATATGGTTTAAAGATAAGGAAAAGATGCTTGCCATATTAAGACTTTATATGGGCGTCGGCATGAAGCGAAGAAGAAAAGACTTAGTTTTTGCAAAGCAGATATTTGAAATGATTTCATATTTCTTTGACACAGACAGTAACAGTGAATGTGATGATTTTAAGCAGAATAAGAATATTGTAAATGAAGTGCTTAAAGCATACCTTGAAAGCTATAACCATGATGACGACAACTCTGTGTGGTTTGATAAGCTTAAGGCAGTTGCCGACAAATTTGGATTTGCTTCAGACATGAAAGCATATAAAGCGGACCCATCGCAGTATAACGGAAGCGTTTCAGATATTGCTGAAATCGTAAGAATTGCAGTTACAGGTCGTGCAAACACACCTGATTTATGGTCAATAATTCACATTATGGGACAGGACCAGATGCGTGACAAGATACTGAGTAAAATTGCATAACAAACATAAAACTTTGTGCCTGCGGCGCAAGTTGCTTTAAAGTAAAAAAGGACTCTGTTATTAAACCCGTTTAGTACTCAAAACGTATATAATAATAGAGTTCTTTTTTTGATTAATACTGAATAAAAAGATATATAAAATTCACACAACAATTTTATATTAAGAAAAATAGGCACAAAAAAACGCCCTAAGGCGTCAATTTGCGAAATATAGCCACGGCCGCCTTTGTTAAGAGGGGGGATGTGGAGGCGACCGTTACTATATATCAAAAATGAGAGGTTGTCATAATTATAGTTGCGGTGGTGCAACATAAAAATGAACTGGTAATATATTACCTACGTCGTAATATATTACACTATAAAATTTATATCATTATTTTCCGCATATGTCAATACACTTTTCGACATATTATTACAGATTTTTTGTTTATTTTAAAAAAAATAAGGATAATTTTGCTCAACGATATTTTTATACTCAAAATACCGGTTTGTGTGACGGGTTGATGCCCTATACGCTTCATCTTCGTCATGTTTAACCAGTGCATTTACAATATCATTATGGTCATCTCTTGGCATCTCAAACACCTTTGAATGAAGCAGAAGAATCACAAAACGGTTGAACTGACAGGCATTACTGCTTATAACATCATACCAATATTGTTTATTGCACATTTCATATATATATTTGTGAAATGCACAATCATATTCATACATTTTTGTAATATTGCCAAGATCAGCATAATATTGAAGAATTGCTATATTTACACGCAGATTTTCCACATCTTTATCTGTAGCTATCCTGCTTGCACATCTTGCTGCCTCACCCTCAACAAGTGAGCGCATACCCAAAAACTCTTCTATAATCTCACTGTTTATCTTAGTAACATAAGTTCCGCTCTTTGGATGAATATCTATCAATTTCTTTTGATTTAATTCAAGAATTGCCTCTCTTATCGGCGTCCTGCTTACACCAAGCATCTGGCTAAGCTGGCTTTCAGCAAGTTTTTCTCCCGGTTTTAAATTCAAATATGTAATATTATAAAGAAGTGTACGAAAAGCATATTGTTTTGCCGTCTCTGCTGTTTCTCTTTGTAAAATATCTATCATAATTTAATATCTGAACCTCTTAACACAATTTAATTAAACTTTATATATAAATAATAAATTATCTTCCATATCTTTGCAATAATAAGTTTAAATTGTTTCATTTTCAATAATACACTTTAAGATAAGAAACTATTATGTTAAAATAACAGAAGTTCAAAATAACATCACAGAAATGAGTATTTTATGATTTATACAGTTACATTAAATCCATCTCTCGATTATATAATGACTGTCGAAGATTTTAGAAAAAACCAAATAAACAGAAGTCTGAGCGAATATATACTGCCAGGCGGAAAAGGTATTAATGTATCTGCCGTTTTAAATAATTTAGGCATTGAAAATATCGCTTTAGGATTTACCGCCGGATTTACCGGCAACCGAATAAAAAAATTGCTTGATGAATATGGTGTAAAACATTGTTTTACCGATATAAATAGTGGATTTTCACGAATCAACGTAAAAATATGCGATAATTTAAATACAGTTAATGAAACACAGATTAACGGAACCGGTCCGCATATTTCACACAGCGATTTAGAACGTCTTTTTAACAGCTTAGACTGCCTTTTACCTGACGATATTCTTGTTTTGTCAGGAAATGTACCGAAATCTTTACCTGACACAATATATATGTCAATCATGGAAAAACTGACAGAACATAAAACTAAAATTATAGTAGATGCACAAAACAGCGCCCTGTTAAACACACTTAAGTTTAAACCATTTCTTATAAAACCTAATAATTACGAACTGGGGGAACTTTTTAATGACACGGTTAACAATTTTTATACAGCACAAAAATACGCAGTAAAGCTTAAAGAAATGGGAGCAGTAAACATACTTGTTTCTATGGGCAGTAACGGTGCACTCCTTTTAGCCGAAAATGACAAGGTATATAAGGCAAAAGCTCCGTCAGGCTCCGTTATCAACACAATAGGTGCAGGTGACTCAATGATTGCAGGATTTATTTATGGTTACCTTAACACATACTCTTTTAAGGAAGCTTTAAAATATGGCATATGCGCCGGAAGTGCAAGTGCATTTTCAAAAACACTCGCAACAAAACAACAGATTATAGATTTATATACTCAATATGAAATTATTTCAGAATAGGCGGTAAAATAGTGGAAATTGATAATAACAACATTTACAAAGTTACGATAGACAGGCCCATGGGAAGCTCTCACCCAGATTATCCTGCTTTAATATATCCTGTTAATTACGGATACATAAGTGGAATAATTGCACCGGATGGTGAAGAACAGGACGCATATATATTAGGTGTTGATGTACCGGTTCATGAATTTACCGGCAGACGCATTGCGATAGTCCACAGACGTGACGATTTAGAAACTAAGTGGATTATCGTTCCTGAAAATATTGTTTTTAACAAACAACAGATTGAAGAAATGATTTATTTTCAGGAGCAGTATTATGACAGCTACGTAGAAATGCTCAATGACGAAATGTGGGATGCCTTTGATGAACACGAAAACTATCTTGGTTACCAGATAAAACGAAGCATGGCAAAGGATTTACCTGAAGGGGTATATCATATTGTTGTAATGGTATATACAAAAACAAGAGATGGTAAAATACTTGTCACCCAGAGAGCAAGAAATAAGACCTATCCGTTAAAATGGGAAATAACCGGCGGCTCTATAGTAACAGGAGAAACTCCTGTTGAGGGTGCTGCAAGGGAACTTTCCGAGGAAACCGGAATCTTACAGACTTTGGAAAATTTCAGGGAAATTTATGTGCATGTTGATAAAATAAGACATTGTATATACCATTGCTATCTTACATGTATACCCAAAGAGGTACCTGTTAAACTTCAGATGGGTGAAACTATGGATTACCGCTTTCTTGATTTTACTGAATTTAACAAACTTGTCCTCTCAGACCGTTTCGTTCTGTCAGAGCAGTCAAGATATATTTTGCATAAAGAATTGATGGAGGAAGTTTTAAATGAAAATAACTGATAAAGATTTACAGCTTTATGCTATAACAGACACAAGATGGCTTAAGACAAGCACAATGGAGCAACAGGTTGAACAGGCCCTGAAGGGCGGTATAACATTTCTGCAGCTGAGATATAAAGATGCAACACACCAGGAACGTGTTGAAATGGCGTTAAAAATCAAGCCTATTGCAAAAAAATATAACGTTCCGTTCGTTATTGATGATGATGTATTGGCAGCTGTTGAGGCTGGCGTTGACGGTGTACATATAGGCCAAAAGGATACCTCTTATGAGGAGGCAAGAAAGTTATTAGGTCCCGATAAAATCATAGGAATGACCACAAAAACAGTTGAACAGGCGCTTCACGCCCAGACTCTCGGCGCAGACTATATCGGTACCGGCGCAATTTTTAACACACAGACCAAAGTAGAAACAATACATATGACAAAGGAAACACTTCTTGATATAGCCGAGCATGTAAATATTCCTATGGTAGCCATAGGCGGAATAAATTATGACAACATGGATTACCTTAAAAACACTGGTGTATCAGGCATAGCTGTTATTTCCGCTATATTTGCAAGCAGTGATATTACACAGGCCGCAAAAAAACTGCGTGAAAAAACAGCTTCTCTTTTTAATTATGAAGCGCGCAATATAATATTTGACCTTGACGGAACTTTATTTGATTCAATGCCTTACTGGAGCAGAGTAGCCAGGGAATTTGCCATAAGCAAAGGTGCCTCCATTCCGGATGATTTTGACCGTGTGACATACACAATGGATTTAAATGAATGCGGAAAATATCTTCAGGAAGACTTAGGAATAAATGAAGACACTGAATCCATGAAAAAAGAAGTCCTGCAAATAATGGACAATCATTACAAATATGACATCCCTATGAAAAAGGCAATGCACAGACTTGTTATAAGAGAACATCATAACAACAGTAAGATTTGTTTATTTACCAATTCAGACAAAGAGTGCGCAAAAAATGCCTTAAAAAGAGTGGGATTGTATGACTGTTTTGATATGATTACGACATCATACGATATAGGAATTTCTAAAAAAGACCCTGAAAGCTATAAAAAAATCTGCAAGATAATGGGATTTGATGTAAATAATACTTATGTATACGAAGATGTTCTTCATTCAGTCCAATCCGCAAAGGACGCCGGATGTAAAGTTATTGCGGTATATGATGAAGATTCCTCTAAATACTGGGACCAGATAAAAGCTATTGCAGACGATGTAATTTACAAGATTTAACAGGAAGGAAACATTTATGAATAAAAAAGTTGTTGTAGGCATGTCCGGAGGCGTGGATTCTTCCGTTGCAGCATATCTGCTAAAAAATGCGGGCTATGACGTTATAGGCGTGACTATGCAGATATGGCAAAATGATGATATATCCTTTAACCGCAACCAGGACACCTGCTGTGGTTTATCTGCTGTTGACGATGCAAGAAGAGTTGCCGCACAGCTTGATATACCATTTTATGTAATGAACTTCAGACAGATATTTAAAGAAAACGTTATTAATTACTTTATCAATGAATATAAATGCGGACGCACTCCTAACCCTTGTATAGCCTGCAACAGATTTGTAAAGTGGGAAGCACTTCTTAAAAGAAGCCTTGAAATAGGTGCAGACTGCATTGCAACAGGCCACTATGCAAGAATTGTTAAATTAAATAACGGCCGCCTTGCAATAAGAAATTCCGTAACCTCAAAAAAAGACCAGACTTATGCTCTTTACAATTTGACGCAGGAACAGTTACAACACACACTTATGCCTGTCGGTGACTACACCAAGGAAGAAATCAGGCAGATTGCAGCGGATATCGGTATAAGGGTGGCAAACAAGCCTGACAGCATGGAAATCTGCTTTGTTGCTGACAACGACTATGCCGGATTTATACAACACGAAACCGGATATGTATGTAAACCCGGAAATTTCATAGATATGAATGGCCGCATAATAGGACAGCATAAAGGAATAATACATTATACAATCGGACAAAGAAAAGGGCTCGGACTATCCGTAGGACATCCTGTCTTTGTCGCAGCCATAAAGCCTGAAACTAACGAGGTTGTAATAGGAGAGGACAAAGATATCTTTAAGGATCACCTTTACGCCAATAAGCTTAATTTTATGGGTATTGAAGCCATTGATAAACCGATTCGTGCAAGGGCAAAAATACGTTACAGCCACGAAGGAGCCGACTGTACAATAAAAATGGCAGAAAATGATATTATTGAATGTAAATTTGACACGCCTCAAAGAGCCATAACGCCAGGACAGGCACTTGTTGTATATAAAGATGATTATGTTTTGATGGGCGGCACAATAATCTGATTTTTCACACAGCTATTTGTTTATGAGCGAAAGCAAATAGCATTTGCGTCGCCTCTTCGCGACAAGTCGCTCAGAAATGAGGTTAAAATGCGTTTTGCTCATATTTCTGATTTACATCTCGGAAAAAGAATGGGAGAATATTCATTGATTAAGGACCAGCAGTATATATTGTCCCAAATTATTGATATAATTAAAAACACCCGCGTTGACGCAATTATAATATCAGGCGATGTCTATGATAAGACAGTACCCTCAGCGGAAGCAGTGACATTGTGTGATGATTTTTTTACCAAACTATCAACACTTAAAATACATGTCTTTGTAATAAGCGGAAATCATGACAGCGCCGAGAGGCTGTCTTTCGGAAGCAGAATAATGGAAAATATGAACATTCATATAGCGCCTGTTTTTGACGGAAAATTAAAAAAAGTTGTTTTAAAAGATGAATACGGCGCAGTAAACGTATATTTAATGCCATTTATCAAACCCTCATCAGTCAGACGTTTCTTTCCTGATACAGAAATCACTAATTATACTGACGCAGTCAGGGCAGTTATTGACAATACAGAAATTAATACAAATGAAAGAAATATAATTGCAGCACACCAGTTTGTGACAGGTGCGAAAAGATGTGAATCTGAAGAAATTACTGTAGGAGGGCTTGATAATGTCGACTCATCTGTGTTTGACAAATTTGACTATACTGCATTGGGACACATACACACACCGCAGACTGCAGGAAAAGATACAATAAGATACTGCGGAACACCTCTGAAATATTCATTTTCAGAGGCGTCGGACAAAAAGAGCGTCACGATATTAGATATTTTCGACAAAACTGATATCACAATAAATGAAATTCCTTTAACACCTCTGTTTGACGTACGAAAAATAAAGGGAAGCTATGAAACTGTGACTGCAAGAAGCAATTATATCAATACAAATACTAATGATTACGTATATATCACTTTAACTGACGAGCAGGATATTCCCGGAGTCCTGGCAAAGCTTAGAACAATTTATCCAAATATAGTTAAAATGGATTACGATAATAAGCGAACAAAGACCAACCGGCACATAGGCGCAGTAAGTGAAATAAAAAAGAAATCTCCTCTTGAGCTTTTTGAGGAATTCTACGAGCTTCAAAATAATGTTCCAATGGATGATGAACAAAAAAAGATTGTCACGGAGCTTATTGAAGAAATATGGAGGTAATATGCGACCGCTTGAACTTGTAATGTCCGCTTTTGGACCATATGTAAATGAAACTAAACTTAACATGGACTCTTTAGGTACAAGCGGACTGTATCTTATAACAGGCGATACCGGTGCCGGTAAAACCATGATTTTTGATGCCATAACATATGCGCTTTTTGGTGAGGCAAGCGGAAATCTTAGAATGAGTGAATCTTTAAGAAGTAAATATGCTTCGCCTGATACTGATACCTATGTATCCTTAAAATTTGTGCTTCACAATAAGGAATACAAAATAATAAGAACCCCCGAATACTTAAGACCCTCCAAAAGAGGAAAAGACAGATTTGTCACAAAGCAGGCATCAGCCGAACTTACACTTCCCGATGGTAATGTATTAAGCGGTGTAACTAACGTTACTCGCACAGTAGAAAAGCTTATGGGAATAAATAAAGCACAGTTTACACAGATTGCAATGATTGCCCAGGGCGACTTCTTAAGCCTTTTAAATGCAAAGACAAAAGAAAGAGTTCAGATATTCAGGGAAATATTTAATACCGGTGCTTATACTGCACTTCAGGATGCTTTAAAAAAAATGGCTCAAAATCTGTATCACAATATTGAAACCTTAAAAAAAGAAATTGTACAGCAGATAAATATGGTAAATTGCGGAAACGAAAGCCCCTATTTAAATGAGCTTTCTTATATTAAGGAAAATGCCATGACCTTATCCGCAGATACAGTAATAGAATTTATTGAAAAGCTCTGCCTCAATGACAATGACGAGCTATATGTTTTAAATACTAAAATAGCTGATACTGACAACATTATTGCAAAACTTGACAAATCGATAGGAATCTACTCACAGACAGAAAAAATAAACAGTGAGCTTATAAATTTAAAAAGTGATATCTTAATATATGCAGATAAACAAAAACACTGTAAAGAGCTTTATGAAAAAGAACTCTTAAATTCAAAGCTAAGGGAAGCTCTTGCAACACAAATAAGCACAAAAACAGATGATTTATATAAATATGACCAGTATGATAAATTAATCATTGAATCAAAAAAGCTTGAAAATGCAATTAATGAATTACAAAAAAATATTGAAGAACAAAAGAAAAACGAAACAAATTTAAAAATTAGTCACAATGAATATTTACATGAGGCTGAGCTTATAAAAAATTGTGCTATAGAAGCTGAAAAGGTAAGCTTTAATATTAAGAACCTGCACGATTTAAGCTTAAAAGCCGACAACCTTTTAATAAATATAAAATCACACACGCAGCTTATGGATGATCTTGCAGAATATGACCGCCAGTATATCTTAGCCTCAAGAGAGTACGATAATCAGGTGCAGCTTTGCAGCTCCATGGAAAAAGCTTATTACGACGGACAGGCAGGAATTTTGTCATCAAAGCTTATAACTGATATGCCATGTCCCGTATGCGGCTCTACACACCACCCGGATCCTGCTATGATGCCTGACTCAATGCCTTTAGAAAACGATATTAAAAAACAAAAACAGATTCTTGAGCAAAAGGCAAAAAAACGTTCTGAATTAAGCTCAGCTGCAGGTATAACAAGAGGCAGAGCCGAGACTAATTATTTTAAGCTCATTGAGGAAAATAAAGATTTCATTTCAAAATATTTATCATTAAATGAAAATCTTATAGATAAAACCGATATTTATACAGCTGATAACAAATTTAATACACAAACTGACATTAAAGACATGGAAGCTGCAATAAATATAATTAGACCTAAAATTGAATTTTACAAATCACAAGTTGAAAAAATTTTAAAACAACTTAGAAGTAAACTCTATACTTTGGAAAAAAATAAAGAGCGCTATACAAATCTTTCAGCTATGGCAGCAAAATGCGACAGCGAAATCAAAAAACTTTCCGAAAGCAGCTTAATATTAGAAAAACAGGTTCTGCTTAAAAAAACAAACCTTAATAATATTAAACTTAACGCCAAAGATTTAAAAAAAGACTTAACCTGCAGCAGTAAAGCCGAAGCGGCCGCAGCCATTGAAACAATAAAACATAAAAAGGCCGCGCTTGACCACAGCTTTAACACTGCAAAAAAAGCATTTGACGACGCAAACGTCAAATATCTGACAACAGCTCAAAGAATAAAGGACTTGTCAGAACAGCTTGAAGCATTAAAAAATGATACTCAAAATTATACATCAGATGAAACGGACTTAGAAAGCTTAAAACAGTTAAGATCTGATAATGTTTTAGTAAAGAACGAACTTTTTAATCAAAAGGATGAATTAAACTTAAGACTTTCAACAAACAAAAGAGCAGCTTTGCATATAAAAGATACCTCTTTAAAAATGGGGGAGGATGAAAAAAAATGGCAGTGTGCAAAGGCTCTATCCGATACTGCAAACGCAACGTTAACAGGAAAGGATAAAATAATGCTTGAAACATATGTATTAACCGCATTTTTTGACGTAATCCTCAGCAGAGCAAATATAAAGCTTATGGCAATGACAAACGGACAATATGAGCTTAAAAGATGTGATGACACATCCGGCTATAAAAAACAAAGCGGCCTGGACCTTGAAGTAATAGACCACTATAATGCATCACACCGCAGTGTAAGCACTCTGTCCGGCGGTGAGTCCTTTATGGCATCTTTATCGCTTGCACTTGGTCTTGCCGACGAAATACAATCTGAAAGCGGCGGAATACGAATAGATACCATGTTTGTAGATGAAGGCTTTGGAACTTTGGACGATGAAGCTCTGGAACAGGCACTTAAAGTTTTGTTAAATCTTTCAGCTTCTGATAAATTAGTGGGAATTATATCTCATGTTGCTTCCTTTAAAGAAAAAATTGACAAACAGATAGTAGTGACTAAAAATAGAAATGGCGGCAGTGAAGCATTTATTATATCGTAACCAAAACTATATATTCTTAAATAAGTATTAATTTTTTACATTTTTGTCTATTTAAATTGACTAAAAAAAGTAATAGTGATAACATTTATTAATGCTTTAGGGAGGCGTATACATGTCAAAAATAAATTATTATGCACTGGGAATCATGGCAGCCGTAGTTTCATTTCTTGGATTTATAGTAGAAAATGTCTGGCTTGCCATTACAGAAGGATACATTAATAATCGTAATATGCATGCACCATTTCTTATAGGTTACGGTATGCTTATTCTTGCAATCTATCTTGTACTCGGAACACCCGACAAAGTGATTTTATTTAGAAAATATGAAAAAAAGACCACTAAAGTTAAAAGTTATCTTTTATATTTTGCCCTTGCATTTGTGGTTGTATGTGTTGCCGAAATAGTTCTCGGTACTATAGTAGAAAAGGTATGCCATATTAATTACTGGAATTATTCATGGCTTCCATTACATATCACAAAATATACTTCCGTACCGACCAGCTTTTTGTTTGCGTCACTCATAACCTTTTTTATGGGTGTGATTTTTCAGCCTTTAATGACACTTATATTAAAAATCAATCCCAAGGTCATGAAGGTGTTAAGTATCGTGTTAGTGGTTGTTATGTTAGTTGATTATTTATACAGTTTCTACTGGATGATAAAGAAAAAAGATTTTCTTTTAAAATGGAAATTTGTTTTCAGAAAATAATAGCTTACACATGATTTACAAATTTATTCAGGATGCGGTATTTACTGTATCCTGAATTTTTAAATGGAGATTAAAATGATAATAAGAAACGCCGAAGCAAAAGATATTGAAAGCATCAATATCCTTCTTAAACAAGTACTTGATGTACACCACGAAAAAAGACCAGATTTGTTTTATCCTGATGCAAAAAAATATACAGACAGACAGCTCACAGATATAATAAATGATGACAACACCCCCGTGTTTGTTGCAGTAAATGATGATGGCCTGCTTGTCGGATATGCATTCTGCGTATTTATCAGACATTTAAATAACAATATACTTACTGATATAAAAACACTGTACATAGATGACTTGTGTGTAGATAAAGAATACAAAGGAAATCATATAGGAACCAGCCTATATAATTATGTACTTGACTTTGCCAAGAAAAGCGGCTGTTACAATGTAACGCTAAATGTATGGGCATGCAATGAAACTGCAATAAAATTTTATGAAAAATGCGGTTTAAAACAACAAAAAATAGGAATGGAAACTATTCTTTAAATTATGAGATTAAACGAGCTTTTAAAATTCAATAAAATAGTAATACAATGTCATGATAATCCGGACGCCGATGCAATATCAAGCGGCTTTGGATTATATCTGTATTTTAAAAAACATGACAAAGACGTATCCTTAATATACGGTGGAGCCAATATCATACGCAAAAGTAATCTTGTTCTTATGATTAAAACACTTGAAATACCAATTACTCACGTAACTCATATTGATGCTCCAGATATATTGATAACTGTTGACTGCCAGTATGGAGAAGGGAATGTCACTCATTTTGATGCGAAAGAAATTGCCATTATTGATCACCACCAAATTATAGGCAGTCTTCCTTATTACTCACAGCTTAACAATAATCTCGGTTCATGTGCCACGCTTATCTGGCACATGCTTAAAAAAGAGAAGTTTGATATTAACAGCAATAGAAATCTTGCAACAGCTCTTTATTATGGCCTTTATTCAGATACTAACGGATTTGCCGAAATATCAAACCCGCTTGATATGCAATTAAGAGACGAAGCATTTTTTGATCGGGCAGTCATAACCAAACTTAAAAATTCTAATATATCACTTGAGGAGCTGCAGATTGCAGGTGCCGCTCTTTTACAGACTGACTACATGGAGCAGCAAAGATGTGCAATCATAAATGCCGGTCAATGTGACCCCAATATTCTTGGAATTATAAGTGATTTAATCCTGGAAGTTGATTCAATAGACACATGCCTTGTATTTAATATATTGCCTGTCGGAATAAAAATTTCTGTAAGAAGCTGTGTAACTGAAACCAATGCAAACGAACTTATAGCATACATATGTGAAGGAATCGGATCCGGAGGAGGACATGAGACAAAAGCCGGAGGAACTGTGCAAATGGAGCTTTTTCTCCCTGTATATCTTGAATACTGTAAAAATAAAAACATTATGCCTCTCACCGAGCTTACTCACGACGGAAAAAGCCAGATACCTACCATGTCTGCCATAAAATCATTCTTTAAAAACAGGCTTATACAATATTTTGATGAAAAAAATAATATAATTTCTCATCATACATAATCAAAAAATGCTGAGGTATTATTACCCCAGCATTTTTTATATTTTCTATTAAATTTTCTAATATTTAACCTTTACCATTCCAACAGCGTGTACATAATTTACAAGGTGAAATACCTATAGACTTTATCATATCGTCAAGTCTGTGGAAGCGAAGAGAAGTAAAGTTAAGTTCTTTTCTGATTTCCTCAACCATTTCTTTATAATTTTCACTGTCAGGATTTGCATAATCCTCAAGCATCTCCTCAGCCTTATCACCCTCACGCTTAAGAATTATTCTTCTTGTAATATAATCAAGATCTGAAGACGAACGTGAAAAATTAAGATATTTACATCCATAAAGCAGCGGCGGACAGGCCGGACGTATATGAACCTCCTTGGCTCCGCTTCTATATAAAAATTCTGTTGTCTCCCTAAGCTGAGTTCCTCTTACTATTGAATCATCAATCATAAGCAGACGCTTATCCTGAATAAGTTCATGTACCGGAATAAGCTTCATTCTTGCAATAAGATTTCTCTGCGCCTGACTTGATGGCATAAATGAACGAGGCCACGTAGGAGTATATTTAATAAACGGTCTTGCAAATGGAACACCTGCCTCATTTGCATATCCGATTGCATGTGCAATACCTGAATCAGGAACGCCTGCAACACTGTCGGGACGTATATCATCTCTTTGTGCAAGCAGTTTTCCGCACTCATAACGCATTGTTTCCACGTTTACGCCCTCATAGCATGAGGTAGGATATCCGTAATAAACCCACAGAAATGAGCATATTTTCATCTCCTCACCAGCAGGACTTACCGTCTCCACACCCTCAGGTGTCATAAACACAATCTCTGCAGGTCCCAATTCCTTGTAATCAGTGTAGCCTAAATTAAGATAAGCAAAGCTTTCAAACGAAGCACAGTAACCATTGTCATTTTTACCGATAATTACAGGAGTTCTACCCAAACGATCCCTTGAAGCGTAAATACCTTTAGGTGTAAGAATAATTACGGTAAGAGAACCATCTATTTTTTCCTGTACATATTTTAAACCTTCCACTATTGAAGCTTTCTGATTTATGATAGCAGCTGTTATTTCTGTAGGATTTATAGTGCCTCCGCTCATTTCAAGGAAATGAGTATGTCCAGAATCGAAACATTCCTTTACAAGCTCATCGGCATTATTAATTTTACCAACCGTTGTTATAGCAAAACTTCCAAGATGGGAATTTACTAAAAGCGGCTGTGGCTCATAGTCTGAAATGCATCCGATACCAAGATTACCTGATAATTCTTCAACATCATGTTCAAATTTTGTACGGAAAGGTGTATTTTGAATATTATGAATTGCACGATTAAAACCATTCTCTCCATATACAGCCATACCAGCACGCCTGGTTCCTAAATGAGAGTGGTAATCAGTACCGAAAAATAAGTCCAAAACACAAGATTCCTTTGATGCAACAGCGAAAAATCCGCCCATTTTATGCCTCCTATCTGCTTTACTTCTATTTAATTAATGTAAGCGAAAACTCTTTTTATAATAATACAATGGCAAAAAAACGTCAATCCTCATCTTTAGGGAGATTCTGCATATATTCGTGCATAGATTCTGCAACAATTTTGCTGTGTGCCACAGCTTCAACCACTGTTCTTGCACCGTTTACAACATCACCGGATGCAAATATTCCCGGCCGCGATGTGTGACCTGTCTCATCAGCCTCAAGCAGCCCCCTGTTATTTGATTTAAGTCCCTGAGTACTGTTTACGAGTCTGTTCTGAGGACCCTGACTTATTGAAATAATTACGCTGTCTGACGGATATAATGTATCTGAACCCTCAACCTCAGTAAAGGATCCATCCTCATTTTCAATTACATCCCTGAAAATTACACCATTATCCTTTATTTCAACAGGCTTTTTATTATATTCAAACAGTACGCCCTCAAGCTGTGCATAGCTGTATTCATAATGGCTTGCAGCAACCTCCTTAGTAATTGAAAAGCATGTAAGATACCTGACACCCTTTCTTATAGCTGTTCTTGCAACATCCATAGCCGCATTTCCTGCGCCTATTACGATAACACGCTGTCCTAACCTGTAGCTGTCTGGGTTATTTAGATAATTAATTCCAAAATGAACATTGCCGAGTGTTTCGCCCTTAATATGCAAAGCGTTAGGCTTCCATACGCCTGTACCAACAAAAATCGCCTTATATCCGTCTCTGAACAAATCTTCTATACTTATTGCCCCTCCTATAAGAGTATTTGGTCTTATCTTAATACCCTTAAGCTCGAGGTGACGGTACTCAATATCATCGAGCACACTTTTCGGTAATCTGAATTCAGGAATTCCATATCGCAGGACACCGCCTATCTTATCCTTGCCCTCAAAAATAGTTACCTGATAACCATATCTTGCAAGTATAATTGCAATTGTAATTCCCGCAGGGCCTGAACCTATAATTGCAACCCTCATTCCGTTAGACGGATGAGGCCCGTTAGTCATCTGATTTGCATATGTTGTTGAAATATAATTTTCTATGGTTGAAAAATGAACCGGTGCGCCTTTCTTTCCAAGTACGCAATGTCCCTCACACTGTTTTTCATGATTACATACAAGACTGCACACTGTCGTAAGAGGGTTGTTTTCAAAAAGCATCTTACCGGCTTCATCAAGCTTATTATCCTTTAAAAGGCGTATAGCCATCGGAATATTAGTATTTATCGGGCAACCTTTCTGACACTGCGGTACCTTACACTGCAAACATCGGTTAGCCTCATCCATTACATGTAACGCCATAAATAATCCTCCCATATTAATGCTGCTTATTTACGTGTTTATCACGTCTACAAGCTTTAGTATACATTTATTATAGTGCAAAAACAGTCAAAATACAACGAATAATAATTTGTTCTTGACGCAAAAAAATCTGTCTGATATTATATTCTTTAAATAAGAACATGTTCGTAGCAGCGAGACTTTTATTGTGGTGAAAGCCGCAGTACAAGTCTTTTTTTCATTGACAGTCAGGGAGGGTTTATGAATACGAATTTCAAAAAAGACGAAATAAAAAAATATGTTATCATTGGCACAATACTCATACTTATATACTGGACAATAAATAATATCTCAACAATTTCAGGATATTTCGGATATATTACCAACTTAATTATGCCTTTTATTATAGGCGGTGTTATAGCGTTTATTTTTAATGTTCCGATGAGACAAATAGAAAAACATCTGTTTACAAAAGAAAAATATCAGACAAAAAAGATGTTTAAAATCCGAAGACTTTGTTCTTATATCATTACGCTGTTTCTCATTATATTTATAATTGCAATGGCAATGCTTGTAATTATTCCGCAGATTGTTGAAACTATTAAAGATATAATAAGTGTTGTTCCCGGTGCTGTTCAAAATTTTGCAAACTGGCTGACCTCTACGTTTAATGCTTTTCCTGAACTTGAAGAAAGTATTAATAAAATAAACTGGAACTCAGCACTTAATTCTTTAATCAGCTTTGTCACAGACAGCTCTAAAGGCATTATAAGCGGAGGTATAGGAGCAGTAAGCGGATTTATATCAGGAATCACTTCATTTTTTATAGGCTTTGTCTTTTCAGTATATCTTCTTTTCCAAAAAGAAAAGCTTGGAAGACAGCTTAGAAAAGTTCTGTATGCCTGTCTTCCAAAAAATAAAGTGGAAAAAATATTTGAGATACAAAAAATTTCTGACAATACATTTGCAAATTTCTTGTCAGGACAGTGTCTTGAGGCAGTTATACTAGGTACACTCTTTGTGATTGCAATGACTATATTCAGAATGCCTTATGCGCTTCTTATCGGAGTTGCCATCGCAATTACAGCTCTTATTCCAATTGTCGGCGCCTTTATAGGCTGTATAGTCGGAGTTATACTTATAGGCATCAACAGTCCTATCCAGGCTGTTGCCTTTATAGTACTGTTCCTGGTTCTCCAGCAGTTAGAGGGTAACCTTATATATCCGCATGTCGTAGGAAGTTCAATTGGACTTCCGGGAATATGGGTGTTAGTTGCCGTCTCTGTCGGAGGCAATCTTTTCGGCATCGCCGGAATACTTATTTTCATTCCTTTAAGCTCAGTATTATATGCACTCTTTAAAGTCTATATAAATAACAGACTTAAAAAAAGAGAGATTGATATTGACTTTTTATAAAAATTTAAATTGAGGTGAAAAAATGCAGATTTTATTAGAAATAGTTCTATTGTTAGTAGGCTTTGTCCTCCTTATTAAGGGTGCGGACTGGTTTGTCGACGGAAGTGCCGCACTTGCCCAAAAATTTAAGGTTCCGGGCGTTATTATCGGTCTTACCATAGTCGCTATGGGAACAAGCGCGCCTGAGCTTGCAGTAAGTACTTCGGCTGCGCTTTCAGGCTCAAATGAAATTGCAGTAAGTAATGTATTAGGCTCTAATATTTTCAATCTTTTAATGGTCCTCGGCGTATGTGCAATGCTTGCACCGCTTCCTGTGGAGTCAAATATTATGAAAAGAGATTATCCTTATTCCATAATTTTTACTATTATTCTTGCTTTATTTGCATCAAGCGCTCTGTTATTCGGAAATACAGCCATTCCATCAGATTTTACTGCTGAGGTGGGAAATTTAAGCAGAGTAAAAGGATTAGTCCTTCTTGCTTTATTCATTTTATATATGGCAATTACTATATCATATGCATTAAAAAACAGAACTGAGGGCGATCCTATAGAATCTATGCCTATGTGGAAGTGCATTATAGCTATTTTAATCGGAATTGCAGCAATAGTAGCAGGCGGCCAGCTTGTCGTTAACAACGCAAAATCTATCGCACTGTTCTGCGGTATGTCCGAGACACTTGTCGGTCTTACTATAGTAGCCATAGGAACATCTCTTCCTGAGCTTGTAACATCAGTAGTAGCGGCGAAAAAAGGCGAAAATGGTATGGCCATAGGAAACGTAATCGGCTCCAACATTTTTAATCTGTTATTTATACTCGGCATATCTTCATCAATACATCCTATCGGTGTAAGCATGGAATCGGTAATTGATGTATTAATACTTATAGCAGTAAATATTATGTGCTTTGTGTTTGCTAAAACGAAAAAGCAGATAAACAGATACGAAGGCGCTGTGATGGTACTTGTCTACTGCGCATATACAGCATTTGCAATTATCCGCTAAAAAGGCGTTGCATACTTATGATTTAAGAGGAGTTTATGGCTAAACAGACATTTAAAGAATACTTGAACAACAATATAGTAATAACTGACGGTGCTTTTGGAACATACTACGCATCTTTATTCGATGAAAAATCTCTTCCGGAACATGCAAATATCAATGATCCCAACAAGGTTTTTTCAATACATGAGCGCTATATTAATGCCGGATCAAAGCTTATACGGACAAACACTTATGCATCAAACACAATATGCCTTAGTACAGATTTGGATGGCGTTAGAAAAAATATCCGATCAGCAGTCGAAATTGCAAAAAATGCCGCATCCCTGTCAAATAAAAATATTTTTGTAGCAGCCGATATAGGACCTATACCTCATGACCAATCGTATACTACTTTTGATAATAATAAAGAATATATTGAAATCTGTAAAACCTTTATAAAGTGTAATACAGATGTAATATTATTTGAGACTTTTGCGGATTTGGAAGAAATACTTCCTGCAATTGAATATATAAAACAAAACAGTGATATATTTATAATAGTGCAGTTTGCAGTAAACCAGTTCGGTTACAGCGCTAACGGCTTATCTGTAAGAAATCTTTTTGAACAGGCAGCCCAAAATCCTTATATTGACGCAGTCGGCTTAAATTGCGGCGTAGGCTGCGGACATATGCAGCAGATATTATCAGAAGTTAATCTTGATAATAATAAATTTATATCAGCTCTTCCAAATGCAGGATATCCTCAAAATATAAGCAACAGAATGATATTTGGTTTAAACAATATCGAATATTTTAAAGACAAAATTGTATCAATTACAGATATGGGTGTGCGTATTGTCGGCGGATGCTGTGGAACAACACCTGAATATATCAATTCGTTATATAAAGAATTAAATAAAAAAGCTCCATTACATCCAAAAAGCTGCAGCCGTACAAACAAAAGCAAAACAAAAGTGACAGACAACTCATTTTTTGCCGGCAAAAATCCTCATGAAAAGCTTATTGCAGTGGAGCTTGCTCCTCCTTTAGACAGTGATGACCAAAAGCTTATGGAGGCGGCGCATATACTTGAAAAATCCAGCGTAGACGTTGTTACGTTTCCTGATTCGCCATCTGGAAGAACAAGAGCAGATTCAATTCTTATGGCTGAAAAAGTCCATAAAGAAACAGGACTGTGCGTAATGCCTCACCTTTGCTGCAGGGATAAGAATGCCATAGCAATGCGCTCACAGCTTTTGGGCGCACATTTAAACGGTATAAACAACTTTTTAGTTATAACGGGAGATCCTATTCCCTCTGTTATGAGACAAACCGTAAAATCTGTCTTTAATTTTGACTCTGTCGGTCTTATGAACATAATAAACGACATGAACAGTAATCAGTTTGGTGAATCTGTACTAAGTTTCGGCGGAGCCATAAATCAAAATCGTTTAAACATTAATCTCGAAATAGAGCGAATAAGAAAAAAAATGAAGGCCGGAGCATCTTTTTTCCTTACACAACCTGTCTTTGATAAAAGCGGTGCCCAAAAAATAGCGATGATTAAGAAACAGACAGGTGCGCGAATCCTTTGCGGGATAATGCCTCTTGTCAGTCTTAAAAATGCACTTTTTATGAAAAATGAGATGACAGGCATTGAAATTTCTGATGAAATCATTAAAAAATATGAAAAATGTACTACAAAAGAGGAGGGTGAACTTGTAGGCGTAGAAATCGCAAAGCAGGTAATAGATATTACTCTCGCTTTTGTTGACGGATATTATTTTACATTTCCTTTTAACAGAGTTTATCTTCTTAATAAAATACTAAACAAGGACAATTAAACAATAATTAACAACCGTTTAAGCTTGAGAATATCAGATTTATCTGATATACTTATCATAATATACAGCGGCTTTTACCGCAGGTTCGTGAATTAATTTGATAAGTGAGGATTTTATTTATGGATGATGAACGTGTTAGACAATTTGTTAAAATTCAAAAGGACAATGGTGTAAGCACCAACGAATTAATATTTATTCTAAACGATAACGATGTGCCTATGTATGAAATTTCAAATTATCTTGATGTCTCTATCAAATACATTGAGGATATTTTAAGTGATTACTGACTTTTTATAAACTTTAACAATTTTGTAACATTTTTAAAGTTGCAGTACAGTACTCATTGAGAGTATAATCTATATATAGATAAATCAATTGATTGGAGATATCTGTGATGGAAATATTTGAGATGATTATTACTGCAGAAGAAGCAAGGAATTACCGCCATTTTTATTATGAGCTTAAAACTTTAAGATTTATTGACTGGGTAAAAACTTACATTTTCACAGTAAGTATACTGATAATCATTGCTTTTTTAACGTCTATGATATCACCGGCGATTATTTCTGTTTTGTGGTACAAAACCTCTTTAACCGCCAAATTTATAATATTTATGGTACTTTTGATTTTTGCCGCAATACAGAAATCAAAGTCTATTCAAATGAGTGCCATGATTCAAAAATACTTTAATGAAAATCTATACCAGCAGGTTATGCTTGGCAACGTAAGATTAAAAAAAGTAAAGGTACTTTCGGATAGAATTCAGATTTATTATAAGAAAAACAATGATTTCTAAATGATAGGAGACATGATTATTATGATTATCGCAGGAGCAAGGTGTGAGCAATGCGGAAGGATTGATACAATTCCTTATACTTCCGATACTGCTGTTAAAGTAATGCTAAGACAAAAAGGATGGACATTCGATGATGACAAATGCATTTGTCCAATCTGCATAATTAAAAATAAAGATAAAAATAAATAAATAAACCTGTGTATTCATTATTTTATGCTTTTGAATACACAGATTTTTTATTATTATCTTGCCACTCATCAAACACTGATTAAATACGTGATTGAAATATTACAGCCATATAAATAACACATATAAATAATAACATATAAATAATACATATAAATAATACATATAAATAATACGTTGAATTTTACCATAAATGCAACATATAATTAATATAAAAGAATATTACACAAAATGCAACAAAACTCTTTAAATTAACTGTTTCAGGAGTTTATTTTAAATTGATTTTTATCATATTTCTCTGATTTTGGGCATGCTAAAAAGACTTGTAGCGCTAAAATCTTAAACTTAATGCAACAAGTACTATATTTATTACTTATTGTTGCATTTCGAATTGGATATGTCTTATTATAGCTATGCATTAATATAATTATGAGTTCAATAAACGCTTCTATTTATCTGATATCATTTTTCCAGCTTAGGAGCTGTGGTGTGAGAATGATATTATCTGATTCTATAAGCTGTAAATGCATCGCCTTGTGCAATTTATTGTCTATTATAAGTCGTGAGAGCTGGTAAGGAGATGCTCCATTTAGTTTCTTTCTTCCATAGCTGTTTATATGATTCATTACCAAATCAATGTCCTTTTGGTTTAAATTATCAAAAGATTGCCCTTTGGGAATGATTTGGCGTATCAGCTCATGATTACGCTCAATAAACGGTTTTTGCCATGAACATTGCGGATCACAGTAAAACAGCTTTGTTTTTATTTCACCATTACGATCACATTCAATAGCTTCAGGAAATAAAAATTCCATTCCGCGATCTGTCAGAATTACCGGAAAGATTTCCTTAAATTTATCAATTCCTATTTCATCAGATATATCGTTTAATGCATCAATGACGCAATCCTGTGTTTTATGTTCAAGTAATTTAATTAACATCAACTGTATCCATTTCAACAACAGAAATATCCGGATGTTCCTTAAGATATTGCTCAAAACGAGTATAATTGCGGCTTAATACAGCCATTTTCGTGGCTTCAGAGTACTTAACATACCTGTTTTTTCGTTTTTTATATTTGACCTTTCTCGGTAAATCAATGTTTTTGGCTGACAAAATACCATTATCAATAAAACGATATAGTGTGGATCGTGAGCAGGGAATTTCATCGGAATGGTTCTGATAAATATGGTCTACAGATTGGCCTTTAAAAAGAAGAGGTGAAACAATTTCATCAAGCGACTGCAGCTCATCCGGCGATAAATCAATTCCTTCGCGGGAACTAATTAAAGTATCTTCATAACAATTTTGTGCATATGTAGCAAGATATATAACTCTGGAAAACATACATATGTTGTATTTGGTGCAGCCATTACAGACATATGGTATTTTAATAATAAATCACACGAATCCAGTTTATAATTGGGGCATTTTGTTTTACATAATTCGCATGTTCTGCAGGCTGAATTACAGTGGATATCTTTACATAAATGATATATATTACAAGTACGTTTGAAAGCACATTCATCTAATAAGTCAGGTCTGCGTTTTCCCTTGACAGTCTTATGTTTTTTAATTTCCCTCATAACAGTTGAAGGAGATTTATTTATTCTTTTTGCAATAGTTCTTATAGAAATACCATTATTCAGGCATTCCTGAATGGTTATTCGGTCATCAAGTGTCATATGAGACATAAAAATACCTTCTTTCTTTTTAATATTTGACACATAACCAATACGAAATGATTTAATTATAAAATAAAAGATTTTCAGACTAAAAGCAACAATAAAGAAATTTGTTGCCTTTAGTCTTGGAATGTTGCTTTTAAAATAAAATTTTACACATATAAATAACGTTGATTGCAAAAGTAAATGCAACGATATTCTATTCAAAAATAAATGAAAAGGT
>USBB01000003.1 GCA_900552795.1 uncultured Eubacterium sp.
TGTTTTTGTTCCATTTCATCTTTTATTTTTTTATTCAATTTTAATTTTGCTATTTTTTCATTTTCAGCTATTACTACACATATATCTTCTCTTTCAAAATCATAGAAAGTTCCAAACGATGATTTTTGATATATAGTAACACCATCAACGAACCTATCTAAGTCTAACTTCCTTTCTTGATTTTCAAATAGATAATATAAAAATCTTTCTCTTCCTTTTCCTTGAATTATTTCGCTCTGAAAAACATCAAATTTGTAATTGAACTCATCTAACAAATAGCCATCTCTCTCGTCTATTATTGGATGAAAACTATAAACATGACAATTTTCATATTTTGGTGGTTGCATCATTTTGTTCCAATTTTCAATAACACGATAATCACTTTCAGAAAACCCAGTACCTTTTTGACAATCAGGACAATAACATTTATGCTTTTTATCAACAAATTCATATTCATCAAAAAGTGAATATGTTTTATGTATTCTCTCTATGATTTGTGGTTTTTTACCACACCCCATACAAACATAAAGTTCTGTATATTTTTCAAATTCTTTAACTTCTTCTTCGTTAAGTAATCTCAGATTGGTTGATGGCGTTTTCTTTTTTGTTTTTTCTTTTTTAGGCCTTCTCATACACTCTCCTTCCTGCTGAGTATTTTATATTTTACTCAACTTTTTCTCCTTAAAATCAATGATTTAACTGATTCTTCGTTTTGACATCTCACAATACAAATTACTAATCTCAAATCCTAAATATCTTCTGTTATTATCTTTTGCAGCTTTACAAGTAGTTCCTGTACCGCTAAACGGGTCAAAAACCACATCATTCTCCTTTGTACTTGCAAGAATACACCTTGTAGGCAAATCAATATGAAATGTCGCAGGATGCCCACTTTCTTTTCGTGGTACTTTCTTCATCTTCCATACATCAGTCAAACATTGGTCGTTATGTAATTTTAAACTTGGGTCTTTATTTAGAACAAATAACAATTCATGTACTGGAAAGAATCTTCTCTTATCTACATTAGCACTTGCACCAAAATCCAAAACCACAATCTGAGCAATATTCCAATTTGTCTGTAATATCCATTCCAAAGGAGATGACATACTCCCCTTTATAATTCTGTTTTTGTGGTTATAAAACATATAACCATCATCTGCTAAGATACGATAACACTCATTTAATAAGTTAATCTGCTCTTCCTTATACTGTTTTTCTGGAATTTTATCTTTGAAACCTTCATAATCTCCGTATGTAATACGTTTACCATCAATGAATGTGTGGAAATCTCCACCCAAATTGTATGGTGGTGAAGTGATAATACAGTTGATTGACTTGTTTTCAATTTGTTTCATGCCTTCAAAACAGTCCATATTGTAAATATTATTTAATTCTATTTATATCTTCTCCTTTCAAAAATGTCCTTAAATCCGAAATTTTAACAGGATTTTAGTCATTCCTGATAGTTACTTCTGTTTTTCTATCCCATGACCAATCCACATCAAAACCACTCATTGTATCTGTACTAATTTTCTTACCATCTTTAAATACTAATGGCTTACCTCTATATGGAACAAACACAACTGCTTCAAACGCATTATCCTTGTCTTCATAATTAGCAGAGATTGTCTGATTGTAAAGATTAGCATAATACTGTAATGAGTCTGCTAAACTATCTAATGTTTTCTTCTCTATTCGTGCATCAATAAAACCTTTACTTATTTCACGGTAGTAAACACCCATGTCAGACTTTACTTCTTTAATTGCTTCTAAAATTTTTTTAAACATTTGTATCTCCTTTCAATTTTCTCGATAAAACCCCAGTTTCAAGGATATTTTCAATTTAAAATCCTAGGAAAATCAAGGGTTTTCAGACTTGACAATTTCTTCAAATGCGCCTGCTTGTACTAAATATCCTAAATAATATCTAACACCCTTAATCATGGCATTCGCTACTACTGGGTCTGAACCATATAAATCAGATATTTCGTTTATACAATCAAACGCTGCTGATTTTGCACCTATTGGTGTCATATGAAATTCTTTTGCTAAATCTTTTAACATCTTTTCACCTCTATCTTCTCTTTTAAAAGCCATCCTGTAACCCACTCCAATCAGTATTACAATCTCTATAGGCTTCACTCTTAGCTTCTCTAATTGCTTCCTTGACAACACCTAGAGATAAAATATCTTTCTTTAATTTCTTATTCTCTTTTCTTAGTCGTTCAAGTTCTGACTGTTTTGAACCAACCTGACATTCTAACTCGTAAACATACCTACGCAACATTCTACCTTGTTTATTTTCATCTTTTTCTTCTGCGATTTCTCTCCATCTTTCAGAAGTTGGTTCTACATCGTATGCCACATTCTCACCTCAATTCTTCTCTAACTCGCATCAGAATTTTACCAAGATGATTTTGTCCTTTACCATTCACAGTTCCCCAAATTCTATCACCCCAAGTATTACCTTCTTCTAAATGCTCATCATCTGTTGCAAGTAATTTGGCTTTTAATTCTTCATTCTGTGAAAACTTAGCAAGACAAATTTCATACATGATGCCATATTTTACTTTCTCCCAATCATATCTGAGTTGAACGTGTCTACCCTTTCTCTTTGCTGATGAAGGGTCTAAGGTAGAGAATTTTTCTCTCACGGACTTGTCCAACACTTTAGCAGATTGAAACGCAGCTTCATTATTTCTATATGTAATACCATCCCAAGTAATAGGAATTTCAAAGAAGTTACTTAGAAAATAGTATTTTCCACGAAATTCATTTATCATAAACTTCTCCTTTCTCAATAAAACGTTTGTTTTGTGGAGAGTGTAATTATTTACACCTTTCTAATCAAATTTCGACTAGACTACTTAGGAACTCCACATGTCCATCTACTACTTCAGATTATTACTAATCTATCCGTAGATACTTTAAACTATTGTATTTTTCAACATGAATGTCTTTTTCGTTAAAATTTAGAATATTCATAGCACCAACTAAATCTCTATGTTGTTTATATCCACACTTACATTCATAATTTCTGCCCGTTGGTTTATGTTTATTACCACATTTAGGACACGTTTGAGAACTATAAGCTTCTGAAACTTTGACAAATTCAATACTATATCTGCTTAGCTTGTTCTCTAACTGCAATGTCAATAATCCATAACACCAATCATTAAGTTTCTGACCTACTAATTTATTGGCTCTTTCTTTTGTGTTTCTTGTACAAGTATCCAAATCTCCATAATAAACCTTTGATATACCATTCTGAATACAGTAATCCAAGTATAATTTACTTATTTTGTGAACACAGTCCAAAATCTGCCTATCTGATTTGATTTTCAATTTGTAGATGGCACGACTGTATTTCCTATACTGTCTACTTCCTTTAGTAAGTTTGTCTCGTTTACTACGAAGTTTTGCTTGCTCCTTGTTCTGAAGCCTTTTGATACTCCTTAATTTTCTACCAGTGATAATTACACCATTACCATTATTATCTATTGAAGTTATACTATGAATTTCGCCTAAATCAATAGCTGATACATTGCCTGATTGAATGTCAGTATTAGTCTTTGGTTCTTTGTACTTGATTGCTAAACACAAACCATTCCTATATACTAATTCTACCTCTACAACATGTTTTGGCATTGTTTTAAATGTGCAACATATTGGTTTTTGAATACGACCATTTTCATCTAATTTCTTTGATAATCGAATTTGATGTTTCTTATAGTCAATTACATAACTAAATACATTCCAACCTACTACATAATATTTCTTCTTTTTATAAGGAAGGTTTACTCTGTGACTATTCTGATGCCCTGCCTTTCTGGATTTGAACATTGCTGTTCTTGATGTTTCATATTTAATGTAAACATGTTGATTACCAACTGCATGAAGAGGTGTAATATTTTTTACAAAAGTCTGCAATTCACTCTTCTTCATTAATCTTCCATTTTCTTTATAGAAGTCATTATCTGCTTTTACAATTTTGTTCCAACAATCACCAGCCCAACGACTGCATTGCATCAAATAGCTGTAATCTTCATCAGAACATTTAACTGGAATAATCATTGTTTTGTAAAAATAACCATCATCAAGTGTAGGTAATGGTGTTTCAAAAATTTCAGTAACTACAAAATGTCTATTGTCAGGTCTTTCATATTTACAATAACTCTCTAGCTTTTCAAGAAACTCAACTTTCTTATTAGTAGCTTCTGAACATTTGACACCTAATGTATCACACAGTTCTTTATAAGTGTATCTTTCGCCTATCTTAATATTCTCTACTCTCATCTCGTTTTCACCTCGCTTTCTAAATAGATGATACCACCGACGCACCACTTTGTCAACACCAAAGTGATATCACTAATACATTTTCTTGACACCACCGTTATTCAGTGATACAATTACCTTAATGGAGGTGATTTCAATGGCAATAGGTGAAGATAAAACTCGTACCAATATTACATTCCCTAAAGAGTTAAAAGCCAAACTAGAGGAATTAGCTCAAAAGGATGGTCGCTCATTCAATAATCTTATTATCAAAATTCTTTCTGATTATGTAGAGGATACTCAAAAGTAGGGTATCCTCTTTATTTTGGCAATGAAATCCCCGTTTTATGGCTATTTGAATTTATTCTTGATACTCTCTTTCATACAAGAAATTACTAATTCAACCCAAGATTCATCATCTGTCAACATATCATCTACCCATTCCCCAATAGTACAACCAAAATCAACTTGGCTACGAATCTGCTCTCTTAGTTCTTCCTTGATAAGAGCTTTAATTTCGTCATCAGAAATGCTCATTGCAACTTCCTTGAATCGTTCTGCTATCGGCTTTAGAGTAATATAATCTTGTACTTGCCCACTCATACTTTACTTCTCCATTTCCTCTTCAATAATCTTTATGATTTCTTCTGTATAATCACGAAACAACTGAACATAATGAAGATGATAATTCTTAATCAGAGCATCTTCCATATCGTCAAAGTTCTCTTCGATTCTTTTAATTAATCTTTCCTTATCCATTACTTCTCCTTTTGCCTTAAAACACAGGTTCAATTGCTATTCGTCTTCTTGGTCTTCTCTCTGCAAATCTTGAATGATTTCTAAAATTTTTCTTGCATTGTACATATATATCCATCCATATCTAGGAGAAGTCCCATAGTCTCCATATGATAAAACCAACCAAGACCAGAATATGCCACCGAACTCATCTACTTTACTTCTTCCATATTTTGATTGCCAATCAGGACGAGATATTGACTTATATCTATTCTCAAAAGTTAAGTCATTTTTCAAAGATTCTTTTAAGCATTCAACAATGTCGTTTACATCTTCTTCATATCCGTTATAGAATGCTATACTCAAAAATGAATCAATAGCATTTATATCTTCTTGTGTAAAATCATGTACATCACTCATCTAATTCACCTCGTTCCACTTTAAAACTGACCTTTTAAGTAGAACTTTTCATTAGTAATATCAAATCATCTCCATGAACCCACGCTAATATATGATTGTCATCTAAAAATGTTAGCTGATATTCATTTTTATCCTCAAAAGTTCCACCCAACTTTTCTTCCATCATTTGTTTATATGTTCCAGATATATAAGCCTTTCGATTAAACCAATGGTCGTCAATATATGGTTCAATTCTATAACCACTTGCATCAATTATTACTCTTTGTTCAATACTATATCTTTTACAAATAACGACATCGCCTTTATCAAATCTTCTCATTAGATTCTCCTAATAAATCATTTCTTTCATGGCTATTTCTGCCATACAATGTGCATCATAATTGAGTCCTTAGAAATAAAATTATTCACTTCATACCCAACTCAACCAACTCACCAGTAATCTTATCTAAATATGTTCTGTATTCTTCTGAATAAGGTATCTCAAAATCACAACTGCTATTACCAATGCATGAAGCAAAGAAAATTAATTTTGCCACTTCTTCCTGAAATTCCTTATATCTCTTGTAGGATTCATTTGCTCTTTTCTGCACTTCTTAACATATTATTCACCTTCTTCCTTAACGAAATATCTTTCGATAATTGAACCATCTATATCAATTTCCCAATCCGTTTCATCGAGCCTCCACATACTTCTTAATTTTAAATGGTCGCAGAAATTATCTCTAATCTTTGTAATAGTGTCGTATGGGTCAATTACAATTTTGATGCCATCCCTCGTGTAACCATACTGACAAGCACCATTGAGTTTATACTTATCTCCTATTTTTATTTTCATAAATTCACCACCTTAAATCTAAGAAATTAATCGAGATTTTGTAGTTCTCTCTTAATCTCCTTCTCGGTTTCTCTACGAAACTTTTTCTTAAATAATCGCTTATTTTTCTTTTTCATTTTCTGCCAACCTCTATGATTATTAGCCCAACAAGCACAACATCTGCTAAACCAAGATTGACCATTATTTGAAAATTGTCTACGTGATACTTCGTTTGATTTCATTCAATCACCTATTAATAATCCTCTCTATTTGTAAAACAAATCAGATAATCACAAGCATCAACATCTCTAGCAACAATAACCATATGAACTCCATATTCATCTTCACAATACAAAATACGACTATCTTTTCTACAAATCTTTGCGGTGGAATCAATAACATTCTTAATAATGTTATCTACTCCCTTCTGAGTTTCTTGCCAGCAACCTTCTTCTACAACTTCTTGCCAACAATTCTGATATAATCCATAGCAGCAATACCACCACTCACACATAGATGAATGTTTATTTTGTCGTAATAGTTCATATAAAGCTCGTTTTGACAACTTTTTAAACTCATAATTACGATTGAATCTCTCAGAATAATCTCTCTTTACATGATTTAAAAGTTTATATCTCTCTTGTTTCTTCATAAATTCACCTCCAAAATAGCTTTACAACTCTGGATTTATTGGTTAACATAGATGCCTCATATTTGATATTTTTGCATTGCCATCCATTGCTTTGAACTGCCAAAATGCGACTTTGCCTTTTTCAATGCTTAATTGCTTTTCTAAATCTTCAATTTGCTGTATCAATGTAATATTTTCTTCTTTAATTTTCTTATACTTTTTTCTTAATTCTTAAAACGAACATATTACTTCACCTCAATCCTGCTTTGAAATGTTAGATTTATTGATTGAGATAATTTACAATTTCGTTTATCTTATCCCACATCAAATTCATATTTGTGCAAATACTTTCCATGCCATTTTCGTCAAAAACTATTTTCAAAGGCTCAATCATTTTGTTATTTGAGGGTTTAGTTTTTTGTTTTGTTATTTTTCTAATCTGTTCTTCTATATCTTCTGGATTTGGTGCTGCCATAAATATCTCACCCACTTTCTATTTCTCCTTAAAAGCAAAAATCTATTTGATATTTATTTCTATTTCTTTCCATAAATCAGACTCTAAGAAATCTGAATATTCTTTAACTTTTTTACTTACGACTTCGCCATCATCAATGCCATTTATTGTGAATTTTCTTCCACATCTTCCACATTTAACACAAGATAATCCATATGTATTTTCGTTAGTGCAGCCTACAGATATATCTACCATTTCCACCTCCATTCTCTCAATAAAAGAGTTGTTCAACGGCTATAAAAATAGTCTATGTTTTAACTCTTCATCACTCATGTTTTTAATCTTCTCTAAAGCCAATTCTCTGATTGATAAAGAGCTAACTGGTATATTGCAATCTTCCACAACAATATCTGTAACAGTTACTTCTCCATACTCAGGGTTAGAATCTCGAATAGATTCTCTCAAGAAACTCTCTGTCTCACTCTGAGTGTGATTGGTAAAAAGTCCTTATCATAAGAAGAAATGGGATAATAACATTTAAACAAATCTAAATTGCTATCATAGCACCATAACTCTTTAGACCACCAACCATCATCTTCACACCAATCATGATTGTTTTTATTATATGTAATACGAATTTGCTTACCATTTTTCAGTTCTTCTATATACTTTTTCTCCACATTTACCTCCCAAATCTCTTGAAAATGAAAATTTCATGGCTATTTATAACAATGCTTCTTGATGATTTTAATAGCCTTGTTTAAGCCATAATTCTCACCAATCTCATATTTCCACTTCTGTTCATATTCTTCTGTTCCACCATTTAAGACATTGTTACCTTTCTCATCAATATTCATTTCTCCTTTTAATTCAGAAATGATTTCGCCAATGTCATAAACATCACCTAACATAAATGGCAGTCGCACTCTGTCTCTATTTCTATTCACAAAGAAATATTCTTCAATATCCATAACCCTTGTCTGCATTACAAAGTCACATAAGACCTTGCTCATATTTAAGAGTTCATCTTCTGAGATAGGACAGTTAGAAACTAAGTCATTGAATTTCTTGCCAGTCTCTAAATCCCACTTTTCTCTTTCAGACCACTTGATTTTTGTGTCATATGCTAATTCTAAATTTGCGTTCAATACCTTAATCTCTTTGTCAATCATTTCTATAAGTTTCTTGAAAAACTGTTTTGTCATTTAACCTACTCCTTAAAGATACAATTATTGTATGGACTCAAACACACATTATTAGCTGCGATGTTAGCCATTCTACCTACCATCTTCAAAGATTCTCTGATAATAGTTCCATTAGGTACTCTATTTTCATTACCCATATGTCCCCATTTATAAAAATCTTCTCCTTCTTTTCCTTTGGTTTTCACATATTCTTCTGCGTATTCAATCTCGTCTTTTGCTAATTTCAAAGACTGAACCATATAATCAATCTGTTCAACTGTTGTCATTCGTCTCACCTCTCCAAAAACTTATTCTTCAACATTCCTCTAAACGCAATAGGACTATCAATTATCTGCCTTGAATATTCAAACTGTTTTAAGAATCTCAGTACATCTCTCGAATCTCTTGTTTCTAATGGTAAGAATTTTACATATTCTTGCTTACCTGCAATACAAACTACTGCCCAACTATGTTCTTCTGTATGAAATCCTACATCAACACCAATATCCACGAGCTGCGTAATTAATCTTCTACACTCTTCTACTTCTTTTTCTGCATTATGTAATTGATTTTCTGCATCTCCTAATTGAACAGAAGCCATTCTAAACCTATGTACTGATTCTCCAATATTTTTTTCTATGTAATTTATTCTCTGAATCTCATCTGCAAATAACCAATTCTTTAGTTTTTCTTTAAGTTTCAAATTCTCACCTACTTCCAATACTTATCCCATTCTTTTTAATTCTTGAACTGTATATGGATTTGGGATAATGCAATTCATCTTTTTAGCCATCTCATTAATATAATTTCTCTGTTTTTCAGAATGCGTTATAATTGGATAACCTGTAACTTCACTTGTGTAAATTAACTCTGCTGTTTTACATTGCGCTCTTCCTTTAATTATTAATCTCATATTCCCTCCACAAAACAACAATGAAACCGATGTTTTAAGGCTAAAACCACTCTCCAAAAGCCTTATTTTTCAAGGTTTTCAGAGAGTGAAATTTCTACTAGCCAATCATTTTCAAGAAATCTTCCTCTGAAATAATAGGAATACCAAGTTGTTTCGCTTTGGAATTTTTACCAGATGTGCTCGTAACATCATTATTGATAAGATAACTTGTCTTAGCACTTACAGAACCCGATACCTTTGCTCCTAAAGATTCTATAACTCCAACGAGTTCATCACGATTCTTGTAGTGTACTAATGAGCCTGTGATTACGAATACTTTTCCTGATAAATCAACACCACTACTTTTTTCTTCTACTTTTTCAAAGGTAAACTCATCTGCCAAATCAGAAATCATATCCATATTTACAACAAAATTGTGGATGCCATTTTGCATTGTTTCGCCAAAATCATCTAATAATGTGTATCTGAATGGCTGAGAAACACCTATCTGATACCATTCTTTGAAATCATAATTGAAATATTTAGCAATTGTTTTACTTGCAGAACGTCCAACCAACGGAATGCAAAGTGCGTAGATAAATCTATCTAATGTAATACTTCTACTTTTCTCAATCGCATCAAGCAATTTCTCAACAGACTTCTTACCAAAACCATCGAGTTTACTCATCTCATCTTTATGCTCTGACAATCTGTAGATATCTTGAAATGAATTTAACCATCCCAACTCAATCAACTTCTCTAAAGTCTGTTCAGATAAACCGTCTATATTGACTGCATTTTTGCTAACAAAATGACTCAATTTTCCAAGCAATTTGCCCTTACACTCTGAATTATCACATACAAAAATTTCAGACGATTTTTCCTTAATAATTGATGTTTTACCACCGCATATAGGACATTTTTCTGGAATAGAAAAACTATTGCTCTTTGTTAAGTTTTCTCTCACTTGAGGGATTATGGCATTGGCTTTATAAACTGTAATCTCATCCCCAATACCCAACTGCAATTCTTTACAGATACTAATATTATGGAGTGAAGCACGTTCCACGCTTGTTCCTTCCAGTTCTACAGAATCGAAAATTGCTGTTGGTGTTAAAACTCCTGTCTTACCCATCGTCCATTCGATATTTCTTAAAATTGTAGTCATTTCGTCCTCGAAGAACTTGAAGGCTATGCTATGACGTGGGTGATGCCCTGTCATTCCTAAAGACACTCCATAAGAAATACTGTCATAAACCATGACGAGTCCATCTATCGGAAATCCTTGTTCCGACGCTTTATTTTTCAAACTTTCGATAATCTTATTAATGTTTTCTTTATCAGAAGACTTGTTTGTGTACGTAAATAGAGGAACAATATCAAATCCTAGATTCTTTACAAACTGCAATCTGAATAAAAATGAATCATCTGACTTAATTTCCTCTTCTATTTCAGGAACTTTCCAAGCAATGAATTTGATATATCTCTGTGCAGCAATATTACTATCTAACTGTCTTACAGAACCACTTACAAGATTACGAGGATTTTTATACTTATATTCTTCAGATAACTTTGAATTAATTTTCTCAAAGTCTGGATATGTAATAATTGCTTCGCCCTCTACTTCCAATCTTCCTTTATACTCAATATTGAGAGGAATGTTTGTAAATACTTTTGCATTGTGTGTAATCAACTCACCAATCTCACCATTTCCACGAGATTCTGCTTGAACTAACTCGCCATTATCATATGTAAGAAGTACAGTTAGTCCGTCCATCTTCAAAGATAATAAACAATCTCTATCACCTGCGAATTCAATTAAATCCTCAACAGATTTTGTCTTATCAAGTGACAACATAGGATGACTATGCTTAACCTTTTCGAGTTTAGACTTAACTTCATAACCAACTGTCTGTGTTGGTGAATTTGACATAATCACGCCAGTTTCATTCTCTAACTGCTTCAATTCATCAAACAGATTATCGTATTCATAGTCTGAAATCTGTGATTCTGAATTGTTGTAATAAGCATTTCTATATGTATTGAGCTGAGATACCAACTCTTTAATTCGCTTTACTTTATCCAATCACATTCTCCTCTCTTATAATTCAAATTCGTCAGGATAGTTCTTTCTCTTCCATGCTTTTAATTCAAGTTTTGCACCCCATTCCGTCCAACACTTACTCGTTACTCTGTCCCAACCTGTCCATTTTGTTCCTAATAACCAGTTTGACCAAGCGCCATATACTTCACCAACATAATACCCACCACTGTCTTGAACTATTCTTACTCTCATATTTCACCTCATTTTGGTAATAAAATGCAAGTTCTAATAATTCACCACATGAACTTCTAAACCATATCTGTTTGCTAAATCAATCATATGTTTAGTTCCCTTTGATTTACCGTCCCAAAACGCAAACAAAACACCAGTCTTTTCAGACGCATATTTAGCCATTTCTGAATTTCGTGCATATCCAGCTCGTTTGCCAAGACCATCCCAATCAGCAGGGAATCTCTTAACTTCATAACCCCACGTATAAGCAAATTGTTCGCCTAAAACGTCTGCGCCTCTAGCTGTTCCAGATATAAATTTCACTTGATTTGGATTATCTACAACATCTGTAAAATCAATATCTTCTAAATACTTCATAAGAGCATCTGATAACAGTTGGTAATTATTAAACTCTCTACTACCTGCAACTATAATTCGTAGTTCTTTACTCATTCTTTCGCCTCCCACATTCCATATTCTTCCTCTTGATCAAGACTTGTACAAACATCACAAGTATGAGGAGGTGGAAACTCGACATTGTTTTTACAGGTTGAGCAATTCACGATACAATCAGAAACATCAGTATCGTATTCCCCATCTAACTCATAGGCTTCTTCAGATATTTGTTCTTGAACCATTTCTCTTTGAAACTCACCAATAAGAAAACCAAGTGTCTGCATTACATCTGGCATATGGGTAGTAACCTTCTGTGTAAATGCAGTTCTTGTATTTTCATTGCTATTAAGTCCATAAGCTATGTCAAATAACTCATTGCACTTGTTATATTCTTCTCTTAATTCTGCTAAAATTTCTTCGTAATTATCCATCCGTTACTCCTTACCATCTACTTCTCTCACAACCACAATCAGGAAAGAAGTCTAACGTATTCCATATATCCATATAAATACTTCTCCCTTGCTCATGGTCACGCATCCAATTAATTAACTCATGTAAAACATTTTCAAAGTTTTCCGAGTCTGTTTTGTAAATCAAACCTACATCAAAATCATCATTATCATGAATTGCTATACCGATTGTATTAGCATCCCAACCATAAGTTGTTTTATCCTTATGGGCAGTTAAATAAATGTATGGTCTGCCACAAAAACATTCTGTATCATCAAAATAAATGTTTGACCAAACCGCTAAATGGTCATATTTCTTTTCTATAACCATGTTTCACCTCACAAAACGTCCATTGAACGCAGATTTTAAGACTAAATTTACTCAAACAAATCATTCATAATCGCTATCTTCTCTTCCTTTGAGAAATTAGTTTTCTGTAAAAAACTAAACCTCTTATTGATATCCACCAAATGTCTTGCATACTGAATCTGATATTCTTTTGGCATTCGTAAAATATCACTATCGCTACCATACTTCTTATGAACTATTGAATATAAGTAATCCAATGTTTTCCTATTAGTGATTCTGTCAATATTTTCAATTAAAAATTCTGATACCAGAGTATTCGTTGAACCATTTTCCACAGATATATTGTCAACAATAGTCTGTAATACATCGTCATCAAGCGTTTGATATCTACATATCCTAGAAAAATATTCTCCATAATTGCCTCTATTGATAGCATCTGCTATTTTTAAAGCATATTCTTTTGTGTTTAATAAAGGATTTCTTAACACAAACTGCCAAGGGATTTCGTCATAACAAGAAAAATACTTAGCATCAAGTGGATGTGCAGCCATTCTCCACGTCCAAAACCGTAGGTTTTCGCTATAAATACAACCATTGCAAACATAATGAGCATCCATTGTCTTAAAAAACTTGTCCAACAGTTCATCGTTCCACTCATGAGGGAGTACAACATTATCAAGTTCGTCTGGGATTTCAACACCTGCAAATCTTAATAAAGAAACAATGTCTTTTCTGTTCTCATAATAATTTACATATGTATGCCAAAATAACGGACAATCGCCAGTTAACTTCTCATCAAATGTTTTATGGAACAATGTTTCAATAACCCTATATACATTGTGCACACCGATATTATTGACAATAAGTTGTGTAATAATATCACTTGTGATAGATACCTTATTTCTATCTTCTAATTCCTTGTTTTCATTTTTAAGAACAGAAACTTCATCTCTTAATTTCTTATTCTCTTTTGTTAACCTATCAATTTGGTCTAATGTATCCTTCTTTACTGATTCTCTGAGATAATTTTTAAACTCTTCCATCTTCTCATCAAATTCACTTGGTTCATAATAATCTTCATACTGACTCATTTTCTCACTCTCCTTAAAATGCGGATTCTATTGCTATCCATTTGTGCAATATGCACAAATTTAGTTAATTTTATAGTGTTTTTAGGGCTTGTTTTTAACTATTTTTGTGCATATTGTATAGTCAAATTTTATCCCTTGTATGTAAATAACTTTTCTGTCCTATTTTCGTGTTCATGTACCTTCAGACTGGTTGTAACACCCTTAGACCAAATACATTCGAAGTCATCAGGAGCGTTATATTCACTCACAAACACATAATTATCTTTACTCATCTTTCTACACCAATCCCAAAATGCGTCATAATCAAAAGAATCTGTAGCATACTTTGTAGTTCCTTGATATGGTGGGTCACAGTAAATCACTGCACCTTTTACATCTGCATACTCGTTATCTCTATAATCGCCACATAAAAATTCCACATCCATAATCTTAGGAATCTGTTCTGATAGGTTTCTTAATGCCTCATTAGGAATATCTCTTGGTGTAACTTTGTCTGCTTTAAATCCTCTCGCATATCCACCAAAATACTTAGAACCAAATGTTGCATTAAATCCTACAAGACCTACATAGTGGCTTGGATAAAGTGATTTATTATCTCTGACTGCGCTATACTCATCTTCAGAGATGTGCATTGGGATTTTCCAACCATTTTGAATCTCTTTGAACATAGCAATTAGTTCATTATGTACATCATTACCGATACGTTTCTCACATCGTATCTTGTCAATCATATTTGCACCGCCCACAAACGGTTCATAGTATGTTGTTACACCATTCTCATCAATAGTTTTCTGAAGAATTGGTGCTATAAATTTACTGATTCTGTTTTTACTACCAACGTATTTAATAACTTTTCACCAGAAAGTGACATGTCCTTAGTAGCTACCTATTCTTTTATCCTTTCTGATTTATTTTTCACTTATTACTTCTCTATTCTGTTGTTAAAAATCTCCTTAAAACACTTTTTCTAATATCAATTTTCGCCTTGGAACGTGGGTTCTATTGCCTTATCTCTTCCTAAATACAACCTTAAATCCGCTTTTAGGAACTTCTTCTTGACCTCGATTCTTACCAAAGTCCACAATCATATGATTTCTCTGATAAGAATCTGCAACTACTACTTCTCCATATATGTCAAGAACTCTTGTATTTTTCTGTTTTACAATGTCGCCCTTTCTAAAATCATCCATATTAAAACTCCATATTTTTAAGAATATGTACGATAACAGGTATAGTCCAACCATCTCCTAATAGGTCGGCAGCTTCTTTTTCTGATACATTCTTTAAATAGTCTTCAGGAACGCCTTGCAATCTTGCTCTTTCGTCCTTCCATAAATATCTTGCATCATCAAAAACTGTACCTACATAATCATCAAATATTTTTGCAGATGGCTTATTATCGCCAACTACTCTTTCAAATTCTCTTACGCACTCTTCAAACTTCTCCTTTGAACTGAATACCATAGAACCAAATGCTTTATAATACCAACGATAAAAACGCTTACAAGGTGTCCAAAAGCATCCGTTGTAATATCCATGTGAATCATTCTTACATAGACAACGAGCCTTATCGTATGGATAATACCCTTCATTCAGAATATCCATCATTTTAATATTCTTATCTGTTGGCACTGTAACACCAAGGATATTTGTCCAATATAATCTGTCTCTCATCTGAGCAGTTACTAAAGAAGAGTTAATTCTGATAGGTTTTACACCCATCATCTTAGTAATTACATCTTCATCTTCTGCTTTCATAACTACATTCTCCATGAGAAAATACTTTGGATTGACTTCTTTTAAGATTCTGTTACATTCAAGAAACAATCCTGAACGCTCCATATCTTCTAATCCAACTCTCATGTCTGCTTTCATTGCTCTGCTGAATGATTGACAAGGACTACCAAACATAACAACATCAATTTCTGTTTTGAAATTTCCTTCGTCCGTGTACAACACACCGTCTTTATATGTAATTTTATTTACGTCTCCAATATGGATAGTATCTGGATAATTCTCTTTAGTAACTCTGATTGCAAAGTCCTTAATCTCTGCTGCAAAATATGTTTTTACCTTAAATCCAGCTTCTTCTAATGCAATGTGTCCGCACGACATACCATCACATAGACTCAAAACTGTTAAACCTTCTGCTAAACTACTGCTTTTATTTGTTGTTGTATTCAAAATCTCTTGTTTTTCACAAGAGGAACGTTCCTTTCAAGCCGACTTACTTGCTTAATTCCTTTCTTAAATGTAATTTTTCGTAGTGTTTACAACCACTACACTATATTCTTCTCTGTTTTGTTGTTAAAACTGCTCTTATTCACTAATCAAAAGGCAATAAAAGCAGTATTTTAAGTAGAAATTTCTATTGAACGAAGTATTCAACACTCTTAAAATCACTCGAATCAAGTACAATATCTTCATTCATATACATTTCTCTAACCTTTTCTTCTGCTTTGTTTTCACTATCAGCTTCGACTTCCACAATTCTGCTTAATAATTCTTCTACATTTACTTTATATTTCACTTAACTACCTCCAAATGTGTCAAATCCCTTGTGGCAGTATCCATATCAGTCATATAAGGTGGTTTATCACACTTAATCCACTTGCCTTCGGGTGTTTTCATTTTCCATTCCAAATCATTCTGTTTTGGATATGTCAGAGATAGAGGTTCTAAACATTCTTTCTGTAGTAATTTCTTCTCACTTTTATTGCAGAGATAATATACATATTTGAATTGCTTGCCTTTATAATGAGTAATTCCTAACTCATTCATCTGTTCTAATGTTGGTCTAGCAGACAATCTCTTATCATCTACTCCTTTAGAAAAGAACTGCTTTGTTTGACGTGGATGAATTTTAATACCATCTTTCAAATACATATCTGTCCAAATGTAACCAAGATAATCAAAATTGGATGCTTGATAAACATATCCTGGCTTGCCTACCATCCCATCTGCCCATGTAAATAGCACTTTGATTTCTGGATATGTTTTCTTTATGTATTTAATTAACTGTGAAATCATCTGTGATTCACTGTTCCTAGGCATATCTTCTGTCATACACATTCTGCCAATTTCGTAATAATCTTTTGTTTCAAGACTTGGAAAAATCTTTTTAATCGTATGTAATGGTCTAGTCCCCCAACCAAGAGTAACCACACCTACCAATTCACCGTCCAAATAAAACCCAACAAAATGTTTGTTGAGTCGTGGCAAGATATTTGAATAGTGATATTTCTTAACCATATTATGAGCAGTCTCTTTATCGACTTCTCTTATTTCATACTTGTAAATTTTAGTTCACCATTGTAATGTCGCTGCGCAGCTTTATCATCCGATGAACATTCGTACCCTTTCTTCAATTTTTATAAAAATAAAACTTGGGAATAATCGCCTTGAATAAGGCATAAAAAAATGATAAAATATGAATATGCAACTTGGATTATTCCCTGTTGTTATATATGTAGATAGCCTGTAGGTCGCCAAACTTGTCAGGCTATCTATTTATTCTCTTTTTCTACTTCATTTGCTTTCAAAATCTTGATAAAACCTTCGTTTTAAGACTGTTTTACACTTCAACCTTGTTTAATTTTGTCCAATTATACCAACCATAGAAAGCGTTAATTGTCCAAGCAACATACATTACTACCATTGACCACTGACCTAACATTACAAACATCACTAAACTTGCAACGTCAATTACAATCCATACTGCCCACTGTTCTCTATATCTCCATACCATAAGCAACTGTGCAATAACTGCTAATGCTACTGTAAACGCATCAATGTATGGAAGTGTGCTACCAAGAATAACTTCTCCAAATGTTCCAAGAAGAAATGTACTTACTACTGTTACTACAACTGTTGCTACCCAATGCCAAGGCTTGAACTTCTTAGCAACAACTTGTTCTGTGCCATCATCATTCTTTTTCATATTCTTCTTCCAAAGAAACACTCCGAAGATACATACCACAAAGTAGAAAATCTGCTCTCCAAATTCAAGAAATAGTTTTGCATCCCAACAGATAATCATGTATGTAATCATCTGAATAAAATTGAATAAGTAAGATGAAATCTTCCCCTTTGCAGTTAAAACAACACAGATAACACCTGCGACACCACACACCATACCAATAAGCGAATCAGGTACAAAACAGTACATAACCACCTGTAATAACACCATTACCAACATAAAAATTCTTTCAAACCAGTTGTATCCATTCCAAAATTCATTCTTAATCCATTTTACCATTGTTCATAATCTCCTTTACTTCTTCTACAATTTTCTTAAAGTTGTTGTAGTAACCACCATCAAGGATAGTTACCTTGTCCCAATTACCAGATACTTTGATGTTGTTGCATAAGATTTCAAATAACTCTCTTCTTTCATCTTCTCCACTAAATGCCATATATCTTGTATGGTCATCTACGAATACACCATGAGGACAAAGAAGATAAATCTTATCCCATCTACATTTCTTGGTAATAGCATCTGCTGCAACTGCAATTTCTTCAAATTCACTTTCTGTCAGTTCTAATTCTGGGTCTTTGCAATAATATTCAGCATACATACGAGTTGTCATACTGTCTGAGTCTGCAAAGAATATTCCTTGATTGCTTGGAGAGTTAATCAGTTTCTTGTTCATCTGATACTGACCATCAAGAAAAGCCATGTAATCAGCCCCATCAAGTTCCCATTCTGATATGTAACTTTCTTCCATATAATCTCTTGCGTATTCGTGAGAATATGGTGCGTTGAAATACTTACCCAAATCCTTAGTAAGAGTTGTCTTCCCTTCGCTTGCAGTTCCACAAATCAAAATATTTTTACTAAACACTCTTCTAAATGGAAATGTAATCTTATCCCAATACTTAATAGGATTTTCTCTAATCATTGTTGCCGATATAGGATTTAGTTCTCTATCTAACTTCACGACACTATATCCAAGCTTGTCCAAATGCTCATAATATTCATCTTCGCTAACGTAAAATACAGAACTACCATCTTCAGTAGCAAGGTTAAAAATTCTATCTACCTCATCAATGAATTTGTTCCATCCGTTAGGATATGCTTCAATTCCAAGTTCTGTTTCATCAATCGCATAAACTGCAACTAAATCATCGTCTGCAAAGAACTCTCTAACGTATCTGTAACGAAGTTTCAATGGCATTTCTTTACCACCTCTATCGCCATCTCTACCATCCACAATGACGATACAGCCACCATCACATTCTTTCTTTGCTCTCATAATCAAATCTAAATGACCTTGATGGAGTGGTGCAAATGTTCCAAAAACAACACCTACTTCCTTACCATTTAGCTTTTTCTGATATGTGTATATCATCTCTTCTCCTTTCAAAAGGGCTTAAAATTGAATTTCTATTGCTCTTTTTATTACCCAAGTCCCATATCATTACAACTAATACTACCAACCACATTACTAATTCTCCGAATAGGAGTATTAAAATTGCAGGAATTGCAAAGATAAATATAATCAGTCCTAAAATAATTCCAAACCAATTTTTATTAACAAACAAGCCTTTTATAAAATTCCAAAGAGCAGTAAGTATAAAGTTATATCTGTCTTTATCTAAATTATCTGTTTCAACAACAACATATAAAACCAATCCCAACGTAATAAATATTTCTACTATCGTTAATCCACCTAAAATTGCATCTAACATATTATTTTTCCTCCTTTTATCAATGAATCTCGTGTTTCATCTGTTATTTTCCAACCAATCCCAAAATGACAATTTATATATATTTGGAAAATAATCGGTTTTACATATTACAAACTCCATTAAATCATTTACTAAATTCACAATTCCATTAATATTTTTCTTTGGAAATATATAATTGTTATAGCAAAAAATTATATATTCTTTTGTTTTAATAGCCCCATAACTTCGTGAATTATTAATTAATTCTTTATATTCTGTTTCAGTTAATTCATAAATCTTCTCTGTTTTAGTTACTTCAATTTCTCTTGTTTCCATTATTTTTTCTCCAAATAAAATCAACAATTTATTGGCATTTTCATGTCATTTATGCTACCAATTTGATAGTCAATGGGTGTAAACCTGCACCCTCTATTCCATTTGCAAAAGCATTTGGAATTACCTTCTTCATTATCTGATATGCTCCATTTACATCTGCGTTAATCTGAATACCATTATTTCCAACGAATAAACCTCTATGGATTCTTCTACTTTTATTGTAGTTCTCCTTAATCGGTTCTTCTTCATCTACAAAACTTGTACCAGATGTATAGCCTTCCTCATGTACTATAAACTTTGTCTTTTAATGGACAACCGATACATTCAGGATGTTCACTGCAAATCTTCATGAACTCTTGACTACTAGCCATATTCATTCCATTGATATTTATATGTTATACTATCATTTAAGCAACTGCCCCTTTCTTTAAGTACATTTCAAATGACTCTTTCATATGTAAAAATGCTTTCTGTTGATTGCGAATAAACTGATTAGCCTTAACATAAATCGGTAGCCATTCCTTCAGTTTATCTTCTTCTTCCTTTCTAAATGCAACACCAACAATTGCAAGATATGATGGATAATTCTGTTCTGAAATCATCCAAGAGTCCTCATCTACTTCTTCTGATACATTATTTGCAACCATCTGAATTTCCTCAATGTCGCTATCAATAATATCTTCTACATTTGCTTTTACAAATTCCTTATAATTAATTTCTTCTACATCTTCTTTGTTAATATGTAAGAATTCACACAACAATTCATACAAACCATCAATCTTACCAACAATAACCGACTTATCTCTACTCTGTCTTGATTTGTATGTATTCTTCACAAAATCAGTCGCATCTTCATCTTTCTTATGTATTTCTTTTACAAAACTTCTCATAAAATCAACAAACTTGCTATCATCTACACCCAACTTAGTAAACTTATCATAAACAGCCAACCAGATATGTGTATTTCCTGTTGTAAACAATTCCTTAAGTGAATTATCTCCAATCATTTCCACCAATCTATCTAAGTGCTTCTTCAATGTTTCAAATTGTTCTGTTTTAGAATTTTCATCTAAGAACATAAATACATCTTTAACTTCTCTCTTCCAATCATCAAGAAAATATGTAGTCATAATAGCTCGTCCAACAACTTCGTCCCAAGACCCATCCTTTATATTCTTGTTATTAATCTTAACAATATCCTTGAAAAACGAATGTTTCTGTGAAAGTTTCTTAATGTTACCAATGGTCACATTGGAAGCGTTGGTTGCACTATACTGTACTTTGTTCATAGCTGTATGACTATTATAGTTACGAATATGATAATCAATCATCTCGGGAGTGCAATTAAAAAATCTCGTTACACTTACATTGAAACTATCAAATCGTTTCTGTAAGAACTCCGGTAAGTCTTCGTACTTCTTGCCAACAATATCAAACAATTCCTCAACAACCTTAATATTTCCATTTTCATCAACTACACGTTTTTTATATTTAATGTGTGTAAATTCTGCTCCCTTTGCCTTAACGGGTCTGATATTGTTCTTGAATAACTCGGCATATGATAATCTCTGCAATCCATCAATAAGAAAAGAAATTTTTTGTTCATCAACAACCTGTTCACATACAATAATTTCTGGAATAGGCTGGTTATTTAAAATTCTTGCATAGAACTTATTAATCTGTTCCTCGCTCCACATAAAAGGTTGTCTTTGAGAAATATAATCACGATTGATATAAGTCGGTGAAAGTTCATCACTAATATCATCCAATAAAGAGCCAAGAGTATTATTGTCTCTTCTATAACTATCCGTAGTATCAATGTCCATAACCTGAATCGTTTCTTCATTTACCGTTTTGTCCATAATCTTAACCTCTTCTTTCTTTGTGTTTTTATTTCTCTTTGCCTTAAAATCAATAACTGTTCTATTTTCCTTAATGGCTTTCATATGACTTTCATATTCTGAATTACTTAAATTAAGTTGTTGCTTAACTTCTTCTACTGAAACACCTTCCATTTTTAACTCAATAATTTTTCGTTGAATACTTGATAAGGCTTCTAAACAACACTCAACTTTTTCATTACTATTACCTATAACTTCATCTTCTACACAAAATTCTCCGTCTATATAATCCCCAATAGTAGAATTATCTTCGTTATTAATAGGTGCATCAAGAGAGCTATTATGCAACGGATTACCATCTTCATCCTTTACCATTCTTTTATCTCTATTTATATAGGTAATATGTGTTTTAATCTTATTGTGAATACAAGTAGATACGAAACTCTTAAACTTCTTCGTCTTAACTTTCTTTCCGTCAAACTTCTGTTCGCAATCCCATACCACTTGGCTTGCTATTGAATAAAAATCATCATAATCTTTTTGAGCAAGCCAACCAAATTTATACAATAAAATTGGCGTTACAATTTTCTTTAATTCTTTGTTATTGTTATTACAATAAAAATCTACATATTGTCCCATTTGATTAACCTACCTAACTTAATTATTTTTACATATTACTTATGCTTATATGTGTTACCTCTACTTTTGTTTATTTCCGCTACCAAAACTTCTTGAAAATTCGGAGCTTTCGTATAAAACTTTGTATGACATTTAGGGCATTTGTTGAATCTTTTCCAACATTTATTCTTATCATTTTTCTTTTGTTGATAACTTGTACCAGTTTTCATGACCACATAACCATCACCTCAATCCAGTAAATCTAAAGCCATCTGATAATATTCTGTTCTACCTTTATATTCTTCATTTCTTGCTTTTGTAAGTTCTAATTTAATCTTCTCGATTGTATAGTTATATGTAATTGCATTTTCCATAACTTGTATGTATCTCAAACATTGTTTGATATTCTTATGTTTATCTCTAATATCATCGAGTAAATAAGCAATCTTAGCCATTTTATGCGCTTGCGGTTTCTTTCCGTTATTGTCCTCTTTATACTTTTGCAATGCATGATTTATATCAGCTTCTGCACTGTCATATTTGGAAAGACCAATACTCAACATCTCCTCATAGGTTTTTAGCTGATTCATACTCCAACCTGCTAATCCGATAATTGATTTTACTTCCTTATATATTAGAGTAATAATAGAGTCATCAAATTCCACATCGTTTTCACCAATATAAGCACCACCGTTACCTTTATAATTTAGAGATGATTCACATATCTGACCAGTCTCCTGATTTACCATATGAAATCCTTTAATCCAAGACATTTTTTTACTTCTATTATTCAGTAATGATCTTGCTTGTTTGTATGTAAATTCCTTTGCTTGTATAAGTGATGTTGTGCTTAAATATGTCCCTTGTTGCATAGGATTTTCCATCACGTAATTTTTGCCATCTGTTAAAATAAACATATAAAACCTCTCTTTCTTGAATTTTAGGTACAAAAACTACAGATATATGAAGTGAACATATATCAAAACAGTTTTCTTATTTTTATTATTATTACGATTATTTGTAATATTAGATTTTGAACCTCTCATGGCTAAAGCCACGAGATTCCTACTTTACAGATTTCGCAACCTCCATCTCCATAGGCGTAACTTTCCGTTGTTCCAACGGTAGATTATCTATCTTAGGCTGATAATAGCCTTAATCCTTCATTAAGAATATTGATAGCAGCATTAATATCTCTATCATGATGTGTTTTACAACAAGGGCAATCCCATTCTCTAACTGAAAGATTCTTAGTCTCCTTATTTACATATCCACATATATTACAAGTCTGAGAACTCGCATAGAATCTATCGACTTTAACAACTTGCTTGCCATACCAATTTGCCTTATATTCAAGTTGTCTTACAAATTCTGACCATGACACATCTGATATTGCTTGTGCAAGTTTGTGATTTTTAACCATATTCTTTACAGTTAAGTCTTCGATACAAATAATATCATTGCTTTTAATCAGCTCAGTAGATAACTTCTGTAAGAAATCTTTCCGTTGGTTCGCAATATGCTCTTGAAGTCTAGCAACTTTAATTCTTGCTTTGTTACGATTTGAACCACCTTTTGATTTTCGAGATAGTTGTCTTTGTAACTTCGCAAGTTTATCTAAAGACTTCTTTAGGTAATGTGGATTAGGAACTAATTCATCATCACTTGTAACACAAAATTCCTTAATACCTAAATCAATACCAACTGCATTACCAGTTTTTCCTAATGATTGAGTATCAATATCAGTACAACAAAGTGATACATAATATTTTCCACTTGGTTCTTGTGATACTGTTGCATTAAGTATTCTTCCTTGTGGTATTAACTTGTTTTTCGTTTTTATCATTCCAAGTTTAGGTAACTTAATGTATTTATCACAATACTGAATGTTTCCGTTTACACACTTTGATTTATAAGAAAATCTATGTGTTTTCTTAGATTTGAATTTAGGATAACCAGAATGTTCTTTAAAAAACTTCTGATAAGCCATATCCAAATCTCTAAGTGAAGATTGAAGAGCAGTGGAATCGACCTCTTTAAGCCATTCTAATTCAGTTTTAAGTTGTTTCATATCATTAGCACACTGAACATATGAAAATGTTTCTTTATTTTTCTCATACATTTCAATTCTTTTTGCAAGATATTTATTATATAAAAATCTACAACAACCAAATGTTTTAGAAATTATTTCTTTCTGCTTTTTGTTTGGATAGATTCTATACTTATAAGCCTTTTCCACTGACTTCACCTCACTTTCGCTTTTGATTTTTAATATATTTCCTTATTTGTTCTTCACTATATGATATTGAATTGAGTGTACATATCCTCGTCCATGAATTACTTCCATAGTTATCAACCTCATATGTATATTCTCTGTTTGGTGATTCATCTCACCACTAATGTGGCGAGTGTTCTCGCCTTTATTATAAATAAATGGAAAATATTTAGCAGAATTGCCTTGAAATTAATAGAATTACTTGATTTTGAAATAAAGTATATGTATAATAACAATGCAGCGTTTCTGCTGTATTCAAATCCCGACCTTTCTGGTCACGATTTGTTTTGTATGTTTGGAAAAGTCTATTGTGGAGGTGCGCCAACACCGATGATACAATAGACTTTTTCTTATTTTCTTTGACAAAGATAAGTATAGAACAACTGTTCGCATTTGTCAATAATAATTTTTTACTCACTGCCAATTAATATATCGTGCATAGTTCCTTTTGGCAGTATATTGTTTATATCTTGAACAACCGAGAATACTTCTAAATGGGATATATATTCGTCTTGATTATGAGTTATTGTCATTCCGTTTTTTATTATGTTACAACTTTCTGAATATGAAGCAACTACCTTTTCAGTCGTATCATTATCGAAATCAATAATACAAATTGCGACTTTCTTATTATCTTTTTTTATTCGTGCCAACTTTTTTATTGCTTTGTCAACACTCAATATTTCAAAATTTGATTTCATTTTGTCAACCTCCTAAATCAAGACTAACAGAACAAGCTTTTGATATAGATTTCATTATTATATCGTTTGTAATCTGTCCAATCTTTTCCTTAATTTTTCTCTTATCAATAGTTATTATCTGCTCACACAAAACCATTGAATCAACTTTTAGCCCAATAGCATCTTCTTTTAATATAACCTTATGAGTAGGTTGATTAACTTTTTTAATTTGAGAAGTTAAAGGTACCACAATTATTGTAGGACTATATTTATTACCAATGTTATTTTGAATTACCAACACAGGTCTTATTCCACTTTGAACACTGAAATCATTTTTAGGTAAATTAACCACAAGTATATCACCACGTTTAATATCCATCATACCTTTCCTCCTTTCTCCTACTATGTATGTCCTACAAAGTATCTCTCATATTTCATATTATATATCTTTAGATACTGTATGTCAAGATACATTATTGAAAAATTCAGTATTTTTTGATATAATTTTTTTATCTCATGTAAGGAGGGTAACATATAATGCGTTTCAAAATTGATGATATTCTAAAAGAGAGAAATTCTTCCAGATATCGACTTGCAAAACAGACTGGTATTTCTGAACAAGCACTTGGTAAAATATGTAGGAATGAAACATCAAGTATCGAATTTAGTACAATTGAAAAAATATGTAAAGCACTCAACTGTACGCCAAATGATATTATTATATTTGATGACCCACAGTTGCAACGATTACTTGCTTATCACTCCAAACTGAGTGAGTTATCTAACAAGAAATAGTTACTTGTATAAGTGCATGTTATCAACCCACATATTCAATATACAAAATATGATAATAAAACAGGCGATACCACTTATAGTATCGCCTTTAATACTGTCTTAAAACGGACAATTTATTCCATTTGATTATAAAAATCTTGCATAACATCTATCAAGAACTTTAATGATTCTTTATCAAAAGTAGCATCTTTTTCTTTCAGAATATCAATCAAGTGAACTACCCATTAGCTTTAGCTGATGGGATTTCTGACGAGATTCTTTAAACATTCAACCAAGAAGCAAGCACATTCTTTTGGTGCTACATCTTATAATCATCACTAAAAGCATCTACATTTAATTTTGCCATAATAAATCCTCCATAAATTCATACTTAGAACTGAACTTTTAAAGCTAAATTTCATATTCAAACTTAGACCAATCTACACCAGAATGCTTTTCTTTTAACTCTTCCATCTTTTCTCTAAGGTCTGAAATCTTAGCAAATGAATATATTTCATCTCTCTGGCTTCCATCAGGATATCATGTTAATTCTAATAGAATTCTTGATTTATTTATAATAAATCCAAATTTTTCATAATAATGATTTCTTCTATCTGCATGATCATTATCAACACTTGAAAGCTCACCATTTATACTTTTTGCTTTAATTTGTTTAGCATATTTTATTAATGCATTCATTGCTACTGTTCCGTTTCCAATATTATTATCTTCCATCAGCACATCAATTATATGTATATATTTTTCTTCGAATATATCTCTTTTTTGTGTTAAGATTTCAAAATATATTCTTGGTAATCCCATAATTCCTTGATATCGTTCTCCAAACAGATATATTGTATCATTATTTAAAACAATTATTAACTCTTCATCTTTTTTATTTTTATCTAAGCCGATAATCTCTGCGTTTGGAAATAAATAAAAAATCCGTTTAATTAATCCATATCTTTTTTCATTCTGCTTCATTACAACTTCTATTTTGGACATTTCACGTCTATAACTATTGTTCAATTGAGTGTATGCTTCATCTAATTCATTTTTAAAAATCCATCTACATATTTTTTTCTTCATAATCAACCTCTTATTACAAATGAAACCAGCCTTTTAAGTCACTTATTATCTTTATAATCTTTTATATAATCATCCACAGTCTTATTAACTGTATAAAAATCAACTCCTGGTAATACTTCTTCCAAGTAATCTCTCATAGATACTTTTTGTTCATTAATTTTTATTTCAATACTTGTATTCTTCGTAAAACTTCCCCCACTTAATTTATCCAATAATACTATTAATTCAGCCTTTTCCTTATCTCCTACTTTTTTGAATATCTCAACCATATCCAGTGCTTCTTTAGCTCTTTGGTTACTTCTATGTTCAATTTCTTTTTCAAAGTCATTATTGTTTTTAAACTTTTTATTTTCTTTTTGTATTAAATTTTTCTGCCTTTGTTTTAGCGACAACACATATGCCTGTTTAATCAATTCCATTTGGTAATCATCGTCTAACTTTGAAAAAATCAATACCAATTCTTTTATTTTATCTGGATCTACATTCATAATATCCCTCCCATATGTATCCTTCAATAGAAACAGCATTCAATTGATGCTTTATTCGTCCAATTTAGCATCAACTGGATTTTCCAATGTCAATAACTCATCTCTGTGTTCTACCAAAGCTGCACTTGCAATAGTATTAACCTTGTTCTGCATGAACGCTTCGATTTCACCCTTTGCTTCCATTACTGTCTTGTCCATCTGCTCATTGAACTGGTCTGCAATAAAGTCCATATTACATCCAATGTCCATATTAAGATGATGTAACTTATTAAGAATTGCATCCTTATCTGCCTTTGTTAAAGCCTTTTTCTGACTAAATAATTCCGTTACATCTTTGATAAGTTGTTGAGCATCTTCTGTTGCTTTCTTACGTTTCTCTTTAAACTCATCCGTAAACTGTTCTCTCTTGCTAACAAAATCGCAAGGTGGAATCTTGCCATCTTTCTCTGTCCAACGGATTGTTACAGGTACGCCACTTCCCATATTCATAGAAGTAATTGCTTCTGCAAACTGAGAATAAGACATTTCAACTTGTGCAATAGCTCTACTACCATATATACTGTCCTGATGTAAACCTCTTGTAATATCTGCATGATATAATGTCATAGCAATTGTATCTCTATGCTCAATACTACTTCCAAATAAAGGTGTTACTACACCTGTCCTTCTACTAAAAGCCAATGTTCCATAACTCGGATGACTTGTTTTTGTTCCAAATTTTGTTTCTTCTACTTTATAATCATTATTCATAATTCATTTCTCCTTTCAAATTTGCCAATAAAAACAGATTTAATCATTAAATTTCCCTGCCACCAAAATTTTCTTTTGTGAGTTTTTCTCCACATATAGGACAAAATCTAAAACGATTATTTTCGTTTGCTTTACTACTACCGCCTGCAAATGCTACTGTAGGTTTATTCAAACACTCTCTGACTAAAATACTATCAAAGTTATATTTTCCATCACATAATTTACAGTTTTTATTCAAAACAACTCCTCCAATCTACCTTATAAATCATTCTTAACTTGTACTAATGTTTCAAGTCTTACCATATATCTCATATAATCAATCTTAGAAGCAGAATGATTTACTGCTTCTTGTCTACATCTGTCAATTTCTATATCCAACTCAGATATGTATTCTTTAACTTTTTTCTCTCATATCTGGCAGTTCATCATTTACTATTTCCAGTGCTTTCAAAGCAACTTCTAATTCCCTTCTACCAATTTCAATATTACAACTATTAGCAAGAGCATCACGTTTTGTTTCTCTTAATCTGTTTATTGCTTCTGAATATTTCACAATACCACCTCAATTCTCTTAAATAAAATCAATCTTCAATCGTACTCTCACATATATTAATAATCCCTTGTAAAGCATTCTTTGGATTTTCATTCTGCGTTGCTATCTTATTAATAGCTCTAACAGTAGCTTCTGTATCCATAGCTCTGTCAATCCAAGTTGTTCTATCTTCTAATAACCATTTCTGCAATTCCTGACAGATTTCCAATTCAACTCTTTCTTGATGAATTATATTTAATATTTCTGTTATTGTCATCATACTACTCCCTTTCCATTATATCAAATCCACTACAATTCTGCCATAGCATCTGCAATACTATCTTCGCTCATATGAACATAATACTTTGCAGCCGTCTCTAATGATGAGTGACGCAACTGTTTCTGCACAAGTACTATATCCTTAGTCTTCTCATATAACTTTGTTCCAACCCAATGACGAAGTTGATGTGGATTCACACTTGTTGAGTATCTACTAAAGAAATTAGTAATCGCAGTCTTACTCATTCTTCTTCTCTCATTTGATAAAAACAACGCATTACTTTCCACATCATTTTCTTTCACAAAAATATTTCTCTGAATCAGATAATCTTCCACATACTGTTTTGCTTCTTGAGATATAAATACTTTGTCATACTGTTCTATCTTTCCTTTTCCAAGAACCATAATATAAGGTCTTTCTTCGTCAAGGTACAAATCTTTCATGTCTAGATTGATTAACTCTTCAGAACGGATTCCACTACCCATAATCAGCTTTACAATGGCAATGTTACGAATGATATTAAATTCATTTCCATTTCCATCATTGAGGTTACAGATAAATTCTTCTACTTGTTCATCAGTAGGCACAATAACTTCCTTCTGTGTGACCTCTGACTTATACAAGTGACTAGGAATATGACGAATTATGTTGTCAGTGACATATTTATTCATAAACAAGTAACTCCAAAATGCACTGAATACATTCTTCTTAGTACATAATGAATCCAAAGAATTTTTCCGTCCTGTGATACCGTCTTTTAACTCATTGAGATATTTAATCACATGATTACTTGTGATTTTATCCATATCTTCCGTTGTAATCTGTGAGATATTTTCCTTCTTAATATAGTTCTTCTCTATGAGCCATTGTAATAAGTCACGAATATATCCCCAATTGGAGTTCTTCGTAGCTGCCGACTTGTATCTGTCGAAAAACTCTGATATAAAATCAGGTACATCTTTTAATTTTTCCGATAATGTTAATGACAAATGTCTATGCTTGTCTGCTTTGTAGCACATATTATCAACCTCTCTTTCTTTTGATAATAACTACTTCTCTTTTTCGTGTTGAAATATAGAACACGTTCCATCACTTCATATCAGCGTAGAATAAATCAAGCGACAGCCTTTGACAACTATCGCTCGCAAATTTATATGTAAGTCTTAATTTGTTCTGTATGTTATACACTCGCCAAAGTGTTTCTTGGTGTAGTCTGTTGGAACATTTCTGTTGGTGACTGCTCATATGCTTCACACATTGCACAGAATGTCTTGATTACCTTATCCCATTCAGATTCCTTAATCCACTGAACATAAGGTGTCTTACCTCTCTGCTTTAAACAGATGCTATATTTGTACTGCAAATTCTTATACAACTCATTCCACATCTTACTGAAATGAATACCAGTGACAGCCGATAGCTTTCTGATACCTGCGTTAAGTCTATCTCTGTTTTTCCATTCCAAGATGCCATCTGCAAGTGCTTTGTTATCATTCTTCAACTTCTCAATATGTCTGTTCTGGAATGCGTTATATTCCGTTGTAGCCTTTAACATTGCGTTAATATCTCCGCTTGCGTAAGCCATTCCGACATTTAACATAAGTCTCTGTTCTTCTTTGATATCCTGAACCTTTACTTCATCAGAAACTTTTTCCTCAATATCAAGCAATGCGGTTCTAATTCTTGCTGCCACATTAGATTGTTGTAATAACATTCCAATTCTTAATACAGCTCTCTTGCTAAATGCCTTTAACCCTCTGTTATTGATTGTAACAATCTGACCGTCCTCAAAGGTGTATGTAACGGAAGTTTGTTTCTGTTCAATGGAAGTAGGTTTTAGTTTACTTCCGTTATAATATCCTCTAGGAAGTATTTCTGTACCATCTGAATCAATCTCTTCCCTATGATTTCCATAGAGTTCTTTAATCCATTCTGGTGTTACCTCATAATACTCTGCCACATGATTAATGGACATTAAATCTGTATCTGGTAAAAGTAAGAGTTCCTTAACTCTTTCCAACACTTCATAATGCCCTACACATTTATCTCTCAGACTTCTATCGGAGATAATGTTGTCGTTCTCTTGTTTCTTAATTCTCATAAACTTCTATCCTTTCTTTAAATATTCTTTGACAGTGGTTACAATAGATACTTCTCCAAACATTTCTGCGATACTTTCCATTATTCACTTGTCAAGGTGCAACTTGTAATTGGGATTTTTCGTTGACTAAATCTAAAGAATTGGATATAATAGAAGTTAGTCAAGCGTTAGCGTTTGGCGGTTATGTAAGTGAGCTGTGTTGATTGGTAGTCTAGGCAGCTCACTTTTTAGTTGTCTTTCTTTTCTTTTTGCTTCATGTAATCCGTCAAAACTCTTCTTATGATAGTATTCATATCACAATTTTCCTTTTCAGATTCATTTTGCAAAAATTCCTTTAATTCAGGAGTCAGTCCGACAACCAACTTTTCTGTGAATCTTTTCGGTCTTGCCATTCGCTTAAACCTCCTTACATTCTATATAATAGCACTCAAATAAATACTTGTCAACTATTTAATAGATATTTCTTAAATATTATTTATTCCATCTCTCAGGATGCAACTGACCATAACACTTCTTCCAATCCATTTCCGTCATAACATGAGTCGCATTTTCCATTTTAACTACTACATAATCTGTTCCGCTTGTTGTAAATTTTCCTACTATCATAATCTTATCCTCCAATTTTGCGTAAAATAAAAGGTATCTGGATTATAATTCTCCAAATACCTTTGTGTTTCCTATTATTTAATTTTCTTCACACCACTGTTTATACTCGTCTAATCTCTGTATATATCCAGTGAATTCTGGAACTGTAAAATCTAATTCAGAATGTCTCACAGGAAAAACAATACCTTTATTAATTAATTGTGCTCTTGTTGGCGAAATTGTTTTTACTTTTTTGTCTAACTGTTTTCCAATGTTTGAAATTGTGCATGGTAACTCATCACATTTAACCATTGCAAAAATAAATTTCTTTTCTCCATCAGAGCATCTCTCATATCTAACTCTAAAAAATCCAACATCCAATATTTCAAAAAATGTATCTAAGTTTTCTATGATATGTTCTTTCTGAATTATCTTACCATTCGTATTTTTAAATACAATCTGACACATTTGTTGTATGAAGAATGGATAACCTTTTGTTATATTTATAATTTCCATTATGGCATCTTCAGTATATTCTGTTCCTAATTTCTTTGCTGGCTCTACAATTGCTTTATATGATTGTTCTTTTGTTAATGAACCAATTTCTTTATATACAAATAGACGTTCCGAATAAGACTTTTCTTCTGATAACATCTTATATATTTTCGGTAGACCAGCACCGATTATCATAATTGGATAACCCAATTGATTTGCTCTGTGTAATGCTGCAATCAATGCTCCTAATTCATTCTGTTTCATATATTGGATTTCATCAATAAAGAAACATATTGGTGTCTCTGTCTTATATGCAGTTTCTCCAATAGTCACAAACACTTCTGTTAAACTTTGTGTCAAACTATTCGACTTATATAACTCTCTCTCTTGCAACGATAAAGAAAAGGTATTATCATTTGAGTCAAATGATACAACTAAAGATTTAATTGCATCTAACGGTTTTTGTATTAGGTGTACGAATTTTTCCTTCATACTAACCTTTCTTAAAAACGCTTGTGAACATGTTGCTATCTGTGAGATAAAATCGTTTCTTTCTTCTACCTCTATATGTCTACAAAATATTTCTTTTTCTTCTGCGATGCTCTGCAATTTATTAATAAGCACTGTTTTCCCTACACCTCGTAAACCACTAAATACTACTGATGGAGTTGGTATATTCATTGTTAAAGCAGTAAACATTTCTTCAATACTATTTATATCCTCATCTCTACCTGCAATATATGTTGGTGTTAAACCTGCACCTGGTCTATATGGATTTACTTTAAACATATAATCACCTCCATCTATATTATTACATACTAATGCGAGTTTGTCAACTCTCTCACGATATTTTACGAAACAAAATACACTAGAATATGCTAGATTTGCAAAAATAAATGGAAGTAAATTATTAATCTACTTCCATTCCGTCAATAAAAATCTAATTCAATCGGTTGTTAGTTCAACCCCATAAATATTCTCCACAGTACATAATAAATCATAGTACCAGTTTCCTAATAATCCATTCCATAAACAATATTCTCTGAATGACGTTTCTTTGTCCATTTCCATAATTTCTTCATCTCTCGATTCGTCATTCTCATCTAAACCCATTCTCTGACGAATTGCAGCCATGATAGAATCATTATATTTACAACAAGTTTTCCACATCTCGCCATCTAACCACTTCTTTGCCTCTTCAATGTTTCCAGCATTGATATACATAGTAGACATTGCATTATCAATCGCTTTTCTATATACTTCCACTTCACAGCCTGGTGCTGTAGCCTTTGGTAATTCTGTTGGTGCTTACACCCCTTTGTAAGTTATGCAAAACTTGAATTTATTAGATAATTCTCTATCGTTTACGATTTTCATTCCGTCTTGTAATGTATCTTTCATAATTTCAAACATATTCTTCATAATATTCACTCCAATCTCTACTCACAAAAAAGTTAAATTTTATTCCAATTCACATTCAATATTGACACTGCCACATTTCGGACAACATTCTTCTGCTTCATAACCTTTTCTTGTTTCCTTTGGTTCTGGTAAAATTTCTGGACTATTAAATTTTGTTCCACAATCAGAACAAACATATTGTAAATCTCTTTCCATTTACATTCTCCTATCTACTTTAATGACAAATAAAATTCCAAAGTTGCAATTTTCTGTTTGAGTTGCGTCATGATTGCTAAGTCATTCATGCAATTTCTTTCAAACGTCTGTGTATCTATTTCTTTTTCTACTGAAAATCTGATTCTATCCTTATAACCGGATAACTCTTTCCTTGCATTTTCTAAATCAGTTTTCATTATCTCAATTTTATTTTTCTCCATAATCTTATATTCTCCTTCCGTTCCGAAAAAACTTAGAATCTATTGACATTTTATTCCTTGTTCCATCCGTTTTTACTCCAAAGAACACTCCCATCGTTGTTGCAACTAAGTTCAATTCCCTTAACCTTAAACCATAATTCCAACCAATCGAAAAATTCCCTCGTAGGATTTACAATAAAGCTATTAACACAACTCATACTTGGAAGTGTAATCTCCATTGCAGGATTATCTGAATGATGTGCTTTGTCATTGAATTCATATCTGAAAGGGCATCCCTTATTTACTAATTCATTATTTAATTCCATTACCATTTCTGCTGTTATCTTCATGTAGATACCTCCTATTCAATCACAATAGCTACACAATCATTGTCATTTGAAATATCAATGATTACATCAACAACATTTTCTTCAAGATGTTTTCCAACCATTTTATTGATTTCTTCAACTTCAAACTCATATCCAATTTCACAAACATAATCCCATTCACCATCTGTCACCAATAAATTTACTTTGCCTTCCGTTGCCTTCTCTACTACATCATTGTATTCGTTCCAATTCATATTTAAAGCTGTAATTTTCTTCATATTTTCCTCACTTTCTGCCATCTAAAACGCCAATAAAACTATTACTTTATTTCCATCAAGTTGCTATTGTAAATCTCTTTCCATTTGTCACCATTAGGAATGTTGTTGAAATTATCTGCATTTGCTTCAAATAACTTTTCCACACTTTCATATTCTGCGCAATACATACACAAAATCGGAGCAAAATCATCAAGTGTTTCAAACGCATAAGCATATGAGTCTGGGTCATATACAATCATTCCCTTTAGTTCTTCAATCTCTTCTTCTCTATTAGGTCTTCCAAGCTTAATTTCAAAACTACAAATATCTCCACACTGTAATTTGCGTCCATACATATCAGTTCCAATAATCAAATTAGGTATAATCATAATATTTGTCTCCTTCCGTTTACCAATAAAACAATCATTTCATGTTTACCATTCTGCAAAAATACATTGCAGCTTTCCCGTTGCCACCTTCGTATTTAATTCCAATACATCCAACTAATGCAGAATCCAAAGAACTGTAACCAGTGTTTGTATCTCTGTAATTAATATATCCATGCCACTGTACTTCTCCGTCTCGCTTTCCAATAGCTTCTACTATCTGATATTCTCCAATACAGTGAACCTTTACAACTTCGCCCCATGTATATTCTTCTGTAATTAATTTAACCTTTTCTTCATGTGTTGTTTCTATAACATCATTCTCTGTAACAATGTCTAAAGCAGAAAAATAACAACTTCCATGTCCACAAGGTAAAAATCTAAAAGTATTTGTTTCTCTATCTGTTACAACCTTTTCAATTCTATTTCCATATCTGACAATATCTCCATACTTCATATCAGCTTCCTCCATTCTTTTTTTCAATAAAATAATCCTTCTAACAATATATTTCTTTATGTAACTTCTCTGCTTTAGCCATCATTTCTTGAAAACTATCACAATATCTTACTTCTATATTCTTTGTAATATTTCCGTTGCATCCGCTATTGATACACATTAAATCCTTTACATGTCCTTTCTCTCGTTGCTTACCACCTCTTTGAATACCAAATCCAACAAAGTTTTCTTTTAGGCAGTTGCAACATATAAATCTCGACATTTTCTTAGGATTCCCCATTCGACATCTACACATTATTATACCACCTCACAATCATAGTTTCCATAACAAAAGCCACCAGATTATTTATCCGATGGCTTCAACTTATTTCTATATTCATTTTACTTTTTATTTATCTCTTAATTTCTTCTGAAAATCCTTATCGTTCAAATTAATCCTTCCATTACTTATCCACCGCCTTTCTATTTATAAACTTTCTGATTGTTGCTTGTGTATCTCAATCCGTCTGTAGACCAATAGGTTTTATCTCCTCTGCGTCTGCAAGATTCTCTGTATGATTGATTTTCCATTTCCTCCTTGATAAGAGGGATTACAATAAATATAATAAATAAGATAATAAACATTTACATCAACTTCCTTTCCTTTGTTTAATTTAATTTTATCATAGTTTGCGTCCATTGTGAAGGACTTAACTACTTCTTTTTCAAGATTTCCAGTAAGAAGTATAGACTTCTGGAAGTGTGTTTCATATCAACGCACTATGTATCAACTGTATAACTTTCGGCAGTTAGCAACTATCTTCCATACTGATAGTCGGTATTGAAATGTGAAATTCATTGATAAAATTATCTGTAGTATTCAATACCCTTCTCCCAATATCTTCCATTATATGAAATATATCCTACTTGTTCGTTTCCCTTAAATACTTTACCGCCAGTCCAATTTCCACCACCTAAACAATTCTTTTCGATGTACTTACGGACTATTTCCTGACACTCTTCAATACTGCTTGCTTCTGCAATTTGAGCATCAACTTTTATTCCATCAACAATATTGTCATATGGATTTTCATCATGGTCTATGTTTCCACAAGCTGATAATGTTACTTTATACATATTAAATTCCTCCAATCTAATCCTCTAACTCAAATCCCATATGACAAAATCCAGTCGTATCTGATAAGTAATCAGAAATTTCTTCCTTATCTATCATTCCCTCAGGTATTATAATTTCTGTTGGTAATGTTTCCAAATCTTCCTCAAAATCCACATCCCATTTAATATTTGTTGCTTTCATAGTGTTTTACCTCCAAATTTTCCAAATAAAACAGTAGTTTTATTGCCCTGTATAAGTCATACACCATTCATCAAAATTATCAATCTTGTTTCTGATTGTATTCATTTCCTTTGAATAGTCACACAAGTCAACAAATTTATCTCTAATTGCTCTAACTTCCTTCTGTCCAAAACATTCATACAAACCATCTGTTTTCGCTCTGTCAATCAATATCTTTTTTGCTCTGCTAATTGCAGTATCTGCCTTTTTACAATTCAAATAACTATTATTTTCTATTGTTATTCCTCCATAAAATACACGATTTAAGAAGAGAATACAGCCGGATTATTCCGGCTATACCTCTATAATATCTAATTTTTTAATACAAGTATTTCCAACCGGCAAATACTCACTATACGCCCCATTGCAACACTCTTCAAAAGTCGTATTGTCTGTAGAAGGTACTTTGAACAAATGCCCTCTCTCACATTCTCTATCACAACATGAGCATTCTTGACCATTAAAACTATCACACACACCATCATAAAAGGCATTTACAGTTCCCCCATTTGAATTTGATTGTGTACTTCTTTCCTTCAATTAATTTCATATTGTACCGCCTCCACTTCTATTATATCATTAATCAATTAAAAATCCATCGCTTTTTCTTTTGTAAATAACAGATATAAGCCTAAAGGCAAAAATAAAACACTTGCGGTTGCATCTCCATCCATTATAAAAGGAATAATAATTCCGATTATAGCAAGAATTAATCCGCTTAACTTCTGCTTTATATAATAGGTTGCGTTTGCCCTTCTGCGTTCTTTTCTTCTGTTTTCAATCCGTTTCCACTCTGCGTATGTGTGCAAGGCGTCAATTCTCTGTATATTCTCATAGTTTTTATATGCGTTTGCTGTCTGCATTGTTTTTCCTCCGTTCCGTAAGGGTGCAACGATTGCTACACCCTTTTGAATTACAATTTTATTGTCGTTTTACATATGAGTATCAAAGAAAACTTTCTCCATAATTGCGACACGTTCCGCAAGTGGCAAGTGTTTATTTTCTCTTTCTGCTAATTTAATAGCAGTAAAACCACATCCAATAGTAGGAATATCTAACATATATTCATATTTTTGTATGTCGGTTTTCCTGTTCCACTTTTCCAGAAATTCCGCTTTATTTGCTTCTGCCGTGTTTTTGATTTTCTGCATTTCTTCCGATGGTATATAGTCCTCTGGAACATAAAGTTTAATAACTCCATGTTCTGAAATATGAGCAACTTTTTTATAATCTCCGTGTTCCATTACTGCCTTATTGCTAACGCAAACTCCATTTCCAAAGCATCCCATGAATAATTCAAATTTTGCCATATATAACAACCTTCCTTTTCTATGCTAACAGTTTTTTAACTTGTCTTTCTTTTCTTCTGTTCTCTTCTCTGCTTATTGATGTATCATCATATAAAATCGTTATGCCGTCATTAGTGATACTTGCAGCCATAACAAAAGGATTGATTTTTGGAAAACTGCAAAGATATTCGATAACATTAAATCTAATATTTTCGTTTCCGCTTGCGTTCCTTACTTCTTCTGTCAATCTATTTTTGTAGTGTTGGAAAATTCTTTCCTGTTTCTGTTCTTCTGTTTCTCTAATATTCATCATAAAATAACCACCTTTCTATATTAGATATTTTCTGTTGTTGTTGCGATAATTCCGTATGTATTGCCGTTAATGCGTTCGTAGTCAAACTTGAAATACTGTCCAATTCCGTATAAATCAGCTACTAAAGTAAAGAATCGGTTATAATGCCAATTAATATTATTAGCCTTGAGCCATTTAATAACATTGTCGTTAATGCTTCCGCTTTCCCATTCTACAGTAAAGTTATATTTTTTATTTCCCATAATTCAAACCGCCTTTCAATATATTTATATTGTTATATTCTCCACTAAAAAAGGGATATTCCGCTTTGAAATATCCCTCAATCCGTTTCTATGCTATTTCATATAGGCAAGTAAAAATCTTTCCTATTTCTTCATAACTTGCAAGTATTCCTGAATTATTATAATTCATATAGTTTTCAATGCCGTTTCTAAAACAATGAACAATTGCATCAATGTTATACTTCTTGTCAATTTCCTTTTCTTTAATTCCTCTAATAACTGATTGAATAATATCGTTATATGCTTCTGATTTTACAATTGCGATATTATCAGAATTGAAAATCTTCTTTAGTTGTGTATGCCACATAAAAGCATAATTATAAGCAATTTTCTGTTCTGCAAAACACACACTTTTCTCAATGTTTTTTATTTTATTTACTTTCATTTTCATATAAAAAACCTCCTCAAAATAATTGTTTTAAGTAACTTTTATTACTTATGTAAGCACTTAAAAATAAGCGGTATTCAGAACAGGGAAAGCATACTTTTTATAAATCTTTCTACTACTTGCCGCCACGGGTCTTATGCTTTTGCCCGATTGATTTATAAACCCTTTGCAATATATCTGACATGATGCAATTTAAGTGCTTCATATAAGTAATAAAAAACAAGCTATAATAAAAATAACTTGCTTTATAATTCCAATTATTTATTTTTAATATGTATTTATTAACCGCTTTGTTGCGTGTATGTCTCATTCTCCAAAAATGCAAAACTATTTCATTCTTATATTAGTTTCTGCTGTACACTGCGCCAGCGGTGCTATTTTATAACGGGCTTTGTTCCGTTATTTGCTGATAATAGCATCACAGTTTATAAGTTGACTAAACTTTTATTATCAAACTTCTACTTGTTCAATGTTACTTCCGCTACTTTGTCTCCGCTTTACTTTGTTAAAGTTAATTTAAAACAGCCAAGTTTTAAATACAGCTTTTAAAAGTTCCACTTGCCCACGACCTCGCATTTACTTTTTCGTTGTTATCTTTTCAATGTGCTATATAACAACTATTAGTTTTTAATAGGAAGCGGTTAGCTGCGTGTTGATTGCTAATCGGTTATGAATAGATATTCTCTATTCTAATTTTTAGTTTTGGGAATTTTACTGCCAGACTTGACAGTTAATGAAAAGAATTATATAATCTAGTTGTTTAGGTTAGATTATATTTATATAATCTTTTCAATCCCAGTTTTGATTTTTCAGGACTGGGATTTTTATTTATTCCCTTTCCTTGATTATATATTAACATATCCGTCAGGATTTGTCAACTATTTTTGTCAACTTTTTTAAAGTTTTTTAGTTGTATATTATCAATTTCATAACCGATAATATTTAAAATTCTATTAGCGTCATCAATAGAAAATTGTTTTTTCTTTAACATATGGTCAAACGCCTGTCTGCTGATTTGCAATTTTTCAGATATAAAAGATTTATTTATTCCATTGTCTTTTATAATCTTATTCACTAAATCGCTTAAATCTTTATTAGTCATTATAATTATACCTACCTTGTATTTTTATTGGTATTATAACATACAACTATATAAATTAAAAAGGTGTAAAGCCTTAATAATTCAATAGACTTTACACCTTGATTATAATTATGCTAATTTTTGAAGTTTTTCGCTATGCTCTGATACTACTTTTTTAAGGATTTGAATATCAGTTTGCATTGATTCGATTTGGTTAATACCCGATTGATACCGTTTGTAAGTTGATGTATAACAAGATTCAATATTTTGTAATCTAGGTAATACATCATTTTCAAGTATCAATTTTGTATCATTTATATCGTCTTTTAATGGTTTCAACTTATTATCAAGTAGTTGACTTATTAATAATAAATCTTCATTTGTTAGTGACATGTTATCACACTCCCTTTATAACTATGTAATCTGTACTTATTTATACTTATTATAGCATAATCAAGGTATAAAGTCTATTCAATTATCAATGTGCTATACTCTTATATTCTGTATTGTTAAAGATTTAAAAGTATGTTATAATCACTTTTAGAGGATTTACAAAGGGACTTACACCGCTAAGCGGATGCCCTTTTGTTGGTTAATCGTTCAAGTAGTCGATATAATCGGCTTCACTAGCAAACAAGATATACTTGTCAAAGCTAGGAACGTAACCCATGTAACCAGATTGTGTTGTGTACCCTTTCATGGTTACTACCTCCTTTATGTAATTATTTAAGATGTAAGCAAGGGATTAAGTTGTCTAGGCTTGTTGCCCTTGCTTTATCTTATGCATTTATTATACCTTTTTATTGTTATTTTGTCAACCTTTTTATTGATATTTTTTAAATAAATTTGACTTATTTTTTAGTGTGTGATACAATAGAAAACTATAAAATAAAAAGGAGTTGTTATAATATGGATAGTCAAAAGATAATTGATACATTAAATCAAATTATAGATACACAAGATATAAGTGTTGCTGCCATTGCTAGACGTATGGAGAAATCAACACAGGCATTAAACAAGCAATTAAATAATGATGATATGAAAGTTAGTACACTATTAGAAATCATAGAAGCGTTACATTGTGACGTTATTATAACTATTACTGATAGAGCAACAAAGAAAGAATATACTATATAATAAAGTAATATGAAATTGCATATAGATTTTGTGCCAGTTGAGAGCGAAAAATAATTGTTTGTGTATCAGTGTGAATTATTTCGGTATTTGGTAGTTAGTCCCCACTTTGATATATAAAATAATGTGATTTTTGGGTTTAGTCCCCACTTTATAGTGTAAAATAGGTGTATTTTTGGGATTGCGTACCATTTTTTGTTTTTTATAACGTATTCGACAGACGGACATAACCGAACGATTTTATTGTACGTCACATGCGGACAAAATATGCAAAATGTCTTTGTGTGGTGTACAGCGTAAAATCTGGGCTTGTGACGGATAATATTGTATTATTGTACTATTCATATAATACAGTTACACATAGTTTATAAGTATAACCGCATGAAATAGATTAATAGTGCAGTATTAGACCATTTTATAGAATATACGTTCGTATTATAGGGGCTATGTTTACATTCTAAAACAAACTCTTATCTGTCAAAAAGGGTATATCTGTTCCACATCCATACTTTGACCTAAAATAGCACTTCCGAAGACCAAAACCAATCGGTAAACACTTCGGTAGAACCTTGAAAAATAAGACTTTTACCGATTTTAACATATCTCAAAATAACCAAAATCCATCTCTAAACCACCTCAAACTCTTATAAATCAAGCATTATATCGAACTCACTCTAAAATCGTAAAAATAACTGTTCTCTCACCACAATAAATCCTTAAAATATCAACATCAAAAACTTCTCAAACCCTTATAAAATCAACTATTTCAAACCATAAACAATCACACAAAATCACTCTCTTACCGAAGTCATCAAAAATTACTATTCAATTTAAACAATCAAACATCAAAAATATTTATATATAAATCGTATTAAAAAACGCCCTAAAATCATTCAAAATCTCATACCCTAACAACTATCCACCTTATCAATAAAAATTGAAATTTACTCTCAAAAACACAATTTTACGCTCGTAATCTACCCATAATAATATTTCATATCTATCAAATCAAAAACACGATATAAAAATTCATTACAAAAATCAAAATATTACTCTCCTACTTTTATCACGTCAACATTCGCAACAAATCTCCAAATCAAACAGAGAAATAAATATTAGAAACAAATAAACTAATCACATTTATGAAAAGGAGATTTAAAATTATGAGAAACAATTTAAAACTAATCACAACTGAAACTTTTGGAGATTTATCTTGTAACTTCTATTGCAATATGAATGATGATATTTTACTTACAAGAGAACAAATCGGTTCTGCATTGGAATATTCTAATCCAGATATTGCTTTAAGCAAAATCCATAAGAAGCATAGTGATAGATTAGACAATCTTTCAGTAGTTACCAAACTGGTAAGTACTGATGGAAAGTCTTACGAAACGATACTTTATACTCAAAGAGGTATCATGGAAATCTGTCGTTGGTCAAGACAACCTAAAGCTGATATATTCATGGATTGGGTATGGGATATTATAGAAAAATATAGAGCAAACGAATTAGTTCCTGTTCAACAACAGATTGATATGGCTCAAATATCAAATACAATTTCCAATGCAATCATTTTAGCTTTACAACCAGTTTATGAAAAACTTTCTAACATAGAAGAACAATCCAATAAAAAGAAACTTCCTGAAAAGAAATATTCTCGTTGGAAAACAAATACATTCAATAAACTTAATACTCTTCACTCCTATGTAAATGAACATTCTGACGAGAACCTAAAACTCTCAGAAACCATACATCTTGTTATTGAAGAAACTGAAGATACATATGCAATAGAAATTAATGATTATGTAGATGCATATAAATCTGAATTCGATTTAGACACAAATCCTTATGTACTAGATGTAATCAACAGATACAAAGATGTAAGAGATATGTTTTCATTAACACTCGATTCCGTTATGGAAAAACTACATTTGATAGATAAGTCAGATAAAAGTAAACCAAGAAACATATTTGATGAATTAGCTTCTAAATTAGAAAAATAAAATGAATATACGCCATCAACTTATAAGACAGGTAAGAAATTATCTGTCTTATTTTTATGTTTATCTCTTATCACATGTCATCACCAATTTCTTTACCTGTAATCTAAGGACTAAATTAATGAAAATCAACTCTATTTGCTCACAAAACTACTTCAATGATACAAGTATCATTTAAAAGCAAAACACTTTAATTTTTCTCTCAACATTAATTTAACCCTAATACATAGATCACTTTTCTAAAATTTTACTTATTATAGCAAAAATCAACCAACAAAAAATATGTCACTCATAACAATCAATATATTTTGTATTCATTATACAAATCAGGAAACATTCCAACAATTATAACACCAATTTGTAATCTAAAAGGAGAATTAATGTATGGGCTATGGTTTACATCTACGCAAACTAAGTACTTACATATGTCACTACTATCCAAAATATTTGGAGAAAAATATTTATAAGGATATATTGGTTCACTCACAAACCAAAATAGAGAAGAAATAAACATAGCAGAAAAATATTTAATCAAAGAAAGGAATTAAACCTATGACAACTTTAAAAATTGTACCACAAAAATTCTCATTTGAGAAACCAACTATTACTAACGGCAAAGGAGAGACAATTTCATATGGAATGAGTGTATCAATAGAAATTGATGCTTTTAAAGCAGATAAAAAACAAATAAAAAAGGACTTAGCCTCTATCTTTGCTGAAGTCCTTGAATACTTTGATTGATATTGTCAAGTGCTTTATTTACATCCTTTGTAGATGATTTGGTTTCAAAAGCACCTTCTATAAATTTGTAATTGATGTGATATGTAGATTTTACCGTTTTACCTAAAGTTTTATATTTTATTTTCACATCAAACTCTTCAAGGGGAACATCTGATGAAGATATTTTAGAGAATATAGTTACAAATGACTGGTTAGGTGCTAATGATAATCCTTTGTAAAAGTCAAATGGATTGATAACTATATCATCAGTTGGTATAGCAGGTAAAATTTCAACATCAATGATAGTTCCTGTTGTATGACCAAAGTTTTGAATTTTGATTCTAGGAACTATATCACCATAAACCTTAAAAGGGGAATATTTCTATTTGAGTCATATTACTATCTTTGACAACTTTGGAGTTCTGACACAAAGCAATTATAGAAATAATTATTGACACTAATGTAAATGGAGAAAATATGTAATAGTTCACACTTTTACCTATAGACTACGTCGTTTAGCTATGAACTTGTTCGCTATTCGCTCACAAGATTCACAGCTTTGTTGTCTTGCAAGCAAGCCAACAAGAATAACCAAAATAATCAGATTTAAGAAAGGAGCGTTAAATGAAAAGCAAAAATTTTTGAGTAAAAATCGTTAAAACGCCCTATTTATAAGGGATTAAGCCACATCGCATCCTTTAAAGTTTCCCCTAATATATATATTATATGGGGAAGAATGAAAGGATGTTTTTGTCTAAAAATGGCTTAAAATCAACGTTTAGAGCCATTTTCATTTTAAAAATTTTATAAAAAGGAGATTAAAAAAATGGATATTGAAAAAATTAAAATTGGAAAAGTTACAGAAAAAGAATTAGTAGAATTATTTGGTAGTGATACTCAAAAGAGGTCTTATTCAGATAACGGTAGATTTATAAGCAATCATAAAAAAACATTGCTTACAAAGATGGAAAAATATTGCAACATAAAAGATTTAGGAAACCGTACATATAAAATAACAAAAGTACATAAGCATCCTCTTCCTAACAGTTTACCTAAAATGCAAAAGTCACTCTACAAGTATATATGTCCACTGATACTCAATTATCTTATTGATAATGAGTATAACGAGAATAGAAAGATAGACATTACAGTTGGCAAGTGGTCAAGAGAAATTAATATGGTTAATAGAAATTATAATCTTATTAAATATAACAAAGAAGATACATCTAAAGAAACACAATATCCTGTTGAATTAATATATGAATTTATAGAAAAAACAGATGATATGTTAGACCATTATATAACATCTGCATTAGATTATCTTAAATCAGCAGGTTTAATTATTTGGCGTGAAGTTTATCGTATCAATGTGGAAGTATCTGATATGGAGAATATTGTTATAGATGAAAATGGAAAAGTATCACTTCCATTACATATAGAAAGTCATCAAGCAAGCAAAGAGGAAATGGAATATTACTCAGTTTGTATCAACATTGCTGACAAAGAAGCCAATATTAATAACTACACAGAAAGATATTATAGTAAAAAATCCAAACACTTTAATGAAGTCTTAAAAAGAGAATTATATAAAAGAAAGATTAAATGTGTTTACAAAACATATGAAGCCTACTATATAGACCCAGAAAAGTGTGAATATATACTTCATCAATTTCAACAAACAAATAGGAAGAAACTTATTAAAGAATTTAATAACGAGTTTACAGGAATGATTCTTGATAATGCAAGTAAACGTTTCAATAAATTTCCCAGTAAATATTTATATTGCAATGGAGAAAATGATTATATGCTGAGACAAGAAGGTATGTGTGAAATGACTATTGCCAATGAAACTGAATATCTTGGTGACAGAATTAAAAAAAGCGCAATTGATGACAATTATAGTTTAGAAATTATCAAATAAGGAGGAATTTGTAACGAATGAATTTTAACAAACAACAAGAGAAAGTCATTAATACCATTAATGGTAACATTGCAGTTATTGCTAGTGCAGGAAGTGGCAAGACATCAACATTAACTCATAGAATTAAGAATATGGTCGAGAATCATGGAATACTCCCCTCTTCTATTTTAGCAATTACATTTAGTAGAAAAGCAAAAGACAATATTGTTTCTAAGTTAGAGGAATTGCAAATACCAAATGCCAATATTGAAACATTTCACTCTTTTGCATTGAAAATTATTTCATCTACATATGGAGCAAATAGATATAAAGTATGGACTGCTCAATGGGAAAAAGAAAAAGCAATACAAGATATTTGTACATCATTACAGTTGTGTTCAACTGATGATGTTCCTCACAATGAAGTGTTTTCATTTATTGCTTTGCAAAAAGTAAATATGAGACACCCAACTGATGATTTGATTTATACAACTGATATGCCATTCAAGAATGATGATATGAAAAGAATTTTTAAAATGTATGAAGAATATAAGGATAGGAACTCATACATTGAGTTTGATGATTTTCTCAATATGGCAAATGAAGCGTTTGATGAAAACGAAGATGTTTTAATCAGATACCAAAACACATTTCAATATGTATTGGTTGACGAGTTTCAAGATGTTTCACTATCACAAGCACTACTTTTAAGAAAACTGAATAATAAAAATACTATGATTGTTGGCGACCCACTTCAAGCGATTTATTCATTTAGAGGTGGTGATAGTAAATTTATTTTGAATTTTGATACTGATTACAGTGATGTACAAGTTATCAATCTTAACACTAATTATAGATGTAGTGAAGATATTGTTAAGACTGCAAATAAGTTAGCACTTAGTATTCCAGATTCAAAACACAAGAATTATGTAGAGAGCGTTGCAGATAAACCTAGTTACAAAATACCTGAATTAAGACATTTTTCAGACGACTATGATGAGGGTGAATGGATTGCAAAGCGAATCACAGAATTAAAAAGAGAAGGATATAAATATAACGACATTGCTATTCTCGCAAGAACCAATGCACAGTTGCAAAAATTAGAAGCCACTCTACATAGTGCTAACATTGCATTTGATATTGTTGATGGAAAAGTATTTACAGATTTACCAGAAATTAAACTGATTATCTCATATCTTAGATTAGCATTGTACGAGAATGATAATGAAGCATTTTCTTATTTATACAATAAACCTAATAGATGGCTAAATAAAAAGTTTTTTGAAGAAGTAGAACATAACAGTGTGCAGCGAAATACATCTTTTTACAATGCAATGTTTACTATTGATAGACGAAATTGGCGTTTTAAAAATGGTATTGATGAAATATTTGAGGTTATTAACTACATACAGAATAAAAAATACTCTTCTGTTGCAGATTTAGTTAAGTATCTTAGAAATCGACTTAATATTGACGAGTTCGTTACAAAAGGCAAGCAAGCAGATGATGGTAGTTATGTTGAACAGATTGATAACCTTGATAGTTTTGAAAATATGTGTTCCAAGTACTCTTCTATTGAACAACTTATTACATATTTAGATGACCTAAATAGAGAAGTAGAAACTAAGAGAGATGAAAAAGTTAAATTACTTACTATTCATAAGTCAAAAGGTATGGAATATCTTGTTGTATTTATTGTTGGATGTAACGAAGAACTTCTTCCACACCACAAAAATAAGAATGTAGATGATGAACGCCGATTATTCTATGTTGCTATTACAAGGGCAGAAAAAGAATTATACCTTTCCTATGTAGATATGTATAACAACAAGATTAAAAATATCAGTTCATTCATTGAAGATATTAAAGACACTATTAATATTATTAAGCCAACTGAGAAGGACTTGAAATAAACTCTCTTTCATCTAATCAAACAGAGAAGTATTATATGTAACCAACAAACCAGTCAAATCACCTACCTATAAGGAGGAACGATTATGACATCAAAATTTATTTTAATCAAAAAAGGAGAAAATTATTTAATGACAAATGAAACAAACAAAAAGTATGCAATGAACAGAACAATGGAATTAAAAAAAAGAAATAAGTTAATATGCTACCCAAAATTATCAAGTATAGATTTTGATGTAGTTAATTTACCTATATCATCAAAAATAGCTGATGATTTGAAATATGATTCAAATAGAAAGAAAGAATGTAATTTTAGAGACAATAATTAGGAGGTACTTTATTAATGAGATATAAAATAGTTGCAGATACAGGAATTACGGTTGATTTATGTAATGGATATTCAATATTAGCATTAAGTAGATGGAGCAAGGAAAAAAAGTTATATACTACTACTTTTTTTATAAAGGATAATGATATTGACAGATTTGACATGATTGATGAACTTAATTCAGTTGAATTTAAAACAACTGATAAAAAGTCTTTGTGTGTAGAGGTTACAAACTATATAGAAAATACGGATTTTTCTTATTATATTAATCGGACAAAGTATGAACTTGATTGTTTTGATAGAGGAAATGCTTTATATGAAAGAGAGCGATTATGTTAAGTAAGACTGATTATAAGTGTTTTAATGAAGCAAAATCAGTAGCTGCCATATCTGATTGCTATAAATTTCATATTGGTTGCATAGCTATTTATCAAGGAATTATTATCGGAATTGGTTGCAAGTAGATAGATTTTTCGCAAGTTCTCAGACATGTAGCATATGTGGATATGTAAATAAAGAAACTAAAAATCTCAAAATTAGAGAGTGGGATTGTCCATGTTGCAATACACATCATGACAGAGATGTAAATGCTGCTATCAATATTTTAAATGAAGGTTTGAGAATATTACAAATAGCATAAATTAATTAAGTTAATACGGTAGGAACTATCGGAATTTACGCCTATGGAGATGGAGGTTACAAAGTCTGTGAAGTAGGAATTCTATAAAAATTTATGGAAAGTTCAAACCACGAATGATGGATATTTATATGAAAAGTTGGAGAAATATAGTGTAGGAGGTGTTGTTTAGAGATGAGTATATATGGATGCGAGTATTGTCATCAAATTCCTCACGCAAGTCGATGTCCTTTAGCACCTGAACCTAAATTTAACCACTACTGCTCTTCTTGTGGCGAAGGTATTTATGAAGGAGAAGAATATATTGAGAACGACGATGGTGAATTTATTCATTATGACTGTCCTACTACAAGGGAGTTAGTTAAGTTTTTAGGTTATGAAGTACAGACGATGAGGGGTGATGATTATTAAGGAATTGAAGACATGGTTAAGCAAATTAGTACCAAGCGTCCATAATCTACCACAAGTTATTTATATTAGGTGGATGGATAGAGATTGGTATATAAGAAAGTAGTCTGTCACCATATTTCAGATGACAGACCAAGTATTAAATAAGACGCACATACAAACAAATTAGGAGAAGTCTACTGTAAAGACTTCTTGAGATGTCTCCATGTTTTCTTGTTGGCGCAAGTATACACTGTCTTTATGTCATTATAGACATGAATAAGAGACAAACAGATGATTTCTAATAGGATAAATGCTACCACTACTAGGATTGTAATAATATCTGTCAAGTATTTTTAACCTCCTTCTTTAGTTTGTTTGTACTCTGCTATAGCCACATAGCATTGAAAATATTATAACACAGGGAGAAGAAAATGGATATAAGAAAAATACAATTTTGGATATTTTTAGGTTTGCTTGTATGTGTCTTTGAAAAAGTGTTAACAAATGTATCAATAGTCCTTTTGTTGATAATTGCGTTTTATTTACTGGTTGTAATTATCAAACAGATAAAGGACATAGATTAGAAATTCTATTGGCAATAACTTTGTTGGCGCAAAGGTCAATAGATTTAGAGAAATATTAAGTAAGACCAAAAACATATAAAACAAATTTTAAATTCCACATTATTAAAAATCGAATACTAAGGAGGATTTTGATGGATATTTTTGAATATTTGCCACAACTGATTGTTGCCTATGATGGTAATGATGAATTTGCGAATCTTATTCACGTTAAAAAAGCTGATGGTGATAATGATTATTACTGTCCTTGTTGTGGGGGGATTGTCAAACCAAGAGCATTGGATAGTAATAAAGAACAATCTCACTATTATCACAAAACTGGGAAATGTACAAAAGAAAGTCAATTACACTTTTTCTGTAAAAACTGGTTATTTGAAACTGGAAGTAAATTTTATATAGAAGATGAATTATTTGAAGTGTCTTCTATTGAAATTGAAGAATCACATTGTACTCCATTTGGGGAGTATAGACCAGATATTACTGTTTACACCACATCAGGTAAAATTATTTATTTCGAAATGTTTTTCACGAATAGAAAAACTGGCGATGATTATTTTTGTAAATGGGATGCACTTGGTAATGATGTCGTAGAAGTTAATATTAAAGAATATATGTTTAAAACAGATACAACTACCATCCCATCGTTTACATATCTCTATCACAATGGCGTTTGCTATTCTAAACCATATGTGAAACGAGATTTGTATGCAAATACTATTGCGAGGATTAAACACGAATTAACTAGACAGAAAGTTCTTAATTATAAAGCGAGAATTGAGCAACTTGATTGGTTTTGGCAAGAGATAAGAAACAATACAAGAGAATCTATTTTAGAAATTGTTTCAAAAATGGAATATGAAGATATGGTATCTTGTTATGAAATTATTAAAAGAAAGCAGTGTGTATCATACTTAAAGGATGATGTTTTAAATATAATAAACCAAAAGGTGGTTTCTAACGTTAGAGAGTCTTTGGATTTACCAAAAGATGAAACTATATACTTTGATTTGCGATGTGTCCGTGGAAGAACATATGAAGCTGGTATTAGATTAAACCTAAAAACAGAACATATAACATATACCAAACTTTTTGCTTCATGTAATTATTGGTATGATTTTAACAAATTAAAAACTTTCCCAAAGGTTGTTTTTAATAAAAATATTTTTGATATCAAAGAATTAGTTATTTCAGAGAATGATTTATGTGATTTAAAAAAAGTATATGATCATGTATCAAAGTATAAAGAAAAACTTTTGAAGTATGAGGATATATTAAAATCTTATGAAAGAGACAAATATAAGATAAAAATGAAAAATGACTTATATACAGTGCTTATTAAAACAAACAATAAATTTGAAATATTGTTTGAAAATCGACACATTGATATACAAGACATTGATGAATTAACAAGAGAAATAAATAATACAGTTTCTGATAAAGCAAATGAAACTTTTTTGAAAGACCTTTTTGAATGTAATGAATATAACTCATTTTTATTAAATATTAAAAATCATAATAATATTAATATTCGTTTAAATATATCTAAATATACTGGTCGTGTTCAGTGTGGTATTCGATTTAAAATGTATATTTGCGATAGACAGGTTTATGACGAAGAGTTAAAAAGAGATATTACTGATTTTATAGAAAAAAAGAATAAATGCGAATCAATAATTCAAGATTTTATGAAGTCATATTCTATTGCTTTGGATTTGGTTAATAAAATCAATAATTGTAAAAATAATTTTTGGAAAGCACAATTTCTATTTGATTATAATGGTTATCCAGTAATTGAAATTGACCAGAAATATTTTGTTCCAAAAAAATACTTAACATTGGAAAAAGTTCGCTTTGAAGAATTTTATTCATTAACCGAAAATGACATTGTTTTTTCTTTGAAAAAAGGAATGAATAAAGTGTTTGATAATATACAAAAATGTGGTTATAGAGTAATGGAGGTGGCTAATGACTAAATCTATTTTTATACCTTCGATTGATGCTAAAGATTTATATTTAGCAAATAATTATATTAAAAATGTGCCATATGGTTATAAACTAACAAAAAAAGATGGTAGTGATAATTTCAGAAAATACATAAATAGTTTTGATTACAGTTTGGATTTAATTGAACTTAGAGAAGTTGCAAAATCTGTGTATGGCAAAAAAGATTCTTTGTCCTTTATCTCAAAGGGCAAAGAATATTCTTCCAAGGTAATCAATGTAACTTTTAAATATGCTGTAAAAGAATTTAATAAAATAGCAAAAAACACTTATGTTAGAAACGGATATAATTTACGAGATTATGAGTTAAAAGATGGATATGCAACAGACGTTGATGAAGATGGAATTGAAATTTTAGTTGCTATTAAAGTGGATGAACCATTTTATAATTCAGTAAATACCACTCTCCTCCCCTCTTTCTTCTCATGTAATTATGATGAAGATAATATGACATATACATATAAATTAACTGGCTCAATTAAAACTGTTAAATCTGCCAAAGAATTAAGAGAATGGTGTTACACAAATGGTTTTATTTGCAATGGACTTAGTTATTGTAGATTTAAACGTTCAAGTGGTTCTGCCAGAGTTGGAAAATGTCTCTTTATTGATAGACGTTTATACCCTGATATGCACAAATCAGAACAATGTGGCTTAGATGTTAAAGATGGTGATGAATTAGATATTGCTGCATTTGAAGCCTATATCTCCTTACCTACTAGTAGCATTATTGACACTATTAATATTAAACCAGAAAACTTTTTAGTTGTAGATGATTGGGAAAGTGTATTTTATGAAGATGCTGTTTGTACAGACTTGGGTGACGATGGTTGGCTAAAAACAGAAGAAAAAAATATGAAGATTTCTAATTCGATTTGGGATGGACAATCTTTAATTGATATATCACTCATGGGAGAATATTCATCTAAAGGGATGTTGTTGCTGAGAAATAAGTTTTTTAAATCTTGTTGTTTTAATACTAATATTCAGAAATTTTTTGTTGATAATGGTATTACTGAAATTTCACAACTTAATGGACAAACAATCGCTACTGATATTAAGGATATTAAAATTATTACTACTCCGTCAAGTATCAAATATTTTAAATTTGGCAAATTGGAGAATTGGTTTAAAAATATCTATCCTTATTTTGGAGTTGTGAAGTATGACAAGGATACCCATTATTTTAATGGTCGTATGGTACAAGCCCATTATCAATTACTCAATACCTTACAGTTGTCAAAAGAAGAATTGCAAGAAGTTGTTCAAGATGGTCTTGATTATATCAATTTACTTAATACAGATGTCGATGTTATGCGTTATCATTTAAAATTCAAAGAAGGCTCTGATTTTGAATTAGAAACTGATAATATTGTGGCAGATAAGAATGAAATTATTTATAAGTTATTAAATTATGAATGTGATTTTGACAAGACCCGTATTTATTATGATTTTAAGAAGAATTTGTGTAGTTCATATCTTAAGAATATGAAAAAAGGACATATTCTTGTGGATGGTACTTATGCTACTCTATTTGGAAATCCTTATGAGATGTTATTACAGTCTATTGGAAAATTTGATGGAAAATCTATACTGGAAGTTGGAACAGTACACAATACAAGATATGACTATGAGACAACTATCTTAGGTAGTCGTTCTCCTCACGTAACCATTGGTAATATTTTATTAACAAAAAATGTAGCTTGCGAAACTATTGACAAGTATTTTAATCTTACGTCAAATATTATTTGTATCAACGCAATTAATGAAAATATTTTAGAAAGACTTTCAGGCGCAGATTACGATAGTGATAGTTTGCTAATCACAAATAATAAAATTCTTATTGATGCAGCACAAAAAAATTATAAATTTTTCAAAGTGCCAACACGTAATATTAATCCACCAAAATCTAAAAGACATTATACCACTGAAGATTTAGCTGATTTAGATGATAAAACCAGTAATAACAAGATTGGTGAGATTGTAAATCTGTCTCAGGAATTAAATTCACTTTTATGGGATATGGTTGCAAAATCTGGTGAAGATGTAGAAAATCAATATGAGTATATTAAAGAGATTTATTATGATGTGTGTCAGTTAGATGTTATGTCTAATATTGAAATCGACAAAGCTAAGAAAGAATATCCTGTAGATAATACTGCTGAATTGAAAAGAATGCGAAAAAAATATGAAAACATTTTAACCATGACCGATGGTAGAAAGAAAATGCCATTCTTTTTAGGATTTATTGCAGATACAAAGAACTATAAGAATGTAAATAGAAAAGATTATCAAAAATATGATACCAGTATGGATTTGTTACATACATGTATTGGAACAAAACGTGCCTCTAAATCAAAAGGAAGTGATTTTCTTCCACTTGCAGAAATTTTTAGACCATTAGATTATGATAAAAATAAAGTTGTAAAACCACAAATCACTAAGATAATTGAAATGGCTGAAAATACGTTTGCTTATAACCAGATGATTGCACAAAATTCTTGTCTTACAAGCGAGGAGAAACATATTCATATTGTAAAAGCTAAAGAAGATTTATTATATGAAATCAATAAAATGAAAATTAGCAAACACACGATGTATCGACTTTTGTGGAATTTAGATTTACAGAAAAACTCACCAATTAAGAATTTGCTTTTTTACATCTTGTTTAATTACAAGAATGAAATATTAACTGGACTTTTAGAACAGTATAACCGTATAAATACCTACTTAATTGAGGACAAAAACGGCGAAATTATCATATATAATCGCAAATTTACCAAGAAAAAATCCCCCAAAGAGATTTTTGGAATCTAATTATATGGGTTCGTCCCATATAATTTGGTTTCATGATAAGTAAGCTATTGGTAGGAATAAGAAAACACACCGATTGGAGATGATAAAACATAACAAAATCTGAAATTATTAATCAAATTTGGAATGAAAATATGGATACATACAATAAGAAAGATATTGAATATATTATTAATTCTTTCGTGAGAATAATTATAACAGAAATTAAAAATGGTTTAAAGGTTAAAATTGATGGCCTTGGTACATTTTCTACATATTTTAAAAATGTATATGTTAACAAAACTTTGGATACAGGTTTTTCTACTACTATTCCAAATGTAAAATGTATTAGTTTTAAACCTAGTAAGAAATTAAAGGAATAGAGTTGATCTTCAATTTAGTTTGTATCGAAAGTTTTGTAAACTTTTCTTTTTCATAATCTCTCCTTTCTCTAGGGTGGTAGCACTTACGTCCTGTAAGTGTTATCACTCTTTTCTCTTATATGGAGGGTTAGCTCAGTACGGTAGAGCGTCACATTCTAAAGTGAAGGTCGTGGATTCAAATTCTACACTCTCTCATCTGTCTTAGGACAAATTTATAATGAAAGAAGGTTAATATTATTTTACTAATCAGTAAAAAGTTGGCTCACAAATTGAATAAGGAATATGGTGTAAAGTTTGGCGAAGGTGGAATTTCAACTTCTAAAACTAAGCATAAGAAGTATTACCTTTGTGAGCGTCAGAAAAATATGATTGCTTTAGAAAAAGCTACTAAGTAGGTTCTGCCTATGGAAAGAATCAAATATAAAGGTTATTTCATAGATAAAATAGAACACGGTTGGCGCATCTGTAAAGAAAATAATACAGATATTCATACACATCTTAGAAATCTTGCGCCTAGTTATAAGTTAATTGATAATGTAGTGAACCATAAAATTCCTACTCGTTGTGGGTTATATTATTTGCAGTCACATATTCGATTAGCAGATAACGAGGAATATAAACAGAAATTGCAAAATTATTACGATGTAAAATTAAATAAAGGTAAGAAACAAGACTATTACAATCCTCATAAGAAGAAGTTTTGAGGATTATTTTTATGCAAATTTATGAATGAAAGGACTTTAAAAGGAAGATTTTATGGCAAATTTTGTATTTAAGAAAACCGAAACTACAAATATGAAGATTGCAGGTATTATTGATACTGATAGAATGACAGTTGATGTAGATGGCGAAGAAAAGAGTCTTGCTACTCTTCTATCTGTATTTAATGGTACTGGCGTAGAAATTAAGGTGGCTACCAAGAATGAAGAAGAATTGGATGAGCCTACTGCAAATGAATAGAGAGTAGGTGAACAAGATAGTAGAGATTAAAAAGCTACCTACTGAGACAGAAGAACAGTTTTTATGGAAGGTTGGGAATCTTATAGATTCTGGTAAAGTTAAAAATTGGGAATCTGTCAATGATATTATAAACAGAGAGTTACTCGGCGAAGATGAAACTACATACAGAACGGAATCGGCTTGGCGTAAACGCTATCAAGCAGCTAAGAAGTTTTATGATAATTGCTTTGTAAAAATGGAGTCTGGTACTATTCAATCTCAGAATAGTAATCAGTTAGCAGAACTTGAAAAGCAACGTGTTAAGGCACGTAGGGAAAGAAATGAATTAAGACGTGTTATTCGTGAAGAGTCTGATAAGGAGTCATATAGAGAACAGTTTATTCGCACAATGCAAGAATATATAACTAAACCCTTAGAATACGAGGAAAATGCCCGATTTAAAGGTATTTTAAAGACTGATAATGATTTACTTATTTCTCTCTATGACATTCATGCAGGCATGAAGTCTAATAATTTCTTCAATACATATAACCAAGATGTATTAAAAGATAGATTGAACGAATATCTTGACAAGATTTTTGAAGTACAGATTAGGCATGGTTCTGAAAATGCTTATTTGGTACTTTCTGAAACTGTGTCTGGATTTATTCATCCTACTTTAAGAATTGAGAATAATCAAAATATGATTGAGCAGTTTTTAATGGTAACTGATTATTTAGCACAGTTTATCAGAGAATTAAGCTACCATTTCAATAAAGTAAATGTGTATATGGCTATTGGAAATCATGGTAGATTATCTCCTAAAAAAGACGACAATTTGACCAACGAGAATATGGATAATCTCGTATTGCCATTTTTAGAAGCCAAATTACAGAACTTTAATAATGTAATTTGCTACAAGAATACTATTGAAGATACTATTGCTATGTTTGCAATTCGTAGCACAAATGTATTTGCAAGCCATGGAGATAGAGAAACACCACAGAATGCAATCCAGAAGTTGACACTCTTTACTTCTATCAAACCAGATATATATCTTTGTGGACATAGACACACAAATGCTATGACTACCGTATATGATTCTAAGGTTTTACAGGCTGGCTGTCTGTCAGGTTCAGATTCATATTGTATGGACAAGCGATTGAGGAATAAGCCTGAGCAGTTATTATGTGTAATTACAGATAATGGCTTAGATTGTATTTATGACGTGAAATTTGATAAATAATAACAACAAAGGTTACAGTCTACTATTCGGCTTAGTTTGGAGTGATTGTTGGAGCAGATATCAACAACTGTGACCGTTGTAACATAAATTGTTACTTGTAACATATTGAATGTTATTATTCAAAAATCATGTTACTAATGACATAAAATAGACCAGAATCCGACTGGCATTTAATAAACGGAAATAACTTCGGTTTGTGGAGAGTGGCTTGCTGAATGGCGATTGCTACTCTCCTATTTTAGTTGAAATATTTTATGAATGAAAGGAAACGAAAAAAATGACAAAGAACGAATATTTAAAGGCAATTCAGGAAGTAGTAGAAATCGAAATCCCTATGAAGGATATTGATGCAATTTTAAAGGCACAGGGAGTTGTTGCAGAAAATGCAATGAAGAATGGTGAAGATTTAACTATCCCTGGTATTGGAAAGCTATCAGTAAAGGATGTTCCTGAACGTAGAGGTAAGATTATGATGGGCGAAAAGGCTGGCGAGGAATATGTAGTTCCAGCGCATCGTGAGCCTAAGATGAAGTTAGCAAAGGCGTTTAAGAATTGCTTACTGTAAGGTGGTGACTTTATAAATGATTTACGATTATAAATCAGATGAACTTACTCAGGAAGTATACATCGAATGTATTTGTCCAATTGTGGATGATATCATTGACGAATACTCTACTCTTCGCAGATATGAAAATTTGAGTATCTACGCACCATCTTATATTGCAAGAGAAATTCTTGGTAGATTACTCGATAAAATTGAGGATTTATGGGTAGATGCAGATTCTGAAAACGAACTGTTATATGACAATAATAATGATGTAGTTATCACTATTGCTTATGATGGCATGGTATTTGTTGAAGAAGCTAAAGACCCTGATAATTGTATTATCAAGAGTAATGAGGATTCTTGCTTGACTTATTTCTATGATAGATTAGGTCAGAAAGATTTAGATGCTCTTGAAGAAAATGCAGAGTCTATCTTAGTATTTGGATTTGAGGATGATGACTGCGAAGGTTGTAAGAGTGAGGATACTGAAAAAGATGCTGAACTAAGTATTGAATCAGATGGTGATATGCACAGTTTCAGTGTAAATCGTTCTGATGATAATGGTTATAGCTCATACAGTTTCTACTCTACTGATATGGATTTGGTTAAGTATATGGTTAGATTATTTAGATAAAAACTAGATAGATATTGACAGAGAGGACTTGTGTTTAATTGCACAAGTTCTCTTTTGTTTTGGAGAAGTAATTATTGTAACAATAATTGGTTTGCTAGTTAAGTAAGTAAAGAGAATTACAGTCAAATGACTATCTCTACCTTCAATAAAGAGAATAAATATTTAGAACATTGTTGTTTGAGATGGGATGATTACATCCTCAAATGAAATTTCACTTTTTGTTTTTCATTTGACCTTCTTTTAGGAGTGGTTATTGCCGTAACCATTCCATCTCAGATAACAATTCACAGTTATCGGCAAATAACTATAAATATTTAGCGACCCACTGCTTTAATGTGGAGAAAGAAGGTATAAATGAATAAAAATGAATTAAAAGTTAATGGAACACAAAACTTTATGGGAATTAATATTCCTATTGTTGAAGGTGGTTTTGGCAAAAACTGTAGAGTTGTAACAGCTAAAGCAGTATCAGAGATACATAACACAAGGCTATCGGATATCAACGCTTCTATTAACAGATTAATTGAAAAGAAACGTATTAAGGAAGGCATTGACTATATCAATCTTCTAAGTGAAACAGTTTCACTTAGAGATTTTGCTAGAGAATTAGGGATGTTTTCTAGCAATAGGACTAAAGATGCATTTATATTGTCTGAACGAGGATATTCTAAGTTAATTAAGGCAATGGACGACGATGAATCTTGGGATATTATGGATAGTTTTGTTGATGAGTATTTCAAAATGCGTGAAGTTATTAAGTCAAGTGAACAATTGAAAGCACAGTTATTACTATCAATCTATGATGGCGGACAAAATGCTGTATTAGCAAGTAAGCAACTTACAGAGTTAGAAGTTAAGGAAGCTACTACTCCACTGATTCAACAGATTGAAGAAGAGAAACCATTAGTAGATTTTGCCAACCAAGTATCTGATACTACTAGCCTTATTGACATGAACCAAATGGCAAAATTACTCAAAGATGAAAATATTCCTATTGGAAGGAACAGACTGTTTGAAATTCTCAGACAGAAAGAAATCCTTAGAAACAATAATGAACCTTATCAGAGATACATTGAAAGTGGATACTTCAAGATAAAAGAAGGTACATATGAAACACCTTACGGAACTAAGGCTTACGTAAAAACTTTTATTACGGGTAAGGGACAGATTTGGATTACTGAAAAATTAAGAAAAGAATTTGGAAAAGTGGCGTAATAGCCATTTTCTATATTTTATAGAGATATGTATGCGGTGAAAGTTAGCATGCCTACCAGTGATGAGGCTGGTTACTAAGTGAACGGAAGGAGGAATAAACGTGCCAAAACCAAGAGAAACGTTTAGGAATAAAATAACAACAGATGAAATTATTGCAAAATTCAATCCAAAGAATCAAAGATTGGTTGACAAATACTTAAAGAACTTGGCAACTAAGAGAAGTCCACAAACCGTTGTTGGATATACGTCTGATTTCAACATCTTCTTTACTTGGAATTATCTTTATAATGACAATGCCCTATTCACAGAAATGAAGAAGTTAGATATGCAAGATTTTTTTGATTATGGAATTACTGAACTTGGTTGGAAAGCTAACAGATATGCAAGATGTCATAGTGCATTATCTGAATTGTCCAAGTTTATAGAGAAATTCTATGATGATGAATTTCCTAATTTTAGAAACCTACTCAAGTTTGTAGACAAATTACCAAAGGAAAACACAAGAGAAAAGTCCGTATTCAAGAAGGAAGAATTAGACCATCTTATGGATGAACTTGGTAAAATCGACAGAGTAAATGAACAGTGTTTATTGGCATTAATCATGGCATCAGGTGCAAGATGTAGTGAATTGGTTAGATTTACTACTGATATGATTGATTATGAGAACACTGCTTTTGATGGACTATTCTTAGAAACCACTTCTAAATTAAAAGTAAAAGGTCGTGGTGTTGATGGTAAATATATAGAAAGATACATTATCAAAGATATGTTTGTGCCTTACTATGAAAAATATTTACCAATCAGAAAAGAGATTATGGAGAAGAATGGTAAAGACCATAATTTCATTTTTGTAAAGCGTGATGGCGACCCTGCTACTGCTGATACTATTCGTGCTTGGATGGATAAATGGGATAAGTATTTGGATAAACACTGGTATCCACATAGCGGTCGTCACTTTTGGACTTCATATTTATCCTCTATCGGAGTTGAAAAAGAACTTATTCAAGAGTTGCAAAAGTGGTCTAGTTCAGAACTTGTAGATGTTTACAATGATAACACTGCAAAGGATAAGAAGTGGAAGAGCCTTGATAAATTGAGAAATGCTTTAGCAGAAGATACTAAAACAGAAGAACCTCAATAAATCTCCAATTCTAAAGTTGAATTTGTCATGATTATTATACAAATTTTGTAACAACCACTCTTCTTACTTTTGAGGAAAAATCAATTGACAATACAGAAATAATAACGTAGAATAATACATATAAAAAGCAAGCAACTATCCGTTAGACGGTTTCGAGTCATAATTTGGTAGGTTATGGCTAATATATTTCAATTAAAAACAATTAACACAAAAACGACCGCTTATTTCTCTTGGCGGTTATTTTTGTGCCTTCTATCAAGGAATCTGACAAGATATGTAGCAATTACGCCACTAATCACGCCAGTAACTAATGTAAAGATTAGTAATTCACAAAACGTCACTTCGTATATCACCCTCCTTTCTTAGCAAGGGTATCTATAAGATAAACAGGGTATCACTACACCTGACGTGACTTAAAACCGCCTTTTACCATCTGTCTAGCCTAAACAAGATGTTGGACAATTACTTGCAACTTCTATTCTATAAAATTCTACCAGTATTGTCAATTTATTCCAACGAAACAAAAAGTAAATTATATGAGATGGCATAATCCCATCTATGATAATTCTGATATTGAGATAGCATAATTTCAGGAGTGAAAATCAAACTATATCCTTTGCGGAGGAATAACCGTCACAGTCGGTTTTATATTATTTACAATTAAAACTGATTGATACTGTTTTTATTACATATGTGAGAAACCCTGATGGTTTAAGTTTATTTACGGATGCATACTGTACTTAGATGTGTGGAGTTCATCACTCTGCTCTCGCTTTGCTAAAGCCGACTTTTATATGTCGGTGTAAATCGACAAATAAAGAAGGAGGTAAAATATAAATGGCAAGAAATCTTGATATTTTAGATGACCAGTTAGAATTAGGTCAGACAAAAATCATAAGTCGTGATGGTGGACGCATTGTAGATTTCGTAGAGTTGTTATTGTCTACATCTACAAAAGGACAATTTGCCCCATCAAAAGATAAGAAAATGGTAGAGCTGTGTATTAAAGACACTGATTTGTCTTTACCACAACTTGAGTGCTCTATGACAAAAGCATCTTTAAAGGATTTGATAGTAGGATTAAAAGCTATCTACGGACAATTAGAAAGCGAGGATGTGAAATAATGAAATTAAAAGTTAAGAAATCTATTGAGAACAATATCATTACTGTTGATATTAGTGTTGCTGAACTTGGCACTGTATCAAGTGTTGAAACGGAAGAAAAGAACCTTTTGTATGACTTTCCTAGAAGTGTTAAATATAGCAGCATAGATTTTACTGCCAATATGAAAATTGATGGTGTATCTGGTGATCCTGTTGTAACAGAGGAAGAAGTTGATGATACCAATATCGTTGAAGTATCGCTAAAGGATATTATCAATAAAGAATACCCTATAAATGAAGAACTTTCAATTATCTTTTCGATTGATATTACAAAGATTCCAGAAAGCGAATTAAACAAAGTGATGGACACTGTTGAAAAGTTGGGCAAGGCTAAAGCTGAATTGTTTGCAGTTAAGATTCAGGAAGAAATCGGGAAGAAGCTTGCTGAACTTAGGAGTTTGAATACTAAGTTTGAAGGAGAAACAGAGGTTGTTCTGTAATTTATATAGGGAGTAATTACTACTCTCCTATTGTGCAAACTAAATCTACAAGGTGTAGAACCTACCTGCTAAGTAGTGTGTTCTGAAAGGAATGAGTTTCGATTACTCTAGTTTGCGTTAAATCTCTTGTTTCAAAGAGAAAATTCAGCGTTTAAATCGCTTTTCAAAGAGATTTTGTGGTTGGTTTAAACCATCCGCTTGTTGTCCATAAAGGGTAATTTTAATTTAAGAAGGAACATAATGAAGAATTATTGTTCTTAGAAAAACAGAATTAAGTATTGTTACTTATGGATATGGGATTTACAGAGAGAAAGACTATGCTTACCAAAATGCACTCTGCAACTTTCAAGAGTAAGGAAACAATGGTAGCTTAACCAACCTAACATTCTCACTTCGAGAACTTTATGGGTTGGTTTTTTGATTGTGAAAAATCAACCCTAATAAAAATTAAGAAAGTGAGGAAATAAATATGTCTGTAAAAATTACAGCAATTAATGGTCAAGCGAATTCATCTGATACAAAAGAATTCTTGCTTACAACTACTGACGAGATAAAACTTCTGCCTAAAAATGGAATTGAGGGAACTCTTATAACTGATGAAACAGTTATAAATAAGCCATGCGCCATTGGCTCAACTGCTATGGTCGTGAATAGCGTTTCTACGGAAGTTTATATTCTTACACCAGATAACGAATGGGTAAAGATGTAAGGAGGTAATAAGTGATGGATGGATTGAAAGCATATATTTTAAGCAAATCATATGTTGATTCTACCCTTAAAGGCGCAGGTGCTATACAAGGTAAGCCAGGAACAGACGGAAAAGATGGCAAATCTGCATATGAAATTGCAATAGGACACGGATTCAATGGTACTGAAAAAGAATGGATAGAATCATTGAAAGGTTCTAATGGAAAGACACCTGATATTAGAATTAATGCAAATGGAAATTGGTTCATAAATGGCATTGATACTAATGTAAATGCCAAAGGAGAAAAAGGTGAAACAGGTAGTGGTTTTAAAGTAACAAAACAATATCAGAGTATATCAGATATGGTGTCAGACACTAACCCTGTAAACGATTCAGAGGTTGTTGTTGTAATATCTGAAGATACAGGAACATTTTATCTAAGATTATCTTCGTACATAGATCAAAATGGTGTTGCTAATGGATACTTACCAATAGGTAATGCAAAAGAAATTAGTGCTATTAAAGGAGAAAAAGGTGATGATGGTATCACTCCACACATAGGTTCAAACAACAACTGGTTTATCGGAGATACTGACACTGGCATATTGGCGAAAGGTACAAATGGTAAAGATGGACAAAATGGCACGGACGGTGCTAATGGGGAAAATGGTGCTGACGGAGTTGGTATTTCTCAAGCAACAATAACTGAGAATGGAGAATTGGTTATTGATTATACTAACGATACTTCTTCTAATTTAGGTATTGTTGTTGGTAGAAATGGAGTTGATGGAAATAACGGAAAGGATGGAGAAAACGGTAAAGATGGTCGTTCTATTACATCAATAAAATCAGATGAGAATAACAATATTATTGTTACTTTTTCTGATGGAACAACTCAAAATATTGGTCAACTAAATATTGATTTACAAGGGGATTTCCTTACATCAAACGGATTTGGTAATCTTCGATATTATAATGGACATTTCCAATATTATGATAATTCGTCTTCTACTTGGATTGACACTTCTGTTACGCCAGATAATGTTTATATTATGAATATGACACCACAAAATATGCAATTTTTATCTGGTGCATATGATACAGATTTAAAACGATATAAACTTAAATGGTTAGAACCAAAAGATACTATCGTTGAAAATCAAGTATTATGTTTTGTTGAGAAAGTTGTTATAAGAAGAAAATTAAATTCTGCTCCAATTGATGTAAATGATGGGATATTAGTATGCGAAATTAACAGAAAAAATTTCGGAAAATATAGAAATGAATACTACGTTGATGAAACATTCAATCCTAATATTGACGAAAAATGGTGTTATAAAGTTTTCCCTATAAGTACAACTGGTTTTTACAATGTCTCAGAAGTTAATGAAATATCTATATTATGTAAAAATTATCAACTTTATGGATTTACAATAGACCAAAATGAATCAGATCCAGCAAGTATGATTACTTATATTGAAGATAATAAGAATTTTAGGTCTGCTTATATGGATTATGAAGGAGATTCGTTTGATTGCGGCGATTGGGCAAGTGCTTTCTTCATGGATATAAAACCATGTATGTTAAAATACGATGGAACTGTTGATTATTATTTAAACCCAAATGATTACTCTAAGAAATTAGATGGTACTCCTTCTGATATATCAAATGACAAGTATGAAGGAAACGCTATGGTTCAGATTCCTAAAGTATATTGGAAAATTGTTGATAACGGAGATAAAACAGCAAATGTTTATATTTCAAACAATAAAATAGATGAAGATTTTAATTGTTGGAGTCATATTGACAACAACGGAAACGAAATAGATTATTGTTATATGCCAATTTACAATGGTTATAATGACGGAACAAAATTAAGAAGTTTAAGTGGTAAAACACCTGTTAATACGTCATCTGGCTCTAAAGAAATAGAATTAGCAATCGCAAATAATAAAACAAGTGATGTGATTTGGTACACTGAAGTTTATTCAGACAGATTATTAATAAATTTGTTACTTTTGCTAATTGGTAAATCAACAGATACACAACATGTTTTTGGTTATGGACATTATAATGGCGGTTCTGATGCAAGTGACTTAATGGTATCTGGTACTATGGATAATAAAGGTTCTTTTTATGGCAAAAATGTACAAGGTTTTGGAGTAAAAGTATTTGGAATTGAACATTATTGGGGTAATCAGTACAGACGAATTGCAGGTTGGATTAATGATAATGGAATTCAAAAAATCAAAATGACATATGGTCAATCAGATACTTCAACTGTTGATGGATATAATTCAACTGGTAATGGATATATAACAATTTCGGATTCTGTACCATTCGGAACATCTGGTGGTTATATTTCTGAAATGATATTTAGTAAACATGGTATTATACCAAAAACAGCAAACGGAAGCTCTACAACTTATTATAGTGATGGTTTTTATTTTAATAATTCTAACATAAGATATGTAATTGTTGGAGGCTCTTCTTACCATAAATTATTAGTAGGTGCTTTTTATACCAATGCAAATGAAGAATTGAGCAGAAGCTTATGGTTAATTGGTTCTTCTATTTCTTGCAAACCATTGGCAATAATGTGATAAGGAGAAATTAATGAAATTAAATTATATAAAATCACAATCAAAGAATTATCCAGATTTGGTCGATAATACTTCTTCCAAAACATTTGTGTATTTACGGAAAAATGTTATTGAATTAACTAATCATGACATAGAATTAGGCAAAAATGTTACTTCTTTCGAATATGAAGAGGTTAAATTAACTAAAGAAGAATATCAACAGTATTTAAAAGAGTTAGAAATTATAGATATTCAGCAGCAACGTGCAGATATAGATTATATCGCTCTGATGACAGGTGTCGATTTAGAGGAGGTTTAATTTATGAAAAGTAAAATGTACGATAAAATAAAACTATATTATGATACTGGTCTTTGGAGTGAAATCAGAGTAAGAAATATGGTTATTAAGGGTATTATCACTGAAACAGAGTATATGAGTATTGTTGGTAAGAATTATGAAAATAATTAAATAATATTAAAACGGATGTTTTAAAGAGACATGGAGAGTGGATTTAGGTCTACTCTCCTATTTATATGCCGAATTAGCTCAATTGGCAGAGCAATACATTAGTAATGTGTAGGTTGCGGATTCGACTTCTGCATTCGGCTCTAGGACAGTTATCGTTTGGTAACTGTCTTTTTGATATGTAGAAAAATAGTTGATATGAAAGGATGGTGGCGAATGGCTACTAAGAAAGTAATAAAGAAAAAGCACTGCTCGTGTTGTGGTACAGAGAAACCACTATCTGATTTTTATATGAGCAAATCTCCTCTTCACGCATTAGACGGCAAAACACCTATTTGTAAAGACTGTGTTATCAAGTCCAGTGTAGATACTGACACTAATGAGATTGACGAGGTTAAATTTAAAAATATCTTACGACAGATTGACAAACCTTTTTACAAGGATAATTTACAGAGTGCTATCAATCAGTTTAAGAAAGAAAATTCTCATGTTGAGGAAGACGATGTTAAATATCATGGCGATGCGATTATTCGTTTGTATATGAAGAACATTGCAACATTGCGTCAGGTTTCTTCAAAGAGTTATGAAGACTCTGAAAAAGATGGTTTTATCCAAAAGCACAGTACTGTTATTCAGAAAACAGAAAATGCTGAATATAAAAAGGATTTAGCAAAGAAAAAGAATGAGGAAGTCATTACATCTGATGACAGTGAATTTGAAGTAACAAGAGAAATGATTGACCTTTTTGGTGAGGGGTATACGAGAATTGAATACAAAAATATGTATAAGAAATACAAGGATATGAAACAGAATTACTCTATCCAAACAAACTTACACCAAGAAGCACTTGTTACTTATGTACGTTTTAAGGTAAAGGAAGAATTAGCTACTGCAAGAGGTGATGTGCAAGAAGCCCAGAAGTGGTATTCAGCTGCTCAAGACGCTGCTGACAAAGCAAAGTTGACACCAAAACAGTTGACGCAAGCCGACTTACAAGGTGGTATTAATAGTTTCTCTGAGATTTTTAAGGCTGTTGAACAGGCTGTAGATGTTATCCCTATTCTCCCACGTTTTAAATTCAGACCTAACGATGCATTGGATTTTAATATTTGGTGCTATATCAATTATGCAAGAGATTTACAAGGACTACCTCAGTGTTCATATGAGGATGTTTATAAATTCTATGATAAAAAGAAGGAAGAATATTTGGAACAGTATGGCGACCCTTATGGAATCTTTGATGATGAGCCTACTGAAAAAAATAGACCAAATGTTGAAAAATTTATCACTCTTCCTAAAGATTATGAGGATGGTGATGACTAATGACAAAAGAACAAATTATAGCATTACAAGATGATTCTGTATTTGGAAAGAATTTGTATAAGTATGTTGAGTTTTGTTCATGGTGTCGCTGGTATCCCGACCTTTTCCTAGATTTAATTAAGCCTGAAACTGGCGGTATTAACTTACATCCAGACCAAAGAACTTATCTTCGTTGCATTATGCGATTTGTAAGTTTGTATGGAGTATTCCCTCGTGGATGGGGAAAGACGTATGACGAGGTACTTGCAATGTACTTAGTTTCTATATTCTTCCCCGATATTGATTTGGCAATGACAGCTCAGACGAAAGAGAATGCCGCTGAATTGTTAAAGGATAAGCATACCGAGATTATCAAACACTTCCCTATGATTCAAAATGAAATTGAGGGAAGAGAAAAATTTTCTAAGGGTGACGCTGAAATAAACTTTAAATCAGGAGCAAAAATTGACAACCTCGCTAATGCACAAACTTCAAAAGGTCAGCGTAGGAAAAGAATCAATATAGAGGAGTCTGCACTTCTCAATGACGAATTGTTTCAGGATGCATTAAAACCTATTGTGGAAGTTCCACGATATACTGTTGGTAAACTTGGCGTTGTAGACCCTTGTGAATTAAATCAACAGATAAATTTCTTTACTACTTCTGGGTTTAGAGGTAGTGACGAGTATGAACGAAGCGTAAAAATGCTTAATGATATGATTCATCTTAAAGGTGAAATGGTATTAGGCTCTTCATGGTTTTTAGCTTGTTGGTATGGTAGAGGTTCTACTAAGAGTCAAATTCTTAAAAAGAAGAAGGAAATGTCACCTATTGCTTTTGCACAAAACTATGAATCAAGATGGGTTGGTTGTTCTGATGGTGCATTAGTTGATATTAACAGACTAATGAATTGTCGCTCTCTCACTGAATCACAATATGAGTGTAAAAGTGATGATGAAGAATTTTATATTGGAGTGGACGTTGCACGAAGTCAGAACTCTAATAATAACCAATCTTCTGTTACTATTGCAAAAGTAATCAGAACAAAGGATAAGAGTAAAATCGTATCTATTGACATTGTAAATATGATTAACATACCTAACATTATGAACTTTACAGCACAAGCATGCGCTATTAAGAAGTTACAAAAAAGATATAAAGCAAAGGCTGTTGTAGTCGATGGAAACGGTCTTGGAGCAGGTCTTATTGATGAATTATTAAAAGAAAGTTTTGACCCTATTACCAAAGAATCTCTTGGCTGTTGGGATACTATCAATGATGACAATACTCCTGAGACAGATGATGCAGAAAGAATTTTATATAACTTAAAGGCTCAGTCTGCACAAAGCAAAATTGTAACTACATTTATTGATATGGTAGATAGTAAAAAATTACGACTACTTGAAAAGAAACAATACTCTGATTTTACTGAAAAGGATTGGGATAAACAAGAAAAATTCGTTGAACCATTCTTACAGACAGATGCGTTTTTTGAAGAGACAGCGAATTTGAAATTGAAACACTTGCCTAATGGTGGTGTTTCTATTGAAAAAGTTGTTAAAAAGCTAGACAAAGACCGTGTATCAGCAACAATCTATGTATTGTGGTTGATAAATGAGTTTTACAGAGATGTTTATGCTCAATCAGAGTATGAATATACTTGCTTATGTAATTAATGAAAGGAGGCGACTATGCCAGAAGAAGTTAAGCGTAAGAGGGGTCGCCCTCCGAAGAATAAAGTTGAGAATGTAGTGGAAACAAATTCTGTTGCTCCTACTACTGACTCTACTTACGAATTTAATACATATTCTGCTAGAGGAATTTCAGAATATTATTTTGGCTTGGATATTTTCAATATATATTCACCAAAAGAAATATCTGATATGGTTGAAAGTCCTATGGTTCATAATCATGCACTTAGGAAACTTTCAAACAAACTATATTCTTCTAATGGTCTATTAACGCAGTGTATTGACTACTGCACTTCTCTTCCAACTCTTGATTATTGTGTTATTCCACGAGGTAAAAACAAATTAAAACGAGAAAAGAATAAGAACCTTATGGATTCTTCTTTAAGAAGTATTCACCATAAGGAAGTTGTGCGTGACGCATTATTCAAATCTATGATTGATGGCGTTGCGTTTTATTATTGTGTTTTTGCTTCGTCAAAAGCAGATACCAAGAAAACTATGTCCGATTATGATGTAGAAGAAATCTTGGAAATCAATGATGTTGGAGTAAATATGTCTGTTGTTCCATTGCCTACTGATTACACAAAGATTGTAGGTAGAAAGAATTCATCATATGTATTGGCGTTTAACCTTAGATATTTTGAGGGATTATCACAGAATGAACTTAATAGAAAGTTGAGATTATATCCCGAAGAAATCAGAAAGGGTTGGGCTGAATACAATAAGGGAAAAGGTTCTAACAATTGGTTAGTCCTTGATAATACCAAGACTATTGTTTCTAAAGTAAGAAGTCGTATGGAAGAGGCTTGGGGTAGACCGCTTTGTTTGGCTGCCATCAAAAACATTTTGTATTCGGCATACTTCCAAGATACTTGTCGTGGTACTTTGGACGAAATCAACAATCGTATAATTTACGAAACTTTTCCTGAAGGAAAGGACAAAGGTTCTTGTGCTTTAACAGGAAAACAACAGACGGAACAACATAATACAGTTAAAAGTGCTATTCTCACAAAGAATCAGAGGAATTCTACATCGTTCTTTTCCGTAGCTGCTGGCACAAAGATTGACCAAATCAAAGCAGACACGTCTTTGTTAGATGAAAAGAATAGTTCTTATATTCAAGACCAAATTGGTATTGATTTAGGATTCATGGCAAATCTTTTATCTGGTAGTGGTTCAGGTAATTACGCAGCTCAACAGAATAACTTACAGTTGTTACTGTCTGAGATTTTAATGTGGATTGAACCGATTACCGAGGAACTCGTAAAAATAATCAACGAGAATGTCATTAAGGACAAGTCTAATGCTGTTGGATTGTATTATCTGCCTTGTAGTTATATTACAAGAAGTGATTTTACAACACAGATGAAGGAATTATATTTACAAGGAAAAGGTTCATTAAGGGCTTGGATTGCAAGTACTGGCTTTAATGCCGATGCGTATATTCAGTTAATGGATATGGAAGTTGAAGAAGGATTTGATGAGAAATATAAACCTCATCCTACAAGTTTTACAATCTCTGGTGATGGAACTCAGGATAATAAGGGTGGCAGACCAGAAAATGAAAACCCTACTTCATCTTCTACTATTACAAGTAAACAGAATAATGGTAATGATATGCCAAGTCCAAGTGACAACTAAATACTTTAATAATTCAAGAGTCATCGTTTGATGGCTCTTGAATTATATACAAAATTTATAGGAGGTAGCAATGAATAAATGTTTTGAACTTTCAAGCAAGAAGTATAAAAATGGCAGACGAAAGTTTACTGCTGTTCTATACAAGCTACAACCTCCTGAAAGCGTAATTGACGGTGTTGGAACACAGTATAACAAAAATGGTCTTACCTTTCTTGAAGAATATTCGTCTGCACAATTAGAAAGTATCAAGGATATGTCTGTGACTGTTTCATTTTTGGATGAGGAAAGAACTCAAATTTTAGACCACGGATTCACTGAAATGAATACCAAAGATGGTCTTCCTACATTTGATAATGCTACTACAGTTGGACATTTTACCAAAGGATATATTGATGATGTAGAGATTAATGGCGAAATGGTTCGTTGCGTATTAGGCGATGGTTTTCTTGATGAAATGCGCTACCATGCCTTCATTGAAAAATTAGATGAAGATTTGGCTAACGGAGACTCTATCGAGGGAAGCATTGAAATTTACAGGGACGAAGACCATGAAACTATTGTCTATGCAAATGGATATAGAGATAAAGGGCGAATTCCACAGTACTTTATACACTCTGGCTGGTCAATGGTTATGAATCCAGCAGATACCAATAGTCAATTATTGGAACTAAACGAAAACCAAAATAAGGAGGAAAAAAACGAAATGGATGAAAACAAGATTATTGAAGTAATCCAGAAAGCAATTACAGAAACAAACTCTGTAAAGGCTGATTCTGAGGCAAAAATCGCTGAGTTAAATACTCAGATTGAAGCTAAAGATGCTGAAATCAAAGAGCTTAACGAGGTTAAGTCTGTAGCTGAAGCAACTGCAACTGAGAAGGATGGTAAGATTGCTGAATTACAGGCAGAAAACGAAAAGTTAAAAGAAGAGGTTGCAGATTTCAAGAAGAAAGAACTTAATTCTGCTTTCGATGAGAAGTTATCTGTTTATACAGATGAGCAGAAGGCTTGTGTTGAGTCTGAAATCAATTCTTACAAAGAGAATCCTATGGACGGAGATGCTGATGCAATCATCTCTAAAATCTGTGTAAACATTGTTGCAAAGCAGATGGAGGATGCAAAGGTTGCAGAACAGAATTCCGCAAAGGAAGATGACAAAGTTGATATTTTCTCTGAAGTAAATTCTGCTGAAGAGGAAGAAGACGAAGATATTAATATTTTTTAAGGAGGACAATAAACAATGTTAAAATTTCACACAATTGGACAGATTGAAAAGAATTATGCGTTTGAAAATGCAGTAGCAAGTGCTAATACATTTAATGGTGCTTTCGGTACGGTTGCAGATGGCGAGTTCGCTGTTGGTGCTGACGCAAGCAAGGCTATTATGAACCTTGAAGTTGGCGATGAGGCTGGTCTTGGTACTTATCCTATTAAGAAGGGTACTCAGGTTAGAGTTCTTGATTTAGAAGCTTTCAACGGTAAGACAATCGAAGTATATGGTGATGAGTTACCTGATGGTGTTGTTGTTGGTGACAAGTTGGCATCTGACGCTACTGGTGCATTAGTAACTGGTGCAAGTGCTGCTCCATATTTAGAAGTAACTAAGGTTATTGCAAACACTAAGGGTGTTGAAGCAACTATCGTAACAGCGTAATAAAGGAGGTTTAGAATAATATGTCTTATACATTTGAATTAAACAATGAAAGAAAAGACGCTAATTTTGTAAGCGGAAAGATTAATGAAAAGTCTGCTGTTGTAGAAATTTTCTCTGCAATGGCTAATGGTAAGGATTTAGCTCCTTACGGTAAGAAGGCAGATGTAGCTGCTAAGTATATCACTGAACTTAGCCAGAAGGCTTCTATGGGCGATGAGAATGCAAAGTCTGAGTTAAACGAAATCAGACGTTATGCTATTCAGCCTATTCTTATGCAGGAGATTAAGTTACTCGGTATCTTCGGTAACTATAAGCCATTAGGTTTCAATGACACTGCTGAAATCGAGATTCCTGTATACGCTAATGTTCAGGCTAATATGCAGGCTCTTGGTCAAGATGTAACATTCCCTGTAATCAGAAAGGAAAGAAAGGGTATCACAACTACTACTATTTCTGGCGGTTATGCTGTTGATTACAGAAAGGCTGCACTTGGCGACATGACTCAGGAAAATGAGATTATGGAACAGGTTCGTGTAGCAATCAGAAATAAGGCTGCTAAGTATGTAGTTGATACTATCTACAAGGCAATCAAGGATGCTACTGGCGTTAAGTACTTCTTCGAGGGTGCAGGTCTTACTAAGACAGGTGTTGATGATGTAATTAGCAAAGTAAGAAGATGGGGTAAGCCTACTGTAGCTGGTGACTATGCTCTTATTTCTCAGTTCAATGGATTTGCAGGTTACTCTGGTGTAACTCCTAACGTAAATGGTATCTCTGATGCAGTTATGAAGGAAATTCATGATACTGGTCTTATCGGTATGTACAACGGTGCAGTTCTTAGCGAGATTCCAAATCCTTATGATTTGTCTACTATGAACGCAACTGGCGACAACTTTGCAACTATGCTTGATGCTGGTCTTGGTTTCGTAATGCCTGCTGGTGGTCAGTCTCCTATCTACACTGTAACTAGAGGTGGATTAACATCTTGCCACGGTCTTGATGTTACTACTGGTACAGAAATGACTAGATTTGACCTTGAGGTAGGTGCACTTGTAGTACCTGGTCAGGAATACAAGGTTGCTATGATTCATGATACAAATCTTGATGACCTTGCAACTAGAGCTTAATTAGTTTTATGGTAAAGACCGAGTAGGTCTTATTTTTATGCTCATTTTTAAGAGGGTGGTAGTTACTACTGCCCTCTTTTATATGAAGGAATTAGTTATATGGAAAATAATATTTTTTACTGTTACTCAGATAGACTTTATCACTTTCTCTCTGCTATGGGGTTTAGATATGAGTCTGTTGGAGTAAATAAGAACACGAATAAAAAGTATTGGGTGTATAACAAATCAGAACAGTTAGATTCTGCAATCGAGTTATATAACTCAATTAAGCACAGATATAATTGACACTTAAAAATAGTTGATAGGAGAAAATAAACATGGAAGAAAAAATCGTTAAGGAAAAAGAAATTAAGTTAGACGAAAAAGTTGTTGTAAGAAGTATTGCACCTTGGGTTACTGGTTCAAGAAGAATTTTATCTGTTGGTGATATTCAGATTCAACCAAATGGTACTGTTACTGTGTCAAGAGAGGAATTAATTGCACAGGCTCAGAGTGGTAATAAACTACTGACTGGTATTGACGGAAAGGGTTCTCACGCTACTCTCTACATTGATGATGAGTGGACAAGAAAAGAACTTGAATTTGAAACTGACAAGGTAAAACAGAAAGTGCTTAGTCTTGATTTAATTAAGCATATGTTTGAACTTAAAACAATGAGTGCTTTTCAGAAGAATATTGAAGAGAATGTCGTAACTCGTGCAGAAAAGGTATTTCTTATGGAAACTATTAAGACTCAGAAATTTAATGATTACGAAAGAATTGTATTTTGCGAAAAGTACACAGGTAACAAAATTTAGAAAGAGGTGAACTATGGCAAATACACAAGCACAAGAAATTTACGATGCTTTCGAGGCAACATTTTCAGATAAAAAAGAAATCCCAGAATCATTAGAATTACAGTGGTTGAAGATGTCTGTTGGTAGATACAACGCAGAAATTGCCATAGATGAACTTTTGGTTTTTGATGAAGAACTGTTGGAATTTGATAAGAAGATAGACCAATATGCAATTTCTACATTGGGTCAGATGATTAGGGAATTATATCAAGAGCGTGAATATTCAAGAGTAACCAAGATTGCTTCTATTGTAGGCAAAGATTTATCTATTAATGGCACAAATGGTTTACAGAAATATTCTAAAGATGAACTTGAATATCACTCTTCTAAGACATCGGATATGATTGAGAATCAGAAACCAACAGCTTTAGCATAGGAGGTATCAGATGAAAGAATGGTATCTTACTACTCCTAAACCAAATATTGTTTCTGGATATGAAAGTGATGCTATCTCAGAGTATTCGCAAAGCAATTTTACGGACGTATTAGAAACATTATTTTCTGATACAGTCTTATTGTACAATAACACATTAACTGAATCAAAAGAGATTCAGTGTGTTATTCAAGGAAATTCTGCTGATACACAGTTGAAGTCAATGGAAAGAACTGGATTGTTCCCTATTGGTACTGTGAAAGCAGGTATGTACATTTTCTTTGAAAATAGATATTGGCTTATTACTGGTTATCCAAGTAATAATAAGTCATACGAAAAAGCAGTAATGCAATTATGTCAGTACAAACTGCGTTGGCAAAATGCTAAAGGAGAGATTGTTGAGCGTTGGATAAATTTGACCTCGGCATCGAAATATGACGTAGGCGAAACAGGTAACTCAACTATCATTCTCACATCTGACAACCTTACTCTTCTCTTCCCTGATGACGAGGAAAGTTTGAATATTGATGGCAAGCGTGTATTTATTGATAAACGTGTGCCACCAGAAAAGGTATATAAGATTACCCGTAGTGATGATGTTCTTTATGACTTTGGTGAACATGGTGGAGTTTTATCTTTCATTGCCGACAAGACAGAATTAAACACTACTACTGACAGACAAGATTTGGGTATCTGTGACTACATTGAAATTTCAGATGATACAGAATCCCCTACTACCCCATCCAAACCACCAGAAAATCCCGATGAAATGACAGATTTAAGGGCTAGTATAACATTCAAAGGCTCGCAAGAATTAAAGATTGGCGGCACTACAAAGACCTTAACTGGTAGTTTTGTAGATTCAGACGGTAACGCAACAACAGATATTGGTATATGGGAAGTAATCACAATTGATGAACTACTACCCTATCTTGAATACACAATAACTGATAACACATTAAAAATAAAAGTGCTTGATACAGACCTTATTGATAGTAAGGTAAGAATTATGTTCTCAAGTGCAGATAACACAATTTCTACATATCTTGATTTTGATGTAGTTAGTATGTTTTAAGGAGGTAAGTTATGGCAAGAACATCGCCTATTACTAGGTACAAAAGAAAACTAATCACTTCTATTTGTAATTCTCCTGACTTAATTGCCTTAGTGAATAATGACTACATTGACGAGGATGGAGAATGTGTAAACTCTGATGAGTTAATTTACAAGCAAGTATTTCCATACTATTACATACCTGATACACAAACAAAAGCTCAAGCTTATGTGATTATGAAGGTTAATGGATTGGGAGTCAAAAATAAAATCTATAACAAGGCAGAGGTCTATATTTGCGTAGTATCACATCAAGATGTTATGCAAGCAAAAGGTGGAGGAACTAGAATTGACTTGATGGGTGAAGTTGTTGAGCAATTATTCAATGGCAGAGATGATTTTGGCTTTGGTGAAATGGAATTAAAATTCAATATGGAAGACGAAGTAAATACCAACCATAGATGTAGAATATTAAAATTTATGGTGGAGGATTTTAATGCAGACGCATGCCCAGACGAATGATAAAAAGAAAGAATTAATTCCTAAGAGTTTTCTCCAAAGTGGTAATGACTTGCAAATCACTACTTCTATTAGTTTCAAACATCCTATCTTGCAAGATGTTATAGATATAGACAAAGAACATTTGGGGTTGTATAGCGAAAATATGTATTATTCAATGGTTAATGTATTCCTTACAGACCCGTATGACTATATGGTATTCTTGGACGATAAAGGTATTGACTATGAGACAGTAAAACCATTTGATGTATTCTGTTTGCTATTCAATGATTGTGTTGAACGAATACAAGGATTGGCTTCTGAATGTTCAGAGGAACAGTTATTACAACTATTTCAGAATAATATTTACTTTAGTGCCTTCAAATTCTTTTTTGGAATTGATGGCTTTTTTATTGTAAAAAACCCAAATGGTGAAACTGTTATTGGATATGGAGACGGTCAGTTTCTTATGAATTCAGAGATTTTTGATTATATTACAGAGTTTGTAAGAAAGATAAATGGCATTCCTGATAGCGAAAAGATTTATCCCGAAGATGAATGGGCAAAGCAAATTCTAATTGAGGATGAACGTGAAAAGATTAAAAAGCAAGCCAAGAAACGAGAAAAAGGCGAAGAAGAAACAAATAAGGATAGATTAGGAAACCTTATCTCCTCTCTCACTTGGTCTTGTAATGGTGGAATTACACCTTTCAACAGAAATCAGTTACATATGTATGACCTTATTGATGGAATAAACAGAACTGATAAACTGTTGCATTATAGAAATACAATGACTGGCTATTACTCAGGTTGTATTGAAAAGAAAAGCATTAACTTTAATGAATTGCACTGGTCTACTTAGAGCGGTGCTTTTATTATATCAAAAATTATTATAAACAAGGAGGAAATTTTAATGAGATACGCATTAAAGAAAGTAAGAAAGATTACTGGTAGAGACATTGCTACTGGCAAGAATAAGTTTGTTCTCTCTGATTTGAAATCACTTACAATCTCTGGTAATGCAGACGTAGTATGGGCAGACGGTGCTGATGGTGCTCACTTAGTTGGTTTCGATACAAACAAGGTTTCTACTATCGAGGCAGAGAATGGAAGTATTGACATTGGATATTTGGAGACCCAGACTGGTGGTACTTTAACAAAGGTTGAGAATGGTACTGGCGTACTGTTCACTGAAACACTTACTGTAGCTGGCGGTAAGGTTACTACTTCTCATAAGGCAAGTGGTGTTGCAGGTAACGAAATTGGATATGTATATCCTCTTGATGAGACTTCTGATCCAGACAGAATGAACGCTTATGTTCAGGGTGCTTCTGCTTCTGCAACTGAGTTTGCTTATAACCCTGCTACTAAGGAAATCACTCTTCCTACTGATAAGTTTGAAGACGGTGTGAAGGTTTACGTTGAGTACTTCCCTACTTTCAATTCTTATGAAGAACTTGACAACGACTCTGACAAGTTTTCTGAGACTGTATCTGTATTTGCAGACATCTGGTTAACAGATATTTGTACTAAGAAGGATATTCCTGCTCAGTTAGTTATGGAGTCTGGTAAGGTTTCTGGTGAAATCAACTACTCTATGGGTAGTGATGCTGCTGTTCAGAACGTATCTATCGAAGCCCTTCGGGCTTGTGGAGAGAAAAATTTGTGGAAGCTCTACAAATATGATATGACTGAAATCAAGAACGACTAATTATTAAGAATGGATGGTGTGGGTGGAATATCCCACACTGTCTTATTAAACGAGGTGAATTATGGCTGAAATTAAAGCAAATCATATCTGCAAGAATCCTGAATGTAGAAAAAAATACTATGCGTGTGACTTTTGCGGTAGGACACTTAACTGGCGTTCAGTAGCATGTTCCTTCGCTTGCTATCAGAAGTATATGGACTTGGTAATTGCAGAAAGAAGTAAAGGCAAAGATGTAGAGGTTAAGCCTGAAAGAACTGATATGACAGAACAGGAAGTTGATGCTCTCATGGAAACGCCTATCGAGGAAGTAATCGAAAAGACCAAAGAAGATTTAAAAGACTTTGCAGATATTAATGGTGATGTTGATTTTGCAAAGGCAGTTGATGAAATCAACAGAGAATTAGACAAGAAAACAACTGCTCGTTCTAAGAAGAAAGTTTCTGTGAATGAGTAATCAATATATAGTGAATGGATTTTATTTTGTACTTTATTTATAGGGTATGTCTTTCACTATATTTTAGCGATTGGCATACCCTATTTTTTTACTGTTAAAGGAGTGAAATTTTGAAAGTACAAAGTACTGTAACTGGCAAGTGTTATGAGACTGATGAGTGCGTATTTATTGTAAATCCTTTACAAGTTTATAAATACTTAATTAATGATGCAGTCCCATTGGACATTTTAGCTGGTGAAGATAACAAAATAGTTTACGTCTACAACAGAAAGTCAACTCGTGATTTGTATGACCGTTGGTGTAAGCGTGAACTGTAAAATGTCAATAGAAGAACAATTTTAAAAATGTTCACTGAATGGAGGAAATAATTATGGAATTTTTAAATGAATTTATGATACCTGTTGTAATAGGTCTATGTCTTTGTACTGGATATGTAATCAAAAAATGGGTAAAAGACGTTGATAACAAATATATACCAACTATAGTAACCATCTTAGGTATTATTTTATCTGTATGGATTAATAATTGGGTATTTACACCAGAAGTTATCCTTGGAGGTATGGTTTCTGGTCTTGCCTCTACAGGTTTACATCAGTTATTTAAATCTTATATCGAAAAGAATGTAACTAATAAATAAAGAAAGTAATGGTAAAATATGAAATGAATGATATTCAAAAACTATTTAATTTAGACTGGACTGTTATAATATTTAGTATCTTTATTATAATGTCTGCCATTATATCTATCGTTACCATTATTGGAAAATTTTCTGAAATTATTAAAAAACCTGTATGGTGGATAAAAAAGAAAAACGAAGACCATGAATTAGTTCTTGCAAATGCAAAAGCAATTAAAGAATTATCAGAACGACATGAAGAAGACACAAGGCAGTCTATTCGTCACGATGAAATTATTCGTAGGGAACTTGAAAACCTTACAGATTTATTTGTTAAAAAACAAATTTCAGATATGCGATGGGAAATAAATAATTTTGCAACAAAAATATCTGAGAATAAACCTTGTAATAAAGACTGTTTCCAACATTGTTTTAGAACATATGAGGATTATGAAGATATTTTAAAAGAAAGAAAGATGAAAAATGGTGAGGTTGAAATTTCTATGGATATTATCAGAAATGCATACCAAACCAAAATGCAGAATGGAGAAATTTAAAAATAAAAGAGGGATTTCAAAGAGATTTTGGAATCTCTCTTTTTATTTCATTTAAATCTGCTCTCCCACCACTCACTGTCGAGTAAATAACAACTCACATTATGGCGTAATGATTAAACAGTGAATAGGTTTCTATCTAGGATAGCGTCTCCAATGCTCACTAACATACTCGATTCTTCCAAATCTTTTTCTGTTGTAAGCATTGACGTGTACAAGATATGGGTAAACACACATATACATAGCACATCACCTTACCTTTCATAATGATTGGTAGGTGGGAGAACTTATTTATTATAACATAAAGGATGTGAAAAATATACAAGAATTAAAACTAATATCACCAATTAGTCCTTCTGTAAATCATTATCTCGGATGGAGGGCGATTTTAAAAAATGGAAAACCAATGACAATGAGTTATAAAAAACCAGAAGCTATAAAATATCAAAAAGATTTTGCTAATTATGTAAAAAAAGAAGCGAAAAAACAAGGATGGGTAAAATCAAATAATAAGTTTCAACATTATTATATGGATTGTATTTTTTACTTTGATAGAGTAGACAAAGATGCAAATAATAGCTTTAAATGTCTTGCAGATGCTATTACTGATAGTGAAGCTGTTTGGATAGACGACACTCAATTATGTGAGCGAGTGCAAGGAATTTACTATGATTCTGAAAATCCACGTATTGAAATCACAATTCATGAAGTGGAATACATAGGTGTTTTTAATAATGCATCTCAGTTAGAAGAATTTGAATCTAACTGCATCGGATGTAAAAGGTACAAACGAAATTGTAGTTTACTAAAAAAGGCAATCGAAGGAAAAATTCAAGCAAATATACACGATAATAAATGTGATAATTTTTCTCCAATCAAATAGGTAAATATTATGACAGATGAGCAGATATGTCAATACCTCGTTGACAACAATTATAAAATTAAAGCGCAAGATGGAATCATAAATATATTAAATCGTAGCTATAAAATCATTGATACAATATATGATTTTGACACAGGAATGATGACAATTATAACACCTAATAATAAATTCACATTTAAGTGGATATTAGGTAAATATGAATAAGAAAGGAAAATTAAATTATGATTAAGAAAATTATTAACTACATTGAATACAGAAAGAAAATTAAAATTTTAAAAATGATTGCTGTTAATCAGTTGACAAATTTTGTTGTTAACAAGACTGATTATATTGCAGGTTTTCAGAAACTACTACTTACAATGGCTAAATCTGATGATGCTACTGAATTGCAGAAGTTAGTAAATGAATATATGGAATTAGTAAATAAAACTAAAGTTGCTAATGGTGTTGTAAAAGAGAAATAACACCGTATTTCTACGATGCTACTCTCTGCCATGATGACTACTCTCCTATTGTAAATTCATTAGGCTTTTGCAATTAGTCAGATTGCATTTCTAAGACAAGGATTGTTTGTCTGTAATGGTCTATTGTCTGCTTGATTATTATTATAACATTCGATTTTTTATTGTCAAGCAGAATGTTTTCTCCATTTGTCAAATTATACCTCAAAGACTTATACAACATAGGATTGTGGTTATAGTTTTGTGTAGCAGAAGGTGACTAGTCTTCTACCGTCTTATCTAATTAATAAGAGCAAATGGATACTTACATCTGTGGTGCTAAGTATTATAAATACTATTTATTATGTTTACTGTCTCTGTATATCGTATATAACAATGTAATAACCATTACACACACAGAGACTATATCGCAGACAGTACTCAAAACAGAAATTCCTTATCTACCTATGCTGCCACAGAAGGAATATTAATTAATGCCGATGTAAATGGTAGTTTACAGATTATGAGAAAAGCATTTCCAAATGTAATTACTGGTTATGGTTCTAATGTAGTAGCTACGCCAGTAATCTTAAATGCAATATAGAAACTATTAACACTCTCCTATCTTATGATTTGAGAGTGTTTTATTATGTAAAATTTGAGGTGATATAAATGCCTACGATAAACAATATTAAGGATTTAGAAAAGGTTATTCAACCTTATTTGATAAAAGCATTGGAACTTACTAGAGACGAAATATTCGAAGTAGTCTCTAGGAAAGTTTCTGATTATTATAGTGAACCCGTATTCCAACATGACCCTACCGATGTTCCTGACTACTATCAAAGAACAGGGAATCTTATGGAATCACTTACTGCTACTCACGTTACTAAGAATGGTAACGGATTTGAATTTCGTGTTGGATGGGACGAGGAATACTTAACATTTCGCTATCCAAAGGGATTTGGTAAAAGTAAATATAATGGTATAACTGGTTTACAAGTACTACAAGCATTTAATAGTGGCACTCACGGTTATACTGTTAGTGGTGAACATAATTATTGGACAGAAGCTCTTGATGAGTTAGGTAATGAAGTTGGCATCATAGAGCGATTTAAGAAAAATTGTAAGCGAGTTGGCTTACCTATAATGTAGAAAACTACTGCTCTCTTTCTTATAGAGAGCTTTTTTATTTTGTAAGAAAGGAGCAATTAAATGGCAATAAATGATTTTAATTTGGGGTTGATTGGAAAACTTGACGGAACAAAAAGCAAACATCAACTCAATAACGATATTGAAGCGTTAAAAAAGCAATTAAACAATGTTGAAATTACAGCGAAGCTTGACCCTAAAGTATTGGGCAGTATTCAAATTCAATTACAAAATTTACAGTTACAACTTAATAATGTAACTGTTTCTCAGAGTGCATTAAATGGACTTGTTTCTCAGATTAATAGCGTTTTGCAACATGAGATGCAAATATCTAGTATAAACATTGGTGGACAGACTACTAATCAAGCAAGGCAAGCAGGGCAACAGATAGGAAACATTGTTTCTGATGAAGTTAATAATGCCTTAGGTAAGGTTACTTCTAAAGAAATTGGCATTGGGTTTACAGTAGAAAAAACTGCTTCTGATGAATTTAATAATGCTGTTGATGAAGAAATAAGAAAACTACAGCAAGCAAATAATAAATTAAACTCGGTTAGATATACGACTAACACTGAACGTCAAGAAGTAACAGATATCTTTGGAAATGTAGACTATGAACATGTCGAAAAATTAACTGGTGCTGTATTTAGATATAATACAGAGACTGGTGAAGCCATTACAAAGACAATGAAATGGGCGCAGATTGGTATGACTGTTGATGACAAAGGAAATGATGTTCCTTTGATGGGTTGGGTTCAAGGACTTACTACATATAATAAGTCTTTAGAAGAAGCAACTGTAAAAACAGATAATTTTATTGATAAACGTAAAAAAGCTGTTTCAGATTTTGAAATTGACTTACAGAAAATTCAATCAAGAGTTGCTGACCAAGGTGTAGGTAAACCAATTAAAGACCAAATACATATTGATGCTTTAGAGACTCAGTACAATGAAGTTAATTCAGCAATCCAAAGATTGAATACATCTACAAAAGATACTTTTACAGATACTAGAATTGAGGTAGAAAAAGCAATTGCCACTTTAGAAAATTTAGAAAGACAGTATCGTAATGCGGAAACAACTGCCACTTCTTTACGTTCTAAAGATATTGCAACTGTTAAGAGTCAGTATTCTAGTAAATTAGATGTATTAGTAGAGAAAATGCAATCATCTGGTGTTTACTCTAACGGCTTTCAAAAGGGCGCAGATAATCTTAGAAATGTATTAGGTAATGCAACAGATTCAACTGGATTGACCCAATTTTTAAATGGTCTTGATAAACTAGAGGCTGGTTACAAACGTGCAAAAGCATCTGCTGACGCATTTAATCAATCTCAAAAAGTTGGTATTAAAGTATCTGGATTAGAATCAAGTATTTCTGATTTGCAGAGAATCAGTCCTGAAATTGATAAGTTTGAAGCAGATATTAATGGTGCAAAAGTTACTGTTAAAAGTTTAGGCGAAGATTTGTCCAAGGTTTCTACTCAGAGTGATTTTAGCGTAGTTAATGAAAAATGGAAAGCATTTACCAAAGCTGCACAGTCTGCCGGTATTGCTATTTCGGAAGTTGCTACAAAATCAGATTCTCTAACAGAAAAAGTCAATAAAATTCAACTTTCATATGATAATGGTCACGGCGATAGTAAATATAGAAACCGTATTCAATCACTCATTAATGATTTTGAAAAATACGGTCTGTCTGTTAAAGAAGCTGAAGAAAAAACTCAAAATCTTAGAGATGTTTTAAACGGGTTTAAAGTTGATGGTGACTTTCTTCCTGATGACGAATTACTTGCACAAGCAAATAAATTCGAGTCAGAATTTGAAGCTGTAAAAGTATCAGTTGATAGTGCCAAATTGTCATATGATAAGTTTTTACAACCCGTTTCTTCTGAAAAAGCATCCTCTTTAATTATAAGAATTAATGATTTTCTTTCTAAAAACAAATCTATTACTAAAGAGGCGAAAGAAGAACTTGAGGGTTTTGTCAGATTGCTTCAAAATGGAAATGTTAATTTAGGCGATTGGAATAAGTTTGATACTCGCTTAAAAGAAATTAATATTGAAATGCGAGAAGCTGGTAGATTAGGCAAATCATTAAAACAAACTTTAATTGAAGGTGCAAAATCATTTGCGCAGTGGACAGTTTCATCTTTTTCTGTAATGGAGGTTATTCAAGGGTTCAAAAGAATTTATAATGAATCATTAAAAATAAATGACGTTATGACTGACTTAGTAATGTCAACAGACCTCACTGCTTCTCAAATGGAATCCGTAGTAGACAAATACTCCAACTTAGGTGAAAAATTAAATGCAACCACAAGTGAAATGATTGCTTCTGGTACAGAATGGATTAAACAAGGTCAATCTATTGCAGATACAGAGACATTAATCACAAGTGCAATGGTTCTTGACAAGGTTGGTAAGTTAGAAAACGCACAAGCAACAGAATATCTAACCTCTACAATGAAAGGTTACAAAGTTGCAGTTGAAGATACAATGGACATTGTAGATAAACTTTCTGCCGTAGATATGGCTTCTGCTACTAATGTTGGTGGACTTGCTGAAGCTATGTCACAAGTTGCAAACAACGCAAATCTTGCTGGCGTTTCTATGGATAAGTTACTTGGTTATATTGCTGTAATTGGAGAAACAACTGGTGAAGGAATGTCATCTGTTGGTACTGGTTTAAATGCTATCTTCTCTCGTATGGGCAATATCAAGTTGGCAAGACTTAAAGATTATCAGAATAATGGCGAAGATTTGTCAAATGTGGAAACTGTTCTTCGTGGAGAAGAAATTCTTTTACGTGATAGTGCAAATGAATTCAGAAATTTTGGAGAAGTATTAGATGAAGTTGCAGGAAGATGGACAAGTTTTAGTGAAGTAAGCCAAAGAGCTATTGCTAGTGCTTTTGCTGGCACACACCACATGGAGCAATTTATGGTACTCATGGAAGGGTATGGTAAGGCTACTGAATACACTGAAAAATCCTTAAATTCTTCTGGTGAAGCGATTCAGAAATTTGAAGACTATCAAAAATCTGTTACTGCTCATACAGAATTGTTCAATAAATCAATTCAAGATTTGGCAAGAACTGCTGTTGATTCTGGATTGGTTAATTTCTTTATTGATTGTGGAACTGGTCTTATTAAGTTTCTCGATGGAACAGTAAGCCTTTTAACTCCATTAGGTACTCTCGCAGCAAGTATAGGTGCTTTTGCTGGATTTAAAAACGTCGGTACGGTACAATTATATTAGCTTCCGTCAATCAAAATTGTTTTGATGTGCTCGACAGTATAGTTTTACTCCTTATGACAAAGGTAAGGACGGTTCTATACCTATCATGAGATACATGATAGTAAATAAAATACATACTCATTTGTATGTAGGTCGATATGGCGTGAATACGCAGTTTGGGAATAATACAAACTCTGGGAATCTTGTGTCTACCATATTTCATATGGTACTAAATGAGGTCAGCAGGGAAGCCTCTCCTTATACTCATTTGTATAAGTGATGAACCCTCACAGTAATGAAATGACTACAGACGGTTAGATGAAACGCTGCCGTAAGAATATACATTCGGTGCTATGCTGAGATATGACAGTATATTATTCAGTGAGACTCTTATCTCTCACTTTCATATCGTGGAAAAGATAAGAACTTCTATTTCAGAGTGGAGTCTGAAATAGCTTTGAACATGAATTTTATTGATTTTTTGAACAGATGTTCTTGTAGAAATGTGAAGTATCTTGTCGTATGATTATATCATTGGTATTTTATACCAAAATATTTTTTATATAACGAGGTAAAATAAATATGGACAAAAGAATATCGGATTTGCAATCTGAAATTGACAACGAAGTTAATTTATTAAAATCTCGTTTACTAAAAAATGTTTCTGACAAGGCTAAGTATATAAAAAGGCTAGAACAAAACCTACAATATATTCAGTGGGTAAATAAAAAATTGAAAATTTCAATGAATAGCAGAAAATATACTGTTGCACAAAGAGAAGTTTATTATTGTGACCTTGGTATAAACATTGGAAGTGAACAAGGTGAAAATCGACCAGTTGTTATTTTGCAAAATGATTTTGGTAACAGAAGTGGTAATACAACCATTGTCGCCCCAATTACATCGCATGAAAATTCAGTGCAGTATGATGACGACAAAAAGAAATACTATATCGACATGGTTGATATGAATGGAAATCCATATAGAAAATATTTAGATTATTACGAAGTTCCTATTGTAATTGAAGATAAATCTGGTGGTAAAATTTATGGGTTTGTTAATATAGCTCACATCAGAGAAATAGATAGAAAGAGAATTTGTAGCAGAAAAACTGCAACAATAACAAAAGACTGTTTTAAAGATATTAAAACCGCTATTTCAAAAAATTTAAGATAGATATTGACACATTTTATTAATAGTGGTAATATAATAATCAATAAAGGCGTATTTACTACGTTAGCAGGTCTACATTGCATGTAGGCTAGTTTTAAATCACATTAGCAGATTGATACTGCGTATCAATCCTAAGAAGCACCTGTTTCGGCAGGTGTTTTTTAGTGTATAAAACTAGGCTAGTCAGTTTGACTAGCCTTTTATTATGTGTTTCTACTCTTCTATTTCTTTTATTAACTTAAAGCATCCATTATAGACATTCCACCAAAAAACATAACAATCATGCCAATGACTGTAATAACTACAAAGAATGTAAGCATACTTTTGATAGCGTAATATGGAATACATAAAACTTATAGCCTTGAAAATTGATGACTTTTGCTCTTCTATCTTCTTTGAGGATAATTATGCCTTAAAGGATATTGAGATTGCCAAGAAGGACAAGTCTGATTTGGAAGCACAAGGATACATATGTGTTTTGGCGAACACTAAGAGGAATATTTTGGTAAACTGAGAAATATTAAAATAAGATTAATAATTTTACATAAAATATATTAAAGAGCCTTGTATTTTTACAAGGCTCTTTTAAATTGAATTGAGGTAATTGTCTATGTATAAAAAGGGTAAAATAAATACAAAAAAATGTAGTCTTATTGAATCTTGTACAGACGCAGAAGTTATTTTAGCTGAAAACGTTCCACTAAGTAATAAGATAAAAAATGATAATATTGAACTAAATTATAATTATTATGAAAATCTCCAAAGCATCAAAGATAAATATTTAAAATTTTTACTAGCATCTTCGTATGATTGCATTGGAAGTAAATCATAATATAATTTAATTATACTTGGAACACCAGTTCTGTTTATAATACATAAAATTATTTTTAGAAATAATATGATTCATTATGATTTAACTTACCACGTATAACCACAAACTATGTATAGAAGATTAAGGAGGACGTTTTATGTCAAATTATAGATATGAAGATATATTTGAAAATATTGCCAGAATCAGATCGCATTTAAACAGTTGGGAATGGGATGATTTTCTTGGTGAACCACCGACAGGATGGGACGATATGTGTTGGCAAGAAAGATATCCTATTATAAAAAACTTGATTAGTAAAACAGAAAAAATGACCAGTAATTATGTTGAATTAATGGATTCGTGGTATCATTTTCAACATTCATACAATCCACCTAAAACTTTTGAAGAGTGGATTAAATTTCAGTTGGATAAAATACCAGATAAACAGTTTGTATACAAATACACTCAGCCTACTTTGGTTGAGCGTATTGTAAATAAAGTGAATAAATTGAAAGTGCAAATGCACAAATAGAAATCAGCAATGTAATCCATGCTCTAATCTCATTGAAGAGTTCTCTTCTTGATTTTTTAGCGTGGATTTTTTTATTGCTGAAATAATTTATAATTGGCTCAAATAATTTGACAGTTATTGAATATTGTAAATTTTTGCGTCCAGTAGGAAAATTTACCTCAATTAATCTTTCTACTTCAAGTATTGATAGAATTTTAATAAATTCTTCCTCTCCAATATCACTTATGGCAGAACAATTAAATTTATTTCTACTTACATCAATTTGCAAACCATTTCCTCTATACTGTCGCTCTATTGATAATAAAAATTGAATTACACGTTCTTTTGTATTCATATAAAATCTCCTTAGAAAGTAGGTGTTAAAATATGTTTCAAATAAATGAAAGTGATACTGTTGGTAAGTCAATGGATCAACAATATAAAGAAAACTATATTGCAGATATGCTTGTTAACACATTATATAGTAATGATATTAATAACAGTGAATGTTATCGCATCATTAAGCTATTTAAAGAAAAAGTGTTAGGTAATGTGACAATTTAAGTATTTACCACTTATACTTACAATTAACGCATACTCTATCAGTCTTATTTGTAAATATACCTGTCAGTATAGACCATTTACGGTGGTATAGTTTGTATGCTGTACCAATTACTTAATGAATTTATATAACTATAAATAATAAGGAGGATTTTCATTATGAAAAACAAAATTATTTACTTAGTAAAACAGTTATTACCACTCACCTACCATTCAAAATACAGAGTCCAGAATGGCTCAAAAGAACTTGCAATCTGGACTCAGTGGTTTGGTAAGCCATTTAACATTAAACGTTATACATTGGCTGATTAGTGGAAGTCACTGCCTCCACATTTAGGGCATGGTGGCATTGTATCAGAATCATCATCTAATACTACTACCTGTCCACAATCATCACAAGTGTATTCGCCCTTGCCTGGCTTTTCTCCTGTTCTTGGCATAGTATGTAACCCCTCCTTCCAATCGAGATAGTTACATTATATACCATTATTTAACAGTTTTCTATGGGAACGTGTGTTTATCAAACCTAATTGGTATTGGTCGAAAGACTTCTTCAAAAGAGGGTATACTTCTACCCTCTTATAAAAATTTAAAAATATGCTTGACTTTTTGCCTATCATAAAGTATGATTATCTTGTACTTATTGATAGGCAGAAAGTAGGTGTTATATGTCTAAGAAGATGGGACGACCTCTTTCTGATAATCCAAGAAACCACAAATTATTCATTAGGCTTACTGATGAAGAAAATGAGGACTTGGAAAAATGTTGCGAGATAACAGAAAAGTCTAAGGCTGAATTAGTCCGTGATGGATTAAAACTCGTGACAGATAAAATATTAGAAAGAGAATAAAGAATGAGAACCGCCCTCTCCTACCAAGATTGAAGCGATTCTCATACATAGTCTGTTTCCAGACATATTTCATTCTACTTCATATCAGAACAAAAATCAAGATATGGAGGAATGTTTTATGGATTTAAAGAAATTCATGAGATTTGAAGATTCAGATGTGGAAATCATTATGATTGATGGAATTGCACATTTTGAATTAATCTCAACAGGTATGGCTCTTGGTTATACTAAAACAGCGAAAGGAAGATTATATCCAAGAGAAGAAAGAATCGAACAATTATTGAAAAATGCTGAGATTTCAACAGTTGTCCACGATGGACAACGCTATCTTACAAAGGATATGTTATATGAGTTTATGATGGAAGCTCATACTGCAAAGTGTAAGGAGTTTAAGCATTGGCTAAAATCAGAGGTATTACCACAAATTGAAGAAACAGGAGGATATATTCAAACTGACCGTGAAGCAGAATTTGTAGATAAATACTTTCCTTCTTTCACAGAGGAAACCAAGTTATCAATGGTTCAGGATTTACGCAAACAGAATGAAGAATATAAAAGACAGATTGCAGAATTAGAGCCACAAGCACAAGCATATTCAGACTTGATGACTGCACAAGGTTATTTACAGTTTATTGATGTTGCTGCTTTAGTGGAAATCGGACGTAATACTCTCTTTCAGTTTTTGAGAAGATGTAAGGTTCTTACAAAACAGAGCAATTATAATGTCCCTTATGGTAGATTTGCGAAGAACGGCATGTTCAAAGTAGTTACTTCTCGTTCCGAAAACGGTCATATTTCAAGTGTGACTATGGTAAGTCCTAAAGGATTAAATTACATATACAAACTTATGAAGAAAAAAGATGTGTTAGATGAGTTTAATACTACTGCTCTACTCAAAAAGATTCAAGAGTTGGAGGTAGCCTAAAATGAAATATGTCAAATTGATTGGAATTAAGTTGGGCGACTTCTCTTCTACTATTGAATTTGAGCAGAATTATGGTATTAACGAATCCGACAGATATAATTCAAGAAAGAAAGAATTAGAAGGTTCTGGGTTAATATGCATTTTGGCGAATGTAGACTCAGATATAGAAGTATTAAAATAAGCAAACATAAACACTTTACATAGATTGATTAAAGCCACTATACTGAATGTACAGTGGCTTATTGTAGTGAAAAACACATTATAATAAATAAACCAACATCTAAGCAGACTCAGCAAAGGCTATCATACTCTCCCCTACCTGCATGGGTAAGAGCGATAGTGTTCGCATACAAATTCAACTCTGCCGAATCGAATACGCTTGTATGAACGAACATGAACCATCTTGTCGATGTAGTTTCTCATTTAATCACCTCCTCAATGCTGAGAAGATGTTGGCTTATTTATTATAATGTGTTCATATATGTATTATTTTGATTTTACAAGTTGTTTAGCTTTCCATTTACAATACTTACTATCTATATCTAAAACCAAGCAATTAATAAAAGATTTTAAATCAGATATGTCATATTGAGGATTTTTGCGGAAATAATGTGTTTCATCATTCCCAATCCATGCGGATGCCTTTGCTATTTCTTTTAATTCATCATCTAATTTGTCGATGCATTTCGCAAGGTCAAGGTCTTTAATAACATCACTGTTCTGTTTCTTTACTGTAATTAAATAATCTTTTATTAAAAATTCAAGAGATTTTCTGTACCCTAATCCTGAAAGTCCTTGCGTTGAAACATTTGCTTCCGATTCAAGTGCTTGGTTATATATTGAAACAAAGTTAGGTGATAACTCAACAATATTATTTGAGAAATCTTTATGATTTACTTGTTGTGGAAATACAAAATCTAATTTTAAACTGCCTATGCCCATAGTACCTATGTATTTTGCGATATAGATACTATGACACTTAGGACAATACAAGGTTAAAAATGCAGTAATTGGAATATTGTTTTCTTTACTTGAAATCATAAAACCATCTAAATATCTTGGACTGGTAGCACGATGACAACAAGGACATTCGCCTACTTCTTCTACCGTAATATCTTTTGGTTCAGATTTCTTTCTATCAAGGTCTTCGTTGTAATGTACTGTATATGTTTCCTTCATTAGTATCAACTCATTTCTTGGTATAATATGGTAATAATTATACACCTAAAATGAGAATAGTTATAGTCGGAACATTTGTTCAATTAGGTATTGTATAAACCTCTTCGTTTGGAGAAGTTTATAGAGTATCTAATACTCTATTGTAACTCGTAAACTGTTTTTATAGAAAGGAAGTGATTAAATTGGTGTAATTTAATATCTTATAAACATACTCATTAGTTGATTTGGTGTGTGCAAAAAATAGAATTTTCCATCTATTTTTACTATTAAAAAATCAACATTACTATTTTGTTCTTGTTTATTTCCTCTGATGGTAATATTGGCTGTAATTTTATCAATACATTCAAATTTTACTTCTCCACCATTAGAGAAATACGGATAATTTGAATAAGTATATAACGCATTGGTTTCATACGAAACTACTTCATTATTAGATAGTTTTTCAGTATTAACTATTTTGTAGGCTACTTTATAGTCGTTTCCAAAATCTTTGATAATATTATCAATATACTCATTAAAATCTTTTTCTGATATATTTTGTTCTATGCATAAAGAACAGTATTCATGAAAAGCCTTTGGTATTTCAATCGTATTCTTATTATTGATTGATTCAATTAAACAGTTTATCGGTGTTTCTTCATTGTTTTTATTGATACTTAATGCTATAACGACAGCAAAGATTAATATACAAACTATAGTAATCAAAGAAACTAATAAGTATTTTTTCTTTTTCATTTTATAATTACCACCTTTTAAGTATTGTTAAGTAAGTTTTATTTTATCACAGAACATAAAAAACGACAACTCCACATTGTCGAATATGAGTATTCTCCACAAATACTCGATTGAGTGTATCCACAACACTCACGTAACACTCCACATGTTACAAGAAATAATAGTACGATATTTAAAACAATCACTAGTTCTGTTGATGAATCAAGACAAACTTTGGCTTTATTTAATAAGGATTGGGAGACTTATAAAAGAAATTGGCAAAATGCTAATGGTATTGGTGGTAAATTAGGAAGTATATTTACACCTGCTAACGCTATAACAAAAAGTGATATAGAAGCAATTAAGGCATACAATTTACAAATAGATGCTTGTGTAACTTCACAGACTGCGTTTAATAGAACAATGTTAAATGCTAGTCCAGCAGCTCAGAATTTAGTTGCATCATATAATGGTGGAAAAGTTTCTGCACAAGGTATGGCAACTGCTCAGAATGCAGCGAAGACTTCTACTATTGGTTTAACTATTGCTCAAACAGCATTAAATGCGGCTATTGGTATGGGTATTGGACTACTTATAAACTTGGTTGTTCAAGGAGTGAATAAGTTAATTCATGCAAATGAAGAAGCTATAGAAAAAGCTGAGGAGTTAAGAAATAAATACGAAGAGTTTAAAAACACAAATGCAAGCAATGTAAGCACATTAAAAGGATTGGAGAGTGAATTTAAAGAACTATCCAAAGGTGTTAGTCAATATGGCGATAATATATCCCTTACTACTGAACAGTATGAAAGATATAAAGAAATAATTCAACAAATTGTTGGAATGTCACCATCTCTTGCCGAAGGTTATGACGCAGAAAATGGATACATTGCCGATAAGAATGGTTTACTAGAACGTGCTATTGAATTACAAGAAATAGAATATAGAAATGAGTTAAGAAAAATAACTAATCTTCAAAACTTAAAAACTTCTATGGCAGGATATATTGCGGAATACAAAGATGCTTTTGAAGGCGGTTGGGCGACAGGAGATATGTCTGCTACAAGTACAAGAAAAGCAACTGATTTCTCTAATGCATTATATCAAGCATTTAATTTTAGTGAAAGATATAATGATGGATATAGTAGTGAAGATCTTGCAAGAGAAATATTAAAATCATTGGGTATAGATAATATTGATAAAGAAATGGAGAAATTCTTCAATGAAAATGGATATTATCAACCTAATTGGTTTTTCGATGAGTATGTCGATGAAATAGCTAACAACATTGATGCTGTTACTAATGCTTTATCTTTTGAAAATGTAGGATTAGATGAAGACGAATTTGAAAATAGAATACTCACTGTAAAAGATTGTGCTCAAGCATATTTAGACATGAAAGATTCTATTTCTATGGCTAACGAATCTATCCAGACAGATTTAAGATATATTGCAGAATACGCAGAAGGCTACGACTCTCTTTCATCAGAACAGCAAAAGTTTGTAAATGAATTCTTGAAAGGATTTAATATTGATGACATTACTTCTCGTGACTGGTTTGGCAATCTTACTTACGATGAAGATAAGATGAAATCTGTTAAAAGACAAATTAATGATTTTGTCGAAGCCTTGTCACAAAATGAATCAACGAAGGAGGCACTTGCAGATTTATATGCTATTCCTACAGATGAACAGTCTATCGGTGAATTTGTAGAACAGTTTAGAAAAGCCTTAGAGATAATCAAGGCATATTGTGAAGAAAATGGAATTGAGATACCTATTACTATTACTAATAGTGAAGAAGCAATCAATGAGTTGGAAGCACAACAACAACGTGCAGTTGATTTCGCAAAAGACAAGTTTGATGGCTACGACCCTACTGCTTTCTTCAAAGAAAACTCTATTAACACCCAAGAGGAAATTGATAAATGGTTGGAAATTGCACAGGCTGCTAATAGTGCTGCTGATGCAGAAGAAAGATATGTTCAAGGTTCAACATTAGACAATAAAATTGACTATTCAGCAGCCGTCAAAGACCTCAACACCCTCTTCTCGACTCTAACTGACAACGCTTCACTTATATCATCAATCAACAAAGAAATATCAGAAACAGGGCGCATTTCAGCAGAAAATCTCTCGAAAATGAATGAAGCTTTTCCTGAGAATAAATATCCTGAAATGACAGAAGCACTTTATAAATACCAGTTAGGTTTAATTAATACATCTGAATTATTTAATGTATTAACTAATTGCTATAATAAAGACAGAGATAATTATGTTAAAGCTTTAGTCAATAAAGCCGAAAACAATGCTGAAGTATTTCAAAAAATACGAAAACTTAATGCCAGTTTATTTGAAACAATGTCTAAAGATTATAAATTAGATATTGATAACTGGAAAACTCTTGCTCAAGCAAAAGCCAATATAGATTCACAGTTAGTTAAAGAACTTGCTGGTGTATGGACTGGCTACTACTCTATGCAAAGAGATGCTGTTACTGGATTATATGGTGCAGTGAATAAAGAATACGATGTTTATGATGATTCAGATATGCTTACACCTGAAATGGAAGCTGACAGAGTTAAGCAGAAAGAAGTCATAGATAAATATAATAAACTTATTCAAGACCTTAACAAAGCGACTGCGAATATTGTAGTGCCTGATATTGGTAAATTAGACTGGTCTGGTTTGTCTGATTTTGATTCAAGTTCATCCTCAAACTCAAGTTCATCCTCTCCAACTCATTTTGATTGGATAGAAAACAAAGTAAATAACTTGAATGATGAGCTTGATTCACTTAATGACAAAGTAAATGATGTATATTCGTCTTGGGGTAAACGTAATAATGCTCTTGCTTCTGCTATTGATAAGACAAGAGAAGCTATTGACCTTCAAAAACAAGCATATGACCGCTATATGCAGGAAGCTAATTCTGTTGGTTTATCAGATACTTATGCCAGTCTTGTGCGTAATGGAGCCATAGACATTAGTACTATTAGTGACGAATCATTAAAGGAAAAGATAAATGAATATCAGAACTGGTATGAAAAAGCACAGGATTGTTTAAAAGTTCAGGAGGATTTAATTAATTCTTTAAATGAATTAAATTCTCAGAAATTTAATAACTTGCAGTCTGAATATGATTCACTTACTCAAACAATGTCCTCTCAGATTGACATAATTCAGAAACAGATAGACCTTTTAGAAATGAAGGGGAAATTTGCAAATGAAAGTTATTATAATGGAATGATCTCTCTTTCACAAAAACAGTTAAACTCTCTTTTGAGCGAAAGGGAACAATTGCAGTCAATACTTAATTCTTCTGATATTGACAAAGACAGTCAGCAGTGGAATGATATGTTCAATGCTATATTAAATGTAGATTCGCAAATTCAAGATATGACAAATAATATTGAAGAATTTAATAATGCTATTCGTGACTTAGACTGGGAAATTTTTGATTACTTAGAACAGTCTGTTTCACGTATTGCAAGTGAATCAGATTATTTAATCAAACTTCTTGAAAATGAAGATTTGTTTGATGAAAATGGCAATATCAACAAGTATGGTGATGCTACTATCGGTTTACATATAGCTTCGTTTGAGACATATAAGAAACAGTCTGAAGACTATTATAAAGAAATGCAGGAATTGCAAAATCAGATAGTCAATGGTGCTGGTAAGGATGTCTTAGACAGATATTATGAAATGGTTGACGCTCACCAAGACGCTATTCTTGCTGCACAGGATGAGAAAAATGCAATTCTTGATTTGATTGAACAGGGCTATCAAGCTCAATTAGATTCCATTAATGAACTTATATCAAAAAAACAAGAGGCTTTAAATGCTGAGAAAAATTTATATGAGTATCAGAAAAAAGTCAGTGAGCAAACTAAAAACATTGCTGCTTTAGAGAAACAAAAAACTGCTTATGAAAATTTTGGCGATGATGAAGAAATCATGTCTAAAATACAACAGATAAAAGTTCAGCTTGAAGAAGCAAAAGCTAATTTAGAAGAAACAGAATATGACAAGTATCTATCAGATGTTCAAATGATGTTTGACGAATTTGTTGTTGAATATCAGGAATGGATAAATGAAAGACTTGACAATGAAGATGCTTTACTCGAAGAAATTGTTACTTCTGTAAATCAAAAAGGGGAAGAAATAGGTAACACTTTAAATGATTTTACATCAAAATATGGAACTACTATGAGTGATACCTTAACTTCAATATTTGGTTCAAATGCTCCATTTACAGATATAATATCTCAAGGATTTGGTAATGTTTCAGATAAAGTATCTGGTGTTACATCTGCAATAAACAATTTAATACAAAAAATCACTGACATTGCAACAGAAAAGAACTCGTTTGATTCAAGTACAGTTACAGGCGGTAGTTCATCATCTGGTAGTAGTTCATCAGGCAGTTCAAATTCTGATTATTCAAGTTCAAGTAGCAGTTCATCAGGTAGTTCAAATGGAAGTAATGATTATGATGATATTTTTATATATAAAAAATATTATCCGCAAAAATTATATCCAGAAACTTCGATAATTGACAGATGTAAATATAACAACTTTGATGCTTCGTTTGAAGCGAGAGCAAGATATTATTCTAAAATGGGTGGTTCTGGTTCTTATACAAGTTCATATGCTCAAAATACTTGGATGATAAAAAAGATGAAGGAAATGGGCTATGCAAAAGGAACTGATAATGCAACTAAAGGTATGCGTTGGACACAGGAAAATGGAGAAGAACTTATTTTAAGGAAGTCAGATGGGGCAATTTTAACTCCTTTAAATAATGGTGACATGGTACTCAAACATGAAAGTACGAAGACACTATATGACTTTGCTAATAATCCTCAAGCATTTTTATCAAATATGAACTTACCTGCTTTAGATTTAAAGTTACCTAAGTTACCTCAATTAGTTAATAGAAATGCTAATAACACTAATGGAGTCGATGTTGATATACACATAGGACAGGTTGTTGCTAATGACCCTGTTGAATTTTCAACCAAATTAAACAAAGAACTTGCCAGCAATTTGAAAACTAGAAAAATTTTGCAAGAACAAGTTTTGGGTCAATGTTTTGGTCATAATTTTTATGAAGCAAGAAAATATTTATAAGAAAAGGTAAGTGAATAAAATGGTCATTAATACATGTAAAAAAGAACTTATTGATAAAATTGTTGAAGATGCAATAAGAGAAAATGGAGACTTAACAACACAATACATACAGTTACTTAAAGAATTTGAATCGAAAGATGTCGATTTGAATAATGATGTTATAAGAGAAACCATTGTACTTGGTTTAGCACTTAATAATTGTACTACTATTATCAAAAAGGTTTTGTATAATATATTAGAATAACAGTTTTGATTAATAAACTCTATCACACACTCTGAAATATGGGTGTGTGATGATATTATAAATGCTTAGAATGTATGTTCTTGTAGAAAAACTTTGATTATTGGTATATAATAAGAATTATAATACTAATGATTGGAGAATAATGTTAATATGCCTGATTGTTCAATAAGAAATATAATAAATAGAATACAAAACGGAGAGATTCGCATACCATCATTTCAACGTGATTATGTGTGGGGATATGATAATGTTGCATTTTTGATTGATAGCATTTATAAAGGTTTTCCAATAGGTTCAATATTGTTTTGGAGAACAAGAGAGCAATTACATACTGAAAAACAATTGGGAAATTATATATTACCTTCTCCACAAAAAAATTATCCTATAGATTATGTTTTAGATGGACAACAAAGACTCACTTCGTTATTTAGTGTATTTCAGACAGAATTGAAACCGGAAATTAAAAACGAAATGGACATATATTTTATTATTGATGAGATAGACACAATTCAAAAAAGTAGGTTTATCCCCTTGGCGAAGGAAGATGTAGATATAAAAAAACATTTTCCAATTAGCGCGCTGTTTGATTCTGTATTATATCGTAAAGCAACAGAAATGTATGATGATAGTACTAAAATTAAGATAGATAAATTACAAGAAAAATTTAAAGAAGCAAAAATTCAATATCAATTATTAGAAACTGATGATAAAGAGCATGTAGCTATTGTTTTTGAAAGGATAAATCGCGCAGGTGTACCATTAAATACATTTCAATTATTTAATGCGTGGAGTTGGAGTGAATCCTTTGATTTACAAGATGAATTAAATGTTTTAGCAGAAGAACTTTCATGGCATGGATTTAATGAACTTATAAATCAACAAGAGTTATTATTAAAATGTTTTACAGGTGTTATTTTAGAAAGTACTGCACCTAAATCAGTCCTAGATTTAGATGGAAATTTAATTAGAGCTAATTATGAAAAGATAAAAAATGGTATAAAGTCATCTATAGATTTTTTACAAAAGGAATTAAATATACACAACTTAAAAAATTTACCATATCCATCTATGTTAATCGCGTTAACTTCATTTTTTGCTACAAATAAGAAAAATGGAAAAACATTTGATGATAAACAGCGCGCAGAATTAATAAAATGGTTTTGGAAATGCTGTTTTTCAAGAAGATACTCCAGTGGTGTAAACGATGCACAAGAAACTGATATAAAAGCAATGAAAGAATTAAGTAATAATAGTGATTATTCTATTACCAATTTCAAATGTTCAATATCGCGCTCATTTTTTGTGGATAATCAATTTAATATTGGTGCTGCAAATACTAAAACATTTATTCTCTTATTAGCAAGTAAAACACCGCGGTCTTTTATATCAGGAGCAAAAGTGGATTTGAGTAAAACTTTAAAGGCGGCAACATCAAGGGAGTTTCATCATATATTTCCAGATAAATATTTGCAAAGGAATAATTATGTGAAAAAAGATATATATTGTTTGGCTAATTTTTGTTTTTTAAATAACGCGGATAATCAGAAAATCAAAGACCATGCTCCTTCAGAGTATAAGAAAGAAATTGTAGGTAATCTAATAGAAATAATGGATTCAGCACTTTGTCCTCACAATGCAATGGATTTATCATATGAAGATTTCTTAGAAAAGAGAACAATGATATTGATGGATTATGCAAATTCGCTGGTATAAACACCGCGGTATTTTATTAATTTGGTTGTTATATATAGGTATATAATAAAGGGCAGAGAAAATAATACTTCTGCCCTTTATTATTATAAATTGAATACTGATTATGATTATTACGGTGTTGCAGATATGCAATGCCTTTTTTATTTAGAAAAAATTTTAGAAATGGAGTGTGATAAAAATGAAGGATTTTATGTATGATAATCAATATGCAAGTGACTATCAATTAATGATATGTTCTTTTGAAAAATCATCAGGTGCAACCACAGTAGATATGGGGTCACAATTTGAAAATAATCAAATTAAAATTGTTGGTACAGACGAGTTTATAAACATTAATAATGATTACTCTACTCCTTCTCCATTTCCTTTTCAAGTGTGCAAAATTACTAATGATTATACAGCAGATGAGATAACTTCATATGAGTTTAGTAATATAAATAGATGGTTAAACAGAAAAGAATCTCATAGGTTTAAAATAGATAAAGATAATTATGAAGATATTTATTTCGTTGGAAGATTTAATATTAAGGCAATAAAAATTAAGGATATTATTTATGGTTTAGAACTAACATTTGTATCGGATTTTCCGTACGGATTTTCTGACGAAATTACAGAAACATTTACAGGTAAAGATTTTTCAGTTTACAATTACAGCGATGAAATAGGCATTTTATTGCCTACAATAAAAATTACTTGTAAAGAAGAGGGTGATTTAATAATAAGAAATAGTATGGATAATGAAATATTTAAACTTACAGAATGTAAAAATGGTGAAAATATTATTATTGATAGTAAAAATATGATTATACAAAGTAGTGATTTATCGCATAAAGTATATGATTGTTTTAATTATAATTATATTAAATTATGCAATACCTATACAGAAAGAGAAAATAAATTCAATTCTACTTTAAACATAGATATGGAAATTAAATATTCTCCTGTTAGAAAGGTTGGTATTTGATGAGAAAAATTGATATAAAAAAATTGTTTAGATTAAGTAAAAACAATGAGGTCATACCCCTCCATTTTATTTTGGGAAATAGACAGCAGAATAAATTTGGTGAAATCAACAATATTTTTAATGTTAATTATCACCCACAACTTCAAACTTCTGAAATAAATTTTAGTATTTATAAAACGGTAAATGGCGAAGAATGTAGGCTATGGGATGAGATTATTAACAGAAGATTATTATGGGTTAAAGAATATGATGAATGGTTTGAAATCTATGTTGATATTGATGATTCTGAAAAAGTAACAAAAAAAAATGTAAAAGGTATAAATCTATGTCAAGCAGAATTAAGTCAAGTTGATACACCAGTTATAGAAATCAATACAGAGGAAGATATTTCTCGTGATGATTATGAAGTTTCAGTTTTTTATAATCCTAATAATAAAAAGGCTTCTACACTTCACAGACTATTAAATAAAGCACAAAATTATACAATTAAACATGTAGACACCACTCTTCATTCTATAAAAAAGACCTTTAGTATAAGCGAAGGCAATAAATTATATGACTTTTTAACAGGCACCATTTCTGAAGAAATAGGATGTCTTTTTTTATTTGATTCAAACGAACGTGGTATATATGTATATGACATGCAAACAACTTGTTTAGAATGTGGTTATAGGGATGAACAATCTTTTAAAATATGTCCAAAATGTGGTAATAAAATTTTACATTCTGCATATGGAAAAGATACCACTATCCTTATTGATAAGAATAATTTAGGAAAAGGAATACAATTATCAAGTAATTCTAGTGAAGTTAAAAACTGTTTCCAAGTAAGCGGTGGAGATGAAATTATTAATGCTGCTATCGCTTCTATCAATCCAAACGGTTCACAATATATTTATATATTTGATGAGGATACAAGAAGTGATATGCCGAATACTTTAGTTGAAAAATTAGATAATTATAATCGTTTACAGGAAAATTATAAAACTACCCATGAATATAAATTATCTGAAAATATTGTAAAGGCATATAATGATGTAATAAAAAAGATTAATAATATATATCCTGATAGCTACAACCCTATTGAGCTTTCTTATATTGGATATAATAGCATTATTGAAAAGTATTATGATTCAATTGACTTAAAACTTTATCTCGAAAGCTCAATGATGCCTACTTTTAAACAATCTGATATAACTGCTAAAACAGAGGTTGAAAAAATATATAAAGAGTTAAAAGTTGTTTCTGTTAAAGATAGTTCAAATATTTCTAAATCCACTGCTGATAATGCTGTTCTTCTTATGGCTAGAGCTATAGTTAATACAAAAATTTATAAAATTAAAATACAAAATTCTTCTATTACTTCTCAATTTTGGACAGGTCAAATTTCATTAACAAATGTTTCCGATGAAGATGATGTTGCTACTACATCTTCTATTACTGTTACTATAAATGATGATTATTTATCATATGTTAAACAAAAAATTGAAAAAACTGCTGCTAAAATTGACGATTCACAAATAAAAGATATTTACAAAATCGAAGATTTAGAAGAATTTAAATTTGAGCTTAAAAAATATTGTTTATCAAGATTAAAGTCTTTTCAAAATGTCTACGAATCTATTCTTAGTATCTTACAAGAAGAAGGTTTTTCAAATGAAGAAAGTGAATTTTATCAAACCTTTTATTTACCTTATTACGAAAAATCATTGGCAATAGAAAATGAATTATCTATAAGAGATACGGATATTGGTATTGTTACAACGTTACAAAAAGAATTGCTTGAAATTATGAAGGATACTCAAGAGGCATTAAATCTTGAAAAGTATATTGGCTTTGAATTATGGAAAGTTTTCTTGTGCTACAAACGTGAGGACAAGTATCATAATGAAAATTACATTTCGGATGGTTTGAGTAATTCTGAACTCGTAAAAAAAGCTAATGAATTAATCACTGTAGCAACGAATGAACTAATAAAATCTAGTCAAAAACAATATACAATAACAGCTACTTTACATAATTTATTGCTTATTTTAGATGAAAATGGTGAACAGGTATTTAAACCTATCTTAGATGATTTTGAACTTGGCAATTATATTAATTGTAAAATTGATGGTGTTATCTATAAAATGCGTATTATTGATATTACAATTGATTATGATAATTTGTCTGAATTATCAATCACCTTTTGTGATGTCGTTAAAGGTGGAAATATAGTCAATAAAATGAGTGAATTAATAGGTAAAACTAATTCTATTGTTAACTCATACTCTTCTACTATTAAACAAGCTCAACAAGGCGAAAAAGCAAATTATACATTAGAAAAATTGCAAAAAGAAGGTTTAGACTCTGCGCAATACAATGTATTTAGTCAAAATGCAAAAATCGTTGTTGATAATTATGGTATTCTTGGAAGAAATTATGATGATGTTTATGATGTTTATTCTGATGAACAAATAAGAATTAATGGTAGTAATTTAATCATGACAAACGACGCATGGCTTTCTACAACATTGGCAATTGGTAAACAAAAATATACTCTTAATGGTGAAACATATGAAGTTTACGGTGTTAATGCAAATACTGTTATAGGTGGTACTGTTATAGCTGGTCAAATATTTTCTGCTAATTATAAGACTGACAAAAATGGCAATGTAATAGATGGTACTCACATTGATTTGCAAAATGGCAATTTTACTCTTGCTGGTGGCGATTTTTCTTACGACAGAAAAGAACGTCGATTGAAATTAAAAAATATTGATATTGATTGGACTTTATCAAGTCCCCCATCGACATCGGATGTCATTGGCATGAAGGATTTAGAGTCTGAATTAAATAGTAATATTTCTAATGTAGATAATAAATTAAATAATTTCAAAGGTGAGCAGGCCGAAAGTAATAAAAATTTTTCGGATAAAATCAATTCTACAAATCAATCTTTAGATGGTTTAACAAATGATTTGTCTAACTTCAAAAAACAAACTCAAACTAATTTTTCTAGTACAAATGGTGCAATACAGATTACAACTACTCATTTTAATGATTTTACCACTGAGTTTTATAGATATATTAGATTTGAAGATGGCAAAATTCTTTTAGGAGAAAGTAACAATCAAATTAGCCTAACTATGAAAAATAACAGGGTATATTTTTCACAAGATGATAAAGAAATTGCTTATTTTAGTGATAAAAAGTTTTATGTTCTTGATGGAGAATTTGTAGACAGTTTATCTATTGCAAATCTTGTGATAACAAAAAAGAAAAATGGAAATATATCTTTCAATATTAAATAACATTATTCAATCTTATTAGTTATTAAAATTAATGAAATTTTTTATTCATAAATAGAATCGAGGTGACTATTATTGGCGGATTTTTCTTTAAAATCAAGTTCTTATCAAGGAAGATATCTTATACTTGAATGTTCACAGCGTATAGATATAGACAGTTATAGTTCAATAATTGATTGGACTTTATCATCTGTAGGTGGGAGTAGTTCTTATTACAGTATTGCACCAACAACAGTTACTATAGATGGAAATACAGTTTATTCAAAAGGTCATACCTCTTGGAGCGACAAGGTATTTCCTGCTTCAACTGGAAGTGTAAGTGGTTCTTTAACCATACACCATGACGATTCTGGTTCTAAATCAATTGAAGTATGTTTAAGTACGTCGGTTTATACAGATACTCCAAATGATTATTCAGACACATGGAATTTGAACAGTATAGCAAAAGTTTCTGTACCAACCTTATCGAAAGACGAAGTGTGTTTTGGTGAAAATATAACTATATATTCTAATAGAACTTCTAATAACTTTACACATCATCTTTATTATTGTATGAATGGTGGTGATTGGAAGTGGATAGGTGGTTTTTCTGATTCTTATGATTGGAATATTCCTAAAAGTTTGATGAATGAAATACCTGGTAGTAATTACGGATATATAACATTTTTAGTACACACATTTAGTGGAGGTATTAACATTGGTAGTAATACAGTATCAATATCTGTTGGAGTTCCTGATAATATAGTTCCAATTATTGATACGATATCTTGTAAAGATACATTACAATATCAAAATGGTTATTTTATTCAAAATAAATCAAAAATATTAATATCTGTAAATGCTTCTTCTGCTTATTCAAGTTCTATTGTAAGTTATAAAATTGAAGCCAATGGTGGAATATATAATTACAACAATGCTACTACTTCTGAAATTATTAATGCAGGAGTTAATACTATAAAAGTTACAGTTACCGACAGTAGAGGTAAAAGTTCTACTCAAGAAAAAACAATAACTGTAATTCCTTACACAAACCCATACAAAAATGTTTTAAGTGCAAATCGTTGTACCAGTGAAGGAATCGATGATGATAAGGGAGAATATGCAAAAATAAATATAAAAGCATATATCTCCTCTATAGAAAATACAAACGAAAAGCAATTTGTATTATATTGTAAAAAAATCACTGATACAGTTTGGACAAAATATTATGAATATTCAGATTCCTATAGTTTTGAAGATAATATAATTTTAAATTTAGACCCAGAATCAACATATAATATAAAATTAGTATGCAATGATTATTTTTCTTCAATTCCATTTGAGACAATATTAAATTCTGTGTTCTCTCTCATAGAATTAAAGAAAAATGGAAAAGGTATATCCTTTGGTAAAACAGCAGAATATGATATTTTTGATGTTAATTTAGATGCGAGATTTCGGAAGGATTTAATATGTAAGACTGTTAAAACAGAAAATGGTGGTGATTTAGATAATATTACTGGCTATGGTAATAACGAAAATGGTTCTTATTATAAATTTTCAGATGGAAGTTTAATATGTACAAAACTTATTCCATATGATACTTCTGCAAATATTCAATGGGGTACATTATACGAAACATCTGAAATCAATTTAGGAAATTATGCACATCCTTTTATTAATAAACCAACAGTAAGTATATCTGTTGATGTTGATGAAGGAGCTTGTTTTACAGAGGGAATTTTAAAACCTACTGAAACTTATTTTGGGAAAACTTGTTTGTGCCGGCCAACTGAATCTAACGTTAAAGGTGTACTACATTTAAAAGCTATTGGAAGATACAAGTGAAATTAAGGAGTAAAAAGATGGATAAACCTATTACAATACAAATAGAAGAAATTAAGGATAATTTAACTAATATCCTAAATAATTCAAATCTACCTTTATTTGTCATTAGATATATATTAAAAGATTTATATTCAGAAGTATGTAATTTATATAATCAACAGGTTATTAATGACAAAACTGAATATCAAAATTATATTAATTCACAAAAAAATGAGAATTAATTGGAGGTGATGTTTTTGAATTTATTAGATGAAAAACATATTAATGTAGATTTTGTCGAAAAAGAAATAAAATCTATACGTTGTTCTCAGTACGATAAAGATTCAAGAGAATATATTGTTCACTTTTTTGATAATGGGAAAAAGCGTTTAATATCTTCTCAAGAAAAAGTTGTACTAAAACTCATGAAACCAGATGCAAATCCTGTAGTAAATTACTGTACTATTAATGAAGATGGTACAGTAATTTTTAAGTTAACAGAACAGATATGTGCTGTGGCTGGTACTGCTCCATTTCAATTCATGCTTTTGGATACAAATGAAAAAACCATTGCTAATACTATGCCCTTAAAATTAATTATTGAAAAAGGTGTCTTTGATAATGATACGGTCACAAGTTCTTATGAATTTGATGCTCTACTTTCAATACTATTAGAGATAGAAGATATTAAAGATCATTTAACTGAACTTAACACAAAAGTTGAGATAAATGAAAATGAGCGCATAAAAAATGAGAATAAACGTATAGAAAAAGAAGCACAAAGAGATAATGCTGAAGAGCAACGTCAATTAAAAGAAGAAGAACGTTTAAATAACGAATCCCAAAGAGTTCTAAAAGAGAATAATAGAATTCTTGCTGAAGAAAACAGAATTGCTAAAGAGAATGAGCGAATTTTAAATGAAAACAGTCGTATCGAAAATGAAAGATTGAGAACTGATAATGAAAATTTAAGAATTACTAAGGAATCTGATAGAAAAAAGTCTGAAGAAGAACGTATTTTAAATGAAACTGCTCGTATAGATGCTGAATCTCATCGTAAGACTGAAGAAAATATTAGAATAGAAAACGAGAACAAACGAAAAACAAATGAAAGCAATCGTATAGATGCTGAAAATAATAGAAAAATAGATTTTTCGGATATTCAAAATTCTTCAAATGAAATGATTGCTTCTGCAAATAAAGTTATAAGTAATGCTAATAATTCTAGTATTAATGCTGATAAATCTGCTGAACGTGCTAATACAGCAGCTAAAAAATGTGAAGATATTATATCTAATAATTCTATAGTACTTCGGTCTGAAAAAGGGCAACCTAATGGAATTGCTACATTAGACGACAATGGAAAAATACCTTCAAATCAACTTCCTTCTTATTTAGATGATGTAATCGAAGGCATTATGAGTAAAGATGGACAAACTTTTACTGATAATAATTTTGAGATTGTTGTTCCTGAAAGTGGAAAAATTTATATTGATATAAATACAAATATTACTTATAGATGGAGTGGAACTATATTTTCACGTATAGGCAGTGATTTAGCTTTAGGAGAAACAATGTCTACTGCTTATCGTGGAGATAGAGGTAAGATTGCATATGAACACTCTTTATCTACACATGCTCGCACAGATGCTACTAAGGTAGAGAAATCAGTTGTAAACGGAAATATTAAAATAAACGGTACTGAAACAGTTGTATACAATCACCCATCAGGTACTAATCCTCATGGTACAACTGCAAAGGATGTAGGACTAGGTAATGTACCTAATGTTGCCACAAATGACCAAATTATCACTTATAGTAAATCTACTACTCTATCTGATTTAGTAAGCAGTGAGAAAATATCTGTTGCTTTTGGAAAAATTGCCAAGGCTATTACAGATTTAATATCTCATATTAAAGATAATGTAAAACATATTACTGTTGATGAAAGAAATAAATGGGATAATGCAAGCACACACGCCTCTTCTACTCATGCACCAAGTAATGCTGAACCAAATCAAAATGCATTTTCAAACATTGTTGTTGGCTCTACTACTATTTCAGCAGATTCTAAAACTGACAGTTTGAGTTTAGTTGCAGGTTCTAACGTCACTATTACAACTGATGGGACGAATGATAAAATAACAATTTCGGCCACAGATACAAAATATACACATCCAACAACAAGTGGTAATAAACACATTCCTTCTGGTGGAACAACTGGGCAAATCTTGGAATGGTTTTCTAATGGCACTGCTAAATGGGGGAATTACATTACATATGGCAGCAATGAAAACGGACAATATTATAAGTTCTTGGATGGTACGCTTATTTGTACAAAAAGTGTTCTTATAGAAAATTATGATGTAAACATTGAATGGGGTTCTATGTATGAAGGTAAAACTGTGAGTTTAGGTGACTTTCCGTATTCTTTTATTGAGATTCCTAACATACAAATCACTCATTCAGTTGGTAGGAGTGGTTTTTATGAACTTCTAACTGATAGTTCTACTACTCACATTGGGAATACGATTATTTGTGCGCCAAAAAGTTATACAAATGGAACTTATGGATTTTTTGTACAAGCTATAGGTAGATGGAAAAAATAAATATCGTGTTATTAAGGCAACTCTAAAAGGGTTGTTTTTTATTTTATAAAAATTAATTAAAGGAGGAAAACAATATGTTTAAAGGAATTGATGTAAGTTACAGTCAGGGAATTATTGATTGGGAAAAGGTAAAGGCAACAGGTATCGAATTTGCACTCATAAGAGCAGGTTATGGTTCTGACATTGAGAGTCAGGACGATGCACAGGCTGTACGCAATATGCAGGAGTGTGAGCGTCTTGGCATTCCTTATGGCGTATATTTATATTCTTATGCACTTAAGATTGAAAATGCAGTCAGTGAAGCAGAACACGCTCTTAGGGTTGTTAAAAATTTTAATCCTCAGATGGGAATATGGTTTGATATGGAAGACGCTGATGGATATAAAGCTAAGAAGGGTCTGAATGTATACAATGAAAGAGAGCTTATTACTGAAATGTGCGAAACTTTCTGTGATAAGATTACAGAAGCAGGCTACAAGACAGGTGTTTACGCTAACAAGAATTATTTTGACAACGTAATCATCACAGACGATATAAAATATCCGTTATGGTTAGCACACTGGGGAATTGATGAACCGTCAATGGCTTGTCTATTTTGGCAATACACATCAGACGGAAGCGTAGACGGTATAAATGGCAGGGTTGATATGAATTATTACTATGGTGAATTACCTGATATACAGCCTGAACATCCGAGCACACCCGAAGCGGACGAAAGTGGCACAAAGTACAGCGTCGGCGATGTAGTATCATATCATACAATTTATACAGCTTCAACATCAGATGAGCCGCTTACACCGTCGATTAAGAGCGGAACAATAACAAGAGTACTTGCAGACAAGCCGCATCCGTATCTGATCAACGACGGTACAGGCTGGGTTGATGATGACTGTATTGTTTCAACAGATACTTCAAGCACAGAATCAGCCGATAAATCAATCAGCAAGGGTGATAAGGTAAAAGTGTTAAAGAATGAACAGTATTCAGGCGGTACATTCGCTACATACTATGACGAATATGATGTTATTCAGGTAGAAGACGACAGAATTGTAATTGGTAAGGGAAATACGATTACAGCAGCGGTTGCGGCTAAAAATCTCGAAAGAGTATGATTAATTATATAATCTTATTCTTATGCTACATTGTTTTAAACAATCATTTAACTATTAATTTGTAGTTAAAATTTTAGGGTACTTATTTTTATAGATAAGTACCCTATTTTTTACGATTTTATTCACTTTTGAATTTATCACACTCTTACATTCTCTAATTATTATAAATTTTATTTTATATATAATAAAAAATTATTTTATAAAAATAACATATAAAGTTGTCTCCATCTACAAATTATAAAATCTCCATTTTGTCTCCATTATTTATCAATATGTGTTAATTTATATCAAAATATATTAATTTTTAGAGACCATTGATTTTTTAGTTTGTCATGATATTTCTTTAAAAACCCTTGATTTTACTGGGTTTCTACTGTATTTCCTCCAAAATATACGGCGTCACCTGATAAACGTAATAATTAAGCCAGTTAGTATATAAATTATTTGCATGACTTCGCCACGAAAGAACCGGCTTTCTGTTACAGTCATCATCAGGATAATAATTTATAGGCAAATCCGGTTCCATTCCCTTATCAATATCCCTTTTATATTCTTCGTCAAGCGTATATCTGTCATACTCAGGATGTCCCATTATAAACACCTGCTTTCCCTGCTTTGCCATCACAATATATATGCCTGCCTCATCTGAATCTGCAAGTACCGTAAGCTCATGATTATTTAATATATCCTCTCTGCACGCTTCGGTAAATCTTGAGTGAGGAGCCATAAAATAATCATCAAAACCTCTTACCAAAGGTTCCTTTCTATTCATTACCTTATGTCTGTATACACCTGAAAGCTTTTTTTCAAACATAACCTTTTTAACACCATAATGGTAATACAGACCGGCCTGAGCCCCCCAACATATATGAAAGGTCGATGTTATGTTAGTCTTTGACCACTCCATAATCTGTGTAAGCTCGTCCCAGTAATTCACCTCTTCAAAATGCATTTTTTCTACAGGTGCACCTGTTATAATCATTCCGTCAAATTTTTTCTTTTTAATCTCTGAGAATGTTACATAAAACTTTTTAAGATGAGAAGGCGGTGTGTTTTTTGAAACATGACTTGCCATCTGTAAAAACGTTACGTCTATCTGCAGAGGTGTATTAGAAAGTGCCCGAAGAAGCTGCAGTTCAGTATCCTGCTTTATAGGCATAAGATTTAATATCACAATCCTAAGCTCTCTGAAATCCTGAGTCAATGCTCTGTTTTCGTCCATCACAAATATATTTTCTTCTTCCAGCTCTGCTTTTGCCGGAAGATCGCTCTGTATTCTTATCGGCATGATTATTCCGCCTTTCCATTGATTTATACCATTCACGCTTAAAAAAGCAACATAAAAGCCTTTACTTTCAAACTTTGGTTTTCTAAAACCTTATATTACATCAAATCTGCTCTGTTAGCAATAGAAAGAAACTCTTCCTCCGTTATAACAGGAACACCGAGCTTAGCGGCTGTTTTATTTTTTGATGAAGAAGAAGCTGCATCGTTATTTATAAGAAAATCTGTCTTTCCTGTAACCGAGCCTGTAACCTTGCCTCCCATACTTTCTATCAGCTCTTTTAATGCGTTACGGTTATCAAAATAGTTTAGAGAGCCTGTTATTACAAATATCTTTCCATCAAGAGTCTGTTCTGTCTGAACTTCATCATGCTGAATGTCAAGCTCATCAATTAATTTTTCAAAAAGCTGCACGTTTTCCTCATTTTCAAAATAAGATACAAAAGCATCTGCAATCACGCTTCCTATTCCGTCTATTGCTTCTAATGACTCACGGTCTGCTGAAATTAAAGCATCTTTATTATCTCCTATCGCTTTCACTATCATCTTTGCATTTGAAAGTCCGATATTTGCAATTCCAAGTGAGTATATAATCCTTGGCATCGTTGTATTTCTTGAATTTTCCACTGCTGCTATAATATTGTCATAAGATTTTTCCCCGAAACCGTCCAGTGAAACAATACCATCCTTATATCTGTCAAGGTGATACAAATCAGTAAAGCTTTTTAAATATCCGTGACTAATAAACTTCTCAATCGTTGCTTCAGACAAACCGTCTATATTCATTGCATTCCTTGAAACAAAATGTGCAAAGCTTTTTATGTGCTTGGCCTGACATGCAGGATTAGTACAATACAGTGATTTCACATCATTTATCTGCTCTATTTTTGTAGTACCTCCGCATACAGGACACACTTTGGGTATTTCAACATTATTGCTCTTTGTCTTGTTAAGAGCAATCTGAGGTATAATCATATTCGCTTTAAATACAGAAATAGTGTCACCTATTCCAAGCTCAAGGCTTTCCATAACACTTATATTATGCACACTCGCCCTGCTTACCTGAGTTCCCTCAAGCTCAACAGCATCAAAGACGGCAATAGGATTTATAAGTCCCGTTCTTGACGCACTCCATTCAATTTCTCTAAGCGTTGTATCTGCTGTTTCATCCGTCCACTTAAATGCCATTGCATTTCTTGGAAATTTTGCTGTCGTTCCGAGTGATTCTCCGTATTCTATATCATCATAAGTAATAACAAGTCCGTCTGACGGAAAATCATTATCCTTTATATTATTTTCAAATAAAATGATTGTATCTTTTAAATTACCTGCATTAACCATCTTATAATCGACCACTTCAAAACCTTGCGTTTTCAACCACTCAAACTGTTCTCTTCTTGAATTTTTAAAGTCAACCCCATCAGCCTTTACAAGTGTAAATGCGTAAAAATTAACATTTCTTTGCGCCGTGATTTTATTGTTAAGCTGTCTTACGGAACCACTGCACAGATTTCTTGGATTTTTGTACTTTGCATCTGTTTCAGGTATAAGCTGATTAATTCTCTCAAAATCAGAGTATGTTATAATTGCTTCTCCCCTAAGTATAAGTCTGCCTTTGTATGGAATTGATACGGGAAGATTTTTGAAAACTCTGGCATTGTTCGTTATAATCTCTCCGACATCACCGTTACCTCTTGTAACTGCCTTTAAAAGCATACCATCCTCATAAGTCAGCACTATTGTAAGTCCGTCAAGCTTCCACGACAATACGCCTTCCTTATCTTTAAGCCAGCTTACAAGGTCATCGGGATTTTTTGTCTTATCAAGACTTAACATTGGACTTTCATGTCTTTCTTTAGGAAGCTCGCTCAACGATTCATATCCTACATTGACCGTCGGACTGTTTGACAAAACACAGCCAGTCTGTTTTTCCAGCTCTACAAGCTCATCATAGAGTTTATCATACTCGTAATTAGTCATTATCTCCAAACCCTGTGAATAATAACTTTTTCCTGCCTCATTTAAAATTTCGACCAACTCTTTAATTCTTGATAACGCTTCCATAAAACACCTCATTAATAAATTAAAACTAATTTTTATTTACTATTTTCTTTTATCATCCTGATTTATCATTTTAATTAAATCTTTATACTCTTTATCTGTTATTTTTCTGTATGAACCAAGCTTTAAATCGCCAAGCAAAATATTCATAATTCGTATTCTTTTAAGTGATACGACATTTTTGCCTAACTCATGACACATACGCCTTATCTGCCTGTTTAGCCCCTGCGTAAGTATTATTCTGAATTTCCGCTTTCCTTCTTTATGAACAAAACAGGGTTTTGTTGTTCTGTCAAGCTCACTTAAATAAACGCCTCCCGACATTTTTCGTATAAACTCATCATCAATATCTTTATCAACCTCAACAATATATTCTTTCTCATGTCCATTCGCAGCCCTTAAGATTTTATCCATTATATCTCCGTTGTTTGTCATAAGAATAAGTCCCTGTGAATCCTTGTCAAGTCTTCCTACCGGATAAATCCTTTTTGAATAACCTACAAAATCCACTATATTATTTTTTCCATATTTGTCCGTTGTAGTACATACAATTCCGACAGGTTTATTAACACATAAAATAATCGTATCATTATCAAGCTCTATTTTTTTGCCGGAAACACATACAGTCTGCCCTTCTCCTACCTTACTTCCAATTAAAGCGATATGTCCGTCTATTGTAACTTGTCCGGCCTCAACAAGCCTGTCTGCCTCTCTTCTTGAACAATATCCAGAACCGCTCAAAAATTTATTAATACGCATCTGTTCCAAAACTGTTTCCTCACTTCCAACCTAATATCCAACAGGGCCATTACAAAGTAATCCTGCCACTAATACGTTATGTAAACTCACATGTCACACCTGTCAGTTTAACAGATATCATATCAAAATTATCTTCAAAAAACAATTGTATTGATATTTAAATACTAATGTTGTAAAATAAAACAATCCGTACATGTAGCTCAGTGGATAGAGCGTTCGCCTCCGGAGCGAAAGGCCGTGGGTTCGACCCCCATCATGTACATAGAGGACTGTCGTTTTACTTATTAAAACTAAACCGACAGTCCGTTTTTAATATAACAAGAAGTTTCTATATCGAAATCAAACCATCTTTTCTGTTATATTCATATACGTTATCCGATAATATTTCATCTGAAGGAACTCCCTCCATATTAACCTCTCTTACCATCTGCGCAAGAATATCTTTATTGTATGTGTCATTTTTCGGCAGAAGAATGACCTCATGTACAGACGACGGAAGAATATATAGATCTGTGCCAAGTACATTCGCGAATCTTTCAAGCACGCTGTCATAAAGCATACATGCCGCACCATTCATTTTTGAAGAATTTGTAAGCACATACATATCTCCGTTTTGCGCACTAAAAACCAAATCTTCATCGCTGCTTTTACCCTCCTCATCAAGCATTTCCTTTAAAATCTTGCTCATAGGCCTTATCGTGCTTTTTAAAAGCAGCGGTGTATTTTTTATGGCATCATTATATAAATCATCCTCCGTTATCCCCCAGCTCTTAAGGTGTGAATTATGTATCATAGCTGTTGCATTGACATCCTCCCTCTGTTCAATGAGACAGTAAAAAACAACAGCAAGGTCAAGTATTCTTTTATGTGGAACATCCTTAAGAAGATCCTTATTTTTATCGTAATTAATTACCTTGTACACTATTTTTTCTTTCATATATTCATAATTACTGAATATATCAGGACTGAATGTAAATACGTCCTTATTCTTTTCATATACCTGTATAAGACAATCTATTATTTCCTCGAATTGACGCCCTTCACAATACTGCTCATAATAATCATTAAGGTATATTGTTGGCGCAACATTACTGTTATCTTCCATAATAACCAAACCATCAAGATGTGTGTCATTATTTTTTATGACGTGATTTATCGTCACTTTTCCTCCTTCCGTAAATTTTAATTTGACAGCCTCGCACACTGCTGTCAGAAAATCTTCGTAATTCATATTGCTTCCCCTTTTTAGATTATTTAAATAAACCCTCTATGTGGTTATTTACGAAATAAAATTGACGAAATTTTTCCAATACAAATTATTTTACAAAATCTTAAACATATCTTTCACAAATCATATCTGCATTTTGACAATGTCTTATTAAAAAGCACCGAACAGCTATAAATATCAGACGTAACCACAATATTACCTTAAATATAGGAATATATGACGCTTTCAACCATAAGCAGATTAAATATATTCAATTCATAAACTTGGAAAAATTTTTAAAAAATGATAGTAAGGAAAACCTTACATAAAATAGATATGAACAGGTGACTGTTCAATTAAGACAGGGAAGTTCATAACTCCTGCCGAATTAACTGTATGATTAATTTACTTTTAGTATACTAACTTTATCCTTTATTGTCAACATAAAATTTCAAAATATTTACTTTTCTTAATATTAATTATATAATTCTGTATACAAATATATAATTGCACCAATTGCTTCGTACAATAACATGTGACACCCCCTGACTATGATTGCACGGATTGTTTTTGTGCAATCACAAGCAGGTTAATGACCTTTTGACACTGTAATATTATAAAATAAAGGAGAATCATGCTTACTTACACCTTTGAAAATATAGGAAAAGAGAGCCTGTATGAACATTTATATAAATCAATTAAATCTGACATTCTAAACCAAACTCTAAAAGCTGATTTTAAGCTGCCTTCAAAAAGGAACTTTGCCAAAAATCTCGGAATCAGCACAATAACTGTAGAAAATGCTTATGCACAGCTTATGGCTGAGGGCTACATTTATTCAATTCCCAAAAAAGGATATTATGTATCAGATATATCAAATTATCCTTTTCATAAGTTTACTGATAATATAACCGATTCAGATAACCAAAATTTAAAGCAGCAGCTTTCAAATGATTATGCAAACGATTATTTTAAACAAAACAAGAACAGCCGACAACAAAATCAGACATCCGAATATATAGCCGACTTTACCTCAAATAAAACAAACACAAGCAAATTTCCTTTTTATACGTGGGCAAAGCTTGTAAAAGAAGTAATTGCCGATAAAAGCGATGAGCTGTTAATCACATCTCCGTCAGAAGGTGTCTATGAACTCAGACTTGCAATAAGCAGACATCTTAAAGATTTTCGCGGAATGAACGTAGCTCCTGAACAAATTATCGTAGGTGCCGGAACTGAATATCTTTACAGTCTTCTTATACAGCTTTTAGGACGAGATAAGGTGTTTGCTGTTGAAGATCCCGGATATCACAAAATAAGACAGATTTATGAAAGCAATAATGTAGAATGTATAAGTATTCCTATGGATAACTTAGGGATTAATCCTGATATTTTAAATTCAAGTAAAGCAGACATTGTTCATCTGTCTTTGTCGCACCATTATCCAACCGGAATAGTTACACCTGTAAGCAGACGCTACGAACTTCTTAAATGGGCATCAGATAATTCTGACAAATATATTATAGAAGATGATTATGACTGCGAATTCAGACTTTTAGGAAAACCTATCCCATCTTTACAAAGCATCGATGAGGACGAAAAAGTTATTTACATGAACACATTCACCAAAACACTTACGTCAACCATCAGAATAAGCTATATGATTCTTCCGACAAAGCTTCTTAAAAAATTTAATGAAAGGCTGGGATTTTATTCATGCACCGTATCAAACTTTGAGCAGTATACGCTTGCAAAATTTATTAATGACGGACTTTTTGAGAAACATATAAACAGAATGCGTATTTTTTACAGAAACCAACGCGATATTTTAATAGATGCCATAAATAACAGTCCTCTGGCAAAGCTCGTTGACATTGAGGAACAAAATTCAGGACTCCACTTTCTTTTAAAGGTAAATACGCAGCTAAGTGATGAAGAACTCATTGAAAAAGCAAGAAAAAACGGTCTTAAAATAACCTGTCTTTCTGAATATTACTACAACAGACAAAACAAAATTTCACACAAACTTGTAATAAATTATTCATCAATAAATAAACAGGCAATAGACGAAGCCATTGCCTGTTTATACAAATGTCTCACCTGATTAAGATTTTGACGCAAAAATCATCAAACCTCAAATCAACGATTAATTTATTGTTTTTAATACTTCAAGGATTAGCTCCCATGTTCTCTTTGCTGATGATATGCTGAGCTTTTCCTTTGTTGTATGAATATCAATAATATCAGGACCAAATGATATACAATCCAAATCATCTATTTTTTCTGAAATAATTCCACATTCAAGTCCCGCATGTATTGTCTCAACTACAGGCTCACTTCCCTTTAACTTCTTATAAGCGCCTACCATGCAGTCTCTTAATTTGGAATTTTTTCTGTACTCCCAGCCAGGGTATGCTCCAAATATTGTACAGCGTCCGCCTAAGACATTTGTAAGATTCTGAAGCATATTTATAAGATGTACTTTCTCTGTAGCAACTGAGCTTCTCACTGAATATGATAAACTTATACTATCATCTTTATCTGTCAGCTTACCGAGATTTAATGATGTCTGAACAAGTCCTTTGATATCGTTGCTCATTTTCATAATACCATTTGGATTGTTAATAAGCGCTGTTATAACATTTTTTCCGCTTGATTTCTTAATAACCTCAGCAGTCTCCTTCTCGCTCACCTTAATATCCACTGTCAAATCAGGATCAGTAACGCTAAATTCTGATTTAACTGCCTTTTTAAACTGCTCAATAACAGATATCGCATCGTTTACATCATCTTCATCTGCAAGTATTTTTACAACTGCATCCTTTGCTATTGCATTATCCTTTTCTCCGCCTGACACAGTTACAATATTCATATTAATTTCTGTAGAAAGATTATAAAGAAGTCTTCCCGCAAGCACATTCGCATTTGCTCTCTGGCATATTATCTCGACACCTGAATGTCCTCCGCAAAGATTACATATTGAAACTTCAATAAGTGTACCGCTCTTTTTCTTGCGTTCCACAGGTATAACACACTCAACCGTAGCACCTCCGGCACAGCCTACTACAAATTTATCCTCCTCCTCAGAGTCTATATTAAGCATAATTTTGCCCTCAATATCAGATAAATCCATAGCTGATGCTCCCAAAAGACCTATCTCTTCATCAACTGTAAAAACTGCTTCAATTGCTGGATGCTCAATATTATCTGATGCAAGTATTGCAAGCGCATAAGCTACTGCGATACCATCATCAGCTCCGAGTGAAGTACCTTTTGCATACAGATAATCTCCGTCAACCTCCAAATCAAGCCCATCTTCAGCCATATTCTTATTACAGTCATTTTCCTTTACTGCAACCATATCAAGATGTCCCTGAATTATAACGCCCGGTCTGTCCTCATATCCTTTTGATGCAGCTTTTTTAATGATGACATTGCCATATTCATCCTGTTTTACCCATAAATTATTCTTTTTTGCAAATTCCACACAGTAATCGCTTATCTTTTTTACATTTCCTGAACCATGAGGAATGCTGCATATTTCGCCAAAATATTTAAAAACTTCTGTTGGCTGCAAATCTTTTACAATCTGATTATTATCCAAAATAAAACTTCCTTCCTGCTGTCATTTTTGCTTTAATAAGCTGACGCATTTATTATATACGCCTGCGCTTATTAAATCAATATGCTTTCTCGCCTTTAAATACTTTATTAAGAATATCCGCAAGCGGCTCCATCGCGTTTTTTACTTCCTCAAACGTATTCGTCTGAGCACCTGCCTCCACGAGTATTGACTTACCTCTTAAATGCAGGCAATACCTGTACGCATTAATATAATTATTTCTGAAATATTCCGGATAATAAGCTTCACCGAGCAGCTTCATCTGTAAACTCATAGCAAGATTTTCCTCTCTGTTGGGATTATTAAGATAAGTTATATTTCCATTCATTTTGCTGTAGCTTATTCCGTTAAAAAGCATAACCTTCGCAACCTTTTTTCCGTCTATATCAGTAATAAGCTTTGTATTTTCATTAACACCGTCCCTGTGAAGATCAATGACTACTTCTATCGACGGATTTTCATTAAGGATTTTTCTTATTCCCTCCTCCGCGTATGTGTATGCCTTACTTCTGTCCAGCTTTCCGTCGATATAATCATATACGCTTTTATCATGTATCACATTGTAACCATATTTTTCTTCCAACAACTTTTCGAGATAACTTCCAACACCGACTATCGACATATTTTCGCTGCTGTCTTTCGAATCAATAAAAGTTTCCTGAGAGTGTGTGTGAAATATCAATATCTGCGGCTTTGAATTATCCTGCACCATAGACAGATTTTTATCAAGCAGAACCTGCGGATTAAAAATATCTGCCGTAAGTGATGTTATGCTTGTAACCGTATAAAAACGTTTTATGAAATCAAAATTGCTAAGCTGTGCCTTTGTATACACATTTCCGTTGACAACATCTCTTGAAATAACATCCGTCGTCTCCTCAGTTTCCACGCTCTGTTCTTCGTTTTCTGCTGTACTTTCACCCTCCTGCGCTTTTTTTTCTTCCTCACTGCTTTGTGTCTCATTTTCTTTATAATCAAAGGTCTCGCTTGTTACGTTAATCCCGGACGTCTCAGCCGCCATAAGATACTCATTCAGCGGATATATTGAATTTACTATTCCACCGATAACACCGGTTTCAACATTGTTGTCAATATTACTTATATAACTGTAAACAGGCATACTTTTTTCTATCATTGTTCCCGTGAAAATATTACTTATCACCGCAATAACATCCGTCTGTTTGACAAACAGAACTAAAATATACATAAAAAGAAATATCAACAACGAAATAATTAATCTGTATCTTCCTTTATTTTCCATATATCATACCTCATATAAAAAATATATGAGAACAGGTATGCAAAAATACCATTTACAGGTTAAGCATATTTATCGCATACGCCACCGTTCTTCCTATAAGATTTATATTGGCATCTATATCCTTAGGCGTGACATACATATCTTTCATATTAGAACCGACAGCATCACGAACTATGGAACGCTTTCTTTCTTCTGACATGTCTTTTATCATATCAAGTCTTGAAACCGCATCACATACTATTGTGGACGCATCTATAACTGTAGGCACCCCTACAGCTATTACTGGAACACCTATATTTTCCTTTGTTATACCGACTCTGTGATTTCCCACTCCTGAACCGGGATTTATTCCAGTATCCGAAAGCTGAATTGTTGTATTTAATCTTTCGGTATTTCGTGCCGCGAGTGCATCAATAGCTATAACTATATCAGGTTTTACATTTTCAGCTATCCCCTTAATTATCTGCGCTGTCTCCATACCTGTCTGAGCCATTACTCCGGGACATACTGCGCATATTTTTATATTATCATCATCATCCATAAGATAGTGTCTGTTAATAATCAGATTATCCACAACCTTTGGTCCTAGTGAATCAGCTGTCACTTCACGATTTCCCAAACCTGCAACCAGTATTGTAAAATTGTTCTTTTCTTTATTTTTAAACGTGCGTCCCATAAGCTGCTTTACAAGGTCATGTAACTGAAGCGATAACTCTGCGGTTACTGCATCTGTATACTCATCATCATATCCGTCAAGTTCAGACGCCTCTATAGTAATATAATTTCCCTTTTGTTTTCCGATAATCCTTTCGCCGTCACTATTGATAATTCTTAATGAAGTAACTTTTATCCCTGTGTTTTCGTCTTCATTTTCACGTACAATAACTCCGCTGTATCTGCTGTCTTTTTCACACACATCTTCATTTATCTCAAGTGCCAGGTCAGTTCTTATTTTGTAATCCTGCATTTTCAACTCCATTTCTGAGCAACTTAACTGCCCGTTTTCTAATCGGCATATCCACAATATATAGTGTTCACTTTTTTTCATTTTTTATAATTTCCTGTTGACATATTTTAGGTGTTATTATAGAATACAGTAGTATGTTTACATTAGAACGTCCGTGTCCGGATTTAATGCAAAACAGATAAAGAAAAATTGTAATTAATAGGAGGTGTACGGATTTGGCTAACATTAAATCTGCTAAGAAGAGAATTTTAACAACTCAGGCAAGAACTGAGCGTAATAAGGCATTAAAGTCAAGAGTTAAGACTTTTATAAAGAAAGTTGACACTGCTGTTGCTGCAGGTGATAAGGCTGCTGCTGAAGCTGCTCTTCCAGCTGCTATCGCAGAAATTTCTAAAGCTGCTTCAAAGGGTATCTACCACAAGAACACAGCTGCAAGAAAAGTTTCTCGTATCACAAAAGCTGTTAACACAATGGCTTAATATATAAAATTAATACGTATATTAAAAAAGGAACCGATGTTTACACCCACTCACATCAGTTCCTTTTTACTTTATAAAATTACAGTGTCCCAAAATTGGAGCATAATCCGTGTAATCGTAATTAGGGTATCAAAACGCCCTAATCTTTAGCGCTGTACTTTATAATCATAAGCTCAACACCGGTCTTATCATTTATGCGTCCGTTTTTCACACGCTCTTCAATATCTGCAAAGTCTTCCAATGCACCTTTTATAGTATCATATGAAAAATATTTTGACTGTGTCATATATTTTCCTGCAATAAATGGAGCAACCCCCATGATCTTTGCTATCTCACTGCTGTTCATCCCCTTTGACATTTCCTCTTTCACCTGTAACATTCCGTTAAACTGCCTTGTAATAAGATACAAAATTCTCATAGGAGGTTCCTTTAACGTAAGAAGATCATAATACAGCTTAAGAGCCTGCTGCTGCTTTTTTAATGCAATAGCAGTTATCATATCAAATATCCTGCTTACAGTCTGAGTCGAACATACTGCCTCAACATCCTTTACTGTTATAACATCAGTATCTATACAATAGCTTACCAGCTTTTCGATTTCAGACTTTATAAGGTCCATTCCGGCTCCTGTCTTTGAAAGCAGCAGTTCAATCGCATCCTTGTTAATTACTTTTTTCTCTGCCCTTAAAAGACCTGCTATCCATTTTTCCAAAACTGACTGTGACTGAGGCTTCATTTCACTGACATAACCGTTGGCATTTATCACCTTATAAACTTTATTTCTCTTGTCAACTTCATTTTCAACAAAAACCATTATAAGATAATCAGGAATTGAACTTATATAGTCTGCCAGCTTTTCATTTGAACTTTTCAAAAAACCGCTGTTTTCTATTATAATAAGCCTGCGCTGTGCAAAAAAAGGCATTGTATCTGCGACATCAAGCACATCTTTTATCTGTATCTTATCTCCTTCAAAATAAGAATAATTCATCGTATCGTCGCCTGTGACCGCGTTTCTTAACTTATCTCTGTACTGTTTTTTTAAATATGGTTCGTCCCCATACAGAAGATATAAATTCTTAAATTCGTTTGTTTTTATATGTTCATTAATAATTTTCATAGCCTCATTATATCATCTTAAAAATCTTTTTACTATAAAATTTAACATTTGCTGTACATTTTATATAAATATGTTAGAATTGTTCTTATGTTGCTTTTTTGGCATGTACAAACTAAACTAAAATGACTTATATTGTCATATAAAATGTAGGGAAATGAGGATTAGTGTGAAAAATAATGTTGATACGATAATTTTTCACACAGCTATTTGTTTCTGAGCGAAAGCAAATAGCCTTAATGGCAGACGCAAATTTG
>USBB01000004.1 GCA_900552795.1 uncultured Eubacterium sp.
GTTCAGGATTCAGAGGCGAATACTTTGTGCTCTTTTGCATCTGTTCCGATTCTGGCATGACCGGAACAGATGTAAGAGTTGGAAGTTACAGATAGCTGCTTAATCAGCAGACACTAAATAACATAGCAATATACTATATTACCCCCCCCCGACAAAGCCGCATTTGTCGGGGGGTTCTGTATTCTACTAACTATAATTACCCTACGGGAAATCTTGATTCTAAAAACAGTTAGGAAATCGTTGATTTGTTAAAAACATCAAATCAGAAATATAATCAAACGTTGATTATCATAACGCACGACGAAAACATTGCTTTGCAGGCAAACAGGATTCTTGCGATTGAGGACGGGAAAATCACACGTGATGAGGTGATACGCCGATGAACATATTTAATAAAGTAACAATTAAGTCATTAAAAAAGAACAGAACTCGTACAATCGTTACTATTATAGGCATAATGTTGTCAGCGGCAATGATTTGTGACGTGACTACATTTGTATCAAGTGTTCAGAATTATGTTTTGAATTACAGTATTTATACTGCGGGAGACTGGCATGGTGCGGTTTATAATGTAGATTGGAATGACTATACAGGCATAAATACTGATGAAGAGGTGTCAAATGCCTCATAACAGTTTAACGGTTTTATTTCAAAGGAATATGTTACTAACGAGTTTCTTGACGGTAAAAAGTATGGACATGTATCAAACGGAGTTGATTTAATAAAGGAGGATGAAGATACTAAAAGTCTTAGCGGTCAGATTTATTTTGTGAATGATTCTGAATTTGAGAAGCTTATAGATAAATATAATTTAAACAGAGAAGGTTATTTTGATGAAAATAATCCGCTGGCAATTTCTATTGATAATAATATTCGGTTTGATTATGAAAAGGAAAAATATGTGTCATCGGATGTATTAAATTCTGATTATTGTGAGATAACGTGCATGGAGCTAAAACATATTTCAGGCTACAGTCATATGGGGGAAAAGACTGACGCGGATGGAAACAGAATTATACTTTTTCAGAATAATACCGACAAAAATGATATTTTGGAGCTGCCTTATGATGAGTCATTTGTTGAATATACAGTTAAATCAGGTAAGACCATAACAGATTTTCCGTTTTATGTAGCAAAGTCAGTACTTGTAGATTTAAATATGATATATCCGATGAGTATGGCAGAGAAAGTGCTTCCTGAGAAATACAATTATAATTATTACGATTTCTATATTATTGCAACAGACAATCATAAGGCGAGCTTTGAAAATTTAAAATCAGTGCTTGATGAAAATGGTCTTGGTGATATGAATGAACTAATCTGTACGGTTCTAAAGCGCTTGTTTTCGGCCTTCCGGTATCTGCAGGTTTCACATATCTGATTTATCTGGCTGTTTATGAGGGGTATGAGACAACTTATCATTTGCCATGGTCGGCTATTGCTATAGCTGCGGTAAGTGTTTTCGCGGTAGTATTTGCGACAATGTTGTATTCAATGAGAAAAATTAAGAAAGATAATCCTATTGATGCATTAAAAAATGAGAATTTATAAAAAGGTATGACATAAATGTATATTTATCCACCAATATGTTATAAATATAGTTTTTATATAAATTAAACATATTATTATAAATTATTTAAAAATTTTAAAATAAAAAATAGAAAAAATTAAAAAAATGTTGAAAATTTTAAATTTTTGTTATATTGTAGTACAAGTTCGCATATATATTTACAGTAATTGATTTATAAAATTTAATATGGTGGTGGAGTAATGAACGTTTGGGACGAGAATTTACTATTTTTAAATTCCTACAAGTATGCAAATATATACCATTCATTGGGGAGCAACTGGTGTGTAGATGCGTTGGATTCACTTGGGCTTGAACAAAATTTTGTTCTTGTAAATTTATGTGCAGACTTGGGGTATTATGAGAGAGATGCGTACGATGCATTAAGAAGCAAATATCATCCGACTTTTTTGCTTGCTCATCCTGATATATCTAAATTAAGATGGAACATGGCAGAAAATCACAGTCATTTTAAATATGCCAGAGAAGATATTGATGCATCGGAAGCAGATATAACGGAAAAATTCAAGAATGCAGATGTTATTATTGATAATAAAGGTGCGATATGGAATGTGCTGTGCAAGCCAAATCCAAAGAAAAAGCTGCTGAAAATTCTTAAGAATTACAGGAAAATGATGCGTTCGGATAAAAGTGTATTGCTGATTGATTATTATGATGCGTGTTACTTGAAGTTTTTCTGTCAATTTCTTACATGGGGAGCAAACAACGTTGACAAAAGATTCAGAATTATAAAAACGTTTGGTGAAGAGTCGACATACATGCTTTTTAAAGATTTGTTCGGAAAGAAATTTTTAGATACGATAGTGACGCCTATGCATATTAATAAAGATGATAAAGATAAACCTTTATCAAAAAAATTCGATGTTGCGTATATTACCAGAGAAAAGCTTGATATTCTTATAAAGAAAGCCGAGGAAACATCAGAAAAAAGATATGACACATCAGGACTCAGAGAAAGTTTTAAGATTGTAGGCATTAACGCTGTTGCAATTTTAGCAACCGCATTTTTATGGACTTTTTTGATCGGGGAATTATGATAAAAAAATATCAAATAAAGGGCAAAACATTGGTTTTGCTCTTTTTTTACGTTAAAGAATGTGCTATTATAACTAATGGTTTTAGTGTTTTGACACATAAAGCCATTAGTAAAACAGTTGTTTAGAAGTGAGGAACAAAGTGAAAAGTAAAAAAACAGGATTGATGGATATGCATTGTCATTTGCTTTTCGGAGTGGACGACGGGGCAAAGACAATTGAAGACAGCATGAAAATGCTTGAGACAGCATACAATGACGGTATAAGAGCAATGATTCTTACGCCGCATTACCATCCGAGAAGAGGAATGGCACATTATGCAGATGTTATTAATAATTTTCAGGAGCTAAAGTATGCAGCTTCCCGCAATTTTCCGGATATGAAGCTTTTTTTGGGCAGGGAAGTATATTTTCGTTCTGATATAACAGAAAACGAGCAGCTTATGGAGGAGCTTAAGCTTTGCAATACAAATAATATACTTGTGGAATTTTCAACATCAGTTGATTCACATTATCTTAAAAGTGCGGTATCAAATCTGATGATAGACGGATATCAGCCTGTAATTGCACATATTGAAAGATATGGATGTGTTGTTAAAGACAGAGAAATTGCAAGAGAGCTTAAAATGATGGGGGCATATATTCAGATTAACGCTGATTCACTTGTTAGCGGAGGATTTGTAATAAAACAGTTCTGCAAGAAATTATTAAAGAACGGATTTGTCGATTTTATAGGAAGCGATGCGCATGACTGTACGAACAGACCTCCTGTATTGTCAAAATGTTATGGCTACATACAAAATAAATTCGGAGAGAACATAGCGGACAGACTTATGTGTGATAATCCTATGAGAATAGTAAATGATGAATTGGATTAATAAGTAACAGGCATTATTACTTGATTTAGTAAGCTGATTTATATATAATATGCTATTAGTTGACAGGTTTTAAACTTTCAATATTAAAAAAGTTAGAAGGCGCAGTAAATACTGCAGTATGAGGCATTTTATGAGTGATAATGATAATAAAGATTTAGATGATCAGTTATTTGCGTCGATTGAGAAGCTGGTCGAAGAGGAAACTAATGTAGCTAAGGCCTATGTCGGCAGCGAAAAAAGCTATACTATTCCGCGTAAGAATAATTATGAGAATGGCGTAAATGAAGAAAATAAGCAGATTATTGCGGCAACACAGGTCATAAGTAAAGAAAAGATTGATGAGCAGCTTCGTACTGAAAACTCAGAAGAGAAGTTTTTGGAAGAGGAATCGCTTGATGATATCTTAACGGATGATTATGAACTTGATGAGGAGGAGCAGCTTATTGGTGAGCCTTCAGGAAAAAATGCAGACACAAAAGCAACTCAAAAAAGAAATAATGATAAAGTTTCTGACAGTTTAAATAATAAAGGGTCATCAAAATTAAATAAAAAAGAAAATGATGATAAAAAAAAGAAAATGATAATCGGGTTTACTGCGGCAGGTATTGCAGCTGCGGTTATTGCAGTCATTATTATAATTGTAGTGGTGGGCAATAATAAGAAAAATTCATATGCATATAATTTAAAAACCGGGCTTGATTATTACAAAAGTCAGGATTACGTGGCGTCAAAACCATATCTTGAAAAGGCATATGGAGAAAAAGAGGGAAAGAAAAATGTTGAGCTAATGATGGCTTTGTATAATTGCTATTTTAATGAAGGTGATGTTGACAGAGCTATATCTATGCTTGACAGTATTCTTGAGTTTGATAAGAATAACGAACAGGCAGTAAGTGCAAAAGCAAAGTATTTTTACGATAAAAAGGACGGAGATTCACTTACCTCGATGATAAGGTCATATAAAGACACGGAAGGGGCAAAATACCTTTCTGAGTATGAGGTCACAAAGCCTGTATCAGACCAGAAAGAAAACACATTTAATGAAAGTTTTGATTTAAAGCTTTCATCAGGTGAGGGAACAAGTATCTATTATACGGTAGATAACAGTGAGCCGACTAAAAATTCTACTCTCTATGACGGTGAAATTACTATTGATAGTGAAGAAACAGTTGTAAAGGCGATTGCAGTAAATGAAATAGGCGTGTGCAGTGATGTCGCAGAGTTTAAATTCAAGATTAATTATCTGACACCGGAGGGACCTGTTTTTGATGAAATAAAAGCAGAGATGGAGGTCGGCTCTGTAATTAAGATAACTAATCTTAATGAAGGTGACACAGCATATTATACACTTGATGGAACTACGCCTACTAAGGATTCTGCATTATATGAGGATGGTATAAAGCTTTCTGATGAGGGAAATGTTGTTGTTTCGGCAGTAATTATAAGCAAGCATGGAAAGAGCAGCCAGATTGTCAGAAGAAGCATAACTGTTAAAGCTGCAAAGACATATGAATATGCTGAAGCAAAAGGCTTTCTTATAGATAGAATGCAGGCGTTAGGCGTATTAAAGAATGACGGAAAGACACTTACGTCGGGCGGTACTATCAGCATTATATATCAGGCAAAAGAAACTGTAGATGGTAATGAGATGTATTGTGTGCGTGTCGACGTCACAAAGAATAACAAAACAGAAGTTTATGGATATTACGGTATTGGAATTAAGGATGGAAAATGTTATAAGGTGACAGGAAGTTCTGATTCATACAAGGCCGTTGAATATTAAATTTATACTACATTGAAAGGGGTATACAAATGTATAAGATTCTAAAAGCTGAGAAATTAGCAGACAAGATTTACCTGATGGATGTTGAAGCACCAAGAGTTGCTAAACATTGTCAGCCGGGACAGTTCATTATTGTGAAAATGGATGAAAAAGGAGAGAGAATTCCGCTTACAATATGTGATTACGATAGAGAAAAGGGCATTGTAACTATTGTATTTCAGATTGTAGGTGCTTCTACACTGAAAATGGCAGATTTGAAAGCCGGAGATTCATTTTCTGATTTTGTTGGCCCGCTCGGATGTGCTTCAGAGCTTGTAAATGAAGATATCGAGGAACTTAAGAAAAAGAAGATTGTTTTTGTGGCCGGAGGTGTTGGTACGGCTCCTGTTTATCCACAGGTTAAATGGCTTCATGAGCATGGTATTGATGCTGATGTTATCGTGGGAGCTAAGAATAAAGATTTGTTAATTCTTGAAAACGAGATGAAAGCCGTAGCAGGTAATCTTTACATAACAACTGATGACGGAAGCTATGTAAGAAAAGGTATGGGTACAGATGTACTTAAAGATCTCGTTAATAACGAGGGCAAGAAGTATGACCTTTGTATTGCAATCGGTCCGTTGATTATGATGAAATTTGTATGCCTTCTTACAAAGGAACTTGGTATTCCTACAGTTGTTAGTATGAATCCTATTATGGTTGATGGTACAGGTATGTGCGGTGCATGTCGTCTTCAGGTAGGAGATAAGATTAAGTTCGCATGCGTTGATGGTCCGGAATTTGATGGTCATTTAGTAGATTTTGATCAGGCAATGAAGCGTCAGCAGATGTATAAGACTGAAGAAGGCAGAGCTATGCTCAAGCTTCAGGAGGGCGATACACATCATGGCGGATGTGGTAACTGCAACGATTAAGAACGCTGATTTTAATAGGAGGATAAATAATAATGGATGTTTTGAAGAAAGTTCCGGTAAGAGAGCAGGATCCTGATATAAGAAACAAAAATTTCGATGAAGTATGTCTTGGATATAATAAAGAAGAGGCTATGGAAGAAGCTACAAGATGTATTAACTGTAAGAATGCACAGTGTATAAAGGGATGTCCTGTAGCTATTAATATTCCTGCATTTATTGCACAGGTAAAAGAAGGTAATATTGAGGAGGCTTACAAGGTTATAAGTGAGTCTTCAGCACTTCCGGCAGTATGCGGACGTGTATGTCCACAGGAAAGCCAGTGTGAAGGTAAGTGTATACGAGGTATAAAGGGTGAGCCTATTTCTATAGGTAAGCTTGAACGTTTTGTAGCTGACTGGGCAAGAGAAAACAATATAAAGCCGCAGCCAAGTACAGAGAAGAAAGGCAAAAAGGTTGCCGTAATAGGTTCAGGTCCTTCAGGTCTTACATGTGCCGGAGATCTGGCAAAAATGGGATATGATGTTACAATTTTTGAGGCACTTCATGAAGCAGGCGGCGTTTTGGTATACGGTATTCCTGAATTCCGTTTGCCTAAGCAGACAGTTGTAGCAAGTGAAATTGAAAATGTCAAGAGTCTTGGCGTAAAGATTGAAACTAATGTTATTATCGGTAAGTCAATGACTATAGACCAGCTTATTGATGAAGAAGGTTTTGATGCTGTATTTGTAGGTTCTGGTGCAGGTCTTCCAAGATTTATGGGTATTCCGGGTGAAAATGCAAATGGTGTATTTTCAGCTAACGAATATCTTACAAGAAGCAACCTAATGAAAGCTTTCAGAGATGATTATGACACACCAATTGCAAGATTTAAGAAGGTTGCTATTGTCGGCGGCGGTAACGTTGCTATGGATGCAGCAAGAACAGCTTTAAGACTCGGTGCGGAAGTACATATTGTCTATAGAAGAAGTGAGGCAGAGCTTCCTGCAAGAGTTGAAGAAGTTCACCATGCTAAGGAGGAGGGCATTATATTTGACCTTCTTACAAATCCGACTGAAATTATTGCTGACGAAAATGGTTGGGTAAAGGGTATGAAGTGCGTTAAGATGGAACTTGGCGAACCAGATGCTTCAGGAAGAAGAAAGCCTGTTGAAGTTGAGGGCTCAGAGTTCGTTATGGATCTTGATGCAGTTATCATGTCACTCGGTACATCTCCAAACCCTCTTATTACATCAACAACAAAGGGACTTGAAGTTAATAAGAGACAGTGTATTATAGCTGAGGAAGAAACAGGTAAGACAACTAAAGATGGCGTATATGCCGGTGGTGATGCAGTTACAGGTGCTGCAACAGTTATTCTTGCTATGGGCGCCGGTAAAGCTGCAGCAAAGGGTATTGATGAATACCTTTCTTCAAAGTAATATAAAAATCACTGTTTGCAAGATTTGCCTTGCAACACATAAAAAATGGTGTATCCTAAAGAAATTTCGGGATGCACCATTTTTGTGATTATTCGGATTAGGTTGTCAAAACACTATAATCTTATTTATATAATTCCTCGAAGAAATCATCAGCAAGAACATCTGTAAGTTCATCATCGATTTCCTCAAATTTTGATTTGATTAATTCTTTTATATAGGCTGTTCTGTTAAAATATTTCATTTCATCGGCAATGTCCGTATCTTCATAAGAATTGTCAATATCATCAACTGTAACATTATTTCTAAGCCATTCCATTACGGTATCGCTTATATCTGTTTCTTCTTTTATTTTAGCTTTGGCTTTTTTTGCAGCTTTCAGAGAGTATATTCCTATAATTATAAAAGCGGTAAAAAGTCCGCCGAAAATTATTATTTTAAAAATAAAAGATGGTCCTGATGTTTCAAATAATTTAATTACTCTTAACTGGTTAAGTATCAATACAATAATACCTGCAATTCCGCATACAAAAAAAGTTATGGCAGTTGACATGTTATCACTGTATTTTTCAGATGCTTTTTTAAATGAATTTCCGTCAGTGAAATCATGTAAGCTTGTTTCGGGCTTGATTTCTTCATGATTTTCGTCATTTGATACAGCTTCATTTTCTAAAATTTCTTTATTTTCCATTTTTATGTTCTCCTGATAAGTATTTTTGTTAATTATAAAGTAAAAATGTGAAAAAATAAAGAACATATGATAAAATCGTAATAACTGTACAAAGCACAGTTTAAGATTGTATTGTAAAACGAAAGGGACAGTGTTGAAAATTATGAAAAACATACTTATTATAAGCGGTGGAGCGTTAAATACAGATTGGGCAAAGGAGTGGCTTGGCAGTAATGAGTTTGATTTTGTGATTGCGGCAGACAGCGGTCTTGGATATGCGGAATTGCTTGACATAAATGTTGATTTTTTGCTGGGGGATTATGATTCTGTAGATGAGGATGTACTGAATAAATATAAATACAACACAGATATGGTTACGTATCCCAAAGAAAAGGATTATACGGATACACATATTGCATTAAAAAAAGCTCTTGAATTAAATCCGCAGTCAATAAGTATTATCGGGGCTACGGGCACAAGGCTTGATCATACCATGACAAACATTTTTATTATGTATGAAGCACTGCGTATGGGTATTTCGTGCAGTATTTATGATAAATATAATAAAATTTATCTCATGGGTACGGGTGATGATAAAATAATCAGTAAAAATAATCAGTACGGACAGTTTTTATCATTTTTGCCTGCGACCGAGCAGGTGGTTTTTTCTGTGAAGGGTGTAAAATATCCTCTTGATAATTATAAATTAAAACAAGGTTTGAGCCTGTGCCAGAGTAATGAAATCAGCAAAGATTATGCAGAGGTGGAAGTAAAAGAAGGAATACTTGTTGTTTTTGAGTCAAAAGACTGATTTATTGTGTATCTTAGCCAATAATGTACTTGTTTTTTATACGAGATTGTTATAAACTAAACAATAGTTACGATAATTTTAAATAGGAGGTCTTAATAATGAGTAACACTACATCAGTGTCAGCGAGAATGAGGATAGAATCCATTCTTGATGACAGTAGTTTTGTTGAGATTGGTGCAGGTGTAAGAGCCAGAGCAACTGATTTTAACGTACAAGACAACGCGTTGGTATCTGATGGTGTAATAACAGGATATGGCGTTATTAATGGTAATCTTGTCTATATTTACAGTCAGGATGCCACGATTATGAATGGTTCTATCGGGGAGATGCATGCAAGAAAGATTGCCGGACTTTATGATATGGCCCTCAAGATGGGAGCACCTGTTATTGGTCTTATTGATTGTGCAGGTTTAAGACTTCAGGAAGCAACAGATGCTTTAGCAGGTTTTGGCACTATCTATAATAAGATGGCTATGGCTTCAGGTGTGATTCCGCAGATTACTGCAGTTTATGGTAATTGCGGCGGTGGTCTTGCTGTACTTACAGCTCTTTCGGATTTTGTATTTATGGAGGAAAAAGACGCAAAGCTTTTTGTTAACAGTCCTAATGCTCTGGCTGGCAATTATGCAGACAAGCTTGATACTGCAAATGCAGAATTTCAGGCTGCATCAGGTCTTGTTGATTTTGTCGGAGATAATCAGACTATCGCAGACGGAATAAGAGAGCTTGTTTCAGTACTTCCTGCAAATAATGAAGATGAGGCTGAATATGCAGACAGTCAGGATGATTTAAACAGAGTATGTTCAAATCTTGAAGCAGAAGCTGCTGATCCGGCATTTGCTTTAGCTGATATTTCAGATGATGGATTGTTTGTAGAGGTTAAGAAAACATATGCTGCTGAAATGGTTACAGGTTTCATAAAAATCGACGGTGCAACTGTTGGTGCAGTAGCTAACAGAACAGCAGTTTTTGATGAAAATGGTGAGAAGTCAAAAGAATACGATTCAGTACTTACAGTAAACGGAGCAAGAAAAGCAGCAGAGTTTGTTAATTTCTGTGACGCATTTGAAATTCCTGTACTTACGCTTACAAATGTGACAGGTTTTGAGTCAAGTATTTGTGCTGAAAAACATATTGCAAAGGCTGTTGCAAAGCTTACATTTGCATTTGCTGATGCTTCGGTTCCTAAGGTAAATGTTATAACAGGAAAGGCCTTCGGAAGTGCTTATATTGCGATGAACTCAAAATCTGTAGGAGCTGATTTGACATATGCATGGCCATCATCAAGTATAGGTATGATGGAGCCTGAACTCGCAGTTAAGATTATGTATGCTGATGAGATTGCAAAATCAGACAATGTATCAGCTGCAGTTTCAGAAAAGGCTGCTGAATATGCAGCTTTACAGTCTAATATCAGTTCTGCAGCAGCAAGGGGTTATGTAGATACAATAATTAATCCTGAAGATACAAGAAAGTATGTTGCAGCAGCATTCGAGATGTTATATTCAAAAAGAGAGGATCGTCCTTTGAAAAAGCATGGTACGGTCTGATATAGAGGTGAAACAGTATGAAGAATATTAAGCTTAAAAAATTCTCTCTGTTGTTTTGCATACTTTGTCTTGCGTTCGGGCTTACAGCCTGTTCTGATACGATTTCTTCACAGGAAGCAAAGCAGTCTTTGAAGCAGAAAAAGGTTGCTGAATATGAAACTCAGTTAAAAGACTGGGCAGATGATATGATTAACTTCCTTGATACTACATCTTCAGAGCAGCTTAAGGAGTATGCAGAAAATTCCACAACTCTTGACGAGATTAATAAGACTGATTACATTGTTAATCCGGACGGAATGAATGTTGCAACAGTTGAATTTTACAATGGTTGGAATAAAACAAAGGAAGATCTCGGCAAAATCAAGTCAGTTGATGATATTAAAGTAGAGTTAAATGCTGAGACAGGAAAACTTTGTACGATTTCTGCAAAGGTGACTTATGAGGCAAGAGAATGTGCTTTTGAATTTACAATAAAAGACGATTTGTCTCTTGAGAGCGGTGCAATTAATCCGACTTACACGACAGGCGAGAAGATGGAAAAAGCAGTTATGAATACATTGATTGGTATGGGAACAGTATTTGCGGTTCTTATATTCATTTCATTTATTATTTATCTGCTTAAATTTGTTAATGTTATCGGCACTAAGAAAAATGAAACTGAAAAATCAGCAGATACAGGTGTTGATAATGCTATAGCGCAGATTGTTTCAAATGAAACTGTAGGTGATGACGCAGATGAAACAGACGATTTGGAATTGATTGCAGTAATTACAGCGGCTATAGCTGCATCGGAGGGAACATCGTCAGACGGACTTGTGGTTCGCTCAATAAGAAAGAGAAATAACTGGAAATAATTTTTTGGAGGATAATTACTATGAAGAGTTATACAATTACTGTAAATGGCAATGTATATGATGTTACAGTTGAAGAAGGCAAGACAAGCGGTGCAGCAGCACCAGCAGCAAAAGCTGCAGCTCCTAAGGCAGCTGTAAAAGCAGCAGCACCGGCAGCACCAGCAGGCGCACAGGGAGCTGTTAAAGTAGAAGCTCCTATGCAGGGCAAGATTTTAAAGACTGTTGTATCAGCAGGTTCAGCAGTTAAGAAGGGTGACGTTTTAGTTGTTCTTGAAGCTATGAAAATGGAAAATGAAATCTGTGCACCACAGGATGGAACTGTTGCAACAGTTGAATGTTCAGTTGGTGATTCAGTAGAAACTGGTAAAGTATTAGTTACTATGAACTAATACGTCAGATGAATCATTTGAAACTGGAGGTTAAACAATGAGTTATATTATAACAACATTAGGAAACCTCATTCAGCAGTCAGCGTTTTTTGGCCTTACATGGGGCAATTTTCTTATGATTGCTGTAGCTTTGGTTTTCTTATATTTGGCTATTAAAAAAGGATATGAACCTCTGCTCTTAGTGCCGATTTCATTCGGTATGTTGCTTGTTAATCTCTATCCGGATATTATGCTTTCGATTGAAGATTCAAATAACGGAGTCGGCGGTTTATTACATTATTTCTATTTACTTGATGAGTGGAGCATTCTTCCTTCGCTTATTTTCCTCGGCGTTGGTGCCATGACGGATTTTGGTCCGCTTATTGCCAATCCGAAGAGCTTTTTGCTTGGTGCAGCTGCACAGTTTGGTATTTTTGCGGCTTACATTATGGCAATATTTATGGGCTTCCCTGATAAAGCTGCTGCCGCAATTTCAATTATCGGCGGTGCTGACGGCCCTACTTCAATTTTCCTTGCAGGTAAGCTTGGTCAGACAAAGTATATGGGACCTATCGCAGTTGCTGCATATTCGTACATGTCACTTGTACCTATTATACAGCCGCCTATCATGAAGCTTTTGACAACAGAGAAAGAAAGAAAAATCAAGATGGAGCAGTTAAGACCTGTTTCAAAGCTTGAGAAAATTCTTTTCCCTATAATTGTTACACTTGTTGTAGTTTTGATACTCCCTACAACAGCTCCGCTTGTTGGTATGCTTATGTTAGGTAACCTGTTTAAGGAGTCAGGAGTTGTAAGACAGCTTACAGAGACAGCTTCAAATGCATTGATGTACATCGTTGTTATTATTCTTGGTACATCAGTAGGTGCTACTACAAGTGCAGAAGCATTCCTTAACTGGGATACATTAAAAATTGTTGCACTTGGTCTTATCGCGTTCGCATTTGGTACTGCAGCCGGGGTAATATTTGGTAAGATAATGTGTAAGGTTACAAGAGGCAAGGTTAATCCTCTTATCGGTTCGGCAGGTGTATCTGCGGTTCCAATGGCTGCAAGAGTGTCTCAGAAGGTTGGTCAGGAAGCAGACCCTTCAAACTTCCTTTTAATGCATGCTATGGGTCCTAACGTAGCCGGTGTTATCGGAACAGCCGTAGTAGCCGGAGCCTTTATGGCTATGTTTGGAGTTATGTAATACTTTTATAATTTTATTTAGATTTTTGGAGGATTAATAAGATGGGAGTTAAAATTACCGAAACAGTTTTGCGTGATGCACACCAGTCTCTTATTGCTACAAGAATGACAACTGAACAGATGCTTCCTATAGTTGAGAAGATGGATAAGGTCGGCTATCATTCAGTAGAATGTTGGGGCGGTGCTACATTTGATGCATCACTTCGTTTCTTAAAGGAAGATCCATGGGAAAGACTTCGTAAGTTAAGAGCTGGATTTAAGAATACTAAATTACAAATGTTATTCAGAGGACAGAATATTCTTGGATATAATCATTATGCAGATGATGTTGTTGAATATTTTGTACAGAAATCAATAGCAAACGGTATAGATATAATCCGTATATTTGACTGCTTTAATGATTTAAGAAATTTAGAGACAGCAGTTAAGGCAGCAAAGAAAGAGAAAGGTCATGCTCAGATAGCACTTTCTTATACATTAGGTGATGCTTATACACTTGATTACTGGAAAGAGACAGCTAAGCGAATTGAGGATATGGGTGCTGATTCAATCTGTATTAAGGATATGGCAGGTCTTTTGGTTCCTTACAAGGCAACAGAACTTGTTCAGGCTTTAAAGGACGGTTCTTCACTGCCGATTCAGATGCACACACATTATACATCAGGTGTTGCTTCAATGACATATCTTAAGGCAGTTGAAGCGGGTGCTGATATTATTGATACAGCTATTTCTCCATTTTCAATGGGAACAAGCCAGCCTGCAACAGAGGTTATGGTTGAGACGTTTAGAGGAACACAGTATGATACAGGTCTTGATCAGAATCTTTTGGCTGAGATAGCGGCATACTTCCAGCCAATGAGAGAAGAAGCGTTAAAGAGCGGACTTATGAACACGAAAGTTCTTGGTGTTAATATTAAGACTTTACTTTATCAGGTACCTGGCGGTATGCTTTCAAATCTTGTTTCACAGCTTAAGGATGCAGGTGCAGAAGATAAGTATCAGGCAGTTTTGGAGGAAATTCCAAGAGTGCGTAAAGATTATGGTGAACCGCCTCTTGTTACACCATCATCACAGATTGTTGGTACACAGGCAGTTTTAAATGTTCTTCAGGGTGAACGTTATAAGATGATTACAAAAGAGTCTAAGAAAGTGCTTGCAGGTGAGTTTGGACAGACGGTTAAGCCATTCAATCCGGAAGTTCAAAAGAAGGCGATCGGCGATACAAAGCCTATCACATGTCGTCCTGCTGACTTGATTGAGCCGCAGCTTGAAAAATTTGAAAAAGATCCTGTTGTACAGGAATATAAGCAGCAGGAGGAAGACGTATTGTCATATGCATTGTTCCCGGCTGTAGCAACTGAATTCTTTAAGTACAGACAGGCACAGCAGACAAAGGTTGACCCTAATGCGGCAGATACAGAAAGCAAATCATATCCTGTATAATTTTCGATTACATTCTTAACTTTAATAAAATACATTTTAAAGCACCGGTTATATTTTGAGACTACCTCATAATGTACCGGTGCTTTTTGTTTGAATATCTCATAATAATGTGATAAAATTATTTGAAATTTAAGAAGTCGCTTAAGAAATGAGGTAAAATATGATTAGATTTGAAAGATTTGATGTTCTGAATTTTGAAAATGCAATAAGAGGGGCGAGAAATCCGCTTAACAGCTGGGATAGAATGGACAGTACGACGGTTGATGGGAAGTTTGTTTTTGGTGAAAACGACCTTAATCTTGCAAAAAGGCTTTGCAGGGCAGGAAGTGACCACAGGAAATTTGTGAGACAGATATTTGTTACCGTAGATATTACTGCGCCTATATACTGGTGGAAAGAATATGATACTTATAAAGTGGGAACTGTTGCCAATTCAACAAGTACTATGCATAAAATCCACAGTAAGTCATTCGAATTAAGCGATTTCAGTACAGACCATATGACACCTGAGACGATTGAGATGATGGAAAAGAATATAGAATTTCTTGAAAAACTGCGTGTACAGTACAATGAAACAAAGGATAAAAGCCTTTGGTACAGCATGATACAGCTTTTACCGGAAAGTTACAATCAGATGCGAACATGTACGTTTAATTATGAAAATCTTGTGGCAATGTATCATTCAAGAAAAAATCATAAGCTTAACGAGTGGCGTGAATTTTGTGATTGGGCACTGGATATGCCTTATTTCAGGGAGTTGTTCATAGACAATGAATAAAAAAATCCAAAAAAGAATACTTATACCATGTTATGTTCAGTTTGCGATGTGCATATTGTTCTGGGTTATGGCAGGAACAGGTCTTTTAAAGGTGAATCTGCTTATATCGGTTTTTATGATTTTGATGACGACAATCTGCGCAATTGTGATATTGACGGTAATTATATATGACAGATTATATTACGATGCTATCCATGAAAGTTTTAAAAACCTTGAGGATCTGAATTTTAAATTGCGTTCTCAGAGACACGAATATTTAAATGAATTGCAGGTAGTATACGGACTGCTTGAGATAGGGGAATACCGCGAAGCAATTAATTATTTAAAACCAGTGTATACTGATATTGCAAAGGTGTCAAAGGCGCTTAGAACTTCAAAGCCTGCCGTAAATGCTCTTCTTCAGGCTAAGCTTGCAAAGGCTGATTCTATGAATGTAGAGCTGTTTATTGAGGTTTCTTCAAATCTTAGCGGTATAAATATGGCACAGTGGGATTTGTGCAAGGTTTTGGCAAATATTATAGATAATGCAATTACAGCAGTTGATAATAATGATAAGTCAGATGACAAAAGAGATAAAAAGGTATGGGTAAATATAAGCGAAGACGAAAATAATTACCGTTTCTGCATATATAATAACGGTCCTCAGATATCTGAAAATAAATACGATCAGATATTTAAGAAAGGATATACAAGTAAAACAGGAGAAGGACATGGATTCGGGCTTTCAATAGTAAAGGATATCGTAACTGCTTCAAAAGGAAGCATAAAAGTTACATCAGATTACGTGAAGACAAGTTTTGATATAGTTATACCAAAATAAAAATCAGATTATTTTAAATTTACAGTAATGTCAAATGACATTTAAAGATACATTGTGACATTTTAATTTGATTTTTGTATATTTAAATTGTGCATATGCATATTTAACGCAGTATCTGTTTATTATTTACTTATATAAAGTATAATACAGATAAAAGGAGGTGCAATATGGATGGTTTATTTATTTTAGGACTTATTCTTTTTGTTATCGGTTTCATATTTATAGGCATTGAAACAGTAACGCCGGGAATAGGAGTTCCGGGAGTCCTCGGAGTAAGCTGTATTATAGCAGGTGTTATATTGACAACTGATACGGTAAAGGAGGCTGTTATAACAGTATCTGTTATTATAGTGCTGCTTGGAATATTTATCCTTGTGCTTATAACTCTCTTATCTAAAGGAAAAATTAAGACTAAAATTATTCTTGATGACAGTCTTAATAAAGAAAAAGGATACATAAGTTCCAATGATTTAGAGTACCTTATCGGAAAACACGGAGTTACTACAACAGCGCTTCGTCCGGCCGGAAAAATATCTATAGAGGGGGTGGAATTTGATGTGATTTCTGATGGCAGATTTATTGCTGAGGGAGTCGAAGTAGAGATATATAAGATAAGCAATTCGTCACTTGTAGTTAAAACATTATAAAATATGAGAAAAAGAGGTAAAATAATATGAATGCTATTATTATTGCAGGAGTTGTACTATTTATATTAATATTGTTCTTTTGCTTTGTTCCTGTTGGTTTGTGGATTTCAGCGTTAGCTGCAGGGGTTCGTGTAGGAATTTTTTCACTTGTTGGTATGCGTTTAAGAAGAGTCATTCCGGCAAGAATTGTTCTTCCGCTTGTAAAGGCTACTAAGGCAGGTTTAAAGCTTAGTGTAAACCAGCTGGAAGCTCATTATCTTGCAGGCGGTAATGTAGATGGTGTTGTAAATGCACTTATCGCATCAGAGAGAGCAGGAATTGATTTGTCATTTGAAAAAGCGGCAGCCATAGATCTTGCAGGAAGAAACGTACTTGAGGCGGTACAGATGAGTGTAAATCCTAAAGTTATCGAGACACCAAATATTTCCGCTGTGGCAAAAGACGGTATTGAATTGCTCGTAAAGGCAAGAGTTACAGTTCGTACTAATCTTGAAAGACTTGTCGGAGGTGCAGGAGAAGCTACAATTATAGCAAGAATTGGTGAGGGTATCGTAACAACGGTAGGTTCTGCAGATTCACATAAAGGTGTGCTTGAAAATCCTGATGATATTTCAAAGCTTATACTTGCCAAAGGTCTTGATGCAGGTACTGCATTCGAAATCCTTTCTATTGATATAGCTGATATTGATATCGGACGTAATATTGGTGCTCATCTTCAGAGTCTTCAGGCAGAGGCTGATAAAAATATTGCTCAGGCGAAAGCAGAAGAAAGAAGAGCAATGGCTGTTGCAAAAGAACAGGAAATGCGAGCTTATGTTGTTGAGGCAGAGGCAGAAGTTCCAAAGGCACTTGCGTATGCTTTGCGTGAGGGAAGAATGGGCATAATGGACTATTATGACTTGCAGAATATTAAGGCTGATACAAAAATGCGTCAGAATATTGCAGGTGATGAAAGTACAGGTAAAGTTTTAGAGGGTGATAACAATGAGCAGTAAAATGTCATATAATGACAGAGAGCGTTTAAAAAGTGATATAAGGGCAAGACTTGCTATGGCAAAAGTTCAGATAGAGGATGTCATTCAAGGTCAGGGGGCGCCTGCAAGCAGAATACCGACACAGTCAGTGCGCTCTGTCAAACAGATGACACAGAAAAAGCAGATGAAAAGGCCGAATAATCAGCCTGATTTACAGATAATGCAGGGACAACCGCAGCAGTTTGTATCAGATGAACATAATATGTCAGAACAAAATCATCAGGAATTTAATGATGAATTTAACAATAAATTTGATAATAAGCCTGAATTTGAAAGATATGACTGCGGACATCCATATCCTTATATGACTGTCAAAGATCATATAAAGAAAGACATGTCATCAGGATATAGAGAAAGAATTAGTAGTCTTCAATATGCTTTTGTTATGTCTGAGATTTTGTCTGAGCCTTTAAGTAAAAGGAAAAGAAGAAACAAAAGAAATTATTCGATGTAAATTGTATATAAATATCAAACAAAAATAATGTCTATGGTACTAAAATTAGTACTATAGACATTGTTTTTTCTGCAATTAGTGCATTTTTCTGACACTATTTTACTGTATTAAAGTGCTAAAAAGCGTTGAGAAACCTTACAAATTATGGTATTATACACTCATGCTTATGAGGAGAGGGCAGAGGATGAATATACAAATACAATGTTGCGGCCTGATACTGGTGCTGCTTATAATGTTTTTTAATTTACGACAAAAAAAGATTGGCTTATATACGGAAAAAGCATATTTCAGTATGGTGTTGGTGACATTTTTTAGTATAGTTCTTGATGTATTGTCAGTACTAACTATAATGGAAAAGGACTATCTGTCAGAAATGATAGTTGATTTCACATGTAAGATATATCTTATATCATTACTGGCAGTTGCTGTTGAGAGTTTTCTTTATATATGTATAGACGCTTCAACTGAAAAAAAGCGTTTTAGAATAAGAAAGAGGATTTTTCCTTTAATTGCAGTTATTTCGGCAGTAATAACTGCATTTCTTCCGATGGAGTATTTTTCAACTCAGACAGGAATGGTTTATTATACAGGAGCTGCGTCGGTGTTTACTTATGCGATGCTGATGTTTTTTGTTATAAATACCTTTATTATTGCATTTAAGGCAAAGGGAATTGTAAACCACAGAAGGAGAAATGCAGTTATACTGTGGACATTAATGTGGATTTTTGCAATATTTGTACAGTCATTTTATAGAGGTATATATTTTATTTCGTTTGCGTGTGCGCTTGGAGAACTTGTACTGTATTTCAAGCTTGAAAATCCGGAGACATATCTTGATAAACCGACAGGTCAGTTTAATTCCAACGCATTTATTTTGTATTCAAGACAGCTTTATAAAAAGCATATAGATTTTTCGGTTTTATCAATTTCATATGACAGCTGGATTAACAGAAATATAGCTCAGAATGCAATGAGTGAAGCTAAAATAGAAGTTATAGAATATCTAAAAAAACTGCATGGAAGTGTACTTTTTAAAAAAGCCGAGGACGAGCTTCTTATAATTTTTACTGATATGGAAAATGCCGGGGAAAACAGCCGGATGATTATTGAAAGATTTAAAAGGGGCTGGGGAAAAAACGGAGCAATTTACTTAAATCCCAATATAGTATTTATTCCTCAGGCAAAAGTAGTATCTTCGCCTGAAGAGATAATGTATGTTTTAAGATATACAAGCACTCATTATGCCGAATCAGGACAGACATATTTTAAGGTTATAGATGAAAATATAGTTACTGAGATGAGAAAAGAAAAAGACACTATACGTCTAATTACTGATGCTATAAATGACGACAGAATAAGGGTATTTTATCAGCCTATTTATTCGACAAGCGATAAAAAGTTTACCTCTGCTGAAGCGTTGGTAAGAATAATAAGAAAAAACGGAAGTGTTGTTCCTCCGAGTGTGTTTATAGAAGCTGCTGAAAAGAACGGTCTTATTATTAAGCTTGGTGAGATGGTATTTGAAAAGGTGTGTGAGTTTCTTGAGCGTACAGCACCTGAGGAATTAGGTTTTGATTATATTGAAGTTAATTTATCGGTAGTTCAGTGTGCGTATGAAAATCTTGCAAAGGATTTCATAAAAATCATGGATGCCCATCATATAGATCCGTCATGGATAAATCTTGAAATTACGGAGTCAGCTTCAATAGATGCAAAAAATATTCTTTTAAAGAATATGAAAGAACTTATGGACTATGGTGTTAGATTTTCGCTTGATGATTTTGGAACTGGGCAGTCAAACCTTAATTATATAGTTGATATGCCTGTAAATATCGTTAAATTTGACAGAAATATGATAAATTCATATTTTAATAATGGTAAAGCTAAGTATGTTATGGACGCAGCCATGCATATGATACATGGTATGGATTTAAAGATAGTTTCTGAAGGAATTGAGAGTAAACATCAGTTTGAAACTATGCATGAGCTTGGAATAAGTTATATTCAGGGGTATTATTTTTCAAAACCGCTTCCGGAAGACGAATTTGTTAAGTTTATAAGAAATGCTTCTGATGTTAAGGAGGTTTGTTGATTTGTGTCTATAAAAATATTGCTTGTAGATGATGAACCATATATCAGATTGATTCTTCGCAAAGTGATAGAAAAGAATAATTCATTTACAGTTGTTGGAGAATGTTCTGATATGACGGATGCACTTGTTAAATTTAATGAGATGCATCCCCAGGTTGTATTTATGGATATAGAGATAGAAAAAAGCAGCGGAATTGACTGTGCAAAGATAATGTCACAGATTAATCCGGAAGTAAAAATTGTATTTGCAACAGCTCACGGAGAATATATGGCAAATGCATTTGAGCTTTATGCGTTTGATTATCTTGTTAAGCCCTTTGACATAAATAGGATTGAGCATACGTTAGAGCGTCTTGTCAGTGAGTTTGAGTCAAAAACAAGTAAATCATTGTTGAATACAGACCTTTCACATGATAAGCTATTAATTAAGGGCAAAGAAAATATAAGCTTTGTTGACGCTGATGATATAATTATGATTGAGCGTGAAAATAATATTACAAATATATATACGGCTACAGGTGAGTGTTTTCATACATCAGTTTCATTGGCAGATATAGAAGAAAAGCTTGATGGCAGCATATTTTTAAGAAGCCATAAGTCTTTTATCATAAATGTTACAAAAATAAAAAAAATAGAACCATATGGGAGATGGACATATTCTGTAGGCTTTAAAGTTATGGAAAAAGACGCTTTGCTCACAAAAGAAAAATATGAAGTTATTAAAAAAATGTTTGGAGCGTAAATATGGACGGTGAAATGGGCGTATTAAACATAATAAGAAAGAATATGGTTAATTTCAGCAAAGGACAGAAAAAACTTGCAAACTATATTCTTAATAATTATGAAAAGGCCGCATTTCTTACAGCATTTCAATTAGGCCGTGCTGTCGGAGTGAGTGAGTCAACGGTAGTGAGATTTGCCATGAATATAGGAATGTCAGGTTATCCTGAATTCCAAAGAAAAATGGCTGACATGGTGCAGGAAAAAATTCATTCGATAGAAAGAATACAGATAGCAGGTACAAGTATGCCTAAGGAGCTTGTTCTTGACAATGTTATGTGCGCCGATGCAGAGAAAATAAAGCTTACGCTTGAGTCGGTTGACAGAAATGCATTTGAGATGGCTGTAGATGATATAATAAGTGCTGAAAATGTTTATGTTATAGGTGTAAGAAACTGTGCGCCTCTGGCATCATTTTTGACATATTATTTAAAAATTATAAGAAGACATGTTATTTTGGTTGAAAGTTCAAATATGAATGAGCTGTTTGAACAGCTTCTGCATGTGGATTCAAAGGATGTTGTTATAGGAATAAGCTTTCCAAGATATTCAATGCGTACTTTAAAAGCTATGGAATTTGCAAATAACCGTAATGCCAAGGTTATTGCAATTACCGATAGCAAACATTCGCCAATAAATATGTATTCGTCATGCAATCTGTTTGCAAGGAGTGATATGGCCTCAATAGTTGATTCTTTAGTTGCGCCGATGAGCGTTATAAACGCTCTTATTGTGGCGCTTTGTTTGCGTTGCGATAATGACGTTATTAATAATCTTGAGCTTTTGGAAAATGTTATCAGTGATTACAGCTATAGTGATAATGATGAGATAAATATGCTTGATGAAAATATATTGGCAGAACTTAAGAAAATGTCAGGAGATAAGTGATGAAAGTTATTGTTGTTGGGGCAGGGGCGGCCGGTATGATGGCTGCGATAACAGCTGCAAGAAATAATCATAAAGTGATACTGCTTGAAAAAAACGAGAAAGCAGGCAAAAAAATATTTATAACAGGAAAAGGCAGATGCAATTTTACTAACGCCGGGGACAGCGAGGATTTAATGAACAGTGTTGTCACAAACCGCAAATTTTTGTACAGTGCATTCAGCGGATTTTCAAATTATGATGCAATGGGGTTCTTTGACGAGTTAGGACTTAAATTTAAGATTGAAAGAGGAAACAGGGTATTTCCGGAATCTGACCATTCATCAGATGTCATAAATGTTATGATGCGTGAAATGAAGCGTCTCGGTGTAGAGATACATTTTAATACGCAGGTGCTTGATGTGAACTGTAAAAATTCTGAATTTGAGAGCGTTACAATTAAGATTAATGAAGCGGAAAGTCGTAAGATAAAGGCGGATGCGGTTATTATAGCCACGGGCGGAAATTCATATCAAAGTACAGGTTCGACAGGAGACGGATATAAATTTGCAAAGTCAATGGGGCATACGGTAACACCGATATTGCCGGCACTTGTACCGTTTAATGTAAAGGAAGAGTGGGAAAGGCAGCTTCAGGGGCTTAGTCTTAAAAATGTAAGTGTACGCATTATGGATAAGGATAAGCTTATATATTCTGATTTCGGCGAGATGTTGTTTACACACTTCGGGGTGAGCGGTCCTACAGTTTTATCGGCGAGCAGTTATGCGGCACCGGTTATAAAAAATAAAACACTTAGGCTTATCATAGATTTAAAGCCGGCACTTACAGAGCAGCAGCTTGATGACAGGCTTTTAAGGGATTTTGACGAACAAAAGAATAAAAGTTTCAAAAATTCTTTGGATAAATTGCTGCCTAAGAAGCTGATACCTGTTATAATTGATTTATGCGGAGTAAATCCGGAAAAAAAGGTAAATGAGATAAGTAAGAGTGAAAGATTAAAGCTTGTAACGCTGCTTAAAAATTTTGAGCTGACGCTGACCGGACTTCGAGGATTTAATGAAGCCATAGTTACGCAGGGAGGTGTCAATGTAAAAGAAATAAAACCGGCTACATGTGAATCAAAGATAGTAAAGAGTGTGTATTATGTCGGAGAGGTTCTTGATGTAGATGCTGTTACTGGCGGATTTAATCTGCAGATTGCATGGTCAACAGCCTATGCGGCTGCATCACACTTAAGGGAGGATTAATTAATGAGTTATTCAGTTGCGATTGACGGGCCTGCAGGAGCAGGAAAAAGTACTATAGCAAAGCTTCTTGCTGCAAAGATGAATTATATTTATGTTGACACGGGTGCGATGTACCGTGCGATGGCAGTATATTTTTCACAAAATAACGTAAATCCATCAGATGAAGACGCTATAAATGAGGCTGTAAAAAATGTTGATATAACGATTTGCTATGAAGACGGTGTACAGCAGGTTATACTTAACGGAGAAAATGTCACCTCTATTTTAAGAACTGAGCAGACAGGAAAAATGGCTTCGATGACTTCAAAATATGCTGCAGTAAGGACAAAGCTTGTCGATTTGCAAAGAAAGCTTGCAGATACAAGCAATGTCATAATGGACGGAAGAGATATAGGAACAACTGTACTTCCTAATGCTTTTGCGAAAATATTTCTTACTGCAAGCTCTGATGCAAGAGCTCAGAGGCGTTTTAAAGAACTTACAGAAAAAGGTGAGGAATGTAATTTTGACGATATAAAGGCAGATATAGAACAAAGAGATTACGAGGATTCTCACAGGGCAATTTCGCCTTTAAAACAGGCAGATGATGCAGTGCTTTTAGATACATCCGATATGAGTATTGAACAGGTTGTTGAAGCTATGGTTAAGATAATAGATGAAAAAAAGGCATCTGTATAATGGAGGTTATTGTGAAAAAAGTTGTACTTGCCAAGTCAGCAGGCTTTTGTTTTGGGGTACAGAGGGCAGTAGATACCGTATATAAACAGGCTGGCGGCGAAAATGTATATACGTACGGGCCTATTATACACAATGAGGAGGTTGTAAAGGATCTTGAGCAAAAAGGCGTCAGGGTTCTGAATAATCTTGATGAGCTTAAAAAAGTGCCAAAAGGTACGATTATAATACGTTCGCATGGAGTTTCAAAAGCTGTTTATGATACAATTAAAGAAAATGGTTTTAAAATAATAGATGCAACCTGTCCGTTTGTGCTGAAAATACACAAGATAGTGCGTGAAGAAAGTGAAAAGGGAAAGACCATTATCATAATCGGAAATGAAAAACATCCGGAAGTAGAGGGAATAATGGGTTGGTCTGTGACGCCTACAATAGTCATTGATTCAGAAGAAAAGGCAAAACAGCTTAAGTTTGATAAGGGTACGGAAATATGTATTGTATCGCAGACGACATTTAATTACAATAAATTTAAAGAATTAGTTGAAATTATTGAGAAAATGGAGTACAATGTTATCGTTCGTAATACGATTTGTAATGCAACTGAGGAACGACAGACAGAAGCGCGTGAAATTGCGAAATCTGCAGACACAATGATTGTTATTGGTGGCAGCAGCAGTTCCAACACACGAAAACTGTATGAAATCTGTAAGAATGAATGTGATAATACATTTTACATTCAAACGCTAAATGACCTTGACCTGAATAGTTTGGGAATGTCAGAATGCATAGGTATTACAGCTGGGGCATCGACCCCTAACAATATTATTGAGGAGGTTTACACTAATGTCAGAACAGAGCTTTGAACAGATGTTAGATGAAACATTTAAGACAATACATACAGGAGAGGTTGTTGACGGTACTGTTATAGACGTTAAGGAAGATTCAATCGTACTTAACATCGGTTATAAAGCAGATGGTATTATTTCACGCAGTGAATATTCATCAAATCCGGTAGCTGATTTAAGACAGATGGTTGCAGTTGGTGACACAATGCAGGCAAAAGTACTTAAAGTAAATGATGGAGAAGGTCAGGTTCTTCTTTCATACAAGAGACTTGTTGCTGATAATGGCAATAAGAAGCTTGAAGAAGCATTTGAGAATCAGACAGTTCTTACAGCAACAGTAAATCAGGTTATGAATGGCGGCCTCGGTGTAGTAGTTGAAGAGGCAAGAGTATTTATACCTGCAAGCCTTGTTTCAGATTCTTATGTAAAGGATTTATCAGTATACAAGGATAAGGAAGTTTCATTTGTTATTACTGAGTACAATCCAAAGAAGAGAAGAATTATCGGTGACTGCAAGCAGCTTATCGTTGCAAAGAAAGAAGCAGCTCAGAAAGAGTTGTTTGCTAAGATAAAAGAAGGAGACACAATCGAAGGTACAGTAAAGAATGTTACAGATTTTGGTGCATTTATCGATCTTGGCGGTGTTGACGGACTTCTTCATATTTCAGAGATGTCATGGGGCAGAACTGAAAATCCAAAGAAGATATATAAGGTTGGCGATTCAGTAAAATGCTTTATTAAAGAAATCAATGGCAATAAGATTGCTTTAAGTGTAAAGTATCCTGATACAAATCCATGGAATGATGCAGCAGTTAAGTATGCAATCGGCAATGTTGTTAAAGGAACAGTGGCAAGAATGACAGACTTTGGTGCGTTTGTGGCACTTGACGATGGAGTTGATGCATTGCTTCATGTTTCACAGATTGCTAAGGAGCATATTAATAAGCCTTCAGATGTACTTTCAATAGGACAGGAAATCGAAGCTGTTGTAGTTGATATGAACGAGGCAGAAAAGAAGATAAGCTTAAGCATGAAAGCACTTCTTAATAACGAAGAAGCACCAGTTGATGATGCTGATGCAGCAGTTGAAGAATAAGATATCAAAAGATATTTAATCTTTATAATATTTGTTTTGATTGTTAAAACTATTTTCATATAAAAAATCCCATTTCAGACTGATAAAGCTAATCAGTTTGAGATGGGATTTTTAGTTACACATATTTTCTTAATCGTATGTAAATACGTCCTTTTCTTGTTTCATTTCCACATCCTTCATATATATATTTTCCGTTTCCGCGTATTACTAAAATATCGCCTTCCTTTAACTGTCCGCTCTTGTTTTCAGTACACAGTCCGTTTACAAAGATTTTTTTAGTTCTGAAAAGCTCAATAACGGCGTTTCGAGACATTTTTGTCAATACAGCTACAACTGCGTCGATTCTTGGTGAAGCTGCGATTACATCTACAATTTCAAGCTCCGCAGATGTTTCGTTTATGGAATTGTCGCAAACTTCACATTTTACGTTTGTATGCTTGATTTTGGTAAGATTTTCTATAAGGAAATTGCTTATATGCTCCATGCAGTAGACATAGCCGGTCTTTTCCTTAATTATTATGTCTCCGATAAGAGTTCTTTCAATTCCAAGATTCATAATTGCGCCAAGATAATCCCTGTGATTTAAATTTTCGGCAAATTTGGGCGTTAATGGAGTGATACGTACCAGCGTGATAGGATAATGCCCCTCATAACCGTAATCATCACTGCTGCCAAACTGAATTATCTGACGTTCGCATGAGGGATTTCCTCCAAAACACTCAGAGTGTATAAATGATAATTCATTTTTTATTTTGTAATATATATCAAGTTCTGACATACCAAGAAATCCGGTATAAGTATATATGTTTTGGTTGTAAGCACGTTTTGCGGTATCCTTTAATTTTCTTATAAGAAGTGTTGTCTCATCCATAATAATCCTTTCGTTTTTATGTAAAACTGTTTTTCTGCAATAATAACTTAATCATATTTTTGGCTGTTTTGCAATAAGGTTGATTAAGAAATAAGGATAAAGCTGTTTTTAGACTATATAAGTATAGAGATTTTATTGATGATATGGTATAATAATTGCACGAAGTGCAATACAAGGCACCTTGCGCCGCTAAAGCGGCGATTATACAAAAAAGCTTGATGATTTATTGTACATCAGAAATGGGGATTTATGATTAAAGATTACGAAGAGTTTAAGAAATATGTATTAAAAGCAACCACGATTGATTTAAATGCTTATAAAGAACGTCAGATGAAAAGAAGAATTGATGCTTTAATAGAGAGAAACAGATTTGATGGATATGACAGTTATAGTAAAGCTTTAGATACCGATAAAGAGCTTCTCGATCAGTTTGTAAATTATATTACTATAAATGTGTCTGAATTTTACAGAAATCCTACTTTATGGAAAACTCTTGAGGATGCTATAATTCCTGAACTTATTGAGCGTTTCGGACAAAATCTTAAGATATGGAGTGCGGCATGTTCGACAGGCGATGAACCATATTCTTTAGTTATGGTGCTTGCAAAGAAGATACCTATGAGTAAGATTAAGATTATAGCCACAGATATTGATGAACAGGTGATTGAGAAAGCCAAGGATGGTGTATATGGTGCAAGTTCACTTAAAGGTCTTCCTGATGAATATAAAAATAAATATTTTGAAAAGGTAGGAGATAAATTTTATAAAATATCGGATGAAGTTAAAAGGTGTGTTGAATTTAAGAAATCTAATCTTTTAAAGGATCCATATCCTACTTCGTGTCATTTGATTGTTTGCAGAAATGTTATGATATATTTTACCGAGGAAGCAAAGCAGGATATATACAAGAAATTCAATAACTCCCTTGTAAACGATGGCTGTCTGTTCGTCGGAAATACAGAACAGATTATAAACCATCGCGATTTGGGATATGAATCAAACAAACTGTTTTTCTATAGGAAAAAGAATTCGATTTAATTTTTGATTAAATCTTTTATGAGTGCTTTTACATAGTTATTTATGCGGTCTGTGTTATTAAAAAAATTATCATCTGCAAGAAAATAAGTTGTTTTGTCAGAGTATTCGAATTTAAAGCAGGGCGTTTCTGTTTCAGTCAGCTGAGGCAGAAATGTTCCTGCTTTTTTGCTGCAGCAGTTTGAGGCTTTGGCCTGTATTCTGTGGTTTTTGTCTACATAAAATGCGACACTTTTATGTATAGCAGTGTCTTCTTCCGGAAGATAATAATAGTCTTTATAATTTTTATAAAAATATTTAAGTTCTCCTGTATACATTGGCACTTCTAAAGTTGCATTATCTTGGAGGATAGATAAAGAATATATTTCATTTTTATATGATAATTCCTTTGGCACTGAAAAATCTGATTTTAGTACGAATACAGCCTGTTTTGTAATACAGTTGGAATTGTGCGGCTTAGAGCTGCTGACAAATGATTTTTCAACCGTAAAGCCCCCATCTAAAAAGACTTTGCAGCAAAATAAAGAGGCAATTTGCGGGAGAGCAGCAATATCATCGTGATTGTGCAATAAAATAGCAGCCAGTTTTTCATCAATATCTTTTGATAAAGCTTCATTATGTGTCTTTTCATACAAAAGATATATTTTTAAGTATTCCTGATAAGTCTGTATCAGGTCTCCTCCTGAAAAAATATCATCTCTTGATAAACCTAATAAGTTTTCGACAGTCTTTTGCCTGTAATTTGGCAGTTTTAAAATACTGCTTAAAGATTTAACGGTTTTAAAAAGGTCAATGCTTGGGATGTTATCTAAAGAAGTAAATTCACTATTATTGTCAAGGTTTTTATTAATTCTTAAAAGACGGACACGTTCTTTTAAAAACGGGATATCAAAGCTGTCACCATTAAAATGAACTATATATTTAAAATTTTTAACAAACATTAGAAATTGCGTTATTATATCTTTTTCCTGTTCTGGAAGCTCGGCAAAATATTGTCTGTATAAAAATACATTATCTTTAAAAAAAACACAGCCAATAAGGTAACATATACAGTTTCGTGCTGAAAGACCGGTTGTTTCAATGTCAAAAAACAAAAAATCCTCAGTATTGGCGTGGAAAAACTGTTCTAAACAGGAAATATCGGTTCTTGAAAGGATTTCACCGTTAATTATTTTCATGAAAATCACCATTCCTTAAGTTACATATTCAAAAAAGCATCGTAAGTAAAAGCTGCATTCAGAATAAAATCTAAAGAATATTATATATGAAAATAAAGTTAAAGAAAAGTATGGATTTTGTAGTGGATTGATGAACCAGGGTTTTGATGAGAATTAATGAATAATTATAAAAAAATACAAAAAATATTAAAAATAAGTTGAACTTTATGAAATAATTATATATAATTAAAATAGTTATCAACGTCAAGGGTATTTGTAGCTTACGAATGCTGTGTTTTTAATTTAATAAGGGGGGTGTGACATTATGGGATAGAAGAGAGAGTTGTTTTTTAGAAGTATTATCGTTGTTGTTTAGCCATATTATAATGGCAGAAAGGTGGGGCTAATGAAGAGATTTATTAAAAATGTTTTTGGAATATTTATGTCGGTGATTATTATTTTTTGTACATCATTTGTAGTTAAAGCGGATTATACGACAACGGGTAATTCTATCAACTTTTGCTATTCTAATTGTGGACAATATATGGGGGCGGCAGCTTTAAGTTGTGATTTCAGCTGGTCAGAAGGGAATTATGTGACGACTTTGAGTGTAAGTACATATTTTGATAATAATTTGGAACATAATTACAATTGTTATTTTAAGAATATCAGTAAAACACAGGGTACATCTAATTCATCTGCATCAGCATGGTGTAGTTATCTTTCAACTGATGGTATTTGTAAGGAATTGGGATATTTGGATGTCACATGTGATATTTATGGTGATATTGTAGATAATGGATATTATGAAGTTAGAAAATGTGAACATTAAAAATATCTTATAAAAAGTACAGAATGGTATATAGTATGTTCCAATATTATTTTGTTATTATAATGTTTTTGTACAATTGTTTGGTGCAGATATTATAAAGTGTTTTTAGTACAAATCAAATTTTATATTTGACTTGTGATTATTTTGACATAAAAATAATAATGAAGGGGGATTAGTGTGAAAAATATAAATGTGCAAATTAAAAAAATATTAACTGTGATTTTATTTACTTTATTTATTTTTTATTTATCGGCATGTGGTAAAGAGTCTTATGTAGATGATTATGAAAATAATGAATTGGCAGAAGGAGTAAGAGATTCAGACAGAGAAGACAGATTTACATTTTTGCACGAGGGTAATGGAAGGTTATGTACTAATGGTAAAGGTTTTTATAATATAAAAGTTTCTAATGACGAAGGACGAGCTATTGCTCCTCGAATTTATTATTATGATTATGCGACAAATAAATCAACACTGTGGTGCAGTAATGTATCATGTACACATGACAGTGAGGAATGCAGTGCTTATGTGAATAAGGATGAACAGTTTGTAGAGTATAACAACGGATACATATATAAAATAAAATCAGATGATTCGGGAACTTATTTGATGAGGTATAATGAAGATGGTTCAAATGAAATAAAGACCACAAATCTTCTTAAAAACATTACTGGGAATGTAGCGCTATCATTTGGGCGGTTTTATAATAATTTTTTCTATTACTTTGTAAAAAATGAAGAAAAAAAGATTGATTTTTATCGTACTGATTTAAATAAAAAAGACAATATCGAATATTTATTTTCAATAGATGCGTCTGAAGATAAAATTGCTTCAACTGGTGTTTTTGTTAATGATAATAATATTTATATCTCAAGTGCAAAGTATATGGCAGATACTAAGGAATACAAAAGAAATGTTTATCAATATAATTTCAGTGACAAGACATTAAAAGAAATTGTAAAGAGAGACGATTATTATAGAAGCTGTGCAAATGATAATTTGTATATTTTTACAATAGAAAAAGAACTTTTCAAAGTTACAGAACAAGGAGAGTTACTTGAAGTTTCACCGGGGAAATTTAAAAATCTCAAAGATGGTGAGTATGGGATACACTGTAACGAGCGTTATATTGTGTTTGAAGAGGATATGGTATCGCCATATGAAAGTTCTGAAAGAATGACATATATTTATGATATTGATAAAGATATTTTAAATGGTATCAGTATTAAAGAATTACGAAATGTCGCTACTGATTTGAAGAAAAAATCAAATAAGAAGTCTGAAAATAATACAAATCAAACTAATAATAGTGATTCGGAAGAAATAGATGAAAAACAGAAATTTGACCTGGTAACATTATTGGGGATTACAGGAAAGTATTGCGTTATAGGCGACTATAAAATGAGAGTATATCATATGATTGAACTTGATTCTGTTTCTGATGAGAAAATATCATCATGGAATATAAAGTTCTGATGTTAAATAAGATAAGATTATGTCAAACAAATAGGATGAGTTTTAACTATATTATAATGGTAGAAAGGTGGAGCTAATGAAAAAAATTATTAAAACTATTTTGGGGATATGTATGTCTTTAATTGTTGTTTTTTGTACCTCTTTTGTAGTTAAAGCTGAATATACAACAACAGGGTATTCTACAAATAGATGTTATTCAATTTGTGGTCAATATATGGGGGCAGCATGTTTAACATGTGATTTTAGTTGGTCAGAGGGAAATTATGTTACAGCATTAAGTGTAAACACGTATTTTTCAAAGAATCATAATCATAATTATACATGTTACTTTGAGGATATTAGAAAAACTGAAAGTACGTCTAATTCATTTGCATCAGGGTGGTGTAATTATCTTACAAGTGATAATGTGTGTTATGAAGTTGGATATTTAGAAGTAGTATGTGATGTTTACGGAGATACAGTGGATAATGGATATTACGAATTTAGAGAATGTCAACATTAAAAATATATTGATATAAGCTAACAGCCGGTATATGCTGCTGTATATCAGCAGTATCTGCCGGTATTTTTAAATTATTAAAAATTAAAGAACGAGAGATTTTTATCGCAGGGATTGTAAAATCAGCTTTTAAATGTGTCTGCGGAATAGGGGTGGATATGGAATTAAAATATATTTTCAGCAAGGGCGTGATTGTTGCGTGTGTAATGTTTTTGATTGCAAATGTGCTTTTGTTTTGTAAAGGTATTACAGATAATGAATTGGCATATGAGGAAGAAAAAGGTTATAAATATTCTGATTATGTGGCGTTTTATAATGACTGTATAAAGGAATTGGAACATACAGATAAAAATGAGTGGAGTTTAAAGGTTGATACATATTACCGTGAAAATGTGACGGAAGAAAATAAGAAAAGTCTTTTGGCTGCAATTAAGCAGATAAAGCAGCAGATAGATTATGTTCAATCATATGACGCAGGTGTAGTAGAATCAATAAAACAGGCTGAAACGATGGTTTCGTTTAATATTTATAATGATAAGGAGTCCTATAGCTATAATAATATATTAAAGGGAAGATATGATTTAAAAAAGTTAAGAAATCTTGATTTGGACATTACATCCGATATATCTTACAACAATATTTTAGGCTACAAATATGCAGGATATTTTGCCGCAATTATTATGATTATTTTGGTAAGCCGTTTCAGGGTTGAAAGTGTTGGATTTAATTGTATTGTAAGGACAAGCCGCAAGGGGCGCGGAAAATTAGCTCTGAAAAGAGCTTTGATTTTGGCGGCTGTGGGTTTAACAACTGCATTTTTAACTTATGCACCGATAATTATTATTTCATTTGCAAAATACGGAGGGATTGGGAGTATCGGGAGTCTGATACAGAGTAATCAGATATTTGCGCGTTCGATTATGACGATTTCATATGCAGAACTCCTGTTGAATGTGATTTTGTTTCAATGTGCAGCCTCTGTTCTGGCTGGTCTTATGGCGTGGCTGTTTTTTATTATTTTTAAGGACAAGCCTATATCGGTTATGGGAATAGTCGTATTTGCGCTGTTTGAAAGAGTTTTATATATGATAAAATCCGGAAATATGTTTTTTAAATTTTTCCGGACGATAAATATATTTTCATATATGAATCCTCCGGCTATTTTTCAAAAATATGATAATTTCGGTTTCGGGCAGAACATTATCAATATAAAAACGTTAAGTGCTGCAGGTATGGTTGTTTTAATGGCGGTTAATCTTATACTGATTGTGAGTATAAGTTCAAGCTTGTGGGGCGGATTTGAAATAAAAAGCAGATTTTTGGGAAACTGTATAAGAAAAGTAAAAAGATACTTTGCATATCTGCCGAACCGGATTAAAGAATTAAAGAAAACGCTGTTTATCCAAAAAGGAATTCTTGTTATAGCGATAGTAATGTTATATATTATGACGGCGGATTTTGGTGTTGCAGGAAAAGCAGATGACAGACAGCTTGCAATGGCTGATTACTATAATTATGTGCAGGGAGATGCTTATAATAAAACAGATGAGTATGTAGAAGATACAAAGCAGTGGATTGAAGATGCCCGAAAGACAGCCGAAGATTTAAAGCAAAAGGGAGATATTCTGGCGTTTAACGATATTGATACCAGAATAAGAGAAAAGGAGACACTTCTTAAAAATATTTCAGATGAGAGCATAAGGATAAAGGAGCTTAGTGAAAGCGGAATTGATTCGGCAGGTATTTTAGACCAGCATAAGTATGAAAAACGCTATGGAGCGCGTATGAATACTTATTATGAAAATTTTGTGCTGACGATTATGTTTTTGATTATTTTTATGACATGCAAGACATTTTCAATAGAGCGAAAAAATAATATGGACTTAATTATCAGATCTACCAAGCGTGGACGCTTAAGTTACCTGCGCACAAGATTTTTTACGGATTTATTAATCGTTGAGGCGGTCGTTTTAATTGAAAATATAATTCAATACATAAAGGTAAATAATGTATTTCCGATTAAATTTTATGAGCGTAATCTTGCAGTTCAAAGCATATTATGTATGGAGAATTGTCCTTTTAATATATCGGTAATTCAGTTTGAGGTAATGTTAATTATATACAGAATGATTATTTATGGGTTGATTGCAGTTATTATAATGAGTTTATCTATGTATTTAGAGGAAAGTAGTATATTTTTTATCGGTATTGTAGCGCTTATTCCTTATATTTTAAACAGCACAGGTATTTATCAGCTCAAGAATTTCTCGATTGTGGCGTTAACCGCAGGATTTGGATTTTTTCAAAATAAAAGCGGCGTTTTTTGTATAGTAACATTTTTGATATTTTTATGTTTTATTTCGGTGATTTTATTAAAAAGGGCGGTGGCAAAATGGATGAAATAATAATTGTAAAGGGATTAAGTAAAAGATATGGTGATTTTATTGCCCTGAATAATGTAAATATAAACTTAAATAAGGGAATATATGCTTTTTTAGGGCTTAATGGGGCAGGAAAAACGACATTTATAAATCTTCTTACGGATAATATTTCAAGAACAGACGGTGAAATTTTATATAATGGCACGGAGATTAAAAAAATATCGGAAAAATACAGGGAAAAGATTGGCTATATGCCCCAGGAACAGGGGTATTATCCTGATTTTACGGGAAGAGAATATTTATCTTATATTGCAGGCTTAAAGGGAATCCGCAATAAAAAGGATAAGGTGACTGAGGTTCTTCAACAGTTTAACATGCAGGATAAGGCTGATATAAAAATAAAAAAATACTCGGGAGGCATGAGGCAGAGGATAGTGCTTGCCCAGACGATGTTAAACGAGCCTGAGATAATTATTCTTGATGAGCCTACAGTAGGGCTTGATCCGTTGGAAAGAAAGAGGTTTAAAAGTTATATCAAGGATATTTCAAAGGAGAAAATAGTTATTTACTGCACACATATTATAAGCGATGTGACTGATCTGGCAGATAAGCTTATTCTTATGAAGAACGGGCAGATAGTAAAGTCGTGTGATATAAAGGAGGCAGCAGATGAGGTGAGTGATGATAAAACATTGGAGGATGTTGTTCTTTCTTACATAAGCTGATATGAAATATAAAATACTTAAAATAGTGTCTGAATAGTTTTCATCATGCGTTGTATTCTAAAATACAAGTAAAAATGTGTTAAATTTATGTCAGTTTTTGTTTATTATATATTAAAATATACCCAAAAAAAAGTAGATTTTTAGCGGTTTTTGAGCTAAAATATATTAAGATTAATTATTTATAAGGAGAAGTATGTCATGGGTAAATGTACATTTAAAGGCGGAGTGCATCCCTTTGATGGTAAGGATTTTTCAAAAGATAAGCCAATCAAAGAGCTATTCCCTGAAGGCGATATGGTATATCCATTGTCTCAGCACATAGGTGCTCCGGCAGTACCTGTCGTATCAAAAGGTGATTATGTGCTTGCAGGTCAGTTGATTGCGGAAGCAGGCGGATTTGTTTCTGCTAATATTCATTCTTCTGTTTCAGGTACGGTAAAGGCAATCGAACCAAGAACGCTTGCTACCGGCGGAAAGTGCAATTCTATAGTAATTGAAAATGATGGTGAATACAAAGAGATAGAATATGTTTCAAAGAAGCTTGAAGAATTGTCAAGAGATGAAATCAGACAGAGAATTAAGGATGCCGGCGTAGTTGGTATGGGTGGGGCAGGATTTCCTACTAATGTTAAGCTTACACCTAAAAATCCTGAGGCAATAGATTATATTATTGTCAATGGTGCTGAATGTGAGCCATATCTTACCTCCGACTACAGAAGAATGCTTGAGGAATCGGACAAGATAGTTATGGGCCTTAAGGTTGCTTTAGCTTTGTTTGATAACGCTAAGGGGATTATCGGTATTGAAGATAATAAGCCTGAGGCAATCCGCATAATGCAGGAAAAGACTGCAGGAGAAGATAATATTGAGGTTAAGGTTTTAAAGACAAAATATCCTCAGGGCGGTGAAAGAAGCCTTATTTATGCAACAACAGGCAGAAGTATTAATTCATCAATGCTTCCTGCAGACGCGGGCTGTATAGTACATAATATTGATACAATCTTTTCAATTTATATGGCTGTAATAGAAGGAAAACCGCTTACAAAGCGAATTGTTACGGTTACAGGGGACGGTGTTAAGGAACCGGGCAACTTCTATGTATGGCTTGGTATGAATTACAGACAGCTTCTTGATGCTGCAGGCGGTGTTGTAGGCGAACCTGAGAAGTATATTTCAGGCGGACCTATGATGGGATTTGCAATGTATAGCCTTGATGTGCCTGTATGTAAAGGAAGCTCTTCATTGCTTGTTATGCAAAAGGATGAGGTTTCACAGGTTGAGTCCTCAGCATGTATCCGATGCGGAAAATGCGGCGAAGTATGCCCTAGTCATCTTATGCCTGCAAAGCTTGCCGGTTTTGCGCATAGAAATGATGAGTCTGGTTTTGTTAAGTTTGACGGTATGGAGTGTGTAATGTGCGGAAGCTGTTCATACATATGTCCTGCAAAACGTCCGTTGACACAGCAGATTAAAGCAATGAGAAGTATAGTACTTGCAAACAGAAGAAAGAAGTAGAAAGGTGGATTTGAAAGTGAGCGAAATGTTTAACGTATCAACAAATCCTCATGTACGAAGCAAGGTTACAACACAGACGATTATGAGAGATGTTCTTATCGCGCTTGTACCTGCCAGTATATTTGGTATTTATAATTTTGGCATAGATGCTTTGATTAGAATAATTGTAGGTATTGTTACCTGCGTGGCTGTTGAGGCAGCTTATCAGTATTTTATGCATAAAAAGGTTACGGTTATGGATTTAAGTGCAGCAGTTACAGGTCTTTTAATAGCATTAAATATTCCTGCTACACTTAATATAGGATTTGAAATTATAGGCTGTGTATTTGCAATAATTATAGTAAAGCAGTTGTTTGGCGGTCTTGGTCAGAATTTTATGAACCCTGCGCTTGCTGCAAGATGTTTTTTGCTTATTGCATTTACAGGTCCTATGACAACATTTGTATACGACGGAGTTGCAGGAGCTACGCCTCTTGCAATATTAAAGCCGGGCGCAGAGGTTAGCGGAAATGTTAACCTTCTTGATTTATTTATAGGTACACACGGTGGTGTTATCGGTGAGACATCAGCAATATGCCTTCTGATAGGTGCCATCTATTTAGTTGTAAGAAAAGTTATATCCTTAAGAATTCCTCTTGCATACATAGCTACATTCGGTGTGTTGATTTTCTTTTTTGCACCGGGACATCAGATGGATGTAAATTACATGCTTATGCAGGTTTGCGGAGGCGGTCTTCTTTTAGGTGCGTTCTTTATGGCAACAGATTATGTTACATCTCCTGTTACGCCTAACGGTAAAATTGTTTTCGGTGTAATTTTAGGTCTGCTTACATTTATTTTCAGAATGTATGGCGGTTCAGCAGAAGGTGTTTCATATGCGATTATCTTCTCTAACCTTTTGGTACCATTGATTGAAAAGGTTACGGTTCCTAAATCATTCGGTAAGAAGAAACCTGCAAAGGAGGCGAATTGATATGAAGAAAATTATTAAAGATGCCTGCATATTATTTGCCATTACATTGGTTGCCGGAGTTTTACTCGGAGCAGTTTATGAAATCACAAAGGGACCTATAGCAGAACAGAATGAAAAAGCCAAAAAAGCAGCATACAATGCAGTTTTATCAGAGGCTGATTCATTTGAGGAAGTTGATTATTCACTTGATAGAGTAACGGATATATTAGGCGATGAGTTTGCGGCAGATGAAGTTACAGAGGTAGTTGCAGGAGTTAAAGGCGGTAAAATTACAGGTTTTGTTGTTACTGTTGTGGCTTCGGACGGATATGCCGGTGATATTAAGTTTTCTGTAGGTATTTCAACGACCGGAGAGTATCTTGGAACTTCAATCCTTTCAATTTCAGAGACAGCCGGTCTTGGTATGAGAGTTAAGACAGACCCTGCATTTTTGGAACAGTTCAATAACAAAAGTGTAGAGAAATTTAATTTGGTTAAAGACGGTACAGGTTCTTCTTCAGACGATAAGATTGATGCTATCGGTGGCTCGACAGTTACATCAAAAGCAGTCACAAACGGTATTAATGCTGCCTTGACGGTATATAAGGACCTAATGTCTTCAAACGTAAAAACTGCAGGAGGTGTTGGCATTGAATAAATGTGTAGAAAGACTTTATAATGGTTTAATTAAGGAAAATCCTACATTTGTTTTGACACTTGGTATGTGTCCGACACTTGCCGTTACTACATCAGCTATTAACGGTATTGGTATGGGACTTTCATCGACTGTTGTACTTGTTATGTCAAATCTTATGATTTCATTATTGAGAAAGGTAATTCCTGACGGAGTAAGAATGCCGGCGTTTATCGTAATCGTTGCATCATTCGTTACTATGGTACAGTTCCTTATGCAGGGATATTTGCCTGACCTTTATGAATCACTCGGTATTTATATACCGCTTATTGTTGTTAACTGTATTATTCTCGGACGTGCCGAGAGCTACGCTTCAAAAAATAAGGTTATTCCTTCAATATTTGACGGACTCGGTATGGGACTTGGATTTACAGCTGCAATAACTATTCTTGGTGCTGTAAGAGAACTTTTAGGTGCAGGTACAATTCTTTCAACAGGAAGCAGTGCGCTTGTTACTATTCCTGAAAGTATATTTACACCTGCAAGTATTTTTATACTTGCACCGGGAGCATTCTTCGTGCTTGCAATGTGTATTGCCATTATGAACAAGATAAAGGCTAAAAAAGGTATGGAGCCTGCAAAGGTACCTGATTACTGCACTAAAGACGGTTCATGTGCTTCGTGCAGCAATGCTTTATGCGGCGGAAGAGCTATGGCAGCAAAAGCAGCTAAGAAAGAAGATTAAGGAGGATATAAATAATGGATTATATGGTAAATTTGCTGATAATTGCAGTTGGTGCGGCACTTGTAAACAATGTCGTATTAAGCCAGTTCCTCGGTTTGTGTCCTTTCCTTGGTGTATCTAAGAAAATTAACACAGCAGCCGGAATGGGTGGTGCAGTTATAGGTGTTATAACAATATCATCAGCAATATGCAGTCTGATTTATGAATATATTTTAACACCGCTTGATTTGGTATATTTAAATACTATCGTATTTATTCTTGTTATTGCAGCTTTAGTTCAGTTTGTTGAGATGCTTCTTAAAAAGACCTCACCGGCACTTTATGAAGCACTTGGTGTATATCTGCCTTTAATTACTACAAACTGTGCGGTACTTGGTGTTGCTTTAACAAATGTGCAAAATGAGTTCGATCTCTTAGAGTCAGTAGTTGCAGGTCTTGGAACTTCTGTTGGTTTCACAATCGCTATTGTAATTATGGCTGGTATAAGAGAGAGAATAGAATTTAATGATGTTCCGGAAAGTTTTAAGGGAATGCCTATAGTGCTTATTACAGCAGGACTTATGTCAATAGCATTCTTTGGCTTCTCAGGTATCTTATAATAGGAGGAAAAGTAAAATGACAGGTATTATTATTGCTGCAGTTGTAGTAAGCTGCGTAGGACTTGTACTCGGACTTTTCCTTGGTGTTATGGGAAAGAAGTTTGCAGTAGAAGTGGATCAGAAAGAAATTGATGTGCGTGAACAGCTTCCGGGAAATAACTGCGGCGGATGCGGATATGCAGGATGCGATGCTTTAGCTAAAGCTATTGCTGCAGGAGAAGCAGCGGTTGGAGCCTGCCCTGTAGGCGGCGATGCAGTAGCTGCAAAGATTGCGGAAATCATGGGTGCTGAAGCAGAAAAATCAGTAAGAATGACAGCAGTGGTTAAATGTGCAGGTGATTGCGATAAAGCTAAAGAGAATTATAAGTACACAGGTGTTGAAGATTGCAGTGTAATGCCATTTGTCCAGAATGGCGGACCTAAGGCATGTACATATGGCTGTTTAGGTTATGGTTCATGTGTTAAAGCATGTCCTTTTGATGCAATTCATATTGTTAACGGAATAGCAGTTGTAGATAAAGAAAAATGTAAGGCGTGCGGCAAGTGTGTCGCTGTATGTCCAAGACATCTGATTGAACTTGTGCCTTACGATGCAAAGTATGTTGTAAGCTGTGCGTCAAACGATAAGGGCAAAGATGTTATGTCGGTATGTCAGACAGGCTGCATCGGTTGTATGATATGTACAAAACAGTGTGAAGCAGGTGCTATAACTGTTGAGAACAATGTTGCACATATTGATCAGGATAAATGCACAGGCTGCGGAAAGTGTGCGGAAAAGTGTCCTAAAAAGATTATCCATGTTCATTGATATGATTGAATGATAAATATAAAAAACAATTACACCCCGGTAGTCTTTACACAGGCTGCCGGGGTATATTATAATATTTTAGCCGGTTAAAATATGAATATATATATCAGAATGGAGAAGAGTGTGGTTAAGACGGATATAAAAAAACATTACAATAAAGAAAAGAACTCGAATTGCAAAAGAAAAAGCATTAAAGGCGATATTATATTGATTTCGTCTATACTTATTGCCGCAGGGGTTATTTATCTTATATTTACATTTTTTGCAAAAAAGCCTGGGGAATATGTAAGGATAAAGGTTGATGGAAAAGTTATGTATGAGCTTGATTTATCGACAGATACTTCAAAAACGCTAACGGGTTATAATGGCGGTTCAAATGAATTGATTATAAAGGATAGGAAAGTTTATATTAAAGATGCAGATTGTCCCGATAAGCTTTGCATTAACATGGGTACAATCAGCAAAACAGGTGAGACAATTGTCTGTCTGCCGCACAGAATCGTTATTGAGATAACAGATAGTAAAGGCAGTAAGGATATTGATTCTCTGCTTCGATGAATTGATATAATTGGATATACAATTTAAATTATATAAGGATAAAGGAAATGAATATTAAGAAAATTACGGTATGCGGTATTTTAGCTTCTCTTGCAATGATTTTCAGCTATATAGAGACATTTATATCTATTCCTTTAATAGTTCCCGGAATAAAGCTGGGACTGGCAAATATAGCTATAATAGCTGTATTGTTCTGTGTTGGAGCTAAGGAAGCATTTATAGTAAATATGATAAGAATAAGTATAATATCAGTGCTGTTTGGCAATATAAATACATTTATATTCAGTGTCGCAGGCGGTATTTTAAGCTTGGCAATTATGGTTATTTTAAAAAAGACTAAAATATTTTCAACTGTGGCAATAAGTATCGCAGGAGGAGTGTTTCATAATATAGGTCAGATAATTGCTGCAATATTTATAATGGATACATCAGCGATAATATACTATCTTCCTGTACTTATGGTAGGAGGAGTTGTTACAGGAATTATAATAGGCCTTGTGAGCGGCCTGGTCATAGAAAGAGTTATGCCTGCAATAAGAGGCTGATTATAATATGGAAAATAAAAAAGATTGTTATAACAAAAAAAGCTGATTATAGAAAAAAATATGAGCAGGAAGTAAAAATTACTTCCTGCTCATATTTTTATTGTTTATATTGCTGTTGTAATTCAATATCTTCCATAGAAGTTGTTACACAATGTGTTATAGGTTTCCATTCGACTTTCTTAAATAAGGCAACTAAAGAGATTGGGATATAAGTTGCCATAAATATAGGGAATGTAAATAAAGAAATAATCTTCTTTCTTGGTGTAGCAAGTATTTTATTCCATTCGGTAATCATTGTAATAAGACCCATTGAGAAAATAAGCAGGTAAAAATTAAATAATGCAAGTACAAGAGATCTTAAAGCCAGTGGCAATATTGCTTCAAATAATGCAGCATCGGTTAATCCTATAATTAAAAATACAAAATTTAACACCAGACATCCAAAGGTAAGAAGAGTAGCAGGTGCAACTGTCATAAACATATCGTAACATGATAATATGAATTTCTTCTGCTTAAACATTTTAAGAAGAAGTTCACCGCCATACTTAAACATAACCTGATAAAATCCTTTAGACCAGCGAAGACGCTGATTCCATGATTGTTTAAAAGTTTCAGGTTGTTCGTCATAAAACATAGCACTGCCGCAGTAGCCAATTACTTCACCTTCAAGTATATTTATAACTGAAAACTGAATATCTTCAGTTAGAAGATTACATTTCCAGCCATCATATTTTTCAATAATGGAGCAGTCTATCAAAAATCCTGTTCCCGAAACAGCACAGCTTGAATGAAGCATCATTCGAGGATTGTTAAGATATTTAGCTTCGCGGCAGAACCACAAAGAATATCCTGATGTAATCCAGTTCGTTCCGAAATTCTTTGAGTTACGATAACTTGTTATCACCTTGTAACCCTGATCAAAAGTTTTGTTCATTTCGCGAACATAATCTTTATTTATAATGTTATCTGCATCAAATATAAAATAACCGTCATAAGCGGTATATTTACCATAGTCTTCTTTGATTTTACTGAAGGCATAATCAAGAGCATAGCCTTTTCCTACGAGAACCTTATTAAAACGCTCATATACTATAGCGCCATTCATTCTCGCTATTTCAGCAGTATTATCGCTGCAGTTGTCAGCTACGACTATTACGTCGATAAGCTCTGAAGGATAATTCTGAGATTTAATACTTTTAATCAGATTAGCTATTACAGCACTTTCATTACGTGCGGCAATAATAAATGCAAAGCGATGAAGCTTCTTAGGTTCATACTGTGTATTTTTTTTCTTTCGATGTTCGCCGACCAAAGCAACTATAATATATATAAACTGGTAAAAGTATAGCACGGTCAACACCACATAAATAATGGCATTGATTAGAGCAACTGTTTTCATTAAAATATTCCTCTCAATTTATAAGTGAACAGAATTCACTAAAATTCTTTAAAAGCCCTCTGATGATTATATCATTAGTTTAATCAGTGTCAATACTAAATTTTGTATTTAAATCAATAATACCACAAAGGATAGTATAAAATTATTGTCGGACCACTAAAAATATTTGACAAATAAATTCATTAATATATTATTAAGTAGTAAGTAATTATTAAATTTATGGAGGCAGTATTCAGTATGTATAGAGAAACAGCACAATTAATATTGTATGGAAATCTCCCAGATGACAACATTCTAACAAATATGGCGGATATTTTCAATCGTTTTGAACATAAAATAACACAGAAGCCGCAATTAATCCATGAAATATATGCTCAAATCAAGAAATTGCTTGAAATATCAACGGATTTCGGGTTTGATGAAAACCTATGGCAGAACTATCTTACATTTCTTCTTATAACTAATGAAAATCCGTTTAGTATTACATGTGAGAAGGTCGGAGCAAACAATGGCAGCGTAAATGTATTCGCTAAAAACGATTTCAGGGTTTTTAAGAATCTTTTTCATTATGATTTTAATCCTATTGAAAAGGAACTTGGTATAAACTGCTTTTCTCTTATAACAAATTACAAAGCGATAGTAAAAAAGGAGCTTATGTATAACCGCAATGTAAGCGAAAAAGTACAGTGTTTAAGCAAAAAACTGGCTGCGGCTCAAAATGATGATGAATTTTTTGAATATGTTACAGAGTTTTACAGACAATTCGGTGTGGGAATGTTCGGCTTAAATAAAGCATTCCGCATAAGTTCACTGCCTGACGGAGATGTTAAATTTCATCCTATCAATAATATGGACAAGGTTATGCTTGATGATTTAATAGGCTATGAAATCCAGAAAAAGAAGCTTATTGATAATACCGAAGCCTTTGTATACGGAAGGAAAGCCAATAATGCGCTTCTTTTCGGTGACAGCGGTACGGGAAAATCAACAAGTATCAAAGCTATAGTTAATGAATATTACGATAAGGGCCTTAGAATGATTGAAATTTATAAACATCAGTTTAAGGATTTATCATCAGTTATTGCTCAGATTAAGAATAGAAATTATAAATTTATTATATATATGGATGATTTGTCGTTTGAGGAATTTGAAATCGAATATAAATTCTTAAAAGCAGTAATTGAGGGTGGTGTTGAAACAAAACCTGAAAATATATTGATTTATGCAACATCAAATAGAAGACATCTTATAAAAGAAACATGGAATGACAGAAATGATATGGAAAGCAGCAATGGTCTGCATCGCTCTGATACAATAGAGGAAAAGCTTTCGCTTGTGAACAGATTCGGTTGTCAGATTAATTATTCAAAACCGACACAGAAAGAATATTTTAATATTGTAGTTAATCTTGCAAAAAAATCAGGCTTGGATATGTCAGAAGATGAATTGTGTGCCGAGGCAAATAAGTGGGAATTGAGCCATGGCGGAATTTCAGGAAGAACAGCCCAGCAGTTTATCAACCATTGCCTTGGTATGAATTCTGCCGGAGGTGACAGATGATTTCATTTATTAAAGGCAAACTTACGGAAATTTTAGAAGATATAATTGTGATTGAGGTAAATGGTATCGGATACAATGTAAGAGTTCCGGCATCAATATTTTCAAATATTCCAAAGATAGGCGAAACAATAAAAATATATACATATCTTCAGGTAAGAGAAGATGCAATGAATCTTTTCGGATTTTTAAAAAGAGAGGATCTTGATATTTTCAAGCTGCTTATAAATGTAAATGGTATTGGACCAAAGGGGGCATTGGCAATTTTGTCAAATATATCTCCGAATGATTTAAGATTTGCCGTGTTGTCCGATGATGTAAAGCTTATATCAAGCACACCGGGAATTGGAGCCAAAACAGCGCAAAAGCTTATTATAGAGTTAAAGGACAAGCTTAAGCTTACAGAAGCTTTTGAATATGCCTTAAATGAAAACAGCAGTAATCAGTCATCAGCAGGTGATGTTATGCTTGCAAAAAATGAGGCTGTCGAAGCACTTGTATCGCTTGGATACAGCAGCAGCGAAGCATTAAAGACTGTTAATTCAATAGATAACATTGAAGAAAAAAATTCAGAGACTATATTAAAAGAGGCGCTTAAAAAGCTTGCATTGTTTTAGAAACTTTAATTAGTCTCCCCAAATTTAAACAAGGAATTATTATGGAAAAGAGAGTTATTACAACTGAGTTAGTTGAGGAAGATGTAAAAACAGAGAGTAATTTAAGACCATTAAGATTAAGTGATTACGTTGGTCAGGAAAAGGTTAAAAGAAATCTCAATGTGTACATAGAAGCAGCAAAGGCAAGAGGTGATTCGCTTGATCATGTGCTTTTTTATGGTCCTCCTGGACTTGGAAAAACAACGCTTGCAGGAATTATAGCGAATGAGATGGGGACAAATATTAAGATTACATCTGGGCCTGCTATAGAGAAACCGGGTGAGATGGCAGCAATATTAAATAACCTGTCAGAAAACGATGTGCTTTTTGTCGATGAAATACACAGGCTTAACAGGCAGGTTGAGGAGGTTCTTTATCCGGCCATGGAAGATTTTGAGATTGATATAATTATAGGTAAAGGTGCAACTGCACGTTCAATAAGACTTGATTTACCTAAATTTACACTTGTTGGCGCTACAACGAGAGCAGGACTTTTATCAGCTCCTTTAAGAGACCGTTTTGGTGTTGTTAATCATCTCGAATATTATACGGTAAAAGAGCTTGAAACAATAATTATACGCTCTGCAAAGGTTCTTGGAGTTGAAATCGATGCAAAAGGAGCAAACGAACTTGCAAGGCGTTCAAGGGGAACTCCAAGACTCGCAAACAGACTTCTTAAGAGAGTAAGGGACTTTGCTCAGGTTAAATATGACGGTGTTATAACAAGCGAGGTAGCGGATTATGCACTTAATCTTTTAGATGTTGACAGAGCGGGGCTTGACAGAAATGACAGGCTGATTCTTGAGACAATAATAAACAAATTTTCAGGAGGGCCTGTAGGAATAGAGACACTGGCAGCTTCAATAGGTGAAGATTCAGGTACGTTAGAGGATGTGTATGAGCCTTATCTTATACAAAATGGCTTTATAAACAGGACACCGAGAGGCAGAGTGGCAACACCATACGCATATCAAAATCTTGGTATTGAACAATTATAGAAATACGTGTTATAATAAGAAAAGATAAATGTGCTTTTAACAATATAATATTAATAAAGTAAGAGCGCAGAAATGGAGAGTCTAATGTCAGCAAAAAATAATACAGAGGTTATCTTAGGCGGCAAGGTTTTTACATTAAGCGGATATGAGAGTGAAGAATATCTGCAGAAGGTAGCATCATACATTAACAACAAAATGACGGAATTTAACAGGGAAGATTCGTTTAGAAGGCAGTCTGCTGAGGTTAGGGCAAACCTTCTGTACCTTAATATAGCAGACGATTATTTTAAGGCTAAAAAGCTCGGAGACTCTCTTTCTGAGGAGATTGAAAGTAAGGATAAGGAGATTTATGATCTTAAGCATGAACTTATTTCAACTCAGATTAAAGCAGATGCGGCTGCAAAAGAGATTGAGGAGCTTAAGGATGAGATAAGCAAATATCAAAAAAACATTGTTAAGTTAGAGACAGAGCTTAACAGTGCTAAGAATTATTGATTTATATTAGTATTTAACCTGTAATTTGGACTGGTCCGGTTGCAGGTTTTATTTCTTTTAAAGAAATAAACTCCATGAGGATGCGACTGGCACGCAGATGAATATTACAAGCTAAAGCTTGCGCGTGCCAGCGCGCAAATAGTTGCAAAGCAACTATTTGTTCATATGATTACAGTGGTGCGAAGCACGAAGCAATCCGTGTAATCATAAATACAGTATCAAAATAAAATGTCACAAAAATGAGGAAAAATATGAAAAATAGAATTGAAGTGCTTTCTCCTGCAGGTTCATACGATATACTTACTGCTGTTATATCAGCCGGTGCCGATGCCGTTTATCTTGGCGGCGATATGTTCGGGGCAAGGGCATATGCAGGAAACTTTAACAGGGATGAGCTTATAAAGGCGATTGATTACGCCCATCTTAGAGATGTTAAAATATATATGACTGTAAACACTCTTTTAAAAGAAGATGAACTTGACGGAAAGCTGATAGATTATATTGCACCGTTTTATGAAGCAGGACTTGATGCTGCCATAGTGCAGGATATGGGAGTTTTTAAGACATTAAAAGAAAATTTTCCGTCTCTTTCGCTCCACGCAAGCACACAGATGACGGTGACAGGAAAGTATAGTGCAGGGCTTCTTGAAAAACTTGGTGCTTCAAGAATTGTAACTGCAAGAGAGCTTGATTTAAATGAAATAAAAAGTATACGCGAAAGCTGTAATATTGAGATAGAAAGCTTTGTACACGGAGCCTTGTGCTATTGTTACTCAGGTCAGTGTCTGCTTAGCAGCTTTAATGGTTCACGAAGCGGTAACAGAGGAAGATGTGCGCAGCCATGCAGACTCGGTTACGAGGTTATTGATGAAAATGGCAATATAATAAACTCAAAAAACTCATTGTACGCATTAAGCCCTAAGGACATGTGTGCTTTGTCAATACTTCCTAAAGTAATTGAAGCAGGAGTCAATTCACTCAAAATTGAAGGAAGAATGAAAAATGTAACTTATGCGTCAAAGGTTACATCGCTTTACAGAAAATATGTTGATATGTATCTTGAAAAGGGAGCGAAAGGATATTCTGTCCTTTCTGGCGATATTGACGACCTTATGGATATTTATAACCGCGGTGCGTTTACGACAGGTTATTATAACAGTTCAAAAGGTAAAAATATGATGTCTGTAGCGCGCCCTAACCATATGGGAACTAAGGCGTTAAGAGTAGAAAAAAATGTAGGCGGAAGAGTGACCTTCCTTGCGTTAAGACAGATAAATTCACAGGATGTTTTTGAGATAGACAGTGATAATTCATTTTCAAGCGGACGCAATTATAAAGAGGGAGAAACATTTGATGTCAATCTTCCGAGAAAATATGAGCTTCCAAAGGGAAGAATACTTTACAGGACACGCAATAACCGTATAGCCTCGGAGGTTTTGGAAAATTTTGTTAAAAATGAGGCGAAAATTCCTGTCTGCATGTATATGATTGCGAAGCTTAATCAACCTCTTGCCTTAAATATTCAGACAACCGATAAATCAGGTAATGTAATAACTGCATCTGTTACAGGTCCCATTGTTATGGAGGCGCAAAATCAGCCGGCAGACGCAGATAAAGTTAAAGCTCAGCTTGCAAAGCTTGGAAATACACCATTTTATGCAGAACATGTTGAAACTGAATTTGCAGGCAAAGTATTTATACCGGTTGCCCATATAAATGACATAAGAAGAGAAGCAGTAGAAAAGCTTATTCAAAATAAACTCGAATTGTCAGGACGAAAGTTTCATAAAGAACAGGTTAATGTTACAGTGTCATATAAAGATGCAACAACGAAGAACGAAAAACGCAAACCGCTTAAAAGCTGTATGATATCTGATTTATCGTATATAGACTATATAATTGCAAACAATACAATAAAAGCCATATATCTTGATTTTTCAATGTTTCATAAAAAGAATACAAACACTTTACAGGAAGCAGTAATAAAGGCACATTCTTCGAATAAGGAAGTGGTCGGTGTATTGCCGCATGTCTTAAGAGGTCGGGGCGAAAAAAAGACGAGGGAACTGATTGAGCTGATGAACTTTTGCAGAGTAGATGCTTTTCTTGTGCGCAGTCTTGAACAAATAGGGCTTTTAGGCAGTATATCAAAGAATGACGGTTATGGTGGTTCAATAAATATAATTACAGATGCAAACCTGTACTGTTGGAATAAAGCTGCAATAGCACAGTTTAAACAGCTTGCCGGTCTGTGCGGACTGAATCTTTTGAGAGTTACATATCCGTATGAGCTTAAATTTAATGAAATACAAAAGATTGCTGATGCTGATATTGATTTTGAACTTGCAGTATATTCAAAAATTCCGCTTATGATTTCAGAGCAGTGCGTAAGAAAGACATATGGCTTGTGTGATAATTCAAACGGAAGTATTTTTCTTAAGGATAGAAAAAATTGCGTAAATGAGATAAAAAGCGTGTGCGGGTATTGTTACTCCATAATGCTTGGGAGATGCCTTGATATAACGGATAATGAACTTATTGACAGGATAAATCCTGATTTTGTAAGATATGATTTTCTTTATGGCAATGCGTCCGTAAAAGATGTAATTGATAAAACATATAAAAAAGAAAGTTATTTAGGACATTTTAACATGGGGGTTGAGTAATGCTTTCGGTATTTGTAGAGATTTCAAAATATCTGTTTGCCTTTTTGCTTGCATTTTATACACTCGCAGCTTACAGAGGTTCTGTAAAAAGGCAGTCAGATAAGGTTCAGGCAGTATTTATAATGCAGAATATACTTATGTTTCTTATACATCTGCTTGGATATGTAATTTTATTTATAGTAAATGATTTTGATATAAAATATCTGTTTTTGTATGCTGCACAGTTTCTTTATCTGCTTGTCGTTATTATTGCATATGACGTTATTTATAAAAAATCCTCAAAGCTTCTTGTAAATAACATGTGTATGTTAATTGTTATAGGCTTTATAATGATTGCACGATTAAATTTCGATAAGTGTATCAAACAGTTCTTAATTACAGTCTGCGGTACTGTTTTATCATTCTTTGTTCCGTGGATGTTAAAGAAATTTAAGATGTTAAGAAATTTAGGGTGGCTGTACTGTATAGCAGGGGTTGTGCTTCTTACTGTTGTTTTGTTTGGAAATAAAGTCTATGGTGCCAATCTTGTTTTGACGATAGGCCCGATATCGGTGCAGCCGGCAGAATTTGTAAAAATTCTTTTTGTGCTTTTTGTGGCATCAATGTACAATAAGTCTACTACATTTAAGCAGACTGTACTTGTTACGATTTTAGCGGCAGCACATGTAATAATACTTGTTTTATCAACAGACCTTGGAGCCGCACTTATATTCTTTGTTGTATATCTTGCAATGCTTTATATTGCGACAAAGAAAGTATGGTATATAGCGGCAGGAATAGGGGCAGGAAGTGCTGCTTCAGTAGCTGCATACCATTTGTTTTATCATGTAAAACAGCGTGTGCTCATATGGCGAAATCCTTGGGCAACGATTGATACTTCGGGATATCAGATTTGCCAGTCGCTTTTTGCGATAGGAATGGGATCATGGTTTGGATATGGATTAGGACAGGGAATGCCTGAAAAAATTCCGGTAGCGGAAAAAGATTTTATGTTTTCTGCAATAACGGAAGAATTTGGTATTATTTTTGCAATAAGTCTTATTCTTATATGTCTGGACAACCTTATAATTATGATGAAAATTGCATCAAGGTGCAATACATTATTTTACAGGCTTGTGGCTGTAGGCCTCGGAGTTACATACGGTTTTCAGGTGTTTCTTACTATAGGCGGAGCAATTAAGCTTGTGCCTATGACTGGAGTTACACTTCCGTTTGTGAGCTACGGAGGAAGCTCAATACTAAGCTCGCTTATAGTATTTGCACTTATTAACGGTATGTATAATATGAGACAAAATGAGGTTTTATCAAATGAAGCAACAGGAAAGAAAAAGAGAAAAACAACCAAAACAACAAAAAAGGCAAAAGAATGATATATATGAAAATAAACAAAAAGGTCTTCGCAATAAAGAAACAAATATGATATCAATATTCTTTATCGGATTGTTTCTTATTATGGGAGCTTACCTTGTTTATTTTAATGTGTCGGTTGCACCGAATGTTATAAATAATCCGTACAATAAAAGAATAGACAACCAGTCAAAAAAGATTATAAGAGGCGATATTCTTGCGGCTGACGGTTCAGTCATTGCAACTACAAAGGTCGATGATGACGGAAATGAGAAGAGATTTTATCCGTATGATGCGTTGTTTTCACAGGTTATCGGGCTTACAAATGCAAAAACAGGCATAGAAGGTCTTGCAAACTACGAGCTGTTAAGCAGAAACGACGACTTTATACAGCAGATTATTGATGATTTAAGTGAGGAAAAGACTGTCGGAAATACAGTTGTGACAACGCTTGACCCCAAACTTCAAAAAGCGGCATATGACGCAATAGGAAGTGCAAAAGGCGCGGTTATATGTATGGAACCGTCTACAGGAAAGGTTCTTGCGATGGTCTCAAAACCTGATTATAATCCGAATAAAGCAATTACTGATTACAATTCATGGCTTGAACTTGACAGTGCTGATTCTGTTCTGTTAAACAGGGCGACACAGGGGTTATATCCTCCGGGTTCAACATTTAAGATTCTTACTGCACTTGAATACGTCAGAGAAAATTCTGATTTTAATGAATATACTTACGAATGTAGCGGAAGTGCCTATGCGGAGGGAGGAACTACAATACCATGCAACAATAATAAAAAGCATGGTACCGAAAATTTAAAGGATGCATTTGCATATTCATGTAACTCGGCATTTTCAAGTATAGGTTTATCTTTAAACAAAAAGAGTTTTCGTGAACTATGTGAAAAATTCCAGTTTAACAGAAATCTTGAAATTGGAATAGAGTCAAATCCAAGCAGTTTTGTGGCTGATGAAAATTCGGGTGTAAGCGAAATGCAGGAAACATCTATAGGCCAGGGAAGAACCATGATTACGCCTATTCATAATCTTATGATTGCTGCTGCGGTTGCAAATGGCGGAACTATGATGAAGCCTTATTTTATAACAGAGGTTAAGGACAGCTACGGTAATGTGTTAAAAGAATATGCACCATCTGCCAAAGCTGATGTAATATCTTTGCAGGAAGCGAATATTATTAAAGAGTACATGCGTGCTGTAACTGAATATGGTACAGGAAGTTCGTTTTATAACGTTTCATATGATGCAGCAGGAAAAACCGGAACTGCACAGTATGGAGACGGTAAAAATGCACATATGTGGTTTACGGGATTTGCACCATACGATAATCCTGAAATTACAGTATGTGTAATTCTTGAAGGCGGCAGTAGCTCTAAAAGTGCACAGCAGGTTGCAAAAAAGGTATTTGATAAATATTTCGAATAGTTTAATAAATATCCAATTTAAAGGTTGCCAAAGGTTGAAACAGAAGTGTATAATTAATCTTGAAGAGGACACACCCCTAAATACAGGAGGAATTGCAATGATTGAAGCAACAAGCTGTGGTGGTGTGGTGATATTTAGAGGCAAAGTACTTGTTTTGTACAAAAAATATAAAACCAAGTATGAAGGCTGGGTGCTGCCGAAGGGAACGGTTGAGCAAGGGGAGGCACATGAAGATACCGCCATCAGAGAAGTGAGAGAAGAAAGCGGAGCAAAAGCCGCTATTGTGGATTATATCGGCTCTACAAGCTATACGTTTAGTACCAGAAAGGATACTGTAAACAAGACGGTATATTGGTATTTAATGAGTGCTGACAGTTATTATAATAAGCCGCAAAGGGAGGAGTTTTTTGAGGACTCCGGTTTTTATAAATATCATGAAGCTTATCATCTGCTGAAATTTTTAAATGAGAAGCAGATACTTGAAAAGGCGTTTGAAAAATATAATTTAATGAAACATCAGGGGATTATAAAATGAATTTTGTTGAGCACATAAACCTACTTGACGGTAATAAATATCTTGTGGCAAATACAGTTTCCGATAATTCCGATAAAGTTACTGTCAATTTTAACGACTATCTAAAAAAGAACAGTCAAGACATAAAATATGAAGATATATTCAATCAGGTTAGTGCGCAGACCGGTGTGAGCGCACAACTGTTAAAGGCAGTTGCGCAGGCTGAATCGGGTTGCCGCAGTGATGCGGTTTCAAGCTGCGGTGCAGTAGGCGTTATGCAGCTTATGCCTGCAACTGCAAAAGCGTATGGAGTAACAGACCCGTTTGACGCCTACGAAAATATATCAGGAGGAGCAAAGCTTCTTTCGGATTTACTTGAAAAGTATAACGGAAATGTTACTTTGAGTCTCGCAGCATATAATGCAGGCAGTGGTAATGTGAGCAAGTACGGTGGTGTTCCGCCATTTAAAGAAACAATTAATTATATAGATAAAATAAACAAACTTCTTTCTAACGCACTGGATAATGACAGCACCACAATTGAGGGCGCACAGCCTACACAGGGTATTTTTATATCTGATGCAGATGATTCGGTTGACTGGCCTGATATTCAGCTTTCTCAGAATATTTTGGAAAAATCGTTACAGCTGTCAGCTAAATCTGATAATTTCAGTTATAATGAACTATTGTTAAAGCGTATATATGAAACTATTATGGCTGTTGATGCAGAAGATCAAAATAAAACAGGTAACACAGATGTCATAAATGGTGTGGTTACTGCGGAAGAAATAAGTTATAATAACAATACACAGACAAGTGCGGATAATTATATTGATGCTTCATGGGTCAGCTCGTTTGTTATGCCTGCGACTGCACATGCTATAGATTCAATAATAAAAAGCAGTCCTCAAAGTTTATATGAGGCACAGGCATATGCTGTCAGTCCATTGATAGCTCAATTGAAAGATATATAAATAAAAAAGCGAGAGGGGAATAGCGTGATATTTTTACTCTATTCAGAAAACGCGGAAATGGAGAGGATTATGAAAGAAAGAATTAAAGTTTATCTGTACAATAAAACTATAAAGGAAATCGATATGAGTGACTTTTCTTCTATTACAGAAGATACATTCGCTTATCATAAGGACATTGTAAAAGTTATATTTCCTGAAGGTGTTGAATTTATAGGAAACAACGCTTTTGAGAACTGTACTCGTCTTGAAGAGGTTGTGTGTCCGTCAACTTTGAAAAGCATCGGGAAAGAGGCGTTTCTTGGATGTATTAACTTATCCAGGATTAATTATGGAAGTGATGTGTCTGTCGCTCCGAATGCATTTAAGGGCTGTTTAAAGCTTGCACAGTAATTTATACATATATTTAAATATTTTTTGTATTATTTAAAATATCCGGCAAAGGATAACCTTTAACAGGGGACCTTTGCCTTTTGTTTTGTGCTTATACTCACTTGACAAAAATCATGTTGTAATATACATTTTTAGCAGTGGAAATTGAAAACGTAAATGAGGAAGGAGCTTAATTTATGAGCGAAAAAACGACATTTGTCACATTAGAAAAGTTAAAGGAAATTGATACAAAATTTCCTACACCTTATCATCTATATGATGAAAAGGGTATCAGAGATAATGCAAAGCGTTTAAAGGACGCATTTTCATGGAATAAAGGATATAGAGAATATTTTGCTGTAAAAGCGACACCAAATCCGTATATTCTTAATATTTTAAGGGATTATGGCTGCGGAGTTGATTGTGCATCTATGACTGAGCTTATGATGGCAGAGGCTTTAAACTATGAGCCTGATGAAATAATGTTTTCTTCAAATGATACACCGGCTGAAGAATTTGTATATGCTGATAAAATAGGCGCAACAATTAATCTTGATGATTTTACGCATATTGAATTTCTTGATAAGGTACTTGATGGTAAATTCCCTGAAAAAATAAGCTGCAGATATAATCCCGGCGGATTTTTTAAGCTCGGAACATCGATTATGGATAATCCGGGAGATGCCAAGTATGGTATGACTCATGACCAGATTATAGAGGCATTTAAGATATTAAAGTCAAAAGGTGTTAAATATTTTGGCATTCACTCATTTCTTGCAAGCAACACTGTTACAAACGAATATTATCCGGCTCTTGCAAAGATTTTATTTGAACTTGCAGTTGAATTAAGGGACAAGACCGGAGCAGATATTAAATTTATTAACCTTTCAGGAGGAATAGGTGTTCCGTATAAGCCTGATCAGGAGGCAAATGACATTGCTGTTATAGGTGAAAACGTTCATAAGGTTTATGATGAGGTACTCACGAAAGCCGGAATGGGAGATGTTGCTATTTACACAGAGCTTGGAAGATTTATGCTTGCTCCATACGGCTGCCTTGTGACAAAAGCAATACATGAAAAGCATACTCATAAGGAGTATATAGGAGTTGACGCATGTGCGGTTAACCTCATGAGGCCTGCAATATATGGTGCTTATCATCATATTACTGTTGCCGGAAAGGAAAATGCACCATGCGACCACAAATATGATATAACAGGTTCTCTTTGTGAAAATAATGATAAATTTGCAATTGACAGAATGCTGCCTAAAATTGATATGGGAGATTATCTTATTATTCATGACACAGGAGCACATGGATTTTCGATGGGTTACAACTACAATGGCAAGTTAAAGTCAGCTGAGCTTCTGCTTAAAGAAGACGGAACTGTGCAGATGATAAGACGTGCAGAAACACCGAAGGATTATTTTGCAACATTCGATTTTTGCAATATTTTTGACAAATTAGAATTAAAATAAAAATTGTGATAAAAAATTAATTGGATAAGGAGACAGTATTTTTATGCAGGATTTGAATTATATTTCAAAACAGATAAGCAAGGGCAAAAATCTTGATATAAATCTTGTGAAATATGGAACAGGTATGTCTTCAATGTACAATACATTAAGTTATATCAAATTGTCTATGAATTATTATACGGTTTATGACATGCAAAGAGATAATGTATGTATGGAGCCGGAATATATTGCAAAGTTAGATGATGTTCATAAACTTATAGGCAGTCTTTTGGACGGAAATACTGATATCACTGATAAAATTGAACAGCTTAGAAATGAAATAATTGACATTATGGAAGTTGTGACAGATTACGTTGATAAATTAAGGATTTATGAATATGTTCTTAATCGTATAGAGTACAGATTTAAAGACTGTGACTTTGATGATGAATATTATTCTACTTATTTTACAAATGATTTAATACATTACATTCTTTCTGATAAGGATAATGTTGTTATTCACAGCAAGATTGCGGAGGTTATAGAACAGCTTCCTATGCGTCTTTCTCGCTCTAAGTTCTATGAGCATTTAAAAGATGCTTTTACGCTCTATCACGGTGCTCAAAAGAAAACAATTGACGATTATGTATATTCATTAAAAACGTCTGCAGGGCTTGGAAAGACCAAACAGGAAAATAAATTATTTGAACAGATGAACGATATTTTAAATACTCTGTCAAATGCCGATTATTCTGATATTTCGGAAAGTGATTTTAAAAGACTTTCGGATGCATTATATCTGGGAATTGAAAAAATGACTTCGTGTGCGGATTCATTTGTGCTTCTTACACAGGTTATAAATGATTTATATACTATATCTTTAACAAATCAGTCATCACTTGATAATATCGAAGAGACTGAAACTGCCAAGTATGTGATTAAAGCTGTGTATGATGCATACAAAACAGATACTTTGATTGATGAAGCAATTATCGAAAAATTTGTTTTTTTTGAGGGAAAGCAGGAAAAAATCCTTATGTCAATAAGTCAGAGCGATTTTGCAATAGATATGGCCATTTCGACATATGAGGAAGCTTTGAGGCAGTTTGATTTATATGACACATTTAAAAAGCTTGCCTGTGCCATTAAATTGCAGTCTGGCAGCGATTTTGTACTTTTAGATGAGAATGAGGATGATATGCTTGTGCCTGACGATTCATATGCCGATAAGGCTTGTGAGAAACTGATAAACACATTGGATGAAGCATTTAAAGCAATGGCACAGCCTGTAAGACGAGCTGTAATGGCAACAATTCTTTCACAGCTACCGGTATTTTTTAGTAATACACAGGAAATACAGCAATATATAAACACTTCACTTATGCAGTGTTCTGACAAGGCAGAGCAGGCGGCTGTTGTTGAAGTTTTAAGAATTATAATGTCAGATAATTAGTAATCCTAATTTTATTAAGTATTAAAGAAATGATATGCGGGTTTAGTTATGAAATGGTATAAAAATTTATATATGGGTGATAATGCTAAAAAAGAAAAATATAAAGTTTTCGGACACATTGTCAAGGAACGTTTCCAAAAGGATACGTTTCTGATAATACTGTCCCGCAGCAGCGGCAATCTGCTTGAAATTGTAAATTCCAATTTTATTTTTCAGCCGCATTTTAAAAAGAAATCCGTAAAATCAAAAATTTATGTAGTAGGTCTTGCAAAGGGCAGAGAGGAAGCACTTGAGCTTGTGCGTGTTATTATTGATGATGTTTACCAGAATACAGCTGCTTTCAATATCAGAGAATATTTGCATTTTGGAAACCGTTAGGAGAGAGTGTGGATGCTTAATATTTTATTGCTAATATTAAAGATTGCGGGAATATTAATCTTGTCTGTCATAGGACTTATTTTACTTTTACTTTTTTTTATAATGTTTGTTCCTGTCCGGTACAGCGTATCTGCAAAATATTATCAAAAAGTGCCTTATGCCAGACTTAAGATTTCATGGCTGCTTAATCTGCTTAAGGTTCAGGCTGTTTATAATAAAGAATTTAAAGCTGACGTGCGGCTGCTTGGGTTCAGATTGTATCCAAAAAAGGGCGGCAGCGATACGAAATCTGTAGATGACAGAGAGTATAAGGCAGAAAATAAGAAGTCAGAACTTAATAATACAAAATCAATTGAGGCGCAATCAAATAAGATTGAAGCTGATAAGTTTAAACCAAATGAGGCAGCATCACATGATGAAGCACAAAAAGAACATAAGGAACACAAAAAATCATTTATAAGAAGAGCTGCTGATGCCATACGTTCATTTATAAATCGTGTAATTGATTTTTTTAGAAATTTAAAGGAAAAGAAAGACGATTTAAAAGAAAAGGTAAACAATATCTTAAAAATAGTAAATGACCCTGAAAACAGGAAAATGGCTGAACAGTTTCTAAATATATTAAAGAATTTACTTAAACATATAAAGCCGAGAAAATTTGACGCATACGTTCATTATGGCTTTGAGGATATAGAAACAACAGGTAAAGTGTCAATGTATGCTGCTGTTTTATATGGCCTTATCGGGGCTGATATAAAAATATATCCTGACTTTGAACAGCAGATTTTCGAAGGAGAAGTATTCTTAAAAGGTCATGTAAGACTTTTTTGGCTTGTTATTGCAGCTATGAAAGTGTATACTAATAAACAGTTTAAAAAATTGTTTTTAAAAAAATAACGGAGGTTTTTAAATATGGCAGATAATAATTTTGAAGCTACAGTGGCATCTTTATTTAAGGGGATGGATTCATTTATTTCAGCTAAGACAGTTGTAGGTGATGCCGTTACTGTAAAGGATACTATTATTTTACCTTTGGTTGACGTATCATTTGGTGTCGGAGCCGGTGCATTTGCAAAGGACAGCAAAAATGGTGCAGGCGGGGCCATGACAGGGAAGGTTTCACCAAGCGCAGTTCTGGTTATACAAAATGGTGCAACAAAGCTTGTAAATATTAAAAATCAGGATACTGTAACAAAAATTCTTGATATGGTTCCTGATGTGATTGATAAGATTACAGGAAAAAGTTCAGTTGTTGAGTGCGACAGTGAAATTGATGATGCTATAGATGCAGCTGCAAAGGATTGTGAATAATTTTATAACAGATGAATATTATATCTTAAGAAAATAAATTGCAGGCGTATATATATGTGTAACAGAATGCTTGGTTTTATAATGTTCTGGATAGCTGTTGGTATGATTATTGCGTTGTTTCTTGTGGAGAATATGTTTGCTTGCGTCTGCGTGATAGTTGTGCTGCTGATTTTAGGATATAATTTATTCTGTAGTTAAGTCTTATAAAAAAATAAAAAAATTGTTGCAAATGATAAAGCTTTCTGATACAATAACTTCTGTTGTGGGTAAAAATCGCCCAATACCGTTAAGGAGGTGTATTGATATGGCAAAATGTGCAATTTGCGAAAAAGGTGCTCACTTTGGTAATGCTGTGAGCCATTCTCATAGAAGATCTAATAAGAAGTGGAACGCAAACGTTAAATCTGTAAAGGTTATCGCTAATGGCGCTGCTAAGAAGATGTATGTATGTACATCATGCTTACGTTCAGGTTTTGTTGAGCGTGCTTAATTAAATAGTATCTGCTATTAATTTTCGAAAATTTATATCAGCTAAATGGGTGGATTGTTTTACAGTCCACCTTTTTCTAAAATTTGTAAAAACTCTTTGTTTTTTTAAAATAAAAGGTTATAATATATATAATAATTTGGATATCTGCGTATATCTATGAATGGAGGTATGTATATGAAAGGACGTTTGGACGGACAGTTAGGAACAATATCCATAGATTCTGAAGTAATCGCAAGATATGCAGGCTCAACTGCTGTTGAGTGCTTTGGTATAGTCGGAATGGCGGCTGTAAGCATGAAGGACGGACTTGTGAAGCTTTTAAAGGGAGACAGTCTTACAAGAGGTATTCATGTTGAGTTTGAAGATAATAAAATAGTGATTGATTTCCATGTGATTGTTGCGTATGGCGTAAGTATTTTGACGGTATCTGATAACCTTATTGAAAATGTAAAATATAAGGTTCAGGAATTTACAGGACTTGAAATCAAGAAAGTTAATATATTTGTCGAAGGCGTACGTGTAATTGACTAATACGCAGCATATTTATGCTTTTGATTTGGAATGGAGGAATTAATTGTGGCAACAAATACAATAGATGCAGCACTTTTGCAGAAGATGTTTCTTGCAGGAGCTAAGAATCTTGAAGCTAAAAAAGAATGGATTAATGATTTGAATGTATTTCCTGTACCGGATGGCGATACAGGTACGAATATGACGCTTACTATTATGTCAGCAGCTAATGAGGTTAACAGCATTGTAAATCCAACTATGGATAAGCTTGCGAAAGCTATTTCAAGCGGTTCACTTCGCGGTGCAAGAGGTAATTCAGGTGTAATCCTTTCTCAGCTTTTCCGCGGTTTCACTAAAGAAATGGCCGGATTAGACGTACTTACGGTAGACGATATTGCAACAGCATGCCAGAGAGCAACAGAAACTGCTTATAAGGCAGTTATGAAGCCTAAAGAAGGAACAATACTTACAGTAGCAAAAGGCATTTCTGATAAAGCGGCAGAGGTTGCAATGGAGACCGATGACATTGAAACAGCTTTTCTTACTATAATTGAACATGCTGAGTATGTGCTTTCAAAAACTCCTGATATGCTTCCGGTATTAAAAGAAGCAGGAGTTGTAGATTCTGGCGGACAGGGACTTGTTGTTGTACTCCGCGGTATGTATGATGCTCTTACAGGAAAAGCTACAGACTTTAATATAACAGCACCTGATACGGCAGCTGTATCTGGAAGTATGAAAGGTAAAGGCGCAGTTGTTGAAAATGTAGATATAAAATTTGGTTATTGTACAGAATTTATCATTATGCTTGAAAAAGAGTTTAATGAGGATACTGAACTTAAATTTAAAGAATTTTTATCTTCAATAGGTGATTCTATTGTATGTGTGTCTCTTGATGATATAGTAAAGGTACATGTACACACAAACCATCCGGGTATGGCATTTGAAAAGGCTCTTGAATACGGACAGCTTACAAAGATGAAAGTTGACAATATGCGTGAGGAGCATAATCAGAAAGTAGTTGCGCAATCAGAGATGCAGGCTGCCGTTGCCGCTGATGCAATGAAAAAGAACTCTAAGAAACCAGCAGAACATAAGCAATTCGGTTTTGTAACTATTGCAGCAGGCTCAGGTATTGCAGAAATCTTTGAAGGTTTAGGTGTTGACCAGGTGATTGAGGGCGGTCAGACCATGAACCCGAGTACAGAGGATATTTTAAATGCCTGTGATATGGTAAATGCTGATGTTGTTTTTGTTCTTCCTAATAATAAGAATATAATTCTTGCCGCACAGCAGGCAGCTTCAATAGTTGAGGATAAAAAAATCGTCGTAATCCCTACAAAAACAGTACCTCAGGGTATCACAGCGATGATTAACTACGAGAGTGCAAGAAGTGCAGAGGAAAATGAAGAAGCTATGATAGATTCTTTGTCAACAGTTTCAACAGGTCAGGTTACTTACGCAGTAAGAGATACTTCTATTGACGGTAAGGAAATTAATAAAGATGACATCTTAGGTCTTGGTGATAAAGGTCTTTTGGCTGTAGGTAAGAAAATAGATGAAACTTTGCTTGATATGCTTGATGTCATGGTTTCAGACAACGAGGATGCAGAGCTTGTCAGTGTATATTATGGTGAAGATGTAACAGAGGAGCAGGCAGAAGAAATCGTGTCTGCTATTGAAGAAAAGTATCCTGAAATGGATGTTGAGTTACAGCATGGCGGACAGCCGATTTACTATTATTTAGTTTCCGTAGAATAAATTGTCATCTGTGGCAAAATCGCCACAAATATAGGATTTTAGTGGAGTTAAATCTCAAATTTGACTCGCGTATCCTCCGGCGCAAAAGCGTCTGCGGAATGGAGGATTATTATGGATATAATTCAATTAAAAGGAATAGGTGAAAAAACAGCTGTTTTATTAAACAGGCTTTCCGTGTACACTACAGATGATCTCGTGGGGTTATACCCGCGGGATTATGATGTATACGAAGAGCCTGTTTTTGTAAATACAGCAAAGGAAAATATGGAAAACACCATTGTTTCCATAGACGGTATGGTATCAAACAATGTCGAGGTCTACAGACATGGAAAGCTTACTGTTATATCGGTATTTATTAAAGATGTAACAGGAGAGCGTATTAAGTGTACATGGTATAACATGCCATTTTTAAAAAGCAGCTTACGTCAGGGAATGCGTTATATTTTCAGGGGTTATCTTCGCAAAAAAAACGGAATATTTTTGCTGGAACAGCCTGAAATGTATACGATGGAAAAATATTCACAGCTTAAGGGCTCAATGCAGCCGATTTATCCGCTCACAAAGGGACTTTCTAACAAAATTGTCGTAAAGGCTGTAAAGCAGGTGCTTGAAAGATATGATACAAGCCTTGATATGGAATTTATACCGTCGGATATAAGGAAAAATTTTGAACTTTCGGAACACAATTACGCAGTTATGAGCATACATTTTCCAAAATCAATGCAGGATTACATGATGGCAAGAAAAAGACTGGCGTTTGAAGAATTTTTCCTGTTTATTCTTGCTATGAGGACTTTAAAAAATACAAAAGAAAGACTTCCGAACAGTTTTGTTATAAATAATGATGCAAGAACTGATGAATTTATAAATAATCTGCCATTTAAGCTTACTAACGCACAGATTAAAGTCTGGGAGGAGGTTAAGCTTAATATGGGCAGTGATAAGCTTATGAGCAGGCTCATACAGGGAGATGTTGGATGCGGCAAAACAATAATTGCAGTACTTGCCCTTATGAATACTGCCTTTAACGGATATCAGGCGGCTATGATGGTTCCGACTGAGGTTTTGGCAAAACAGCAGTACAAATCAGTGTGCGATATGTTTGAAAAATACAACATAGCACTTAACATTTCGCTTCTTACAGGCTCAATGACACAATCCGCAAAGAAAAAAGAATATGAGAGGATAAAAAGCGGAGAGACAGATATAATTATTGGAACACACTGTCTTATTCAGGACAGTGTCGAATATAAAAATCTTGCACTTGTAATAACAGATGAGCAGCACAGGTTTGGTGTAAACCAGAGAAAGACATTTTCAAAAAAAGGTGATAATCCGCATATTCTCGTAATGAGCGCAACTCCTATACCGAGAACACTAGCGATAATTTTATATGGTGACCTTGATATATCAATAGTCGATGAACTACCTCTTAACAGACTTCCGATTAAAAACTGTGTTGTCGATGAAAATTACAGACCTAACGCATACAAGTTTATTCAGAATCAGATAAATGAGGGAAGACAGGTCTATATAATTTGTCCGCTCGTAGAGGAGAGTGACGGAATTGAGGCTGAAAATGTCATTGATTACGCTGCAAAGCTTAAAAAATTTATGCAGCCGCAGGTAAGGATTGATTATCTTCACGGCAAAATGAGCGGTTCACAAAAGAATGATATTATGGAACGTTTTGTAAATAAAGAAACAGATATTTTAGTGTCAACCACAGTAATTGAGGTTGGTGTCAATGTACCTAATGCAACTGTTATGATGGTTGAAAATGCACAGCGTTTCGGTCTTGCGCAGCTTCATCAGTTGAGAGGACGCGTCGGCAGAGGCAAATACCAGTCATACTGTATATTTGTATCGGACAATAAGTCAAAAAAGACAAAAGAAAGACTTGAAATTTTAAATAAATCAAACGACGGTTTTGTTATTGCAGAGGAGGACTTAAGGTTAAGAGGCCCGGGAGACTTCTTTGGAATAAGGCAAAGCGGAGAATTTGATTTCGGAATAGCCGATATATACGCAGACGCAAATGTATTAAAAATAGCGTCAGATGCGGCAGCTCAGCTTTTAAAAGACGACCCGCTTATTGAAAAGGAAGAAAATTTGCAGCTTTCATATAAGGTTAAGGAGTATACTCTCGACAGTATTGAAAAATTAAATTTATGATGAATCCGTGGAATCATAAGAGTTAAAAAATACGAAAGGGGAAAATAATGAGACAGATGGAATTTACAATGAGCCGGCCCGGACTTGTTAAAGAAGGCGACATAGTGGAGATTACGGAGGGGAAACTTCCAAGCAGTTATTATTATACGATTGAACCGGCTGTTGCCATGTCAGGAAATTATTCTACTCCAGACAGATTAAAATCAACAAAAGGTGTTGTGAAGGAAGTTGGAGAGACTCAGAGAGGATATTACGTGCTTGCTGAGTTTGATGAATAGAAACAAGTAATTAAATAATCATGAATCGAGGTTTTTATGTGGGAAGAGCTTGAAAGAAGCCGGCTGTTGCTTGGAGATGAAAAGATTGAAAAATTAAAAAATTTAAAAGTCGCTGTGTTCGGCGTAGGCGGTGTCGGAGGATACGTTGTGGAGGCGCTTGCAAGAACGGGAATAGGTAATTTTGTTATAACGGATAACGATACAATAAGCATTTCAAACATAAACAGACAAATTATAGCTTTGCAAAACACTGTTGGAATGATGAAAACGGAAGTCATAAAGAAAAGGATTCTTGATATAAACCCTGATGCGGATGTTGAGATTCATAATTGCTTTTATCTGCCTGGCAGTCACGATGATTACAATTTTGCGGACTATGATTATGTGATTGACTGTATAGATACAGTATCAGCCAAGATAGATATAATATTGCAGTCTCAGGCAGTTAATACTCCTGTCATAAGCAGTATGGGAACAGGCAATAAACTTAATCCTGCAATGCTTGAGGTTGAAGATATATATAAGACTTCAGTTTGTCCGCTTGCAAGAGTAATGCGGACTGAATTAAAAAAAAGAGGTGTTAAAAAGCTCAAAGTGGTTTACTCAAAAGAGACGCCTATTAAAGTTTCAGCTCCGCTTGAGCATACAAGCCGCAGAAGCATACCCGGAAGCGTAGCATTTGTACCTGCGTGTGCAGGACTTATAATAGCATCTGAGGTTATAAGGGAATTATGTGAAAAAATATAAATTTTTACAATTTTTTAAAAACTATTTGCAAAAAAATAATATTGTTGATATAATCAAATTGGGAAAAGAATTAAATATTTTCCCATCCCCCAATAAAACTTAATACATTTTTTGCTTAAAATATGTATTGCTTGTATGTTATTTATTTGCTTACAAAAAGAGAGCTGTCTGCTTATCGAAACTAACCCCGATAAGTCAGACAGCTTTCTTTTGTTTTTGGTATTATTAATCATTTTTTAGCATACATTTAACAAATACATAATTGTTATAAAACCGGAGGTTAGTATGAAAAATATTGCTGATGATACATATGATTTGTACCATGATATACAGGTTAGAACAAATGGAGAAATTTATCTTGGAGTAGTAGGGCCTGTGCGTACGGGAAAATCTACATTTATAAAACGTTTTATGGATTTGATGGTTATACCACAGATTACTAACGAACATTTAAAGACAAGAACAAAGGATGAGCTTCCGCAGAGTGCAGCAGGAACGACAATTATGACTACAGAACCGAAATTTGTTCCAAGCGAGGCTGCACTTATATGTCCTTTTGATGGGATAGACGTAAAGGTTCGTCTTATCGACTGCGTCGGATTTATGGTTGACGGAGCAAAAGGACATATTGAAAACGAGCATGAGCGAATGGTAAAAACTCCGTGGTCGCCAAATGAAATACCATTTACGAAAGCAGCAGAAATAGGAACCAAAAAGGTTATTGAGGAACATTCCACAATAGGTATTGTTGTAACAACAGATGGTTCATTTACTGATATTGATAGACAAAACTATGTGGAAGCGGAAGAAAGGACTGTATCAGAATTAAAGGCGATAAATAAACCTTTTATTATTTTATTAAATACAGTAAAACCCTATTCTTCTGAAACAACTGAATTATCCGCTTCTCTTACAGAAAAATACGGTGTAAAGGTATTGCCTGTAAACTGTGATCAGCTTAAGAAAGAAGATATATCAAATATTCTTAAAAATGTCCTTCTTGAATTTCCTGTGACACAGATAGATTTTTATACTCCGCAATGGATGGAGATGATACCAAAAGATCATTGGTTAAAGCAGGAACTTATGGATGAGGCCTGCAGGCTCTTGAACAAATTTACATATATAAAAGATATTGTTGGCGACGATTTTAACGAAGATATTCAGTTAAAGGATTTTATAGAAGCGATAGATGTTAATAATATAGGTATGTCAGACGGATGTATAAGCATATCGATAAAGGTAAAACCGGAAATTTATTATAATGTTTTAAGCGAGCTTACTCAGACCACAATAAAAAATGAATATGAACTTATTAATACAATAAAAGAGCTTGCGTCAAAAAAACAGGAGTTTGATAACGTAAAGGATGCACTAAATGATGTAAATATGACAGGGTTCGGAGTTGTAACCCCTGTCCGCGAAAATATAACACTCGATGAGCCTGTGGTTATAAAAAACGGAAATAAATTCGGCGTAAAAATCAAAGCACAGGTTCCGTCAGTAAATATGATTAAAACCAATATAAATGTGGAGATTGCGCCTATTGTCGGAACAAAACAGCAGGCAGATGACCTTATAGATTATATAAAAAATAACGCTGGTGATAATCCGTCAGGAATCTGGGAAACAAATATTTTTGGAAAAACAGTTGAACAGATAGTGGAGGACGGTATTTATGAAAAGACTCATAATATGACGCCTGAGAGCATGACGAAAATCGGAGATACACTTGAAAAAGTAATGAATGAAAATTCAGGATTAGTTTGTTTGATTGTATAAAAATAATGTGTTATTATATGAGATGGATTTTAAAATACTTCGCAACAAAGTTGCTTATGGAAAGAGGATTACTATGAAGAAGGTTGAAGATTACGTAAGAAGCATACCGGACTTTCCGGAGAAAGGAATTATATTTAGAGATGTTACAAGTGTATTGCAGGACGCAGAAGGATTACAGCTTGCAATAGACGGAATAGACAAAATTTTAAAAGATGTCGAATATGATGTTGTTGTCGGCCCTGAATCAAGAGGATTTATATTTGGAGTACCTATTGCATATAATAACCATAAAGCATTTGTACCGGTAAGAAAAAAAGGAAAACTTCCTTGTGAAACAATTTCTGCAGATTATGAATTAGAGTACGGTAAGGCAACTATAGAAATTCATAAGGATGCCATTAAAAAAGGACAGAAAGTTGTTATTGTAGATGACTTAATTGCAACAGGCGGAACTACAGAGGCCATAATAAAGCTTATTGAACAGCTCGGAGGAGAAGTTGTAAAAATAGCATTTTTTATAGAGCTTGAGGGCCTTAAAGGAAGAGAGCGTCTTGCAGGTTATAAGGTTGATTCTGTCATAAAGTATGAAGGTGCATAATTGATTTTAAAGTGATTTTCATGTGACTGCACTATTGCAAAGAATTCTTTGTGTGGTGCAGTCATTATTTTAAGGCCGCATTAAGCGGCAGATTGGAGGTAAATATGGGGACGCCACATATTAGTGCAAATAAAGGTGAAATTGCTAAGACTGTTCTTATGCCGGGAGACCCGTTGAGAGCTAAGTATATTGCGGAGGAATATCTTACAGATGTTAAGGTATTTAATAATGTTCGCAATATGCTCGGTTTTACCGGATATTATAATGGAAAACAGATATCTGTTATGGGAAGCGGAATGGGTATGCCTTCTATTGGAATATACAGTTATGAACTGTTTTCACAGTATGATGTTGAAAATATTGTAAGAATCGGTTCAGCGGGAGCTCTTGCTGATAATGTTAAGCTTAAGGATATATGTATTGCTATGGGAGCGTGTACTGATTCAAATTACGCTTCACAATATGGACTGGCAGGCACTTATGCGCCTATAGCTGATTTTACTCTTTTGGAGAAAACCGTAAATGCCGCAAGAAACTTAAATTTAAATGTGGATGTTGGCAATGTACTTTCTTCTGATATATTCTACAATGATGATAATTCAGTTAATGACAGTTGGAGAAAAATGGGCGTTTTGGCTGTTGAGATGGAAGCTGCGGCTCTTTATATGAATGCGGCAAGACTTAAGAAAAAAGCTCTCTGTATGGTTACAATAAGTGACCACTTGTACAGAAAGGAAGCTTTATCAGCAGAAGAAAGGCAGACAGGCTTTAACGATATGATTAAAGCTGCTCTTACTGCAGCAGCAGACTATTAATGCTTATCAAGGGGATTTATACATGAATTATGATATCAAAATTATTGTTTTTTTTATAATTGTTATATGTGTGGCCGTTTATATTATGATTGACAATAATAAAAAAGCAAAAATAAGAATGATTAACAAAATAAAAAAATCATACGGTAAAAGACCATCAAGAAAATACAGCTATGATGAATTTGAAATGATTTCGCATTACTATGAGGACAGCATAGAAGACGGTATAATAGATACAGATGATTTCATTGATGATATCACATGGAATGATTTAAATATGGATGCTGTATTTAAGGATATGAATATATGCAATTCGTCTGTCGGACAGGAATATCTTTACAGAATGTTAAGGGTTCCCTGCAACGATTTAAATAAGCTTAAGGAAACAGACAGGCTTGCGTCATATTTTGATAATAATGAAAAACAAAGATTAGACGTACAAAAAATATTTGCAGAACTTGGATTTGCAAAACATATATCATTAAGTGATTATCTTGGGCTTATAGTTGATTTAAAGGCAGGCGGCAATTTTATACATTATTTATCTGTGATATTACTTGCTACAGCACTTGTTTTCTGCCTTTTTATAAATCCTGTGATGGGAATTGCACTTGTCATAGGTGCAGTTGCGTTTTCTGTTATAAGCTATTACAGGTTTAAGGCGGGGGTTGAATCTTATTTCGGATGTGTTACACAGCTTGTAAAAATGCTTAGGGCAGCAAAAGCAATAAATGATTTAAAGCTTGAGGAACTTAAAGACTACAATGAAGATTTAACTGATATATGCAGCCAGTTTTCAAATATAACTAAAAATTCAGGACTTATTGTTTCGGGAAATGTAAGCGGCTCGTTCTCAGAAATGATTCTTGAATACGTGCGGATGCTTACACATGCCGATTTAATTAAATTTAATAATATGGTAAAGATGCTTGGCAAAAAGCAGGATGTTGTTTTTAAGCTGTTTGATATTTTAGGCTTTATTGAGAGCTGTATATGTGTAGCTTCATACAGAAATGTGCTTCCATATTATTCAAAGCCGGAATTTGTAAATACTTCTGTAAGCAATTCAAATGCAAGACTGACAGTAAAAGAGGCCTTTCATCCTCTCATTGAAAAGCCTGTTGCAAATTCAATTAATGCGGACAAGCATGTTCTGCTTACAGGTTCAAATGCCTCGGGAAAGTCAACATTTTTGAAAACTATTGCAATAAATGCCCTTTTAAGTCAGGCTATATATACAAGTGTATCAAAAGAATACAAAGCATCATTTTTCAGAATATATTCTTCGATGTCATTAAAAGATGATTTAAGCAGCAACAACAGCTACTATATTGTGGAGATTAAATCATTAAAAAGAATTCTTGATTCCACCGAAAAGAAAGACAGTAAGCCTGTGCTTTGCTTTGTAGACGAGGTGCTGCGTGGAACAAATACGGTTGAGCGAATTGCTGCATCATCAGAGATATTAAAAAGTCTGCGATATAAAAATGTTCTTGTATTTGCTGCAACTCATGACATTGAGCTTACAACGCTGCTTGAAAAATACTATGATAACTATCATTTTGAAGAACAGGTTACAGACAATGATGTCAAATTTAATTTTAAACTGTTTAAGGGTCCTGCAACAACGCGGAATGCCATAAAGCTTTTAAATGTTATAGGCTATGACAAAGAAATCATAGACAATGCAGAGCGAAGAGCAAATTATTTTATAGAGCACGGGGTATGGAATTGTTGATAATGATTTTGCTGTATGGTATAATCATTGCACTAAGTGCAATTTAAGGTGATAAATTGCTTTAGAAACGAGGATTAGAATGGAGATTAGTGTGAAAAAATATTCTGATGAGATATTTTTTCACACAGCTATTTGTGTCGCAGGCGCCACAAAGTAGCTTTTATCGCAGAGTCAAATTTAAGATTTGCCTCGCGATTCCTCCGACGCAAAAGCGTCTGCGGAATGGAGATTACTATGGTTGGATTGACAAGCGTCTTATTTGGTGAAGTTATTTATGAAGCGGTCAAATTTGTAATAATGCTTTGTTTACTTGCAGGCGGTGTGTTTATAGGAAGTCGCCTTCGAAAAAAATCAGATGCAAAAAAGGCGGCAAAGGCTGCCCAAAATGAAATTAAAGAAAATATACAAGAGTAATAAAACCGGGAGGATAAGAAAGTGCAGTACAGAGGTGTTAACGAATTAAGAAGAATGTATCTTGATTTTTTTGAGAGCAAGGATCATTTGAAAATGAAAAGTTTTTCCCTCGTTCCACATAACGATAACAGTTTGCTGATTATTAATTCAGGTATGGCTCCTTTAAAGCCATATTTTACAGGACAGGAAATTCCACCTAAGAGAAGGGTGACAACATGTCAGAAATGTATACGTACAGGTGATATCGAAAATGTCGGTAAAACGGCAAGACACGGTACATTCTTTGAGATGCTTGGAAATTTCTCATTCGGAGATTATTTTAAAACTGAAGCTATTCATTGGTCATGGGAGTTTTTGACAGAGGTAGTCGGTCTTGATGCTGACAGATTATATCCGTCTGTTTATGTTGATGATGATGAAGCTTTTGATATCTGGAATAAGGAAATCGGTATCGCAAAGGAACGTATTTTCAGATTCGGAAAAGAAGATAATTTCTGGGAACACGGTGCAGGTCCTTGCGGTCCATGTTCAGAGATATACTATGACCGCGGTGAGAAATATGGCTGCGGAAAGCCTGGCTGCACTGTAGGCTGTGAATGTGACAGATATATGGAAGTATGGAATAATGTATTTTCACAGTTTAATAATGACGGAAAGGGCAATTATTCTGACCTGGCTCAGAAAAACATTGATACCGGTATGGGGCTTGAACGTCTTGCAGTTGTTGTTCAGGATGTTGATTCAATATTCGATGTTGATACATTGCAGGCACTCCGCAATAAAGTATGTGAAATGGCAGGCGTTGTATATAAAGATAATGAGAAGCAGGACGTTTCAATAAGAGTTATAACAGACCATATCCGTTCAGTAACATTTATGGTAAGTGACGGTATTATGCCATCAAATGAGGGCAGAGGTTATGTTTTAAGAAGACTTTTAAGAAGAGCTGCAAGACACGGAAGACTTCTTGGAATTGAGGGAAAGTTCCTTGCAAAGCTTTGTGAGACTGTAATTGAAGGTTCTAAGGATGGCTACCCTGAACTTGAAGAAAAGAAAGAGTTTATTTTTAAGGTAATCACTGAGGAAGAAGATAAGTTTAATAAGACTATCGACCAGGGCTTAAGTATACTTGCTGATATGGAGAAGAGCCTTGCTGAGAATAATACAAATATCCTTTCAGGAGCAGACGCATTTAAGCTGTATGATACTTACGGTTTTCCTCTTGATCTCACAAAGGAAATTCTTGAAGAAAAAGGTATAGGAATCGATGAGGACGGTTTTAACAATGCTATGCAGGAGCAGAAAGTTAAAGCAAGAAACGCAAGAAAAACAACTAATTATATGGGCGCTGATGCGACTGTTTATGATGATATAGACCCTGAAATCACAAGTAAATTTGTAGGATATGATAAACTTGAAAACACTTCAAAGGTAACTGTTCTTACAACTGAAAATGATATTGTACAGGCTTTGTCAGAGGGTGACAGAGGTACTATAATAGTTGATGAGACTGTATTTTATGCAACCATGGGTGGTCAGGAAGGCGACACTGGTATTATAAGCACAGATGACGGATGTTTTAAGGTTGAGACTACAATCAAGTTAAAGGGTGGTAAAATCGGTCATGTCGGCGTTATGACATCAGGTATGATTAAGGTTTCAGATACAGTTACTTTGTCAGTTGATGCTGCAAAGAGAGCCGACATATGTAAAAACCATAGTGCAACACACCTTTTACAGAAAGCATTAAGAGAGGTTCTTGGAAATCATGTTGAGCAGTCAGGTTCATTTGTAAATCCTGACAGATTAAGATTTGATTTTACACATTTTCAGAGCATGACTGCTGATGAAATTGCAAGAGTGGAAGCTATTGTTAACGAAAAGATAGCAGAAAACATATGTGTAGTTACAGATGTAATGTCTATTGAGGATGCAAAAAAGACAGGTGCTATGGCACTTTTCGGCGAAAAATACGGTGATACCGTAAGAGTTGTCTCTATGGGTGATTTTTCAAAAGAATTCTGCGGCGGTACGCACGTTGCCAATACTTCAAATATTGCTTTATTTAAGATTGTCTCTGAATCAGGCGTTGCGGCCGGTACAAGAAGAATAGAGGCTCTTACCGGAAATGGCGTGCTTAAATATTATGCACAGCTTGAGCAGGAGATTGAAGATGCTGCCAAGGCTGCTAAGACAGAAGTTCCACAGCTTGTAAAGAAAATACATTCAATGAATGATGAAATTAAAGCACTTGCAAGTGAAAATGAAAAGCTTAAATCAGAGCTTGCAAATAATGCACTCGGTAACGCATCGGGTGATGTTAAGGAAATAGGAGGCTTTAACTTCCTTGCTACAAAGGTAGATAACGTTGATATGAATGAGCTTCGTAACCTCGGCGATAAGCTTAAAAACGAAATTGGTTCAGGTATGGTTCTTATCGTAAGTGCACAGGGCAGCGATAAAGTCAATATGATTGCAATGGCAACAGATGACGCTGTTGAAAAGGGAGCTCATGCCGGAAATCTTATAAAAGCGGTTGCATCAATAGTTGGCGGAGGCGGAGGCGGACGTCCGAATATGGCACAGGCAGGCGGAAAAAATCCTGCCGGAATAGATGAACTTCTGACAAAAGCACCGGACGTATTTGAAGGTCAAATTTCTTAACAAAATTAAGATTAAAAATCAAATTTAATGTTGACGAATGAAGAATATATGATATAATCTAAGTTGTGCAATTAATTAATACCCTATTATATGTATAGTTGAGCACAATTTTGCTACAGAAGGGTGGTCAGGAAGAAGTATGTCAAATGTCATCGTTAAAGAAAACGAGTCTTTAGATAGCGCATTACGCAGATTTAAAAGAAACTGTGCTAAAGCGGGCATTCAGCAGGAAATTCGTAAAAGAGAACATTACGAAAAGCCAAGCGTAAGACGTAAAAAGAAGTCAGAAGCTGCAAGAAAACGTAAGTTCAACTAATTTAATTAACCTATTATTTAAGGTGGGCAAAAATGCCCGCCTTTTTTACTTTATAGGAAATTGCGTCCAAGACGCATTCTGATAACAAGTTTGCGAAGCAAATCTTGCAAGCGTCGTGAACGACGCTTTTTTACTTTATAAGATTACAGTGTGGGAGTGCGAAGCACGAAACAATCCATGTAATTATAATTAGGGTGTTTTGACACCTTAATCTTTTATGCGAATAAATCAAATCCTGACTTCATATAATTAATTAAATTTCGCCTTTTCACAACAAGCTGCTCAGAAATGAGGATTAGTATATGTCTAAAAAAATTAATATTGTTGAAAAAATGGAGTTATCTAAAGATGCTGCGCTTGATTTTCCTATCGTTACTTCAGTAGGAAATTATGAAATATACATAGAAAATTTTAAATCTATAATATTATATGAAAATGACACGCTGAAACTTTTGACAAAATGTGGAATAATAACTGTTCAGGGAACTTCTCTTGAGATAATGTATTATGATGATGAAGTTATATTTATAAAGGGACGCATTTCAAAGGTAGAATATTGAGTTATCTAATCTACATATTAATTTTTTCGGAGGGAGTATGTGGAGACAGATGAAGACAGCGACTAATTATGTTAAAATAAGTGCAGTTGGAAATTATCCGGAAAAATTTCTTAATATGTGCAGGTATAAAGGAATTTTAATTTGGAATATAAACAAAACAGATGACGGCATAGAGGGATATATATCCAAAAATGATTTTATGAAAATTAAAGATATATGCCATAAAACTTACACGAAAGTAAAAGTTTTAAAGCGAAAAGGCATCGGTTTTATAATGTTTAAATACAGAAAGCATTATTCATTTATAGCTGGAATTTTTATTGCCTTTGCAATGCTTTATGTATGCAGTCTGTTTATTTGGAACATATCATTTACGGGAAATACAAGGTATACCGGCAGTTTTCTTTTGAAATATTTAAGTTCGGCAGGAATTAATACGGGTATACGCATAAAAAATATAGATTGTGATTATATAGAAACCTCTTTAAGGTCAGATTTTAAAGATATAACATGGGTTTCAGCGCAGATAAGCGGAACAAAGCTTATAGTACATATAAAAGAAAATGATGGTGTAGGACAGATTACGGAAACATCAAACGATTGCCGAGATATAGTTGCATCTCAGTCAGGAGTTGTCGAAAGTATTATAACAAGAAAAGGAACGCCGCTCGTTAAAAAGGGAGATACAGTAGAAAAAGGACAAATACTTGTATCGGGTACGGTAAAGGTTTACGATGATTCGGGTACCGAGGCGGATGCATACAACACAAGAGCTGATGCGGACATTTTAATAAAATGTGAGCTTGAATACAGTGATGAGCTTAACAAAAATTATGAGGAAAAAGTTTATACCGGAAAGACAAAAAAAATAAATGTTGTAAGAATAAAAGATTCATGTATTGAATTTGGTATTGATTTTAGAAAATTCGGGGAAGCTGATATTACTTACGAGACAAAACAAATTGCATTTGAAAACGATTTTTATATTCCCGTCTTTGTAGGAAAAAAGCAGTATCATGAATATAAGACAGTAAAAAAAACGTACAGTTACGATGAAGCTAAAAGCATAATGGCTGCGCGTTTTAATAAATATATTAAAGATTTATCGGAAAATGAAGTGCAAATACTTCAATATAATGTTAAAATGGATTCGAATAATGTCTGTTATTATTCGTCAGGCAAACTTAATGTTCTAATGCCTGCTATTGAATATACGGACGTTAACATAATAGTGAAGGAAGAAAACAGCCAATGAGTGTAGTTGAAGTTATTGTAGATATGCCTGCCATATACAGCAGTAATGTATTTGGACAGTTTGATGAGTTTATAAAAAAAATTGAACGTACATTAAAGGTTACAATTATATCAAGAAATTCAGATGTTAAGGTGTTAGGGGCTCCTGCCGATGTAAAACATGCGGCAAACGTGCTTAATAATCTTTTGGAACTTGCAAAACGCGGCAATGTGATAACAGCGCAGAATGTCGATTATGCGTTGTCGCTTTGCTTTGAAGAAAAAGAAAATGCGGTTCTTGAAATAGATTCTGATTTAATATGCAGAACAATCAATGGTAAACCCGTAAAGCCAAAGACATTAGGACAAAAATATTATGTTGACCAGATACGTGAAAAAATGATAGTTTTCGGTCTCGGCCCTGCCGGAACAGGTAAAACCTATCTGGCAATGGCCATGGCCATAAACGCATTTAAAAATGACGAGGTCGGAAGAATCATTCTTACGCGTCCTGCAATTGAAGCCGGAGAAAAGCTTGGATTTTTGCCAGGAGACCTGCAAAGCAAAGTTGACCCGTATTTAAGACCTCTTTACGACGCACTTTATCAGATTATGGGCGCAGAAAGCTTTGCTGCAAATATGGAAAAAGGACTTATTGAGGTTGCACCTCTCGCTTATATGAGAGGACGTACTCTTGATAATTCTTTTATAATCCTTGATGAGGCACAGAATACAACTCCGGCGCAGATGAAAATGTTTCTTACAAGGATAGGCTTTGGTTCAAAGGTTGTAATAACAGGCGATTTAACACAAAAAGATCTTCCAAAGGACACCGTTTGCGGTCTTGATGTTGCTATGAAGGTATTGTCAAAAATAGACGAGATAGGCTTTGTAAAGCTTACAAGTCAGGATGTTGTAAGACATCCTCTTGTACAAAAAATCGTAAAAGCTTACGAGGATTACGAAAAAAAGCAGACAGACACGTCAAAAAGAAACAGAGGTTACTCAAAGGAGAAAAAAGGAAATGACACTAAACATTGAATATGAAACTGATATTAAACTTGATTTAGAATATCAAAATATAATAGAAAGCGTTGTCGAAATGTCTTTAGAACAGGAAAAATGTCCATATGAGACAGAAATTAATGTTATACTTACAGATAACGCTTCAATACATGAAATTAATAAAAATTACAGGGATGTAGACAGTGCTACCGATGTCTTGTCATTTCCGATGATAGAATATAAAAGTCCTGCAGATTTTCAATCACTTGAAAGTATAATAGAGGAAAATGCAGAGGATTATTTTAACCCTGATACAGGAGAGCTTATGCTCGGAGACATAATTATATCAGTAGAAAAGGTTATGGAACAAGCAGTAAAATATGGACATTCACAAAAAAGAGAGCTTGCTTTTTTGGTAGCTCACAGTATGATGCATTTATTCGGATATGACCATATGGCAGAGGACGAGGCTAAGGTTATGGAATCAAAACAGACGCAGGTTCTTGATAAATTAGGAATCAGCAGATAACTGTATAAATGGAGAACTAAGTTATGCATATGACACATGATGTTGAAAATAAAAAGCTTATCTTAAAAGCACAGGAAGCACTTGATAATTCATATGCACCGTATTCCGGATTTAAGGTTGGAGCGGCAGTGCTTACAGATGATAATAAAATTTTTGTGGGCTGCAACATAGAAAATGTATCTTTCGGTGCGACAAACTGTGCCGAAAGAACTGCTATTTTTAATGCTGTCTCAAATGGATACAAGAAAATAAAGAAGATAGCTATTGTGTCGTCGAAAGATACTAAAACCTATCCATGCGGAATATGTCGTCAGGTAATGCGTGAATTTATGGATGAAAATGCAGTTATACTTTTAAATGAAAAAGATACTATTTTTGAATACACATTAAAAGAAATACTTCCGTACGCATTTACAGAGTATTAAAAAAGTATACTTTGTCAATAATAGCATTATGGAGGCGGCGTATATGTGCCGGATAATGCTATGAATAAAAAAATGTATATCTCTATAGGACTTTTGGCAGCTTTTGTTGCAACAGTATTTATAATTCTTATTTTTACGGATTTGAACTCAAAAAACAATTCAAACAACGTATCACCACAGTCCGAAACACAGAGCAGCACAATTTCAGATGATATTGCTGTTAAATCTTCTGAAAAAAATAATGAGACAACCTTTTATCTTAAATTAACAGACAATAATATATATATTTATAAAGGAAAAGGAGGAGAACTCTATGATTATGCGGATATCAATTATGAGACTCTTCCGGACGATATAAAAGAACAGCTTAAGTACGGTTTATATATTACAGGAGAAAGCGGATTATATGAATTCTTACAAACATACAGCAGCTAAAGAGGCTTCGCAGAAATTTTTCTATGATTGCGCAGTTATAGGCGGCGGTGCATCAGGAATGATAGCTGCGATAACTGCTGCACGAAAAGGTGCAAAGGTAGTGTTGATAGAACACAATAAAAAACTCGGAACCAAGCTTTTGCAGACAGGCAATGGAAAATGTAATTTTACAAACCTTTACATGTCATCACAAATGTATCAAAACGAAGATACAGAATTTGTGCAAAATATAATAGATAAATTTAATGTGTCTGATACGCTTAAATTTTTTAAAGAACTCGGTGTTTTTTATAACGAACGAGGAGGATATGTATATCCTCATTCGGGAACAGCAGCATCTGTTCAGGAAGCATTGATATTTGAACTTGGACGCTTAAACGTAAAAGTTAAAACTGATTTTATCGTTACCGCCATAGAAAAAAAAGACAACCGTTTCATCATAAAAACGGAAGGCTTTTTTTATGAAGCTTCATCGGTTATCATCGCTGCCGGCTCAAAGGCATCACCTAAAACAGGCTCTGACGGAAGCGGATATAATCTTGCGGCAAATTTCGGCCATACAATAATAAAACCGCTTCCTGCACTTGTACAGCTTGTAAGCGACATGAAATACTGCGCTAATTTATCGGGTGTAAGAAGTACCGGTAATATCTCATTATACGTTGATAGTGAATTTATCTTAAGCGATTATGGTGAAATTCAGTATACGGATTACGGAATAAGCGGAATCCCTGTATTTCAGATAAGCAGGTATGCAGTAAAAGCACTTGATTTACATAAAAAAGTATCTGTAACGGTGGATATGCTTGCAGATATTAATAGAAAAGATTTATATAAAGATATAGAAAAAAGAATAACTGCTGACAAAAATAAGAATATAGAGCAGTTTTTTGCCGGTATTTTAAATAAAAAGCTTATATACGGCACAGCCAAAGCAATGGGACTTGATTTAAACGCTCCGGTTAAAGATATAGGTGTACAAAAACTTTGCGAATTTACCGATAATTTGCGTAAATTCAAATTCGACATCACAGGCTCGAAGGGATTTGATACTGCGCAGGTTTGTCAGGGCGGAGTAAACCTTAATGAAATAAATCATAATATGGAATCAAAATTAATTAAAAATTTGTTTTTTGCAGGAGAGATTGCAGATGTTGACGGACGATGCGGAGGATATAATCTGCAATGGGCCTGGAGCAGCGGATACGTGGCAGGACTTAATTCGGTATGATGGCGCTTCAGGGGCTTCCTTTTCTTCGCACATGATATAATGACTCCAGAATTAGAAAGAACGTATATTTATGACAGAAAAAGTAATAAGAATAAATCAAATAAAGTTAAATCCCAACCACAGTACTAAGGATTTGGAAAAATGTATAATTAATATATTAAAAAAGGTTTTCGATATAAATCTTAACAGTTGTGAATACAAAATAATTAAAAAATCTGTTGATTCAAGGAAAAAGCCAGATATATTTTTTATATACAGCGTAGAAATTTTAATGTCATATTTTAATGAAATTAAAGTATCACAAAAAATGCTGGCAGATAAGCTGAAAAAATGCCGCGGCCAGCTTGCAAAAGATATAAATATAACAGAAAGATATACTTATGAATTTCCGACAGGTTTAAGTAATTATAATAAAAAGATAAATTTACGCGAAGAGGACCGTCCCGTTATAATAGGCTTCGGACCTGCCGGAATGTTTGCTGCCTTAAAGCTTTCTGAGGCCGGATACAGACCTGTAGTTTATGAGCGCGGAGAGACTGTCGAAAAAAGGCAGACATCAGTAAATAATTTCTGGAACGGCGGTGAGCTTGACGAAAATTCAAACGTACAGTTCGGAGAGGGCGGAGCCGGAACGTTTTCAGACGGAAAATTAAATACAATGATTAAAGACAATACAGGACGAATAAAAGAAGTATTAAAAACCTTTGTAAGATTTGGTGCAGATCCTGAGATAATGTATTTAAACAAACCGCATATCGGAACAGACGTGCTTGCGGTTATCGTAAAAAATATAAGAGAACATATATTAAGTCTCGGCGGTGAAATTTATTTTAATAAAATGCTTACGGGCATTGAATATGAAAATAATAATGTAACAGACATTTTAATTAAAGATACAAAAAGCGGTGAAGTCATAACAAGAAGATGTAAAAATGTGTGTATATGCGTTGGTCACAGCGCAAGAGATACTTTCGAAATGATTTCCGGGCTTCCTGTCGTTATGCAGCCAAAATCATTTGCAGTTGGTTTAAGAATTGAGCATCCGCAGGATTTTATAAATTATAATGCATATGGCGATACCTCATATAAAATGCCTGCTGCCGACTATAAAGTTACCTACACAACAGCTTCAGGAAGGGGCGTTTATTCTTTTTGTATGTGTCCAGGAGGATATGTCGTTAATGCATCCTCGCAAAAAGGTTATCTTGCAGTTAACGGAATGAGTTATTCCGGCAGAGACAGCCGCAACGCAAACAGTGCAATAATAGTTACCGTTACACCTGATGATTTCGGAGCAAATGTGCTTGACGGAATTAATTTTCAAAGAAATCTTGAAAAGGCGGCTTATAATGCCGGAAACGGAAATATTCCGATACAGCTTTATGACGATTTTAAAAATGAAAGGATTTCTGACGGTTTAGGTAAGGTAATACCATGTATAAAAGGAAAAACTTCTTTCGCAGATTTAAATACTGTTCTTGGCAAAGATTTATCATCATCAATAGTTGAAGGGATAGAAGGCTTTGCTGGAAAGATTGCAGACTTTAATATGGGTGAAGCTGTTCTTTCAGGCGTTGAGAGCCGCACATCAAGCCCATTAAGGATAGTGAGAGATGAGACAATGCAGTCATCGCTAAAAGGGCTTTTTCCATGCGGAGAGGGTGCTGGATATGCAGGCGGAATAACATCTGCTGCCGTAGACGGAATTAAAGCTGCGGAAAGAATTGCTTTAAAGATAGATGACATTTACTTTAAAATATAGTAATATTAGTCTGATTTGTTTATACTATTAATTTTTTCAGGAGATATTTATTGTGACTAACTATAGAGAATTTCTAAAAGACAAAAAGCGCATTGTAATAAAAATAGGCTCTTCCTCACTTATGCATTCCGGAACAGGTAAGATTAATCTTATGAAGGTTGAAAAGCTTGTAAGAACTATCGTTGATATCAAAAATTCAGGAAAAGATGTTATACTTGTGTCTTCCGGTGCTATTGCAGTAGGTCTTAATACAATAGGACTTCATGAAAGACCTGATGATTTATCGGTAAAGCAGGCGTGCGCAGCAATAGGACAAGCCAAGCTTATGATGGTTTATCAGAAAATCTTTGCAGAATATAGTACTGTTGCCGCACAGGTACTTCTGACTAAAAGTGCGGTATTAAATGATGTAACAAGAACTAATCTGGAAAATACATTTAAGGAGCTTTTACATATAGGAGCAGTTCCCGTAGTTAACGAAAATGACTCCGTATCGACGTCTGAGATTGAACAGTTACAGTCATTCGGAGATAATGACAGGCTGTCTGCCATAGTGGCTTCTTTAGTCGGCGCCGATTTACTTATTCTTTTGTCTGACATAGACGGATTGTATACAGATGATCCGAATAAAAATCCTGACGCAAAGTTTATACGCGTTGTAGAAAAAATAGACGACAATCTTATAGGCATGGGAAAAAATACTTCAGGAAGCAATGTCGGAACAGGAGGCATGGCTTCTAAAATCATGGCTGCACAGATTGCGAACAATTCCGGTACGGATATGGTTATAACAAATGGAAATAATATAAATAATATATACAAAATAATGCATGGTTCAGATGTAGGAACGCTATTTATACAGCATAAGGATGAAAAATTTAATATATTGGAATTAATCTGATATGCGTCTGCGGAATGGAGATTTTTATGGGAGTAAAATTAGTAAAAAATTTTGGTGACGGTACGTACAGTTCGCTTAACAGTGAGCTGCTTCTGCAGGTTGTGGATGGAAACAGCGTAATAGGTAAATTTAAATCAAAGCATTACTACATTTTTAATCCCATTACTAACGAACGCTTTGAAATTATGCCTGAGCTGCTTAAATACTGCATGGCTGACGTACAGTATGGATGCAGTATTAAGAATGATATTTTTTTTACCTGTGTAAAACAGATAAATGAAAAGGATGTTGAAATTTCATTTTGCAGATACAATATAATAGATGCAAACATGTATACTGTTCATAAAACTGTTTCTGTTCTGGATGAAATAAATGAAACTATTGTGCTGAAAGTTTTTGTTTTAAGTAAAGACTACTGTATTTTTGAAAAAATCACCAAAGATACAGACGGTGAGCGTTTTGAAATAGTCTTAAAAGACATGCCAAACGATAAGAATCTCATTGTAAATAATCCTGAATTAAACAAAAACGGAATAGACAAAATACTGCATCTTCATGGAAATTTATGCTGCATAAAATTAGGTGAAAAGCTTGTAGGCGTGATTAATGTCAACCGTTTTGTATCGGATATGGTTATAAATCTTAAGGATTTGTATATTGAAACTCTTGACAGAACATCTGATGATGTTATAATACCGTATCTTGGAATAAATAACGGATATCTTGTATATTCCAAGTATGATAAAGCATCTTGTACTGAAGAAATAATTTTATATGACTGGGCAAATAAAATAAAAAAAGTGCGGCACAATAACACAACACAGCAAAATTCAAACTTAAACAACATATGCGTCATAGAAGATGTACTGTATTATATTTATAATGACAACGGCGGAACAAATTTTATTAATCTTGACACTCAGAAAACTGAATTTTTATTAAAAGAAGATGTTGAATTTTTATGTGTTTTTGAAAATCTTATTGTGACAAAAAGAAATATACCTGTTTTCTTTAACAAAAATAAAGAAAAATCATATATTGAGGTATACAGATTTCCCGATTTCAAAAATATAATATTTAAAACTAAAGGCGTGTACAGATATTGTCTGAAGCATCTTGACGATTTATTGATATTTATAGGTTAAATTGACGGAATTTATTGAAATTTATATGAATTAGGAGTAGAATATAATTAATGGTAACGGAAAAGACTATTGAGAGAATAAATGAATTATACAGAAAATCCAAAGCGGAGGGCCTTACAAATGACGAACTGCTTGAACAGAAGCGTTTGAGAGAGGAATATATTGCGGCTTTCAGAAATAATCTGAGGGGGACTTTGGAAAGTATTAAAATTCAAAATCCTGATGGTTCTATGATTGATGTTAAAAAGCGTCATGAAGAAAAATTAAAAAATCAAGAGCTTGAAAATCAAAAAGCGGCTTTGGAGAGTGGAAACTGATGACAAAAAAAGAAAGCAGAGTTTTAGTGAATAACCTAAGGAAACAGCTTTCTGCTGAGGAAGTACGCTTAAGAAGCAATACAGTTTTTAATAATTTAATCAAAGTACGCGATTTTTGCGATGCAAAAAATATTTATGTATATGTAAGCTACAATAACGAGGTTGACACTTACCCAATTATTGAATATTGCTTTTCACATAACAAGAATGTTTTTGTACCTAAGGTATACGGTGACGAGATGAAGTTTCATAAAATCTCATCTTTTGATGAACTGGCGCCGGGAGCATATGGTATTATGGAACCGGTTAATGATTTTGATGCTTCATGGAACGATATATGCGGTACTGTAATTATGCCGGGGGTAGCTTTTGACCGGAACTTTAACAGGGCAGGATATGGCGGTGGATTTTATGACAAATACCTTAGTTTCCATAATAATCTTAAAAAAATAGCAGTCTGTTTTGATTTTCAGATTGTTGATAAAATAGATGTACAGGATTATGATTTACAGCCTGATATTATCGTATGCGAGAGTGACTTGCTTTTTAACTGCAGCAGCTTATGAATGGAGGTGATGTAATGTTTGGCCTGAAAAAATATAAAGACATGCTTTCAGTGATGGATGATTGTACCGATAGTTATATGTTTGTTTTTGATTTAGACAACGATTACTATACTATAAGTTCAAAAGCACTTGATACTTTTATGCTTACTGAAAACTCTTTTAATAATGCGACTGAAGTATTTAAAACTGTTGTGTATGCTCCGGATTACAGTTTACTTACTGACGACATCAACAGACTTGTTTCGGGGGAGAGCAAGATGCATGATTTGGAGTACAGATGGCTTGACAAAAATGGAACTCCCGTATGGATTGCATGCAAAGGAAAGGTTGTATTTGATGAAGAACTTAAGTGCAATCTTTTAGTTGGAAGTATTCAGGAGCTTGGAAAAGAAAATAAATACGACAATAATACTAACCTTTTTAGCGAGAGCGTACTTAAAAGTATGTACGAAGAGCTTCACGGAGTATCCGGAAAAACCGGGTTTTTACTTCTTTTCGGCGTAGACAATTTCAAACAGATTAATGAAAAATACGGCATGAAAATAGGAGATGAGGTTTTAGCTGATATTGCAAATTGTATAGCAGAAGCCTCCGATAATAACTACAGCTTATTTAAACTAAGCGGTGATGAATTTATTGTGTTTTGTATTTGTGATGAACAGATTGCGCTTGAAAGGGCAAAAGCCTTATATGATAAAGTGCGCTTCAACATAAACAAACATATTGAAATTAATCATTACAACATATTTTATACAATTTCTGCGGGTGCGTATTGCTTTAACACACTCAATGATTCATTTGATAAAGCGATTCATAATTTAAAATTTGCACTTCACAATGCAAAAATGACAGGTAAAAACATATTTGTACCTTATTCCAATGAAGAATACAAAAGCTATATTAATCATATGAATATGCAGTCTGAATTAAGAAAATGCATTACTGACGGATTTAAGGGCTTTGAAGTATATTATCAGCCTGTTGTAGAAGCTGAAACAGGCATTGTGAATGAAGCTGAGGCGCTTATACGTTGGAAAAGTGAAGTATTCGGATTTATGTCGCCTGTCGTCTTTATACCATTGCTTGAAGAAAGTTCACTAATTATTCCTCTGGGAAGATGGATAATCGACCAGGCTGTTGTAAAGTGTAAGGAATGGATAAAAGTAATTCCTGATTTTACAATGAACATTAATTTATCCTTTGTTCAGATTATAAAGAGTGATATATTAAACGACGTTATAAAATGTGTCGATTATCATGGAATAGACCACAGACACATAGTTTTTGAGGCAACTGAGAGCGGTGAACTGGAAAATAACGTTTCAGTACGAAATGTCCTGAAGTCATTTAACAGCAATAGTTTCAAGCTTGCCATTGATGATTTCGGAACAGGTTATTCAAATCTTAAATATATAAAAGATCTGATGTTTAACATAATAAAAATAGACCGATTATTTATTCAAAACATTGATAAAAGAAAAGATAACTACACTCTTGTTAAATATATAATAGAGATGGCTCACAGTCTCGGTATCAAGATTTGTGTAGAGGGTGTTGAAACTGATAGAGAATTAGATACGGTTATGCAGTTAAAGCCTGATGCAATACAGGGGTATTATTTTGGAAAGCCTGTATGCAGTACGGAGTTTGAGACCCGGTTTATAAATAAAAAAGATTAACTCGTTTCCAATGCCTGTATATGACATTATGTTGTATACAGGCACTTTTTTATGTAATAGAAAATTTCGATGAAATTCCTTTGGATTGCGCAATCTTTTTTAATTTTAAGTTTTATTTATATGCTTTTTATGCTATAATTACATGATATTTTGAGAACTTAAGCGTTGATTCGCTTGGCTTTAGAAAAGGAGAAATATATGAAACGAGAAGAAATAGAATTAACACAAAATCAGCTTGAAAGACAGCTTGTTTATATAGATTTATGCAAAGAATATGCAAAAAAGCTTGAGGATAAGCTTAACAGACCTCTTACATGCTGTGTAAATACGTTTGGATGTCAGATGAATGCAAGAGATTCTGAGAAGCTTTTAGGCATACTTGAAGAAATTGGCTTTAAGCCCGTAGAGACGGAAAATGCCGATTTTGTTTTGTACAATACATGTACAGTAAGAGAAAATGCCAATTTAAGAGTTTATGGCCGTTTAGGTCATTTAAACGGGATAAAGAAAAAAAATCCTCACATGATTATAGCTCTATGCGGCTGTATGATGCAGGAGCCTGATGTTGTTGAAAAGATTAAAAAGTCCTACAAATTTGTAGATATCATATTCGGAACATTTAACATATTTAAGCTTGCCGAGCTTTTATACAATAATTGGACTACACACACACAGATTATTGATATATGGGATGAGACCAAAGATGTTGTTGAAGATTTGCCTGCAAAACGAAAATATTCGTTTAAATCAGGAGTAAACATTATGTATGGCTGCAATAATTTCTGCAGTTATTGTATTGTTCCATACGTCAGAGGACGCGAGAAAAGCCGGGAGCCTAAGGAAATTATAAGAGAGATAGAAAAGCTTGTGCAGGACGGTGTAAAAGAAGTTATGCTGCTTGGACAGAATGTAAATTCTTATGGGAAAACATTAGACACTCCGGTATCATTTGCCGAGCTTTTAACGGAAATTGAAAAAATCGACGGACTTGAAAGAATCCGTTTTATGACGCCGCACCCAAAAGATTTATCTGATGAGCTTATCGATGTTTGCAGCAAATCAACAAAAATATGCAATCACATTCATTTGCCGCTTCAGTCAGGAAGCAGCAGGCTTTTAAAATTAATGAACCGCAAATATACAAAAGAACATTATTTAAACCTTGTAGAAAAAATCAGGGCTAAAATGCCTGATGTATCAATCACAACAGACATTATAGTAGGCTTTCCGGGAGAGACTGAGGAAGATTTCTTAGATACACTCGATGTTGTAAGAAAAGCAAAATATGACAGCGCATACACATTTATATATTCAAAAAGAACGGGAACACCTGCTGCCAAAATGGAAAACCAGGTTCCTGAGGATGTTGTCAAAGAAAGATTTGACAGACTTCTTAAGGTTGTAGATGAGGTTTCACACTCTATAAGCGCACGCTATGAGGGTCAGGTTATGAAAGCAATGGTTGAATGTGTAAATGACCATGACAGCAGTCTTGTTACAGCAAGACTTACTAATAATATTTTAGTACATTTTCCGGGAGATGCTTCACTTATCGGCCAGATTGTTGATGTAAGGCTTGATGAATGTAAGGGCTTCTATTATATGGGAACAAAAATTTCTTAAGAAACGGGTAGAAAAGAGGATTGAAATGGCTGAATTTTCACCAATGATGCAGCATTATCTGAATACAAAAAAAGAATATGCGGATTGTATTCTATTTTACAGGCTCGGAGATTTCTATGAAATGTTTTTTGATGATGCCATAGAGGTTTCAAAAGAGCTTGAGCTTACACTCACCGGAAAAGACTGCGGCCAGCAGGAGCGTGCTCCTATGTGCGGAATACCTTATCACGCAGCGGAAGGTTACATTAACAAACTTGTTTCCAATGGGCATAAGGTTGCCATATGTGAACAGGTAGAGGATCCTAAAGCAGCTAAGGGGATTGTAAAACGTGAGGTAATAAAGGTTGTCACGCCTGGAACCAATCTTAACTCACAAGCTTTAGATGAAACAAAAAATAATTATCTTTGCAGTATTTATTATCAGGGAGATGTTATTGGTTTTTCTGTTGCAGATTTTACCACGGGTGATTTTTTTGTGACGCAGTTAAAGACGGAGAGTGAGCTTATAGACGAGATAAATAAGTTTGTTCCGTCAGAAATCATTACAAACGAATATTTTTCTATGAGCGGAATAGATTTAACATTTATTAACGAAAAGCTTGGCATCACAATGTCTGAGCTTGATAACTGGTATTTTGACGATGATACTTGCAAAGCAAAGCTTCTTAATCATTTTAAGTTAAATTCGCTTGACGGATTGGGCGTTACTGATTATCCTACCGGCTTAATTGCCTCAGGTGCACTGCTTACATATTTATACGAGACGCAAAAGAGTGAAATGTCGCATATCATTACGCTTTCACCATACACTACAGGAAAATATATGATTATTGACAGCTCTTCAAGACGCAACCTTGAACTTGTCGAGACGCTTCGTGAAAAACAGAAAAAAGGCTCGCTTATATGGGTTTTGGATAAAACTAAAACCGCCATGGGCGCAAGAATGTTAAGAATGTTTGTCGAACAGCCACTAATCAATAAAGATGAAATTACTGCAAGACAGGATATGATAGAGGAGCTTAATTCAAAAACTATTGACAGGGAAGAATTAAGGGAATACTTAAATCCTGTTTATGACCTTGAACGTCTTATGACAAGAATAAGCTGTAAGACTGCTAACCCGAGAGATTTGATTGCATTTAAGAACTCGCTTGAAATGCTTCCGCACATTAAAAATATAATTAAAAACTTTGAATCGTTATCATTTAGGGACTGTTACGATAAGCTTGACGATTTACAGGATATCTATAATCTCATATCAGCTTCAATTGAGGACGAACCTCCTATAACAGTAAGAGACGGCGGTATAATTAAGAACGGTTTCTCAAAGGAGGCTGATGAGCTGCGTGACGCAAAAACCAAGGGTAAAGAATGGCTTGCACAGCTTGAGGAAAGAGAGCGAGAAAACACAGGTATCAAAAATCTTAAAGTGAAATATAACAAAGTTTTTGGGTATTATCTTGAAGTTACAAATTCATTCAAATCACTCGTTCCAAAAGAATGGACAAGAAAACAGACGCTTACAAATGCCGAAAGATATACTACTGATGAATTAAAGCATCTGGAAGACGTTATTCTCGGCGCTGAAGATAAGCTTAATACACTTGAATATGATTTGTTCTGTCAGGTAAGAGATGAAATATCAAATCAAGTTATAAGAATCCAGGCTACTGCAAAAGCAGTTGCCATGATCGACGTATTTACATCATTATCGCTCGTCTCACAGCAGAATAATTATGTGAGACCTAAAATTAATGAAAAAGGGGTAATAGATATAAAAAACGGCCGACACCCGGTTGTTGAAAAAATGATAAGCAATGATATGTTTGTAGCAAATGACACATACCTTGATAACGCTGCAAAACGCGTATCAATAATTACAGGACCTAACATGGCAGGTAAATCAACATACATGCGGCAGACTGCACTTATAGTTTTAATGGCTCAGATAGGTTCGTTTGTACCTGCATCATCTGCAAATATAGGAATTGTAGACCGTATATTTACAAGAGTAGGTGCATCTGATGACCTGGCTTCAGGACAGTCGACATTTATGGTTGAAATGACGGAGGTTGCCAATATATTAAGAAATGCCACAGTTAAAAGTCTTATAATTCTTGATGAAATAGGCAGGGGAACAAGCACCTTTGACGGATTAAGTATTGCATGGGCTGTAGTTGAACATATCGCTAATACAAAGCTTTTGGGTGCAAAAACACTTTTTGCCACGCACTACCATGAACTTACGGAACTTGAGGGCTCTTTAAACGGTGTAAACAATTACTGTATTGCTGTAAAGGAAAATGGTGACGACATTGTATTTTTACGAAAAATCGTAAAAGGCGGTGCCGATAAGAGTTACGGTATACAGGTTGCAAAGCTTGCAGGTGTTCCTGATGCCGTGATTGAAAGAGCAAAAGAGCTTGTGGCTGAACTTACAGATGCCGATATTTCACAGAAAGCCAGGGACATTGCGCAGTACTCCAAGAAAATCGAAAAACTGGGCGATTCATATAAAAAAGTTGACGAGCTTGAGGTAAGACAAATGTCGCTTTTTGATACTGTAAATAATGACGATATTATCGAAGAAATCAAGCAGATGGATATATCAAACATGACACCGATTGATGCCTTAAATGTTCTCTATAAACTTCAGGGCAGAGTCAAAAACCGCTGGTAAAAAAGCGTCGTTCACGACGCTTGCAAGATTTGCTTTGCAAACTTGTTATCAGACTGCGTCTTTGACGCATTATCACACGTAGTGTGTTTTGACACTCTAATCTTATGAAAGGATTAAATTATGTCAATTCAGGTATTAAATCAGGAGACAGTTAACAAAATAGCAGCCGGAGAGGTTATTGAGCGTCCTTCATCGGTTGTAAAGGAGCTTGTCGAAAACGCTATCGACGCAAAGGCTACAGCAATAACTGTAGAAATAAAAGACGGCGGCATTTCCATGGTAAGAGTTACAGATAATGGATGTGGTATTGACGGTAAAGAGATACCTATGGCATTTCTTCGTCATTCGACAAGCAAAATAAAATCGGTGGAGGATTTGTTAAGCGTATCCTCTCTGGGCTTCAGAGGCGAGGCTTTGTCAAGTATAGCGGCTGTTTCACAGATAGAGCTTATAACAAAACCACAGACTGATTTTATTGGCTATAGATATTTAATTGAAGGTGGTGTGGAAAAAGGACTTGAGGAGGTTGGAGCTCCTGACGGAACCACATTTATTGTCCGCAATCTTTTTTATAATACACCTGTCAGAAGAAAATTTTTAAAATCCGCACAGACGGAGGCCGGATATATCAATTCACTTATTGAGCATCTGTCGCTTTCACACCCTGATATATCCTTCAGATTTATAAGTAATAACCAGAACAGGCTTCACACGTCAGGAAATATGAACTTAAAGGACATTATTTACAATGTCTACGGAAGAGATATAACTAAAAATCTTTTTGAGATAAATGCAAAAACACAGGATATAGAAATATCAGGATTTATAGGAAAGCCGCTTATATGCAGGGGAAATAAGGCGTATGAAAATTACTACATAAACGGCAGATACATAAAAAGCAGCATTATAACCAAAGCCATTGAGGAAGCCTACAAAGGATATATAATGCCGCACAATTTTCCGTTCACGGCAATCCATTTCAAAATTAATCCTGAAATTCTTGATGTAAATGTGCATCCCACGAAAATGGAACTGCGCTTTTCAACTAATGAATATGTATATAATTTCGTACTGGATTCTATAAAAAGCACATTAAAATCAGGCGAACTTGCTCCCGAAGTATCACTTTCAGATGTAAAAGTTCCGCAGCGGTTTTTAAATTTAAATAATTCAAGCGCAAGACAAAATTATGCCGCAGCGCAGGTTCAAGCACCTGAAGAAGCCAAACAGGCTGACATACCAAAGCCGACCGTATCTGCTGCAAATCCGTCCAAGGAACGTCTTCCTGAACCATTTGAAATCAACCGTTCAAATGACATGATTATAAAAGAAGAAGCAACAAAATATGCTGATAACAATAAAAGCGATGTTCAGCAGCTTTCAATGTTTGATAATGCACTTATGAATGTTTCGGATACAAACAGCTATAGGGTGATAGGGCAGCTTTTTGATACTTACTGGCTTATAGAATTTGAAGATAAATTTTATATGATGGACCAGCATGCGGCACACGAAAAAATATTGTATGAAAAGCTTATGAACCATATTAAAACAAAAAAAATGGACACACAGATGATTATGCCTCCTATAATTCTCGAACTTAATTTAAGGCAGGAAGAAATCATTATCAAATACAGCTCTGTATTTGATAAAGTCGGCTTTGAGCTTGAACAGTTCGGCACAATGTCATATAAAGTTACAGGAGTACCGGCAGGCTTTCCGATAATTAATTATAAACAGATGCTTATTGATATGATTGACAATCTTTGTGACGATCGAAAAAGTGATTTGGAAATCATCACCGAAAAGATTGCGTCCATGTCATGTAAAGCCGCAGTTAAAGGAAATAATAAGCTGTCTTTTGATGAGGCAAAGCAGCTTATAGGTGAGCTTATGAAAGCAGAAAATCCTTATAACTGTCCGCATGGCAGACCGACTCTGATTGTCATGTCAAAATATGAAATAGAAAAGAAATTTAAGCGAATAGTGTAATGCAATAAGATTGCTTCAGAATGGAGATAGTATAAAAATGAGTGATAAATTACCGCTTATTATCCTTACAGGTCCGACCGCTGTCGGAAAGACAGGCCTTTCCATACAGCTTGCAAAAATGATTGGCGGCGAAATTATAAGTGCTGATTCAATGCAGGTATACAAAGGTATGGATATAGGAACCGCAAAAATTACAGACGATGAAATGCAGGGAGTAACACATCACCTTATAGACTGCATCGCCCCCTCAGATGAATTTAATGTAGTAATATTTCAGCAAATGGCAAAAAAGGCCATGACAGAAATATACAAAAAAGGAAAAATTCCTATAATAGTAGGCGGTACAGGCTTTTATATTCAGGCAATTCTTTATGACATAGATTTTAACAGCGATTCAGATGCTGGTGAAAATGAATGTACTGACAAAACCTACAGGACAATGCTGTATAAACTTGCAAATGAAAAAGGAAATTCTTATGTACATGACATGCTCAAAAAAGTTGATGCAAAATCAGCAGAACTTATACATGAAAATAATTTAAAAAGAGTCGTGAGAGCTCTTGAATATTATAATGAGACAGGTTGTCCGATTTCTGCACACAATGAAAGCCAGTCGTCAAAAGAATCTCCTTATAATTTTCTGTATTTTGTACTAAACGACGAAAGGGACACCTTATACAAAAGAATTGACCAAAGAGTAGATGAAATGTTTGACAAGGGCCTTTTAAAAGAGATGGAAAACCTTATAAATCAAGGTATTTCGAAGAGTATGACTTCAATGCAGGGAATAGGATATAAAGAATTATTCGGATATTTTGAAAATGAATATGACTTAGAAAGAACAAAATACCTTGTTAAACTTGATACAAGACATTTTGCCAAAAGACAGATTACATGGTTTAAAAGGGAAAAAAATGTAATATGGCTTAATTATCCTGAATTTGATAATTCAAAAGAAAAAATTTTAGATTTTATGATAAAGACTATAAATAACAGAATTAAGAATGGAGGTTAGTGTGAAAAATCATGTTGATACGATGATTTTTCACACGCGAGATTTGTGTCTGCGCGCACTTGACACAAACTCGTTATGCGCAAAAAACGTGCGCAGAAATGAGGAATTAAAATGAGTATTGATATAAAAGATATGTATATAAACAATTTAGGTATAAGCAGTGAGGTATATGATTACAGTGAAAAAATCATCACAGAGCTTGAAGAGCGTTTTAAAGAAATAGACAAAATTGCAGAGTATAATCAGCTTAAAGTGCTTAGTGCAATGCAGAAAAACAGGGTTTCGGAAATGCACTTAAACGGTTCGAGCGGATATGGCTATAACGATGACGGAAGAGACACTCTTGAACAGATTTATGCTGATATATTTAAGACTGAGGCTGCACTTGTAAGACCGCAGATAATGTGCGGAACGCATGCGTTAAATGTGGCTCTTGCAGGAAATCTTCGTCCGGGTGACGAACTTTTATCGCCAGTTGGAAAACCTTATGATACGATGGATGAAATTATTGGTATAAGACCATCAAAGGGAAGCCTTTCTGAATACGGTGTTACATACAGACAAGTTGACCTTCTTTCAGATGGAAGTTTTGATTATGAAAATATTGCAAAAGCAATTAATGACAAAACAAAGCTTGTAACAATACAGCGCTCAAAGGGCTATGCTCAAAGACCTACGCTTTCCGTAAAAAAAATCGGGGAGCTTATTAAATTTATAAAAAATATCAAACCTGATGTTATATGTATGGTAGATAACTGCTACGGTGAATTTGTTGAACTTACCGAGCCTTCTGAAGTCGGAGCTGATATGGTAGTGGGTTCACTTATCAAAAATCCCGGCGGCGGTCTTGCCCCATGCGGCGGATATATTGCAGGCACAAAAGAATGTATAGAGCAGGCTGCTTACAGACTTTCATCTCCTGGGCTGGGAAAAGAGGTTGGTGCCACACTCGGTGTCAACAGAAGCTTTTATCAGGGGCTTTTCCTTGCGCCTACCGTAGTTGCAGGTGCTGTAAAAGGAGCTGTATTTGCAGCTAATGCATATGAAAAGCTTGGGTTTAATGTTATTCCAAACAGTACCGAAAGCAGACATGATATTATTCAGTCAGTTGAATTAAAGACGGCGGACGGCCTTATAGCATTCTGCAAAGGTATTCAGTCTGCGGCACCTGTAGACAGCTATGTTACACCTGAACCATGGGCAATGCCTGGATATGATTCTGACGTAATTATGGCGGCTGGTGCATTTGTGCAGGGGTCATCTATTGAACTTAGCGCAGATGGTCCTTTAAGAGAACCATACGCTGCATATTTTCAAGGCGGTCTCACATGGAATCATGCAAAATTCGGCATCATGATGAGTATGCAGAAAATGTTCGAAAAAGGACTTATCAATTTGTAATTATATGTAGAATTTTGTAGATAAAACCATATTATTAATGCTTAAAACTTCCTATACATTACAAAAATGTTGTGGTATAATCTAATTTGGTTTAATTTGTAATATATAATTTCACAAGGGGAAAAGTAATATGAGTAGTGTTTCAAAATACAAGAATGGATGGATGTTATTATTGTTTATTCTTATAGGAGTTGTTGTCGGCGGTCTGATTTCCGAACTTACAGCAGATATACCGGGACTTAGCTGGCTTGCTTACGGCAATACCTTCGGTATAAATAATGCAGGAAATGCTATGGTTCTTGATTTGGGAATTGTTGTTATTACTTTTGCATTACAGATTAAAATCACTATTGCAAGCATTATTGGCGTGATACTTGCAATAATTGCATACAAATTTATTTAAGTTCGTTTGTCCGGAAAGGGTCATATGAATATCAATCAAAACAACTTTATACTAAGTACCGACAATTTCAATTTAAGGCCATATGAAAAATGTCTTGAATTTGGTGCATCTGCACTCGACGATGCTGAGCTTCTTGCTGTTATTTTAAGAAGTGGTGTGAGAGGAATGAATGCAACAGAACTTGCTTCAACAATATTAGAACTTGGAGCAGGATGTGCCGGCGATGACGGAGTTCTTGCAGGTCTTTTAAATCTTTCCATACCACAGCTTTTGGAAATCAAAGGCGTTGGAAAAGTAAAAGCCATACAGATACAGTGTATATGTGAGCTTTCAAAAAGAATCTCAAAGCAGCAAAGATGCAGCCGCCTTGATTTTGACAGTCCTGAAACTATAGCACACTATTATATGCAGGATTTACGTTGTCTTGAAAAAGAACATCTTATACTTGTGCTATTAGACGGCAAATGCAGAATGATAAGGGACTGTGTATTATCAGTAGGAACAATAAATGCATCCTTAGTTAATCCGCGTGAGATATTTGTAGAAGCATTAAGGTACAGTGCTGTGCATGTAATACTGCTTCATAATCATCCAAGCGGCGATTCGACACCAAGCAGAAATGATTTGGAAGTCACAAAGAGAATTCAGAAGGCAGGAGAAATAATCGGTATCAATTTGATTGACCACATTATTATTGGTGATAATAAGTATACAAGTCTAAAAGAAAAAGAGTTTATGTAAACGAAAGGAGCCTTAAACATGGGTAACATTTACGGTGTTGATATTGGCACAAGTAATTTTAAAATGTGCTGCAAAGATAAGAGTGAGATTCTTAATGAAAAAAATATAATAGCAATAGTTAACAAGAAAGATTTGTTGGCTTTTGGCAACGAAGCTTATGAAATGTATGAAAAAGCTCCCGAGAACATTGAGGTTTCATATCCTGTAAAATTTGGCGTAATCGCCGATATTGAAAATATGCAGTCTTTGCTTGAAGCTTTCTTTAATAAAATTAATGATGATAAAAAGGTTTCAGGAAATAATGATTTTTATATTGCTGTTCCTACAGATGTCACTGAAGTTGAAAAAAGAGCATTCTATGAGCTTGTAGCTGATTCCAAAGTAAAAGCAAAGAATATTTACATCGTAGACAAGCCTGTTGCCGATGCAATTGGTGCCGGACTTGATGTAACCAAATCAAGAGGAGTAATGATAGTAAATATCGGCGCTGAGACGACAGAAATTTCAGTGCTTTCTTTGGGTGGAATTGTTATAAGCAAATCTGTAAAAATCGGCGGAAATAAACTTGATGACAGTATTATAGGCCATGTAAGAAAGGTCTATAATCTTATAATAGGAAGCAAAACAGCAGCAAGCTTAAAAATTGAACTCGGCAGTGCGATTAAATCGGAAGAACATTTTGCACCGGGCTTCGGACGCAATGTTTTATCAGGACTTCCTGTCAGCGTAGATATATCTTCAGATGTTATACATGCTGCAATAATCGATCCGCTTCATTCAATAATGGATTCAATCAAAGTGATACTTGAAAGGACTCCTCCTGAACTTGCCGCTGATATTATTAAAAACGGTATTTATGTTTCAGGCGGTACATCAAATATTAACAACCTTGAAAAATTCATTCAAAAAGAAACAAATATCAACGTAAATATTGTAGAAAATCCTTCTGAAAGTGTTGTAAGAGGTCTTATAGGCGTTGTAAGCAACCCTGAATTTGCAAATATCCCTTACACACCGCAGGATAAAACATATGATTAAAATATTTTAGCTGTATTAAGGAATTGGTTAGATGAAAAACAAACTATCTTCTTATTTTAATTCAAAGTATATATTGATTGCGGTTTCAGTTCTGTGTTTAGTTTTTATTGTTACCAGTTTTTTCTCCGATAAACTCGCAGCACCTCTTAAGAACGCTGTATCAAGCGTCGTAGTACCTCTGCAAAAGGGTATGAATTATATGGGACTGTGGGTTTCAGACAGCGTTGACAATATGCAGGACATCAACCGTCTTATCGATGAAAACGAAAAACTTAACGAAAAAATCAATGAACTTACAGTAGAAAACAATCAGCTGAGACAGGACAGCTATGAACTGGACCGCTTAAGAGAATTATATCAGCTTGATGATAAATATCCGGGATACGAAAAAATCGGTGCAAGAGTTATAGGCTCAAGTTCTGATAACTGGTATACCACATTTATGGTTGATAAAGGAAGCGATGATGGTATTGAAGTTGATATGAATGTTATAGCTGACGGCGGACTTGTCGGAATTGTTACTAAAGTAGGACACAATTATAGTGTTATAAAAACCGTAGTAGAAGATAATAATTTTGTAAGTGCAATGCTTATAGATTCAGGTGACACCTGCACAGTAAAAGGTGATATAGAACTGCTTGATCAGGGACTTGCCCATTTACAATACTTTAAAAGTGGTTTAACAATAAGAAATGGTGATAAAATAGTTACATCTAACATAAGCGATAAATACCTGCCGGGACTTCTTATAGGATATGCAAAAGATGTAAAAAGTGATGCAAATAATCTTACTCTGTCAGGATATCTTGTTCCTGCCGTGGATTTCGAGCATTTACAGGAAGTTCTTATAATAACTCAAAAAAAAGAAAAGAGTGAGTAAATATGAAAAGGAAAATAGGTGAACTGGCATTAATAATATTGTTCTATCTGATGCAGGTATTGTTAGGTGATGTCATTGCCATAGGCGGTATAAAACCGAATTTTCTTATAATACTGCCTGCTGTTTTCGGTTATTTAAACGGACGTAACGATGGAATGTTTGTCGGATTTGTTTCCGGTCTTTTCTATGATTTGTTTTTCAGCAGCATTATAGGTTTTACATCACTTATTTTTGTATACATAGGATATTTTTCGGGATATTTCCAAAAAGAATATGAAAAGGACGAGATGATAATTCCATTAGGCCTTGTGTTTACCGGAAATATAATTTTTGGTTTTCTTTCATATGTCGGAAATTTCCTGTTACACAACAGATTAAATGTATTGTTTTACGTTACCAGATTTATTTTACCGGAAGTCATTTATACATTGTTTATTACAATGCTTGTTTACAAACTGCTTGCCTTGTTTAATTCCAAGCTTGAACCCCGAAGTAAAAGGAGATTGAGTAATTTTGATAAAAGAGACATTTGATTATATACTTAGTTTACTCAGGGCGCGAATAGCACCCATGATACTTATTTTTGTGTTAATGCTGTCCACAATAATAGTAAGACTTTTTTCACTCCAAATTGTGAACGGTGAATCGTATTTATCAGTTTTAAATGAATCAGTCAAAAAAACTATGAGCGTACCTGCTGCAAGAGGAAGGATTTTTGATAAAAACGGTATTCTTCTTGCATATAACGATATGGCTTTTGCCGTAAAAATCAGCGACAGTGGCGTATATAAGGATAATGAAACAAAAAATGCTGCCGTTAACAGCGCTATTGAGAAAACACTCAACATTTTAGATGAAAAAGGCGACACCTATACTAATGATTTCAAGGTTGAATATACACCTGAGAAGGGATATCAATATACGGTATCAGGAAAATCGCTTTTAAGATTTCAGCGTGATTCTTTTGGTACGGCAACTATTGATGCGCTTACCGATGAGCAAAAAAACGCTACGGCCGAACAACTGATAGATTATGAATGTAAGCGTTATGGTCTTAATAAAGAAAATTATTCTCCAAAACATCTGATTGAGATAATATATTTAAGACTGCTTATGTCTGCAAATTCATATAACAGATATATGGCATTTACTATTTCAAATGAAGTTTCTGATGAAACCGTAGCAGCAATTCTTGAGAGTTCCGGCGAGCTTGTCGGCGTTACAGTGGAAGAACAGTATATAAGAAAATATGTTGACAGCGTGTACTGTTCCCAGATTCTTGGATATACAGGCAGCATTTCTTCGGAGGAAATTGAAACATTGGGCGATTCCTACGAAAATAATGATGTTATAGGTAAATCCGGAATTGAAAAATCTATGGAAAATGTTCTTGCCGGAAAGAAAGGCTCTAAGACAGTTTATGTTGATACTGTCGGAAGAATTACAGAAGTTTTAGACGAGACTGATTCTGTTGCAGGAAATGATGTATATCTTACTATTGATCTTGAACTTCAGAAAAAGATTTATAACGCCATAGAAGATGAAATTACAAATATTATTTTAGACAGCCTTATAACAAGTGATCAAAAATATACCTATAAAAGAAACGGCGACATTGATGATATAAGAATAACAATAAAAGAAATGTATTTTTCCATTATAGATAACAATGTTGTTTCCTTAGAACAGATTGCCAAAGGCGGCACAGATAATGAAGCTTCCATATATAACAGTTTTCTGTCAAAACAGGAGAGTGTATCAAGCTGGCTTAAAGATGATCTTTCTGTAAAATCAACGCCATATGGACAGCTTTCTGATGAGTACAGAGAGTATGTCTGGTATATATATAATGATTTATTGTGCGGCGAGGGAGTGTTTGATAAAAGCAAAGTTGATTCCAACGATTCGGTATATCAGAACTGGAATGCAGGCGACTCGACAAGCTTTGAACAGTTTTTAAAATATTCAATATCCAAAAACTGGATTAATATGTCAATGCTTGCAACCGAACAATATGCAACTCTTGAAGAATCTTATAAGGTCCTGGTTGATTATATTTTTGCCGAGATAGAAGAAGATAAAGATTTTCATAAGCTTTTATACAAGCATATGATACAAAATGGAAATATAAGCGGAAGACAGGTCTGTATGCTTTTGTTTGAGCAAGGAATTATCGACAATGATTCCGAATATGAAGCATTAAAACGCGGCAGTCTGTCATCATATGATTTTATGCGCAATGCCTTGAAATCAAAAGAAATCACACCGGCACAACTTGCCCTTCTTCCATGTTCCGGAGCATGTGTAATAACAGATCCTAACACAGGTGATGTGCTCGCACTTGTATCGTATCCAAGCTATGACAATAATATGCTTTCAGGTTCGGTAGACTCCGATTACTACAATAAATTAAATTCTGATAAATCACTGCCTTTATATAACTGGGCTACACAGGCGCAGTCTGCACCTGGTTCAACATTTAAGGTTTGTGCGGCATTAGCGGGTCTTGACACAGGACTTATAAATTCATCATCACATAAATACTGTAAAGGTGTGTATGATGAGGTTACACCTCATTTGTATTGCTGGCAGCGTTCAGGACATGGCGATGAAACCGTTACTACAGCCTTAAGAGATTCATGTAACGTATTTTTCTATGATATAGGTTACAGACTTGCGTGCAGCAAAAATGGAAACTATGACAGCTCTTATGGTACAAGCATATTTCAAAAATATGCCGACCAACTTGGACTCGGTTCTTTATCAGGGATTGAAATAGAAGAAAAATCTCCTAACGTATCTGATATAGATTCCATTCAGTCGGCAATAGGACAGGGTAACCATGCTTACAGTACCGTAAATCTTGCACGTTATTGTACTACAATAGCAAACTCAGGAACATGCTATAATCTTACTCTTATTGATAAAATAACAGATAATAATGGAAATGTCATAAAGGATAACAGTGCTACAGTAGCAAATCAGATGACTATTAACAGTACTAACTGGGGACTTGTACAGCAGGGTATGAAGCTTGTTGCAGGAACTTATACAGCTTTAAATGCAACCGGTCTTTCGATTGCCGCAAAAACAGGTACTGCACAGGAAAACAGATTTGAGCCGGACCATGCGCAGACAATAAGCTATGCGCCATATGAAAATCCTGATATTGCGATGGCGGTTTCAATACAAAATGGTTATACATCAAGAAATACAGTTGATTTGACTGCAGAAATTTATAAAATATATTATGGCTTGAAATAATTATTAACGATGAAACGGAGACATAAAATGAGTAATTCAGTAATAATCAAAAGTTTTAAACATGGCATTTCGGTTATTCTTGATAATGAATGTTCTTTTAATGAATTAAAGTCAATGGTGCAGGAAAAGTTTGAACAGTCAGCAAAGTTTTTCAGCGGTGCCGACATGGCGGTCTCATTTGAGGGCAGAAGATTGTCTATAGATGAACAACAATCTTTAATAAATGTTATAACTGAAGCGGCAGATATAAATATTGTCTGCATTATGGAAAATGATGAACAAAAAGACGCTGAGTTTGAGGCAGTTCTTAACAGAAAACAGTCAGAAACAAATGACGGATTATTCTATAAAGGAACCCTTCGCTCAGGTCAGCTAATAGAAACGGAAAGCAGCGTGGTAGTGTTAGGTGACGTAAATCCAGGCGGCAAAATTGTTGCAAAGGGAAATGTCGTTGTTCTTGGAAGTCTGCGCGGCTACGTTGTGGCAGGAGCAGACGGCAATGAAAAATCTGTTGTCGTAGCTTTAGAAATGAATCCTATGCAGATAAAAATAGGAGATGTCATTGCAAGAAGTGCAGATGATACTGTATCAAAAAAGAATAACAAAAAGAAAAATGTACAGCCTAAAATAGCGTTTGTCGAAGATGGTAATATTTATATCGAAGATTTAAATCAGGAAACATTGGACGATATCCAAATGGATTAAATAAAATATGAATTAATATTACTTTTCTTGAATTTTTAATCGAAAAGTATTGATTTAATTAAAAAAATTACGCATAATGTAACTTGCAGTAAACTAATTTTGGAGGAATAAAAATGAGTGAAGTTATAGTTGTAACATCTGGAAAAGGTGGCGTTGGCAAGACTACTACAACAGCAAATATTGGTACAGGTCTTGCAAAACTTGGTAAAAAAGTAGTAATGATTGATACAGATACAGGTCTTAGAAATCTTGACGTAGTATTAGGTCTTGAAAATAGAATCGTATATAATCTTGTTGATGTTGTTGAGGGTAATTGCAGAATTAAACAGGCTATGATTACTGATAAGCGCTGTCCAAAATTATTTTTATTACCAACTGCACAAACAAGGGATAAATCTGCCATATCTCCTGAACAGATGATTAAAGTTATCGATGAAATAAAATCTGATCCTGAAGGGTTTGATTACATAATTCTTGATTGTCCTGCCGGTATTGAACAGGGCTTTCAGAATGCAATAGCAGGTGCTGACAGAGCACTTGTTATCACTACACCTGAAGTTTCAGCTATAAGAGATGCTGACAGAATTGTAGGTCTTTTGGATGCACACGGTTTAAAAGACAAAGAAGATCTTATTGTTAACAGGATCAGAATGGATATGGTTAACAGAGGTGAAATGATGTCTATTGAAGACGTCAACGACATTTTACAGCTTAATGTTATAGGAGCCGTTCCTGATGATGAAAATATAGTTGTGGCAACTAATAAGGGACAGCCTTTAGTCGGTGATGATTCAATGGCAGGACAGGCATACATGAATATATGCAGAAGAATTATAGGTGAAGAAGTACCATTCCTTGATTTAAATGGAAAAGGCGGTTTCTTTAAGAAGCTTTCTTCAATATTCAAATCAAATAAATAATATATAATAGCCAAGGAGGCATTTAAATGAGCTTACTCGATTTATTTAAGAAAAAAGGTTCCAGCGATGTTGCAAAAGACAGGCTTAAACTTTTGCTGGTTTCTGATAGAGCAAACTGTTCTCCGGAAGTTATGGAGATGATAAAAAACGATATTATAAAAGTAATATCAAAATACATGGTTATTGATGCAGAAGGCCTTGATATACAGATTACTTCTACAGATTCTGATACAAATAATGGTTCCGTACCTGCACTCTTTGCCAATATACCAATTAAAGATATGAGAAACAGCGATAAATAATAATTAAGACAAACTTGTTATGCGCAAAAACATGCACAGAATGGAGATTTTTATGTTAAAGAAATATCAGTTGCGCTCGTATAATATCAGACTTGTTATCGTACTGTTAATTACGACAATGTACGGTATTATTGTCATCAACAGTGCAAATTCTGCTTATACAATCAAGCAGCTGACAGGACTTTTTCTGTCTTTTGCAGTAATGCTTTTTGTATCTCTTATTGATTATAATTTCATATGCAGATATTACTGGCTTTTATATCTTATTAATCTGATTTTACTTGTATTAGTTAAATTTTCGGGTTCAAATGCAGGCGGCGCACAGCGATGGTTTACATTCTTAGGTATAAGATTTCAGCCTTCTGAACTTTCAAAAATTATCTTAATAATATTTACTGCAAAATTAATAACCATTTATAAAGACAAGTTAAACTCTTGGAAATTTCTTGCTGCACTTATGGCTCTTACAGCTGTGCCGTTATTTCTTGTGTTGTCACAGCCCGACTTATCAACAACCATTGTACTTGCACTCATAGTATTTTCAGTTGTTTTCTGTGCCGGTCTTAAATACAAAATAATAGGATATGCTCTTCTTATAATTATACCTATTGCTACGGGATTGCTTATTTATATAAGCAACCCTAATCAGGTTATTTTAAAAGATTATCAGCGTAATCGTATTATGGCATTTATATATCCTGAAAAATATGACGCAGGAGCATATCAGCAGGAATATTCCGTTAAGGCTATTGGTTCCGGACAGCTTACCGGAAAAGGTCTTAACAATGATGATCCTTCATCATTAAAAAACGCAAATTATATCGCAGAAGCACAGACTGACTTCATATTTGCAGTATTGGGTGAGGAACTTGGATTTGTCGGCTCATGTCTTGCAATTCTTTTATTGTCATGGATTGTTTTAGAGTGTATAATTGTAGCTGTAAAGGCCAAAGACTTCACGGGGCGGCTGATCTGCTGCGGTGTAGCCAGTTACATTGCATTTCAAAGTTTTGTTAATCTGGGTGTTGTTACAAGATTATTGCCGAATACAGGTTTGCCTTTACCATTTTTTAGTTACGGACTGACTTCTTTAGTTACACTTTACATTTCTATGGGTGTTGTACTAAATATCAGTTTACAAAGAAATGTATATCGTGAAAATGAAATCTTCGCACATGATTTTAAAGGATAATAATTAATTGCCGCATTATTGCGGCAGATTGGAGTATCATATGAATATCGGACTGATTGCCCATGATTCAAAGAAAAAACTGATGCAGAACTTCTGTATAGCATATAAAGGAATTCTTAATAAAAATCAATTATTTGCTACAGGTACTACAGGAATGTTAATAGAAACTGCTACTAATCTTACTATACACAAATTTCTTGCAGGTCATCTTGGCGGAGACCAGCAGCTTTGCGCCCAGATAGAAAACAATCAGTTGGACTTAGTTATATTTTTACGTGAAGCAGTTAATCCAAAGATTAACGACCCTGATTCAAATAACATATGTAAATTATGTGATATGTACAATATTCCAATCGCAACGAACTTAGCAACAGCGGAATTGCTTATCAAGTCGCTTGAGCGTGGCGATATGGAATGGAGAGAAATTTATCAATAAATTTTATTAGCCGGCAAGCAATCATGCATAAAGCCGGCTAATTTTTGGTGGTTTAACCATAAGAACAATTCACAGAACTACTATACAGATTCGTGTGACATATCGACTATTCGTCCATATGCGCTTACAAGATATAAACCACAAATACCTACTACAGCATAGATTATTCTGCTTATCCAACCAAACCCACCAAACAAAAATGATACAAGGTTAAAGTTGAAAAAGCCTATTAATCCCCAATTTATCGCACCTATAATTACTATGGTGAGTGCTGTATAATCAATGATTTTTGAATTCATATTATACCTCCTCTTGATTTGGTATAATAATATTATTTGTTTTTTTTATTAAATTATTTTGGAAATTTTTTCTTTCTGAGGTGTATGTATGGATAAACGCAGGCAAAGACCAAAATCCCGACAGACAAAAAAGATTGTTAAATACAGACGAAAGCCCAAAATTGCAGTTGCGATTTTTGCGCTAGTATTAGTATATGTTATATCTTTCATTTTTATTTATTTATCAAAATCAAAAGTAAGAACTTACGAAGTTGAATCCGGAACCCTGACTACAAATGCGGGTTTTACCGGAATAATTATAAGAGATGAGACTGTTTATAATTCTGAGTATTCAGGAAACATTAACTATTATCAAAAGGAAGGAAGCCGTGTAAAAGTCGGAGATACTCTCTATACAGTTGATGAAACCGGCAGAGTTTCTGAAATATTGTCACAATATAATACATCAAATGAAAATTCACTTTCAAAAGAGAGTCTTGCAACAATAAAATCAATGCTTGGAAATTTCCGAACAGATTATAATGGCAACAATTTTGATGAAATTTACAACCTTAAAGCTGATATTAACGCCACAGTCCTTCATGCAATGAATGAAAGCATTATGGAAAATCTTGATGATATCATTTCAAAAACCGGAAGTGAAAACCTGTTTAGAACAATTAATTGTGAAAATACCGGAATTATAGCTTATTATATTGATGGCTTTGAGGAGCTTACATGTGAGACAGTAAAAGCGGAAGATTTTAATACATCCACGTATGAAAAAACAAATCTTAAATCCGAAAAGCTTATTGTTTCCGGCAATCCTGCATATAAACTGATTAACAGTGAAGATTGGTACATAATGATTCCTTTAACAAAAGAAGATATTGATTTATATGATTTAGCTGACAAAGATGCAGTATCAATAAAAATTAAAAAAGATAATATAAGTACAACTGCCAATTTTTCAATTATAAATTCAGGGGACAAATATTACGGAAAAATAAGTTTAAACAGATATATGCTTCGCTATGCTACAGAGCGTTTTCTTGATATTGAGATAGGAACTGCATCTGACAGCGGTTTAAAAATTCCCGCATCGGCTGTCACAGAAAATGAATTCTACACAATACCGAAAGAATTTCTTACAAAGGGCGGCAACAGTAATGATTACGGATTTATATGTGAAAGCTACAATTCTTCCGGAGAAGCTGTCGTAAAATTTGTAGCTGCTGATATTTACAAAAGCACAGATGAGCTTTGCTATGTAAGCAAAAAAGATTTTGAGTCCGGTGCAACTATAATTATGCCTGACTCATCAAAAAAATATACAGTCGGACCTGTTGACAAATTAAAAGGTGTCTACTGTATCAATACAGGTTATACTTCATTTAAGCTTATAGATATTATTGACCAGAATAACGAATACTATATAGTAAAAAAAGGAATTTCGCATGGAATTTCAACATATGACAGAATACTTCTCGATGCTTACAATTATAGTGACAATCAAATGATTTATTAAAAACGGAGTGAGAATAATGATTAAAGAAAACATTGCTGAGGTTTTAAAAAATATAAATGACGCATGCAAAAGAACGGGACGAAATCCTGATGAGGTAACACTTCTTGCAGTAAGCAAAACTAAACCCGTATCAATGCTTGAAGCAGCCTACAGCTTAGGTATAAGGGATTTTGGTGAAAACTACGTGCAGGAGCTTACCGATAAGATAACTCAATGTTCTGACGATATAAAATGGCATATGATAGGACATTTACAGCGCAATAAAGTAAAATATATAGTTGGTGACGTATACCTCATTCATTCTGTTGATTCCTTAAGACTCGCCGAAGAGATAAGCAGAATTTCTGTCAAAAAAAATGTATGCTCCGATATCCTTATAGAGGTAAACGTGGCAGAAGAGGACAGCAAGTTTGGTATAACCATTGAAAATGCCATAAGTGTAACGGAAGATATTGCTAAACTTTCCAATATTAGGATACGCGGACTTATGACGAGCGCTCCATACGTTGAAAATGCCGAAGATAACAGAAAATATTTTAAACAATTAAAACAATTATATGTTGACATAAATACAAAAAACATTGATAATGTTCATATGGATGTTTTGTCCATGGGAATGACAAATGATTATATCGTGGCTGTTGAAGAGGGGGCAACTATTGTAAGAGTTGGAACAGGTATCTTTGGCGCACGTAATTATAATAAATTATAGGAGATGTAAAAATGAGTATTTTAGATGGCGTAATTAATGTATTTAAGCTTCAGAATGATGATGACTTTGATGAATACGACGATTATGATGAATACGACGATGATGATGAATTTGAGGAAGAAAAGCCTTCTGCAAGAAAGAAACTTTTTTCAGGTACAAAGAAGCAGACTAATGATTACGATGACGAAGAGCTTCCTGCTTCTCGTTCATATGAAAAACCAAAGTCTTCATCAAGAAAGGTTGTTCCGATTAAAGCCAGCTCTTCACGAGGTCTTGAAGTAGTTGTTATACGCCCTGAATCAATGGAAGATGCAAGCGAAATCACTGATACGCTTTTAAGTGGTAAAGCAGTTGTTCTTAATCTTGAGGGCATACATGTTGAAATAGCTCAAAGAATTATCGATTATTCTGCCGGTTCATGCTACGCAATGCGCGGCAATCTTCAGAAAATCACAAGCTACATATTTCTTGTAACACCGCCTAACGTTGACATTTCAGGTGATATTCCTGAACTCGTTGCCGGAGGTATTGATTTATCAACATTTAATAAAAATGACCTTAAAATCTGATGATTTTTTAATCACCACCTGTGGCTTAAGCTGTAGGTGGTAATTTTTAAAAATAAGGAGAATAGAGAGTTTTATGTCAGAAACAATAACAGTGCATTATAATGACAAACCAATTTATGATATCGTAATAAGAAATGATTTTGATAAGCTTGCAGAATGTGTAAGCAATTTAGGGATAAGCGGACGTAAGCTTTGTATTATAACGGACAGCAATGTAGCTCCGCTGTACGCAGACGAAGTAAAAGCACTTCTTGAAAATACAAACAACCGCGTATTTGTATTTACATTTAACGCAGGAGAGGAAAATAAAAATCTTGATACCGTTCAGGATGCATATGAATTTCTGATTCAGAATAAATTTGACAGAAAAGATATGCTTGTAGCTCTCGGCGGAGGAGTAGTAGGTGATCTTACCGGATTTACTGCTGCAAGCTATCTAAGAGGAATTGATTTTATTCAAATTCCTACAACACTGCTTGCACAGGTTGATTCAAGCATCGGCGGCAAGACCGGCGTGGATTTCAGAGCTTACAAAAATATGGTCGGAGCATTCCATCAGCCTAAGCTCGTATATATGAATATAGACACACTAAATTCTTTAAGCAGTCGCCTTTTTAACTCGGGCTTTGGAGAGATAATTAAACACGGTCTTATTAAAGACAAGACTTATTACGAATGGCTTAAGCAAAATGTTTCTAATATTAAAAACCGGGAACCTGAAGTGCTTGAGGAAATGGTAGCAAAGAGCTGCAATATAAAAAGATGCGTCGTAGAGCTTGACCCTACTGAAAAAGGTGACAGAGCACTTCTTAATTTCGGACATACACTTGGACATTCCATTGAAAAGCTTATGGATTTTAAGCTTTATCATGGCGAATGTGTTGTACTCGGAATGATTGCAGCATTAGATATAAGCCGCGAAAAAGGATTTATAACTGATGATGAATACAGTGAAGCTATAGATATGTTTAAATCCTACAGCTTTCCTCTCAATGTAACCGGAATATCGATTGATGATGTTGTAAAGGTTTCGAAAAATGATAAAAAAATGGATGCCGGGCGCATTAAATTTATTTTATTAAATAAAATAGGCAATGCTTACATAGACACTGAAATTGACGACAATATGTTAAGGCAGAGTCTTAAAACAGTCGTAATTAACTGAAAGGTATATAATTAATGGATAATTTTGATAACAATAATAATCATAATAAATATTACAGTAAACGTCAGTTTATAAGCCTGTTTTTATTTTTATGCATTGTAACTTTGCTTACAGTATTTGATCAGATAACAAAAATACTTTCTGATATTTATCTTAAAAACCAAAAACCTGTTTCCGTAATTGACGGAGTATTTGAACTTCACTATCTGGAAAACACCGGAATGGCATGGGGAATGTTAAGCGGAGCACGTCCAATATTTATTTTACTGACTGTTATTGTATTTTTGATAATAGTTTATATAATCTATAAAATGCCGCTCACAAAAAAATATACTCCTGCATTCATCGTCTTAAATCTTATTGGTGCAGGTGCAATCGGTAATTTTATAGACAGACTTTTTTTAGGCTATGTAAGAGACTTTCTTTATTTCAAATTAATTGATTTTCCTGTCTTTAACGTGGCAGACTGCTATATAACTATAGGAATAATTATTTTTGCAATCCTTATTCTCTTTATATATGACGAAAAAGATTTTGCTTTTCTTAAGTTTAAAAAGAATAAATAGGCAGCAACAAAGTTGCTAAAGAATGGAGATTACTATGCACGGACAAATAATTCGTATTACTGTTGATTCAAATGAGGACAATCAAAGACTCGATAAATATCTTGCGGATGAATTTGACGGATATTCACGTTCATTTATACAAAAAATAATTAAAGACGGAAATGTATCAGTTAACGATAAAATTGTTAAAAGCAATTATAAAGTAAATCACCACGACACACTTTGCATAAATTTTCCGGAACTTTCAGAACCTGAAATAGCGGCCGAAAACATACCTCTTGACATACTTTTTGAGGATGACGACATAATAGTTGTAAACAAGCCGAAAGGCATGGTTGTGCATCCTGCGGCAGGACATTATACACACACTCTTGTAAATGCTTTAATGTACCATTGTAAAGATAACCTTTCGGGAATTAACGGAATATTAAGACCTGGAATTGTACACAGAATTGATATGAATACTACGGGCGTTTTAGTCGTATGTAAAAATGACTATGCACATAATAAAATTGCCCAGCAGCTTGCAGTTCATTCAATTACAAGAAAATATAATGCGATATGTTACAATTCATTTAAAGACGAATCAGGAACTGTTGACGCACCTATAGGGCGCAGTAAAATTAACCGCAAAAAAATGGCTGTTGATACCGAAAATGGCAGAAGAGCAGTTACACATTATAAAGTCCTTGAAAACTTAGGTAAATTTTCCTACATAGAGTGTCAGCTTGAAACCGGCAGAACACACCAAATCAGAGTTCACATGAGCAGCATAGGACATCCTCTGCTTGGTGATGACGTATACTGTAATGCCAAATCACCATACAATCTTTCCGGTCAGACACTTCATGCGCGGGTTTTAGGCTTTATTCACCCAAGAAGCAACGAATATATTGAATTTGAAGCACCACTTCCTGATTATTTTCAAAGAGTTCTTCTTGATTTAAAAAAGAATAATAAATAGTTTGAAAATTATAAGTATTAATAAGAATTATTTGCATTTTCACATCATTTATTATATAATATTTTATATTAATAAGGCTTGAAATTTTAACGGACGTAAGGAGGTTGTTATTATGGATGAAAGAACAGTTATTACTATCGGCAGAGAATTTGGCAGCGGCGGACATGAGATAGGTACTAAGCTGGCTGAGCGTTTAGGTATCAAATGTTACGATAAGGAATTACTTGAGATGGCAGCAAAGCAGAGTGGTCTTTGTCAGGAGCTTTTTGCATCGCAGGACGAAAAACCTACTAACAGTTTCCTTTATTCGTTAGTAATGGATACCTATTCTTTAGGTTACACTAACTCATATGTCGATATGCCTATTAATCACAAAGTTTTCTTAGCACAATTTGATACGATTAAAAAGCTTGCTGAAAAAGAATCATGTGTTATCGTAGGACGTTGTGCCGATTATGCTTTGGAGGATAATCCATTTGCAATCAGCGTATGGATTAAAGCTGATTTAGAGCATCGTATCGAAAGAATTAAGAAATTATATGAACTTTCTGATTCCAAGGCTGCTGATTTAATTCAAAAAACTGATAAAAGAAGAGCAAGCTACTATAATTATTATTCAAGCAAAAAATGGGGCGAAGCTAAGAGCTATGACTTATGCTTAGACAGTGGTGAGCTTGGTATTGATGGTTCTATTGAACTTATCTTAAAATACATTGAACTTAAAGAAAAGAATTTCAACAAGTAATATATGTTAAATTACTCAAAAAGGTATGTTTGGTTTCTATGAGTTTTGAATATAAAAAAATTAAGAAACTTGATATTAAAAAATGGCTGTCAGGAAGCAATTCTAAGATTTATGCAATCATTTTAGTTGTTTTTCTGACAGCTGTTATTTTTATGCTCTCTACTTTTTTTTCTGCAGCTAAAAATGAAAACAATAATACCGAAACTTCATCATCAACATCTAACGAAGAGACAACAACTAAAGCAAATGATTCATTTGTATTAAAAGATCAGTCATATATGATTAAAATAAATAAAACAAATAATTTTGGCACAATCTATTCATTAGATTCTTCAAATAATTACAGCATTGTTGAAAGGGTATTTCTATGTTCAGTTAATCCTGATATAAAAACCGGAAAAACCAAAATTAATGAAAAATCAATCTGGCGTTCTTTTTCAGCCAATACTAACGTACAGTATGTATCAAAGCTTGATAATGGCACATTTCTTCATTCAGTTCCATACAAAACACAAGATATATACAATATTAATGTAGAAGCATATAACAAATTGGGAACTCCGTCTAATTTAGGATATATAAGCATGCAGTCAGCAGATGCGCGTTGGATTTATGAAAACTGCGGCATTAACATATCAGTTGAAATTTATGAGGACAGCGCTGAAACTTTACCATCTGATTTAAGCGAATTTGAAACTATATCAAACAATTTCGGATATGATCCTACAGATTTAGAAATAAATAAAACAAAAGTTGAAACTCGTATAAACTATATGACAGGTACAGATGACTGCACAATAAGTTTAAATAGTCATTTCAATCCAATGTCAGGAGTATATGCAGTCGATATAAATGGAAATGATATTTCCTCATACATAAAATGTACCGGTGAAGTAGATACCTCAAAAACCGGCAGGTACAGACTTATTTACTACCTTTCAGATAAATACGGTACAGAGCTGGCCTATTACAGGTACGTTACAGTTGAATAATATAAAGAATTTATGATATACTAGTTACATTCGTACGATTTATACGAAAACTACATTTTACAAAGGAGACACTTTAAATATGTCACAAATTATAATTATGGTTGCGATTATTATATATCTTGGTATAGTAATTGCAGTCGGTATAAGATTTTCTAAAAAGAACAAAAATACAGATGATTTTTATCTTGGAGGACGTAAATTAGGTCCTTTCGTAACTGCTATGAGTGCAGAAGCGTCTGATATGAGCAGCTGGCTGCTTATGGGACTTCCGGGACTTGCCTATTTAACAGGTGTTGCCAGTGCCGCATGGACTGCCATAGGTCTTGCTATTGGTACATATGTTAACTGGCTTATAGTTGCAAAACGAATTCGTATGTATTCTCATGCATATGATGCAGTTACACTTCCTGAATTTTTTTCAAAAAGATTTGGCGGCTGTAAAGCCATAACCCTTATATCAGCTGCTATGATTGTTATATTCTTCATTCCATACACAGCTTCAGGATTTGCAGCTTGCGGTAAACTTTTTTCCAGCTTATTTAATATTGATTATTTTACTGCAATGGCGATAAGTGCGGCTGTAATTGTAGCCTATTGTGCACTTGGCGGATTTCTCGCTGCAAGTATAACAGACCTTATACAAAGTATTGTTATGACAATAGCATTGTTTGTTGTAATAGTTTTTGGTATCAATGTAGCTGGCGGTTTTGATGCTGTTATGGATAATGCTTCACAGCTTCCGGGATATCTTAGCTTATTCAATACATATAACAGTGAATTAAATACTTCTGAACCTTATACAATACTTCAAATTTGTTCAATGCTTGCATGGGGACTCGGATATTTCGGTATGCCTCATATTCTTTTAAGATTTATGGCTATTGAAGATGAAAATAAACTTAAGCTTTCAAGACGGGTTGCAAGTATATGGGTTATTATCTCTTTAACAGTAGCTGTATTTATAGGTATTGTCGGCTATGGTATGTCTAAAGCCGGAGCCCTTGAAATGCTTACAGGTTCTAATTCAGAAACGGTATTTATAAAGGTTGCTCACTTATTAAGCTCACATGGTGCATTGGCAGCAATTTTAGCAGGTATTATTCTTGCAGGTATACTCGCCGCAACAATGTCAACCGCTGATTCACAGTTGCTTGCGGCAGCTTCAAGTGTTTCACAGAATCTGTTCAAGGAATGTTTTGGACTTAAACTTTCAGAAAAAGCATCACTCATAGTTGCACGAGTTACTGTTATAATCATTTCTATAATCGGTGTTGTACTTGCATCAAATCCTAACAGTTCAGTATTTGATATAGTATCATTTGCTTGGGCAGGATTTGGAGCTACCTTTGGTCCTGTTGTTTTACTTTCTTTGTTTTGGAAGCGAGCTAATAAATATGGAGCAGTAGCAGGTATGCTTGTTGGTGGAACAACAATATTTTTATGGAAATACATTATTGCCGATTTAGGTGGAATATTTGCGATATATGAGCTTCTCCCTGCTTTTATATTTGCAATACTTATAAACATTATCGTTAGTCTTCTTACAAAAGCACCGGAAAAAAGTGTTATAGAAAAATTTGAAACAGTTAAAAATAATTAGAAGATTTAGAAATTAAATATTTTAGAAATTTTCAAGTTAGCAACCAGCGTCTTAATTAAAGGCGCTGGTTTTCCTATCAATCATCTGTTCTAAGATGAACTATATTTCTTGCCTTACGTTTATTCTCATCAACAATTTCAGCATAATGCCGCCTTGTTGTATTGACATCCTTATGACCTAAAACATCAGCCACAAGATAAATATCTTTGCTCGCTTGATATAAATTAGTACCATATGTACTTCTTAGCTTGTGTGGTGTTATATGTTTTACAGTAGTAACAGTAGCTGCATATTTCTTTACAAGCAATTCTACCGAACGGACACACAGCCTTTTATTCTTAGAAGATATAAATAATGCATTTTCATGTCCTTGTTCAGGATTCAAATTTTTCCTTTCTTCAAAATAATCTGCTAAAGCATTATGAACCTCGTCACTAAAATACACAAAACTTTCAGAGCCGCCTTTTCTTACTACCTTTATTCTGTCATTATCAAAATCTACATCGTTTATATCAAGACCTACACATTCTGAAACTCGTATACCTGTGCCAAGCATAAGTGTTAAAAGTGCTAAATCACGCGTTTTTAACTTATTATGTCTCTTTAACTGATTTATTGTAAGTTTATTACCTGATTCAACATTGTCAAGAAATTCAGCTACCTCATTTACTTCCATTCTAACTATAGTTTTATCATGTATTTTAGGCATATCAACCTTAAGTGTCGGATTAGAATTAATCATCTCATAACGGTAGTAGTAGGAGTAAAATTTTCTTAAAGCGCATAATTTTCTTTTTGCAGCGCGTTCCGAATTGGTAACCTGCGTACCATCTTTATCATACAGCTTCACATATCGTAAAAAATCTGAAATATCCTGACCTTTTAATATTTCTATATCGTGCAGTGTAAAATCTTTAATTTTATATGATTTATACTGTGAAATTTCACTTATTAAAAATTCAAAAAAGCACTTTATATCCATAGCATACGCAACTTTAGTTCTTGGCTGTTTTGTATATTCAAGACTGTTAAAATAATCAACACAAAATGGCGGCAATATTTTCAATAACTCATTCAGCTTTTTTGTATATTTGATATTTTGTTGTTCTGCATATGATTTCGATTCTGCCATAAAGTCTAAATCTCCATTTCTTACATTTGTTTTCTTCTGCAAAAGATTACGTTGAATTTTACCATAAATGCAACATATAATTAATATAAAAGAATATTACAC